>CAZZNH010000007.1:176886-286096 GCA_964655635.1 uncultured Ohtaekwangia sp.
CATGGAGGTTATTGTATGCGGTGGACATATGGATTTGGTGTGGTGTCTGGTATTAAGACCTGACACCACCTGGTAATACCAAAATTATCAGCTATCAAACTTCACACTCTCATTCAGCGTCCGTTCATCGTACCTCATGCCGAATTGATCCAGCACTTCCTGAGGCACACCATCCCATTGGTTGGGGCGGTTACCCATGTAACCTAAATCTTTGATTCCCATCTCGCTGGTAAAAAATCCTGTAGCCGTAAGGTCGCGCATCAGGTTGAAGAAGGCCACGCCCTGCTCCATTCCTGGTTTGGCTTTGTCAGGGAAAGCAATTTCATCCACCAGTTTTATTTGTTCATCTGGGGCGCAATCCACAAAAGTTTTGTTGAATAATTTATTACTTTGCACATCTATCCACTTGAGCCCACCGCGCATGGGGATCTGATGTTGCGGTCTGTCCTTCACCATGAACTCAATGAAGTCGGGCACTTTGGCTTCAGAGGCACTTCCTGAGGTTCCATCGGCAGGGATGATAATGTCGGCAAGCGCAGTTATCGTTGCCATTTCGTGTGGATCGAAAAACTGTTCTGCCTTGAGTTTGGCCTCGCGTTCTTTTTCAATGGGTTGGCGATCGAGGGGCGGAGGTCCAACCGGTGTTGGCGTTTTGGTTTCCGGGGTATTGCATGATTCAAGTAAGACGCTGGCGCTGAGCGTTCCTACTGCCATTGTTTTTAAATATTTTCTTCTGTCCATAGATTAGTCTTTAGTTCTTAGTCCTTAGTCTTGAGTTGCCGAGTACTATTTACTCTAGACTAAGGACTCAATACTCATATTATATATTCTGTTTTTTAAGTTCTCCTACAATGTATTCCGAGGCGCGAATAGCCAACGCCATGATTGTCCACGTTGGGTTCTTGTCAGCTTGCGATACAAACGGACCTCCATCCACTACAAAAAGATTTTTGGCATCGTGCGACTGATTGAATTTATTCACCACGGATTTTTTCGGGTCATTGCCCATGCGTGTAGTACCCACTTCGTGGATAATATTTCCAGGATTTTCAAGCCCGTAATTATTTTCAGGGCCTGATTTGCCCCAGGTGATAACCCCGCCCATGCGATCAATGATTTCGGCAAAGGTTTCCTTCATGTGTTTGGCCTGTTTGATTTCGTAGTCACTCCATTTGTAATGAAAGCGCAGCACCGGAATACCAAACTTATCTACGGTAGTCGGATCAATCTCACAGTAGTTGTCTTCACGCGCAATCGCTTCTCCTCTTCCCGCCATTCCAAACGAAGCACCATAAAAATAACGATAGTCATCTTTGAGGGAGGCGCCATATCCACCGGCAGCTTTGGTCTCACCATTCCTGCCAGGGAATTTTCCGTTGAGGTTTTGCATCCCAAATCCGAACCCATAGCCTGGCATACCCATGCCACCACCGTATTCAATATGATAACCTCTTGGGAAATCCAGTTTTTTATTATCAAGCCACCAGGGTGTGTACACATGCAGGCCTCCGACACCATCTTCATTGTAGCGCTTTCTTCCCATCAACTTGGGTAGGACGCCACCCATGGATGCTCCCGTGCTGTCGTGCAAATATTTTCCCACAAGATTGCTGGAGTTGCTGAGGCCGTTGGGGTGCGTTGCTGATTTTGAATTCAACAACAGCCTTGCTGACTCACAGGCGCTTGCTGCCAGGATGATTACTTTACCATTTATTTGATATTCCTGCAAATCGTCTTTGTTGATGTAGGAAACGCCAGTTGGTTTTCCATTGCCATCGGTGATCACTTCCCTGGCCATGGCGTTGGTAATCAAATCGACATTTCCTGTTTCCAGGGCTGGATTGACAAGGACTGATGATGATGAAAAATCGCCATACACGGTACAGCCCCTGTTGCATTGTGCACAGAAGAAACATGCACCTCTTTTTTTATTGCCGGGCAGTGGCCTCGTTAAAATGGACAGGCGAGAAGGAATAACAGGAATGTTCAGTGAATTGCCTGCCTCTTTGATAAACATTTCATGAAGTCTTGGTTTGGGAGGTGGAAGAAAAATGCCATCCGGCTCATTGGGCAAATTTTCCTTTGACCCGAATACACCTACCAGTCGATCCAGTTGATCGTAGTAAGGTGCTATCTCATCGTAGCCAATCGGCCAGTCGTCACCGAGCCCATCAATGCTTTTGCGTTTGAAGTCTTTTGGTCCAAAGCGAAGTGAAATTCTTCCCCAGTGGTTGGTTCTTCCGCCCAACATCCGCGAGCGCCACCACTCGAACTTTGTACCATCCTTTTGCGTGTAGGGCTCTCCTTCCAAAGTCCATCCTCCATAAGAAGCGTCAAAATCTCCAAAGGGACGAAATTCAGTGCTGGCACCCCTGCGCGGAGACTCGTACGGCCACTTGAGTTGGGTCACATTTTTGGTAGGATCATACATGGGTCCCGCTTCTAACAAAACAATCTTCAGTCCGGCTTGCGCAAGCATGTACGTGGCCATGCCACCGCCCGCACCTGAACCAATGATGACGGCATCGTAATTTTTAGCTGATTTTTTTATCTGCATGGATAAGACGTTATAAGAGAACCATGAAGTGCCATTTGTCGCTGTGACCAGAATTTGAAATCATTATTTAAAACTTTGGTCGAAACCGCCTTCACTTAAATGTAAAATTTTATTTCGCGAATAACTACAGCCCCGTTGATTTTGCACTGATGATTTAGCTCCAAATTTTGTAGTTTGGTCACTGTGAAAAAGACCATCATTCTATATGGGCTCGCTCTGGCTGCTTTGGTTTTTGTGATGAAGCTGGTGGAGTACCGATTCATGGTACGCGACCTCAAACTGGAATTTTACATCGGAATTGTTGCTGTGCTGTTTGCTGCCCTCGGAGTTTGGATTGGCTTCAAGCTTACGCGAAAAAAGACGATTGTGACCTCACGGGATTTTTTCCTGGATGAGGAGGAGTTAAGGAAGTCAGGACTAAGCAAGCGGGAGCACGAAGTGTTGGAATTGATGGCGCAGGGCTTTTCCAATCAGGAGATCGCGGATAAACTTTTCCTGTCTGCCAATACCGTTAAAACACACACGTCAAACATTTTCATGAAGCTGGATGTGACCAGGCGAACGCTCGCGATCAAGAGGGCGCGGGAATTACGTTTAATAGCCTAGTACTTTGGGGTGATTTCTCAGGCAGGGGAAAATATCACCCTTTGGTATGAGCGGGAATGGTGGGTCTGCGGTGATATTTGGGCAACACAAATGTTTTGAAAATGAAATCACTGATTCATACGCCTACGAACAAAATCGAAGACAGTCTTAAATTCTACCAAAAATTGGATTTTAAAGTTGTTTCAAAAGAGAAACCACTCATTGTCACAGACGGAAAGGCATTTATTGAAATCAACCCTGATCGTTACGCCCGGGCCGGAGTTAAATTCTTCAAAAAGAGCTGGGAGAAGGAAATCAAGGCGATTGAAAAATTGAATGCCGTTCATCGGACGCAAAATGGCTTTGTCTGTGCAGACCCAAGCGGGGTTTGGATTTACCTGATAGAAGGTGAACCTGCACCAGAAGTAAAACCGGCTGAAACAACATTTGGTGTGTTGGGCAACTTCATGGGGCTGAGCCTGGAGTCTACTGATATGACAAGGTCCACAAGTTTTTGGTCGGCCATTGGTCTTGAAATTAAGGGATCACCTGACCAGGGCTGGATATCTGCCGTGCATGAAGACGGACTGACCGTTAATATCATGAAGCCGATGATGTGCCCGCACCTCTTCTTTAATCCGTCCCTGACCTACTTCAACGGCAAAGAAAACAATCCAAAGATAATTAGGAAAATCAGAGACCTTGGCATTCCCATAACTGAAGAGATCACTCACTTTAACGACCAGGGTGTGGTGGACAACGTGATCATTCGCGATCCCGGAGGCTACGGATTTTTTGTATTTAATGATTAAACCAATCAATTACCTAAATCACTATGAAAAAAATAATACTTATATACGGGCTGATCGCAGGTACCATTGTAGCCACCATGATGCTGATTACCATGCCGATGTTTGACAGTGGCACGCTCCCGATGGACAAAGGCGAGTTGATTGGCTATACCACGATGGTCATTGCCTTGTCGATGATTTTTTTCGGTATCAAATCTTTTCGGGATAACCATTCCGATGGCGTAGTTACATTTTGGAAGGGTTGCCAGATCGGTTTGTTGATTACGCTCATTGCAGCGGTGATGTATGGTCTTGCCTGGGAGATCACCTACAGCAGAATCGGTGAATCATTTACGGCAAAAATGACGGATCAATATTATAAGGAGTTGGAGGCTGATGGTGCCTCGGAAGCTGAAATAGAAAAGGCTAAAGAACAATGGGCCAGTTTTAGCGAATTGTACAAGAATCCATTGATTCGATTTGGGGTGACGATAACTGAAATATTGCCGGTAGGTATTGTACTTACGCTCTTAAGTGCCGGGCTACTTCGCAAAAAAGAGTTTTTGAGCGCAGGCGGCTGATGAGGTAGCAGAATTGCCTTTTACCAATTCTCAACGGGTGTTGTCGTGGGTGTTAAATTAGCTAATCCACTCCCTGAACAATGGCGCTGATTCCTTGCTCACAAAAACATCCTCTTTGGAATCTGGATTGAGGTGAACTTTGATTTTGCCATTGTCGGGTTTGAATTTTTCAATCGCGTTGAGACAACTGAGGTATTTTCTGTTCAACCGGAAGAATTTTGTCTTATCCACCATCTCTTCCAGCTCGGCAATGGTCTTGTCAACAATCAGCTGCCGGCCGGTAAAATCTTTCGCAAAGACAATTTTGTGCTCCGTAAAAAAGTATGCAATGTCGTTGAGATTGAGCGCAATAAATTCCGTTCCTTTCTTTGCCAGGATACGGTCTTTGGAAGCGGGGGACTGAATGTGATTGAGTATTTTGAGAAGGTTCCCCTGTAAAAAATGTTCTTCCAGCTTTTTGACTTTTTCCAGTGACCGGATCAGTTTTTCTTCCGTGATGGGTTTTAGTAAGTAGTCAACGGAGTTAAATTCAAATGACTCGAGGATATATTTGTCATAGGCCGTGGTGAAGATCACCGGAAATTTTGCCGGATACTGTCGGAAGATTTCGAAGGAATGGTCGTCTGATAATTGGATGTCGACAAATGCAAGGTCCGGCTCCTTATTGGTTTTCAACCATTGCAAAGTTTCTTTTACGCTTCCCAGTTTGGCAACCACCTCAATGGCCGGATCGATGGCCCGGAGCATCAACTCAAGCTTGGCGCGTGCCGGTAGTTCGTCTTCAATTATTATTGTTCTCATGGTTTCTAAGTGCAATGAGGGGTAAGCTTACAATGAACTGGCCGTTTTGTTGGCTGGCTTCTATATCACTTCCAGTGATAAGTTGGAATCGTTCCCTAAGATTTTTGAGCCCGATCTGTGATGAGTTTTGGGCATTCGCCCTCGGCTGAATTTGATTGGCAATGGTCAGGTGATTGTCGCGCACATCCACTTCGATGAGGAGCGGCTTTTGTTCGCTGATTTCATTGTGCTTGACGGCATTTTCGAAGGCGACAAACACGGAAGTAGGAGGAATTAAAAAGTCTTTTTCTTCTTTGCCATTAAATCTTTTTTTGATGATCAGGGCGTTGCCAAAGCGCAAATGAAGCAAATCGGTGTACCGATGGGTGAAGTCCAACTCATCTTCCAGCAAAACCAGGGTGTGGTCCTTCTGAATCAATATATACCGGTAGACCTCAGCCAAATTTTCGGTGAAAAGCAATGCTTTTTCAGGATCTGATTTTACCAGGTGGGAAAGCGTGTTTAAGGAATTAAACATGAAGTGCGGATCAACCTGATTTTTCAAGGCCGTCAATTCGGCCTCGGCCCTGGCGCGTTGTAGTTGTTCGTTCTTTACCGTTTCACTTTCCTTCTCTTTTACGAGGAAAACGGTTTCATATACGTGGGTAACGAATAAAACACAGATCACATTAATGAGGACCACCATTTGTATGACACTCCAGTCTGCCTTTGGAAACCCGGCCCAAATGTACCACAAGCAGAGCCAGGCAACGGTGAGTGGCGCAGTGTAGAACACATTGTTCATCAACAGCAGTATCAATTTCTCAACGGGTTTATCAAACCAGGTGAACCGTTTACGTGTCCTGAACAATAAATACCGGTTGCCCTGCCAAATAAAATACGCCAGCAAAATAAAATAAAGGTAACCTGCCCAGTAAGTGAGACTCATATAGGAGAGAGGGCCAAATAATCCCGTGGCATTCGGTATGAGGATACCAAAAAACGGAATGCCGATCCATCTGAATTTAATGTCATCCAGTTGTATCTCGGGATGAGTTATTCTTTTTTCCGATTCACGCTCCGATTGTTCCGGTTCAGTCATTCCTTTCCCTTTTGTGTTTATAAAGTTCGCAAATTCAACTCATAAAAAACGAATGAGGGCATTTTCAATACTATTAATAATGCTATCCATAGAGTCGTGTATAACTAATAACGGGTCAAGCACAATGAGGGCTGAACGATTCTCGGACGAGGCCACTATTCTATTGAAAGGAAAAGTTGAAAATGTATTTCCGCTGTTCGGACCAATACGGGAAAAGGAGTGGGCGCATGGGTGGAATCCGGAGATCGTCTTTTCAACCTCAGGCATTGTGGAGGAGCAGATGATTTTTAAATCGCCATCTCGATTTGAAAATGAACCTCCTTATCTGTGGATTGTAACAAAATATTTTCCTGAACAATATCTCATTGAATATACCGTGACTGCACCGGAGAGAATCTGGTTGATCAGGGTGAGATGCAGCGCGCAAGATGACCTGACATCCGCAACGATTTCTTATTCATTTACTGGCTTGACACCCCGCGGCAACCAACGAAATAAAATAGCACTGGAGCAAATGTATTCAAATCGGTTAAAGGACTGGGAAGAGGCCATTAATCATTATCTTAACACTGGAACAATATTGACCCCGCAATAAATATTTTCATTTCCTAAAACCAACAACTATGGACACCTCGTTTTTGAACTACTGGGCAATTTTAGTCTCTGCATTGTCAACTTTCCTCATCGGGGGAGTTTGGTACTCTCCGGCATTATTTGGAAAAGCATGGATGAAGGAGAATGGATTCACTGAAGAAGATATGAAGAAAGGAAACATGCCAAAAATATTCGGCCTTGCCTTTTTAATGGGCTTAATCGCGGCCATCAACCTGGCGATGTTCCTGGGGCCTGACACCGATTTTTCTATGGGTGCGTTTTACGGCTTTCTTGCCGGATTCGGATGGGTAGCAACTTTTGTAGGCACACACTACTTGTTTGAGCGAAGATCGTTCAAATTATTCCTGATCAATGCTGGCTATAGCATTGTGGCGCTGACGGTGATGGGTTTAATCATTGGTGCCTGGCGATGAAACTAACTGTCCTATTTTGCATAACGTTTTTTTTCAGTCATGGTCAACAGCCTGAAACCAAACAGGAAATGATGGATAAGATTATACAGGTGTCTGCTGCACTGAATTGCCCGTTGGCGTCCGCGTTTGAATACTTTTCAAAAAACGAATTACTGGAGCGTTGGTTGACAGCGAAGGCGGATGTGGACATGAAGCCGGGCGGCAAGTATGAGCTTTTTTGGTCCCCAGATGATCCAGATCTAACCAACAACAGCACATATGGTTGCAAAGTACTGTCCGTAAACAAACCTTATTACTTTAGTATAGAATGGACAGGCAACAAAGATCACAAGTCATTTATGAATGTGGTCCGACCCCTGACCAACGTCACGGTCTTTTTTTCAAAGGTATCGGATACCAAAACGATCGTGACACTGCTACACACAGGCTGGAGAACGGGCAAGGACTGGGATGGTGCCTATCAGTTTTTTACCAATGCATGGAATGGCGCATTTCGTTCTTTGGAAAATTTGGTGAACAAAGGCGATACGGAGCGCAAGACAAGCGAGCAAATTTTCTGCTACTACCTTAAATTGACGAAGGCCTATGAAGACCCTGCCCGGTGGACGGACGAAACAGAAAAGGCAATTCAAAAGCATGCGCAATGGCTGGACGATTTGGGTAAACAAGGTATACTTTTGTTTGCGGGACGCACGCTGCTTCAGCCCGGAGACGAGCATTTGTTTGGTATCGCGATTTTTAAAGCACCCGACATAAGCAAAGCCAAAGCACTGATGGCAGCAGATCCGGCAGTGGTAGCAGGAATTCAGAAAGCACAGGTATTTCCCTATTTGATTGCCATCCAACATTTTGAGAATATTTTGAACTAGAACAGATGTACCCGGAACCCATTGTTTGGAAACTTCACCTGCAATCACCGATCGCAAAGGTTTATGAGGCGCTGGACTCAGATGAGGGGAGGGCCCGGTTTTGGGCAGAATCTGCCCGGGAATTGGACAATACGATCCATTTTGAATTCATTAATGGCGTAAAGTATGCCGCAATAGTTTTGCTTCGTCAACCTCCTTATCGATTTGAAATTGACTACTTTAATAGCCGTGTTTCCTTTGAATTGAAGGAAGATAAAAATGGAGGGACCGATCTCCAGCTTACCAACAGCGATGTACCCTGGGAAGATTATGAAGAAGTCTATGCGGGCTGGTTGAGTGTGTTATTTGCATTAAAAGGATTTGTGGATTTTGGCATTGACTTGCGAAATCATGATAAGAGCCGAACGTGGGATGATGGATTCATTGAAAATTAACGAATTGAATCAACTTATAAATAATTAATCAAAGCATACATGAACAAGCTGATCCCTTTCCTGATAATGCTGACTGCCTGCAGTCCCTCGAAGCAGAACGCTGAAAAGAACGAGAAAACTCTGCCCCATCCATTGCAAGGCGAGTGGCGGAACGTGACGCTCCGGATTGAAATAGATAAAAAACAAGGCGAGCCATCCAGCGTATTGGAACTGGACGAGTTCACATGGGAGGAAAAACTTCAAATCCGACCAATCAGAACTTATTTCAGAGATGACGGAACCTTTAATTCAGAACATTTCAATTTGAAAGACAGCCTCGTGCTCAATCCGGAAGGTACTTGGTCAGCAACCGCCAGTGAAATTGCGATGATTACACAACGACCTTTTACAGATACAACGTCCTGTACCTACTCTCTGGAAGGTGATGTGGTGACTTTTGGTTGCTGGGTGGACTGGGATCAGGATGGAGAAAAAGACGATTGGTACCTGGGTACACAGAAGAAATATTGATCCGCTTAAAACCGATAGGCTACACCAAATTGGAACGTGTGATTTTTGGTGGCAACCAAATAAGACACTCCGTCATCTATTTTGGTAACACCCTCAATATACCGGGCGTATATGCTCATCCTGTTTTCGAACTGCCACTCCAGTCCCCCACCATACGAAATTTCGAATCGCGTATAAATCGTAGAGTAGTCGTCTGATCTATAGTTGAAACTGTTTCGGTCGTCCTGAAATTCGTGATCGAACAACATCCCGAACTGCGGCCCCGCCAACACACTCAAATTTTTGGTTACGTACCATTTGGCCATCATGGGAACATTAATGTAGTCGAGTTTATTCTTCAGTCCTCTCACCTGTATCCCATCATACTGCATTCCATGTCCAGAATAAAGAAATTCGCCCTGGAAGCCGAACTTGGCGTACTTCAGCTCTGTAAGTACTCCGAAGTGCACGCGGGTAATGTATCCTGGTTGAAGGGGATAGTTGCCTTTGACGCTTTGGGTGGCAACGTTGGTCCCCAGTTTTACGCCCATCAAAAATCGTTGCTGAGCATTCGAGGAAAGAATAGTCGTAATAAAAAGAAAAGCCGGGAGGAGTATCTTACACATTATTCATTTTCCGATTAGCAAAAACCTAAATGTCACCTAAAAAATAAATTAGAAATACCCCCCTAATTACGTGATTTTGTTCGGCTAGGGTTTCACCATCCAAAAAATTGATTGGTAGTTAAATACCGTAAATGAAAAAATGTTATCGGTGGGGGACCCTGCCGGATGTGTCTTGTCCGTTTCGTCAAATGTAAGTTGCTTCACCTCCTTGCCATCGATGGAGACTTTCCACACCTGGTAGTTGCCTTTTGCATCGGGAGCGATATACGCAATCCATTGCTGATCGTAGGACAGCGCAATGCCCGAGTACAGTTGGTCGCTGTTGAATGAATGGATTTTTTTTCCAGGCTTCCCGTCAATGGGCACCAGGTGGATTTCCTTTAGTTCCGGATTTACCACATACTCAACCGCCAATGTATGGCTGTCTGTGATCCATTGGGCATCGGTAAAACTTCCTTCTTCCAGGCCGGGAGGTATCAGATCGATTTGTTTTGAAATGGCTTCACCAGTTTCCTGGTCCATGGGAATCAGAATTAATTTATTGATACGATCTGCCGTCTTGGCCGTGTTGGATATAATCCATTTTCCGTCAGGTGACCAACGCGGCCATCCGGTTTCATGGCCACCTGTCGACAACGGTTTGCCTTTGGCGGCATCATTGTTTGGCTGAATCCAGATATCATCGGTGCCATCGGCATGCGTGTGAAATGCAATCCACTTGTTGTTGGGTGACCAGCACATTCCCTGGTCCTCCGAGTAGGAGGCACGAACAACTACATCAGGCTTGTCTGTCGTTTTATTGATATCAAAATGGATGTAACCGATGTCCTGTGAAATGTGCGGGTAATTCATGTCATCCATGACCCTGCGCCAATTTCCATAAGTGAACGAGAGTAGTTTTCCGTTGGGATGCCAATGGGAGATTTCAGCCATGAAAGTAGTGATGGGTCTCGCCTCGCCTCCGTCACCGTCAACCGCTGCGATGAAGACTTTATAGTCTTGCAGCTTGAACAATACGGATCCGTCACGAGATACGGAAGGTGCGTAACTATCCCGCGAAAAGGCTGCAAGCTGCGTCTTTTCTTTGGTGACAAGGTCATATTTCTTAAGGTCGACTATTTTTTTCTCGTTGGCTTCGCTGAAATACAAAAGTTTGCCATCGGGAGAAAAGGCGATGGGACCATAACTGTTAACTTCGACCTTTTGGGAATTTGGATCCGTCAGGTTGAGATCGATATACCTCGTCTTGTTTTCTTCCACGATCCCAGCAAAAGATTGGAGGGATGGATTCCATTGAATGGATTCAATATTACTTTTCTCAATGAGAATTTTTTCGCTTGTGCCATCGGATGCCATTCGCCAAAGTTGCGTTTTGCCATTTCTTTTTGAGAGACCCGCCACATGCGTTCCGTCTGCAGACCACGTCAGGTCTTTGAGATCCGCGCGTTCAATATTAATCGATCGGGAATGATCTGTTAATGTCTTTTTCTCCGGCCATAATGCTGAGCCTTTTTTTGTTTTCAAGTCATAGAGATACCAGAATTTTCGTTCTCCGCCTATTTCATAGGTCACCAGGTGTTGGCTGTCAGGAAGCCAGGCAAGGGTGATTACAAATGTCCCATGTTTATCGAGTTCATAGGTGGCTCCCCCAACCACCTGCTGAATCACAATTTTTTTCCGATCTGAATAGGCGAATAATCTTCCGTCAGGTGAAATCGAACCGAAGGGATCACGGTAAGCAACCGGCCCTTTTTGTCTTACGGATTTTATAAACTGAAGCTGTGCAGTCTGATTTTGTGCAGGAGAGTGCGACTGTGCAGCAAGGATAGCAAACGCGATGATCAGTATCTTTTGCATATTAAAATATAAAATACAGAATGAATAAAATGATGAGAAGGATCGCGATCCACTTGAAGCCCGTGCTGTACTCAGCGAACTCGTAACCACAAATTGGGCAAATTTTATCTTTCCCGTTTACCTCCATCGCACACGAAGGGCATTCTTTTTTCTTCATGAGAATAGCACGTATCTTTCGACAAATTAATCAAAATTGATGAAGAACATTTTTCTCGCGTCCCTGATTTTGATTCTCAGTGGGTGCGGCAAGTCTGCCGAACCAAATAACAGCTGGTGCGATCAATTGCCACGTGCTGCCAATGCCCGGTTCGAGCGGATGAACTTTTCCGATTATTGGTTTGATGTGTACGAAGTTCAGGATAGTATTTATGCGATCTATGAACCCCATCAATGGCAAGAGGTGATCTCTTACCTGATCATCGGTCATGAGTTCGCCTTGTTGTTTGATACCGGAAATGGGATCGGTGACATTAAAAACGTTGTTGAAAGGATAACGCGTTTGCCGATCAGGGTACTCAATTCACATTCTCACTACGATCATGTTGGAGGCAACGCGGATTTTGCCTTCATCTATGGGATGAATACAGACTTTACGGCCTCAAGGAAGGAAGGACTTCCTCATGAACGGGTTGCTGAAGAAGTTTCTGCCGATGCATTGTGCAAGCCTTTACCTGAAGGGGTCATTGCACAAAATCACCATATCAGACCCTACGAAATTGATGAATATGTGGCCGAGGGATATAAAATCGATTTGGGTAGCAGGATTCTCGAAGTTATTGCCATTCCAGGGCACACACCAGACGCGATTGGATTATGGGATAAAGAAAACGGATTGTTGTGGACAGGAGACACTTTTTATCAGGGGGCAATCTGGTTGTTTGCGAAAGAAACAAATCTTGCCGCCTACAAAAATTCCATCCAAAGACTGGCGTCAATTTCTCCCACATTGAAACACCTGTTGCCTGCGCACAATACACCGTTGGTTGAGCCTTCTATGTTGGTAGAACTGAACACGGCACTGAGCGAGATTGAAAAAGGAACTGTAAAAGGAGTGGACTCAACTCATGGCAGGGTCAACTACACTTTTGAGAATTTTACGATTCTGATGAATAGAAATTAAGCGCGTTTTTTAACAATAAAGTTTTCAAATCGTTGCATGGCCACTTCAAGGTCTTCTTTTGCAAAGCATGAATGCACCAGCCTGAATTGCCCATGCTTGGTGTGACCAAACCCGTTACCAGGTGTCAATAGAATTCCGGTTTGCTTGTATAGATCATTCCACAAATCGCTTTCTTGCTCTTGGGTATTGGCTTTAAGAAATTCAGATAGATCCAGCCACACAAAAAGACTTCCGCGAGCCGGAGCATATGGAATGTTCAGGATTCTGAGTTGGCGGATCACGGTCAGGTAGGTATCGGTTAACAAATTCTGATTGGTTGTGATGTACTTTTTAACAAAAGCATGATCGGACAACACCAGGTCAAACATCCATTGCGTATAATTTGATACCATGGAAGGAGCGTTCAGATTATTGTAGGCGGTGATGAACGTTTTATTGTGTGAATGTACCATCCCCACGCGGAACCCGGAAGCGCCAAAATCCTTGGACAAAGCATACCATTGGTGCAAATAGTCGCTTTGTTTTTCCTTCATGATATTGGCAAAGGCATAAAACGGGACTTGTTCCGGATAATCCTTGGTCAACTCAGGGTGGTCAGTGTTGATCAAGGAAAGTCCATATATTTCGTTGACGATCAAATGAATCTGATGGAGGACACACCAATCGGCAAACTCCTCCAGTCTTGCCTGTGCGTACAAACCACCAGTTGGATTATCGGGATTTGTAATGATCAACATCCTGAATCGTTTACCCTGGTTCTCAATTTCTTTCAGGGCCCGATCGAGGTGAGCCACGGTGAGTAATGGACCATTTTTTAAATCGGTGATTTCATGATGTGTTACGAGATCGAAACGTTCAACTCCAGACTTGAACAACAAATCCTGTTTATAAACAGGGTAGCAGGGCGCGGGTATCACGGCCACGTCTCCCGGCTCTCCCAGTATCCAGGATGTTACCTCTATCGCTGAGCCGGCTCCGGCCGACAACGCCAGTTGTTCCGGATTTATTTCGCATCCGGTCAGGAATGCAGCGTAAAACTTTGCAATGGTTTCTCGAAATGAAGGAGCACCACTGGCATCGGTATAGTTGGCTACCCAATGAGGGATTGGGTGATCGGATGCAAGCTCTTCCATTTTTTTTTCCAGCATCGGCCAGTTTAACTTATTTTCAGCCACGTTCAGCGGAAAAGTACCGGCCGGGTTTTCAACCTTGTGGTAGATATTTTTGATGGCCTCAAAATAGGCATCGAAGTCCACGCGAAGCACCGATTGGGAAGCCGTTTGGCCTCGTTGAGATAAGGAGTTATTCAATGATTGTGTCAATGTTTGTGAGATTGGTGATCTGGATTCAGTTTGGCATGAGCTAAGGAGGGCGCTTGTTGACAATGTTCCCACCGCCATGGTTTTCAAACATTCTCTTCGGTGCATAATTGGTGGGTGTTAAGTTAATAGTAGTTCACCCCACATTCCCCCGTCACATTATATTGGTCAATTTAATCAGAAATTAGACACCTGCTTAAGGCTTGCCTGCATATTTGAGCTAAGGTGCATTGAAGTCGTAAATCAACTTTTTATGTGAATCAACAAAAGATTCACGGACATAGAATCGAATGGCCTTTTCCCGAACCACACGTGTGGTCACCTCCAATTGAATGGCTCCCTTTTGTCGGGCATACTTTTTGACTTCAGTCATCAGCAACTTACCCACCCCTTTGCTCCGGAAGTTTGGCGCCACAAACATTTCCTGAATTTCAGCCACCTTTCCCCCATGATGAAGCAAATCTTGTGCATGACAACTTAAGTACCCTACCGGCACACCACCCTCAAGCGCAATCAGGTAGGTATTGTCAGGATTACGGGTGTTTCTTTCATAGAGCTTTTGCATCTGCTGCCGATCAAAAGTTTTGTCTTGCAGTGTGCAAATAAATTGATACACCGCGTCAAAGTCCTCCAAGGTAGCTTCTCTTATGGAGACGGCCATAGGCAATTACTTTTTGTACTTATCGAACCATGCAAGGATGTGATCAATCTTGGTGATCAACTGGCTTGGGCGGTTGGCGATGTAGTGATAAGAGCCTGGCACCTCAACCAACGCTGTCTCGATTTTTCGGATCTTTAACGCATGATACAATTGTTTTGCTTCGGACAAGGGGGTGCGCAGATCAGCTGAGCCAACCATTACCAACGTTGGACACTGAATATTGCCAACAAGCGATATGGGTGAGAACTTCATATACGTCTCGATGCTTTCCCACGGTTGGCCTGGAAAGCGTGAATTGGCGTAGCCATAGTAATTATCTGCCGTCAATGTCTTGCTGATCCAGTTCATCACAGGTTTCACCACCGCTGCAGCGCGAAACCGGTTGCTCTTGCCAATCATCCATGCACTCATTATTCCCCCGGCACTTCCGCCAGTTACAAAAAGATTTTGTTCGTCAATGTATCCCTTTTTGATTACCGCATCCATTCCGTCCATCACGTCATCATAGTCGTTGCCCGGATAATTATGGTAGAGCTCGTTGCCGAATTTCTCGCCATAGCTGGTGCTGCCCCGCGGATTGGGATAATACACCACGTAGCCACCGGCCGCCAGCAGCTGCATCTCGGGTGAGAAACGATCTCCATAGTTGGCGGTTGGGCCACCGTGATTCTCCACAATCAACGGATATTTTTTGCCCGCCTCGAAATTGGGCGGCTTCACAATCCAACCCTGCACATCATAATTGCCCACGGATGACTTCCACCAGATCTCTTCAACCTGTCCCAATTGACGATAGTCCAGCAGGTCCTTGTTCAATGACGTGATCAGGTTCACCTTCGTGGTACCCTTATCAAGAATCGCCAGTTCGCTGGGGTGTTCCGGTGTGGTATGCGTGAAAGCAAATCTTCCTGCATTCGACATCGTGAAGGAACCGCCTCCATACGGTCTGCTTGGATCGTCTCCGCCAAGGTTGTTGGTGATCAATGTAGTTTTTCCAGCAAGGGTTACGTAACCAATCTTTGTGTTGCCCTTGTCATCGTACTGAAAATACAACCCCTTGCCCTCGGCATCCCATACAGGGCTGTTGATATCCCGATCCAATCTGGTGTCGATTTCTTTTTTACCCGAACCATCCAGGTTCATGGTATACAATCGGGTGATCTGGTAAGTCTGGGTTCTGTCGTCAAATCCCAGGTAGGCAATGGTTTTTCCGTCCGGGGAAACTGCCGGGCTGTAATCGGGACCCTTGCGGGTGGTTAGCGTGTTGAACTTTCCATCAGCAACGTTGACGGCATAGAGTTCTGAATTATCAAAATCGTATTCCCAATCCTCATTGCGGTTTCCTGAGAAGATCAATTGTTGTCCGTCTTTTGACCAGACCGGTGAGCTTCGGTGTTGAAAATCTCCCGAGGTTATTTGTCTTGCTGTTCCACCTTCGGCAGGAATAACAAACAAGTGCGCATAGCCAGGTTCCATATATCCAGATCCGTCCGCTTCATGTTTTAATCGGGTGGTTACCCTGGGTGCATCCGCCCACTTGGCCCCGTCAGGTTTGGCTGGAGGTTTTACCAACGACAATTCATTGCCCGGCACATGCATGGAGAATGCAATTTGTTTTCCATCGGGTGACCACACCAGCCCACGGGGCGAGCGGTTGAGTTGCGTGAGTCGTGCCGTGTGTCCTGATTTTAACCAATAGACAAATACTTCGGATCCTTCACCACTGCTGCTCACATAAGCTATCCGGCTTCCGTCCGGTGACCACGATGGGCTGCTTTCGCCCACATCGTTGGTGGTTAGTTTCTCATGACCTGTTCCATTCGAGTTGATGATCCATAATTTTCCTTCCCTGCGATCGGTCATGATGTTCATGCCATACCGCACGTAAACCACCTGGTTTCCATCTGGTGAAATTTGTGGATCGCCCACCCATTCCAATTCAAACACGTCCATTCTGCTGAAGGGTGTTTTGGTTTGGGCGTTGGATCTGGTCTGGATAATAAGGAGGCAAGCGAGTGCCCAGAAATGGAATTTCATGGTAATTGCGTTTGGTTGATGCATTATTTTTATGCCCAACCAATGTATGAATTCGCAAAATGAAATGGAAGTGAACTTTGGCAGGCGGTTTCTACCTGTCTGTATTCATTCCGAGGCCCGGGAACCTTTGCAAACCAGTGGCTAAAAAAATCACAATCATCAAGCACGGGAGTGCTTGCAAAAATCGGCTTGTACCAAATTACTCTGGCTTGATCAGCTTCACATTGACGGCAGCTGGTCCTTTTTGACCCATCTCTACTTCAAATGTCACCTTGTCTTTCTCCTTGATGGGCTCTGTCAGGGCGTTTACGTGAACGAATACGCTGTCCTGCGTTTCTGTGTCTTTGATGAATCCGTATCCCTTTGAATCATTGAAAAAAGTAACGCTTCCTTTCCTTATCAAATCGGCAGGATCAATGGGCGCCTGCTTGGGAATACTGACTTCGATGTCCTCCAGCTTAACAGACACCTTTTTTTTCATGGGATCGGGAGGAGTGGACGTGATGTTGCCAAACTCATCTACATACGCCAGCATATCTTCAAAATTGCTCGATGAGTTGGCCTTTCTCTCTTGCTTCTTTTGTTCCTTGTCGTCTCTTTTCTTCTGCTTTTTCTTCTCTTTTTGTTTCTTGTTCCAGGTCTCCTGCGATTTTCCCATAAATAGTTTTGGTCCGTGAATAATTGATTTTAGCTGAATTCAAATGCATTAAAGAAGGGAGCCTTCGAAAAGACAGATGAAGGTTTCAAAGTTACGAAATTTCCCTCTCTTTATCGACAGGCCATCCCAAATCACAGAATGATTTTGTTGTTGGGCAATTTCGCCCCTTCATATGTGCCGCAGTTGTTAAAGCCTTTTTTATTCCCTAAAATCGGAATCTTAATCCACTCATCATGCGACTCATTTTGATCTCAATCCTGCTTGGCTCTTCCATTTTTGTCATGGGCCAGTCCGCTTCACCGTCCCATTATCAGGATCTTAAGTACCGCCTTATAGGGCCATTTCGCGCCAGCCGAACTGTGGGTGCTGTGGGCATCCCGTCACAACCGAATGTGTTTTTCATGGGTGTGAACAACGGTGGCGTCTGGAAGACTGATGACTATGGCCGCACCTGGAATCCCATTTTTGATGATCAGCCCACTGGTTCCGTAGGTGACATAGCCGTGTCGCCCACTCAACCTGACATCATCTATGTGGGAAGTGGAGAGGGCCTTCACCGGCCCGATCTCAGCGTGGGCGATGGAATTTTTAAATCAATAGATGGTGGCAAAACCTGGGCGCACGTTGGCCTTAATGATGTGCAACAGGTAGGTAGAATAATTGTCCACCCAACCAACCCTGATGTCGTTTTTGTTGCTGGACTGGGACACCCCTACGGAGCAAATGAAATGCGGGGTGTGTTCCGAACGACCAACGGTGGCAAGAGCTGGGAAAAAGTATTTTACATTAATCACAACACAGGAGCTATTCAAATAGAATTTGATCCTACCGATCCGCAAATATTATACGCAGACATGTGGGAACACCAGGAAGGGCCGTGGGAGAATGCGGCTTTCTCGGGACCCAACAGCGGCTTGTACAAATCGGTAGATGGCGGAACCTCCTGGAAACAATTGACCAACGGTCTACCGGGCGCGGCACAAGGATTAGGTAGGATTGGATTCGGAATTTCCCCAAGCAATCCAAAAAGGATCTACGCGACAGTAGATGCAAAGCAGAACGGTGGCATCTATCGAAGTGATGATGCTGGTGAAAGTTGGTCGCTGATTACAACTGATCCCAGAATATGGGGAAGGGGAGGAGATTTTGCAGAAATAAAAGTTCATCCCAAAAATGCTGACATCGTCTTTGCCGGCAATGTGGCGGCCTATAAATCGATTGACGGAGGAAAAACATGGTGGTCCTTCAAAGGTGCTCCGGGTGGCGATGACTATCACAGGCTATGGATCAATCCCGAACATCCCGACATCATGTTTTTCGCGGTCGATCAGGGCGCTACCATCAGTGTCAATGGAGGTAAAACCTGGAGCACGTGGCTGAATCAACCCACTTCGCAGATGTATCACGTGAGTACGGACAACCAGTTTCCTTATTGGGTATATGGTGGGCAACAGGAGAGTGGTGCCATTGGTGTGGCCAGCCGTGGCAATGGCGGACAAATTTCCATGCGCGATTGGATTGGTGTGGGCAACGATGAATACGCGGCCATCGCCCCCGACCCCAAAAATCCCGACATCATTTATGGCGGACGCGTAATGAAGTTCAACAAAAAGACAGGGCAGTCACAAAGTGTGGCGCCAGAGGCGTTGCGCTCGGGCAAATACAGGCTGCTGCGCACGTTGCCCTTACTTTTTCACCCCAAAGATCCCAACATGTTGTTGTTCGGTACCAACGTGTTGTGGAAAACCATGAATGGGGGAGAGCAGTGGGAAATCATTAGCCCTGACCTTACGCGAAAGCAACCAGAAGTACCCGCGAGTGTTGGGGATTTCAAGACTACAGAGATGGAAACCATGCGGCAACGCGCGGTGATCTATGCGGTGAGCGCCTCACCACTTGATGTCAATACGATTTGGGCGGGCACCGATGACGGACTTGTGCATGTGACCAAAGATGGCGGCAAGAGTTGGAAGGAAGTTACACCTCCTGCATTGAGATCATGGGATAAGGTTTCCATTATGGATGCCGGCCACTTTGATGTGAACACAGCCTACATGGCAGTCAATGCCATTCGCAAGGACGACATGCATCCACACGTCTATCGCACACACGATGGTGGCACTTCATGGACAGAAATAGCAAAAGGAATGAATCCAATGGGACCTGTGAATGTGGTGCGGGAAGATCCCAAACAAAAAGGACTGCTGTTCGCGGGAACAGAACGGCAAGTATATTTTTCTATCGATGATGGGGACAACTGGCAATCGTTGCGCATGAACATGCCCGCAACATCGATCCGTGACCTGGTTATTCACGAAGATGATCTTGTTATCGGAACACATGGCCGATCCATTTGGATCATGGACAATATTAATCCGCTGCGTCAGTTGGTCAGGGCTGCCCAGGCCGAACAAGTTTATTTGGTTGCACCTCCGTCAACTATTCGCGTGCGCGACAATATGTTTTTGGATACGCCTATTCTCCCGGAAGAACCAACAGGACAAAATCCGCCTGATGGCGCGATCCTGGATTACACCTTGCTTCAAAATGCCTCTGAAGTCACCTTGGAAATTTTAGACAGCGAAGGTCAGGCGGTCAGGAAGTATTCAAGCAAAGATCAACCTGAAGTGCTGGACACCGCCTCGTATCAATATCCCACTTATTGGTTCCGTCCGGAGCAAAAAATAGCAACCACTTCGGGTCATCAACGCTTTATTTGGGACTTGCGTTATGCGCCACCGCGTGGCGCACCGCGTCAGCATTCCATATCGGCTGTTTATCAAAATACACCCACCGGGCCGCAAGGTCCGCTGGTGATGCCAGGAAAGTATAGGGTGCGATTGACGGCTGATGGTAAAACCATGGAACAAGCCCTGGAAGTAAAAATGGATCCGCGGGTGATGATAAGCCCAACTGACTTGAAAGAACAACACGATTATTCAATGCAGTGTTATGAAGGCTATCATGAATTGCAAAATTTGCGCGAGTCCATCGAGGCGCAACTGAATGGAAAGAAAAAACTAAAGAAGGCGCAATACACTTCTTTGCGCGACATGATCGGTGTGGGCGCCCCGGAAAATCCGGACATCATGTACGGCAGTATCACGGAAAGTGCCAATGAAACCATCGTAAGTCTCCAGGAAAAATTCCTGCACATGCAACTGGTCTTGCAAAACGCAGATGTAAAGCCCACAGCCCAGGCAATGGCAGGAGTAAAACGTTTGCTGGAGATAAAAGGGGAAATGGAGAAGAAACGCGAGGGGTTGAAGTAATTTCGGATTATGAAAACAGTAATTCTTCTATTGTTCGCATTTTGCACGGCTCAGTTGGGCTTAAGGGCACAAACATTAGACGTATTTGTTTCTGCCCATCCGGATGACTGGCAATTGTTCATGAATCCCAATGCCTACCACCGCCTTGAGACCCGGGGAAACAAAGTGATTTTTTTGCACACCACGGCCGGTGATGCAGGAAGCGGAACGGGCAATAACAACTATTACCTCGCCCGGGAGGAGGGAAGTTTAAGAGCGATAAGGTTTATGGCCAATGCGATTAATCCTGAAGCCGGGTTGGGTGGCGACATGCATCCCGAATCAGTAAATGTAAATAATCATGCGATTAAAAAATTTACGTATTCAAATGCGGTAGCCTATTTTTTAAGACTTCCGGATGGGAACTATGATGGTTCTGGTTATGCAAAACACGGTTACAGCAGTTTGAGGAGGTTGTACAATGGGTCTGTGAACAGCATCGCTGCGGTTGACGGCAGTACCACCTACACTTCATTGAATGATTTGAAAGAGACCATAAAGCTGCTGATCAAATCGGAATCAGAGGTTGCTGAAGCCATTCAATTCAACCTTGCAGAGACGGACACACTCATAAATAAAGGTGATCATTCGGATCACCTGAACACGTCTCTTTTGATGCAGGATATCGCCAAAGATTTGAACGTGACTTCTATCAACCTGTATCTTGAATATGTCACCAGTGGTAAAGAGCAAAATATTTTTGGCAATGATTTTCTCGTCAGCGCGGGGACGTGGGCCGCAACGGCATCCGGGCTTTCAGATTTTAACCACAAAAGTACGTGGGATCCGATTCACAATGTGTGGCTCGGCAAGCAGTATTTCAGGACAGTACAGCGGAAAACCCGGAAGTGATCGCCTGTTGCAGTCAGGTCGGAAGACCTGACCGCACATTCGAAGTATTCGAGTGCGGGATTTTATGAATTGGGCGAGAGGGGATTAATTGAAGTAGTGGATTACAGAGAATATTTTTAGAACTGCTGGTCAGGTCGGAAGACCTGACTGCACTCGAGAAATTGGGAATGCACAGCTGATTGCACATAGGGCAATACCTGCAAACCCAAAGGTTTTGAATAAATTTGTCTGGTTACTTGATTTTGTTTTCATCTTTTCCTTGATTTTAACGTTTCAGTCAAATGCATACCGTGGAGCTAGTCCACGGTCAAGGGTTTGAGTAAATAATATTTTTATGCTAATAGGTGAATTATCAGAAAAGACGGGCTTGTCCAGAGATACAATCCGCTTTTACGAGAAAAAGGGCTTAATCGAAATGCCTAAAAAACTCCGTAGAGAGAATAACTATAAGGAGTATCCTGAAACCGTCTTAAATAAACTGAATCTCATTATTAAGGGTAAGGACCTCGGTTTCACCCTTAATGAAATTGATACCTTTTTTGAGCTTTGGAGTGAGGAAGATGCGTCTTGTGAGAATCTTGTTTTTACACTTGAGAATAAAGTCAATCAGGTCGACCAGCAAATAGACCGTCTCTGTCAACTGAAAGACCGCTTAAACGATTCACTCCAAAGATGTCGGAGTAGTAAATGCGAATTCGAGAAGATTATTCCGGCCTGTATCTGTAAATAAATCTCGCTTTTCCTGTTTGCCCTGAAACCGTGGACTATACTCCATGTCGTTTTCTCTTTTAAAAAGGGCCTTATGAAGCAAAAAATCTTGTTATTAATGTTGGCCGGCTTAGCTTTTCAAACTTTTAGTCAGGGTAATCCAAAAATTATGAGGAAAGAAACTGTCAGTGTAACTTGTAAGTTAACTACCCCGGAACTTCAGGGGCGGAAAAAGACTGTCATTGCCGAGGTCAAGAAACTCGTTGTCAAACGGGTTGAAACTACGAACGGAGTCCGCTATTCATTCAATGACTCCGATAACACAATTGATTTACTCACAAACTTTATCAAGACCGAACGCCTTTGTTGTTCGTTTTTTGAATTCAATCTTGTTGTCGGTCAGTCCGAGGGTATTGTCACATTGGAACTAACTGGACCAATGGGAGCAAAAGATTTTATTAAGTCGGAAATTGGCTTTTAGTCCAGTCTGCATAAAACGAATCTTTGTTGGCTCGGTCGTCACTGTCCGCGGACTCGGGGATTGGCGCGAACATCCGTATATGTGCACCTTGGCCCACCAATACGTCTGTATCCAAAGATAAGCGCTATTGCTTTACTTCCCTTTTAGGATTTTCCGTTTTTATTAGGAATTGCCAACCGCCTTTGGGATTCCTGCAAAGGCGCCTAACCCACAAATCCTATCCTTCATCGATTAGGGGGCGTTAAATCTTCTCCATTTGGCCTGTTTTTTAGTGTCGTTTTATTTAAATTCATCCCCTCAAAACCCCACGATATTATGTTTAAAAAAATCCTGATTGGCCTTGGCGTCCTGGTAGTAGTCGTTTTACTGGCTGGTTTTATCATGCCAGGAACGGTTGAAGTTTCCAAAAGTATCAGCATCAATGCTCCTGCTGAGAATGCATTCGAAGAGATTAATAACCTCGAACAAAACCCGAAATGGTCGTACTGGAATTCCCTGTACAAGGAGATGACGGTAACCTACGGCAACATTAAATCGGGTGTCGGTGCGGTGTCCGAATGGGATGGTCCCGAATCCGGCAAAGGAAAGATGACCATCGTAGAAAGTATCCCCAACAAATCCATCAAGATGGACCTGGACTTTATGGAGCAAGGGACAGCACAGGCGTGGTACACATTTGAGCCGGAGGGAGAGGGTTGCAAGTTGACAACAGGTTTTTCGACTGATTTTGGTATGAATCCCATCGCACGCCTGATAGGGGGCATTATGGTGAAGCCGGAAATGGAAAAGTCCTTCGACTATAACCTCAACAAATTGAAAGAGATAGCAGAGTCAAAGCCAAAGTTTAAAGTAAAAATACAGGAGGTGACAACGCAGCCTGTCAACTATGTGGGCATCACCACTAAGATGGGTATTGAAGATATAAACGCTATCAGCGCCCAAATGGCAAAGTCGTACGGTGAACTCATGGGCATGCTGGGCAAGGCGAAGGTTGAAGTGACCGGTCAGCCATTTGCCCTCTATCCCATGTACGATGAGGAGGCCAAACAAATGGAAATGGTTTGCGCGCTTCCGGTGGCGGCTGGCGCCAAGGTTCCCGCCAAATACAAATTGATGGAGAATCCCGGAGGAAAAGCGCTCAAGGTCGTGTATATGGGTGACTACTCGGGATTGGATGTGCCTCACGAGGAAATCAACAAATACATAGCGTATAAAAAATTGGAAGTAGTGGGAGCGCCCTGGGAAGTGTACGTCACCGACCCCATGGTTGAAAAGGACACGGCCAAGTGGATAACTGAAGTTTATTATCCCATCAGGTAAAAAAAGTTAAAATCTGGAAGTAAATAAAAAAGCACATCGATCGATGTGCTTTTTTGTTTTGTTGTAAAGATGTTTTAGAACTTGAATGCCGCTCCGAGTTTTGCATTGGTAGACCCTACTGCTCCCACCTCCAGGAATGCACCCACGTTTTCTGAGAAGTAATATCTTCCCGCTGCAAAGATGCCCAGGTATACGCCACTGCCATAACTGTTGCCCAGGCCGCTGTTGAAATTGGAATCACTCCACGTGAAACTCCGGTAACCCAACGCCAGTCCCCCATACAAATCAATTTTGTCATTGGCCAGATTCAGCAATTTATTAAAATGATAAGAACCACGGCCTCCGATATACAGGGCAGTGAATTTGAAATCACTCCCGAACCCTGCATTGTACTTGTGCGACAAGTAGTCGATGGATCCTCCAACGCTTATCTCATCGGTAACGCCAACTTCAAACGAGGCACCAACAGGAATACCACCGTTGTAATACGAGTTTACGCCAATACCAATGTTTAAGAGTTTGTCACCCTTGGCGTATTGCGCATAGACAGAACCTGACAGCAGACTAAATAGACCAACCAGAACAAATAGAGAGAACCTTTTTTTCATTGTGCGATTTTTAGTTTTGAATTTGGCGCCAATATAAGGCAATTTTAACTTAAAAAATAAAGCACCTCATTGATCCAGGTAGGCTACTTGACTTCGCGCGGCTGCACACAGAACCCTGAGGGTATATTTCCGTTTGTAATGGTTAAAATCTCTATTATGCGGTTCAACCTTTTTACACCGCAAAAACAGGCAAAGCCTAAATCAAAATTTATTGAATGGCGCGATTCAATTGTATTTGCAGTAGTTGTTGCCACATTGTTCAGGTGGTCGTTTGTGGAGGCGTTTGTGGTGCCAACTCCATCTATGGAGAATACCATTCTCGTTGGCGACTACCTTTTTGTAAGTAAATTTTATTACGGAGCGAGAACACCGCGGACTCCGCTACAGCTTCCGTTGACGCATCAAAAGATATGGGGAACGGAGATACCGTCCTACGTGGATTGGATTCAGTTGCCTTCTTTTCGTCTGCCCGGGCTGCGGTCGGTAGAACGCGGTGAGCCTGTAGTATTTAATGTGCCACCACTGATGTTGAATGACGGCATAGCGCGTCCCGTTGACCTGAAAACTTATTATGTGAAGCGCTGCGTGGCGATTGGCGGTGATCGTTTTGAAATCAGGAATAAACAAATAATAGTAAATGGTACGCCCTTGGCCCGCCCTGAAAATATGAAATTCAGTTACCTGATTTCTTCACGCAGTGAGATTCATCAACGCCACCTCGACAAGCTTGGCTTAAGTGCGGATGACTTTTATTACCTCGGGCGAGCAGCGAACGAAAAAGTGATTTACAGAATGTTGCTCACCGAAAAGCAAGTAGAAGAAATCCAATCACTTCCATTTATCGATGCGGTCAAAGAGGACTACACCACCCACGATGGCCCCGATGAAAATATATTTCCTTCTATAAAAAATACATCGTGGAATGGCGACAACTTTGGTCCCCTGGTGATTCCGGAAAAGGGATTGACCATTGACATCAACGATGAGACGCTCGGTACTTATGGCGAAATCATCAGGGATTATGAAGGCCATGAAAATGTGTCGGTTGGTGATGGCGCGCTGGTTATCAACGGTGTGAAGTTATCGTCCTATACCTTTAAACAGGATTATTATTTCATGATGGGCGACAACAGGCACAACTCTCTCGACTCACGCTATTGGGGTTTTGTGCCCGAGGATCACATTTTAGGAAAACCCTTGTTCCGGTGGATGTCGATCAACAGCGAAGCGGACCTACTCCATAAAATACGTTGGAACAGAATCTTTACGCTTGTAGAATAGGTATTGTAAAAAAAGAGGCTGTCTCAAAAGTTAATTCGTCATTGCGAACAGCGTGAAGCAATCTGCAAAATGCTGGCAGAACACCACGGGGATCGCCACGCTTCGCTCGCGATGACGGCCACCTTGAACTTTTGAGACAGCCTTGTTTTTTGTGAATTCACATTTCGCCCAGGTCTTTTAAATGTTGTTCCGATGCAGCCTTTACCGCTGGCGGAGGATTCAGGGTAAGACACTTTTTATACGATTTGATCGCATTTTTTTTGTCTCCTTTTTTATTGTAACCATCTCCCAGGCTGTCCCACACGTTGGCACTGTTCGGGTGGCGCTTGGCATTTAAAAGAAACATTTCAAGCGCCCTGTCGTCTTTGTTTTGACCCATCAATTGATAAGCATAAGCATTCAACTCAACCTCAGTTGCCATATCGATAGCGCCTTTAATGAGGGCTTCTGCTTCTGCTGTTTTGCCTGTCTTTTCCAACAGACCTGCCTTTATGTTTTGTGTGGCGAAAGTTTTGTTTGCCGCAATGGCCTGATCGGCATATTTTAATCCTTCCTCCAGGTGTGTATTGTTTTGCAGCGCATAGTTGGCAGCGCTATTTGGACCAAGCCAGTTAAATCCTTTTACACTCTTGAGTTCTTCAGCGGCATTGGCCATCACGATGTCATGAACGGCAAATTCAACTTTTACGGGAAACTGTTTCTTTTCCCAGTTGAGCACCAGCTCAGCCGAACTTTGGTCGATATTGATAAAGTCATAGGTGAGCCGTTCGGTATGCACATGATCCCGGATTTGAATGGGCGCGCGGAGCAAATCATTTTTCTGATCATAAAAGAAACTTCCCCATGATTGATGATCCTTAGAGAGAACGACCTCTCCGCTGTTGTCTGCATTAATCACATAAAAAAGGCCGTATGTTCCTGCCGGAACATTTTTCCCCGCCAGTTTACCTGGGTGCGAGAACGTGATGGTGGTATTTTCATTTGCGCCCGAGCGCCAGGGTGCTTCGTTGCCAAGGCCAAAGCCCTGTTTGTTCCAGCCATAGGGTACCATTTTTCCCCACACTTCCCTGCCTTTAACGGACGGTCGCGAGTAGTTAACGCTTATGGTGGAAATACCAATGGTTTGCGAAACGGAAGCAGCGGGACTTGCCACCCTGGGGGTAGTAACTTGTGCGTTGGTCGATTCCAATTGTGCTGCGAGCAGCATGGTCGGAATTAATAATTTTGCGAATTGAAATTTCATTTTGCCAGGTTTTTGTTTGAGGTATACTTTCAAACGAAATATAAACTAGGGTGTGCCAGGGAAGGGCTAAGCGGTATTTCGAATAGATGAACGGAGTTCGATTTTGGGATAATACCGAAAGTAACGGGATGTTAATGCGAGAAGCTATCGTGTTCTAATCCAATCATACGCCTCTTCCTCATCAATGAAAACACCTAGCTGAACATTTTTGTCCTTGAACTTTTGCTCGGCATCCATTTTAAATTTTTCCATGGGATATTCCGCATAAAAGTCTTCGCCCAGAATGACAGCATGAACCTTCACACCTGCCTTATTGAAAAGCAAGTCTTCCCACACTTCTGTAAACCATCGTTCGGTTTCATCATCTACCTCGCCAAGCAATTGGGTATCCGCCAGCCACGCCAGCCGCTTATACGAAGCAGCAAGTTTGATATAGTGCTGCTGAATATTCATCAGGTTGCCGCGGAATACTTCTCCGGCCATTTCCTTTTTCCAACGATGCTTGAGTACGGGCAAGGCATCATCCAACTGGCAAATCACAAATTCGTTTTCGAAAATAAGCTGGGTCATGTGGCTGTTAAATTGGCGGTGAATGGACCCATACAATTTACATATTTTTTTTAATCAGTTGGGGTGGAAGTCAAATAGTCCTTAGCGTGCAAGGAAATCCCAGCGTTTTTATCCTTAATTTTATCTGGATGAGGTAATGCAATTGCCCATAAATTTTGACCGAATAGTTTGAGTACAACAGGGAACAAAGTCTTTTTCGTTTTTGGAGTCTCCGGCTCCGGAAAGTCAACCATGGGCAAACAGCTGGCCGACAAATTACAGATTCCTTTTTTTGACGGAGATGATTTTCACCCGCCAGCCAACCGTACCAAGATGGCGTCTGGAATTCCGCTAACTGACGATGACCGTCAGGGTTGGCTTGAGAAATTAAACGAGGTTGCCGTAAGGGAGTTGAGCAACCATTCCATTGTGATCGCTTCTTCAGCGCTTAAGGAGTCGTATCGTCAGGTGTTGATGAGGGGCATTGAACAAAATTGCCTTTGGTTTTTGCTGAGGGGTAACTACGAAGTGATCGTTGAAAGAATGAAAAGCCGAAATCACTTTATGCCGCCTTCTTTGCTGCAGTCACAATTTGATTTGTTGGAGGTCCCGCGATATGCTACTTTACTTGACATCGCGTTATCTCCCGAAGAAATATTAGATTTAATGCTTATTCATATTCCAAAAATGAAATCGGAGTTGGGAATCATCGGACTGGGCGTAATGGGCAGCAGCCTTGCGAGAAATTTTGCAGGGAAAGGTTTCAGGCTTTCATTGTTTAATCAGCGCGTAGAGACGCAGGAGGTAGATGTTGCCGTTAAGCTGATAAAAAAACACCGGGAATTGGATAAAGCAGTTGGGTTCGAAGACCTGGCTCCATTTATTGACTCGCTGCAGTCGCCACGAATTGCACTTTGTATGATTCCGGCAGGAACGGCCATCGATCAACTCATAAAAAAACTGGAGCCACTGCTGGCTGAAAATGATATCCTCATTGATGCAGGCAACTCACATTTTAAAGATACTGAAAGACGGCAGGCGCAACTGGCTTTAAAAGGTATCCACTACGTTGGCATGGGCGTTTCGGGGGGCGAAGAGGGAGCGCTCAATGGACCTTCAATGATGCTTGGAACAACAGGTCCTGTTTATGACAGGATAAAAAAATACATGGAGCCCATTGCGGCCATATCTCCAAGCGGTGAAAAATGTTGTGCGAGGGTGGGAGAAGGCGGAGCGGGGCATTTTGTGAAGATGGTTCACAACGGTATTGAATATGCCGAGATGCAACTGCTGGCGGAGTTGTATGGTATCCTCAGGTGGGGCAAGGGTCATTCACCGGATGAAATTGCCAATATTTTTGAAACGTGGACGGCAACGGATGTTAACAATTATTTGCTTTCCATTTCCGTGGATATACTGCGAAAAAAAGAGGGTAGCAGTTGGCTAATCGATTCGATTTTAGATACAGCAGAGAACAAGGGAACAGGAGGTTGGACCACCATTGCGGCTGCGGAACTGGGCGTGCCCATTCCTACTATCACGGAAGCATTGTTTGCACGCTACACTTCGTCATTCAAAAAGTTGAGGGTACAGTTTAATGAAAAAATAAATTTGCCTGTTTTGCGAATCAAGGTATCAGCGGAGGGACTGATGAAAGCCTATCGGTTGGCGCGTATCAGCAATCATCAGCAAGGCTTTCACCTGATAGACATTGCTTCAAAGCAATTTGAATGGAAAGTTGATCTGTCAACCCTGGCGAAAATTTGGACCAATGGATGTATCATTCGTTCTGCCCTGATGGAAAGCCTTGAAGCATCGCTAGCCAACGGTTCTCAGGTATTGATGGATTCTTCCATTCAATCCACAATCGCCCTGGACGCGCAGGAAAGTTATGATACGTTGGGAGAGATCCTGAAAGTTAATGTCCCCGTTCCCGCCTTGTCGAGCGCGTTGACCTACATCCAGAGCATGTCGAAATCGACATCCTATGGAAATTTTATTCAGGCACAAAGAGATTACTTTGGTGCTCATGGCTATCAACGCGTGGATGATCCTCAAATGAAAAAAGTACACACCGAGTGGAAGAATTAACCTGATGATCGAACTACCGATTCTTTTGGTTGTGGTTTTAGGAATTGCATTACTGCTGTTCCAGGTTTTGTATTTGAAGTTGCCCGCGTTCATTGCGTTGCTAATAGCCAGCATTGTTACCGGTGTTTTTGGTGGACTGTCGGGAACCGAGGTGATGGAAACGGTAGAGAAAGGCATGGGTTCAACCCTTGGATTTGTGGCTACGGTGGTGGGACTGGGTGCCATATTTGGTGGGATACTGGAGAAGTCGGGAGGAGCTATGGCCATCGCGGTAGGACTTAGAAAATCATTTGGCGAAAAAAATGCAGCCCCTGCAATGTTGGTGACTGGATTTGTATTGGCTATTCCTGTTTTTTTTGATGTGGCATTTATTATACTCGTACCCGTCATCTATGCCTTGCAAAGAGCAACGGGAAAATCGTTGTTGTATTTTGGATTGCCTTTGTTGGCGGGGTTGGCCATCACGCACACATTTATTCCACCTACACCTGGCCCGGTCGCGGTAGCCAGCATCATCAATGCTGATCTGGGATGGGTTATAGCCATTGGCTTTTTGGGAGGAATCCCAACAGCCATTGTTGCGGGATTGTTTTATGGAAAATACATAGGTGGAAAGATTTTTATTGCGGCACCCGATGAGGCCTCAAAGGCAGAAGAGCCAACGCTGGAATTGCCACCCTTTAGGTTGGTGCTTCTTATTTTACTGGTGCCCATGATTTTTATTATTAGCGGCTCTATGGTAAGGTCTGATCTGATCGTTGTCAGTCAAACGGAGCTTCGGGAAATTGTTTTATTGCTGGGTCATCCCTTCAGTGCCCTGATCATCGCCAACCTGGTGGTTTGGTATGCACCTGGAATAAGAAAAGGGTTCACCGCTTCTCAGTTGCTTGAAATTAGTTCAGCGTCTTTTAAGCCTACCGGGTTAATTATTTTATGCACTGGTGCAGGGGGAGTGTTCAAACAAGTGCTGATGGATACGGGGGCGGGGCAGGCCATTGCGGAAGGGTTGAGTAATTCCGGACTCCCGCTGATTGTATTCGCCTTTTTAGCGGCAGCCATTATTCGTGTTGCGCAGGGTTCTGCAACGGTGGCCATGATTACCGCGGCCGGTCTGGTGTCGCCTATTCTGTTGATCAATAATTATTCTCAGCCCAAGTTAGCCGTAATCGTGTTGGCCATCGCATCCGGTGCGTCCATGCTTTCGCATGTCAATGACAGTGGATTTTGGATGGTGAAACAATACCTGGGTATGACAGAAAAACAGACTTTCAAAACCTGGAGTGTGCTGACCACATTGGTTGGGTTAACCGGTTTTGCTGCTTCGTTGTTGCTCTTTATGATCTTATAGAAATTAACATCGTAGGCGTTATGAAAAATAGTCAATGGTGTCTATGTGTCGTATTGATTGGTGTGTGGGCGTGTGCAAGCAAGGGAAGTAGGGATGCAAATGCGGTTGTAAAGCATGTTGGTGAAATAGTTGTGATTGACTCCGCACTTAGTCAGGTTCTGGATGTTGACGCTACTATCGATGTGATTGCTGAGGGCTTTGATTGGTCTGAGGGCCCACTGTGGCTAGCGGATCAGCAGAAATTGATTTGGTCTGATGTGCCTCGAAATACAATTTACCAATGGACGGAAACGGATAGCGTCTCTGTGTATCTAACTCCTTCTGGCCACACATCAACGATTCCCAGGAGTGGTGAGACGGGTTCAAACGGTTTGACATTAAATGAAATTGGTCAGTTGATCCTTTGCCAACATGGTGACAGGAGAGTAGCCAGAATGGATGGAGACTTAAGCGCTCCGAATCCAACATTTGTTACACTGGCCGATCGATTTGAGGGCAAGAGATTGAACAGTCCCAATGACGCGGCTTACGGACCTCATGGTAATTTATATTTTACAGATCCTCCCTATGGTTTGGTCAGTCAAAGCGACAACGATGGGGAGAAGGAGTTGGATTTTAATGGAGTGTTTAAAGTTACACCGGATGGAAAGATCAGTGTGATGACGAAGTCACTATCCAGACCAAACGGCATTGCGTTTAATTCGGATAAGACAAAATGTTACGTTTCCAATTCAGATCCTGAGAATGCCGTATGGATGGTATATGATGTGGATGCAAATGGTGATTTCATCAATGAAAAAATTTTCTTTGACGCCACGCTAATGGTTGAAGAGGGGAGTGGCTTGCCGGACGGAATGAAAGTAAACAAAAAAGGAGTATTGTTTGCGTCCGGAGCTGGAGGTCTGTTGATTTTTACATCGGAAGCAAAGCACCTGGGAACAATTCACACAGGAATGCCGGTTTCCAATTGTGCTTTGAATGACGATGAGTCAGTTTTGTTTTTGACTTCGGATGCAATGATTGTAAAAATGGACCTTGTCAAAACCAGTGACTAGGCCTCTAGCCTTCAGTGCCAGCTCACTTCCAATCCTTCTTGCTCTTGTCCCAGTAGTTGGGTTCGAGTCTTGAAGTTTTCTGATTCCAATAATCAGGTGTGACACGTTGCCCTTCGGGCGTTTTGAGTTCCCTGTTGTAAACTTTTACAATGGGATTTAATGTAACATCCGCGGTGACCAAATTATAGGTCGAAGGTTGACCCTCTTCCTTAGCCGGTACCTCCTGAATTTTGGTTGCGTGTTGGTTGTGTGCTAACAATTTTTGCAAAAACTCTGCGCGTTCTTTCGTAACGCCTGCTTCGAGGATGCGGTGCGGCACTTCGTCAATTTCTACAATCTTATGTTCAAATTTTAACAATGACATATTAGAAGCTGGCTACACATAATTCTTTAATATACTCGAATACCGGACTGTAAAATCCTGTTACAATTATACCCAGAACACACGCACTCAGGGCAATTCGTGTGGGGTAATCACTTTGAAAGTAAGCAACAGGGGTTTCACTTTTATTAATAAACATGGCCTTTACCACCAATAGATAATAATACAAGGAAACTACTGCGTTGACTACAGCGATAAAAAGCAAAACAAAATACCCACTCTCTGCGGCAGCAGTGAACAAGAAAAACTTTCCAAAGAAACCAGCCAGCGGTGGAATGCCGGCCAATGAAAACAACGCCAGCATCATGGCCAGGCTTAGTCTTGGATTGGTTTTATACAAGCCATTGTAATCGTTCATCCTGACTTTGCCGGCATATTGTTCGATGGCAATCACCACGCCAAAGGCAGCCAGGTTGGAGAATACATAAATCAGTACAAAGTAGATCACGGTTGCCATCCCCAGTGAGGTGCCTCCGATCACGCCCAACAAAATAAACCCGGCCTGCGCAATGGACGAGAAGGCGAGGAAGCGCTTCAGGTTTTGCTGGCGAATAGCAAACAAGTTCCCTATCGTCATGGTAAAGATGGCGGTGCCATAAATAACCTGCTGCCATACTTCTCGCAAAGGCTCAAACAGCGTGACCAACAATAGAACCAAGACAAAGATGGCTGCACCTTTCGACACGACCGACAGGTATGAGGTGACATTGGTAGGGCTGCCTTCATACACATCGGCTGTCCAAAGGTGAAACGGTACAATGCTGATTTTAAAGGCCAGGCCCGAGAAGAAGAACACAAATCCAAGTACTTGCAAGAGATCAGCTGAGAAATTTAATTGGTGAAAATACATGGAGCCAGTTGCCCCGTACAGCATCGACAAGCCAAATAATAATATAGCTGATGAGAAGGCCGATGATAGAATTAATTTAATCCCGGCTTCTGCCGATTTGCTTTTGTACTGGTCGTAGGATGCAGCAGCTGCAATAGGAATGGTGAGCAGTTCCAATCCTAAATAGAACATCAGAAAATGCCCGGCTGAGATCATGTAGTTCACCCCAATTACGCTGGAGAGCACTAATAGGTAAAACTCAGTAATGCGGTTGTGATTACTTTTAGTGCGTAACCATGAACCGGATTGGAGAAATACAATCAACACACCCAGGTTAAGGACGTTCTTCATCAATACCCGGATAGGATCAGTTACATACATTCCACCGAACACACTACCACGTTCAGTTGGCAAAAATCCGATGAGCGTTACCAATGCCAATAAGATGGATGCCGCTATAATGTTATTCGATTTTTTCTCTTCTGAAAAATTCAATTCGAGCACAAGCAGGATCAGTACCGAGGCAATCAGTATCCATTCGTGTCGCATCAGAAGAAGTTCCTGTAAATTCATTTCCTATTTTCTTAATCCTTGCGCCTCAGCGGTTAACTCACCGCCTGGAAGCTAACTCGCAAAGGCTTATTTCAATGCCAATTTTTCAACAATCATCCCCAAACTGTCACGTATCATTTCAGACAACCACAATGGTGTCAATCCGATTATTAATATGCCAATCACCAATGAGAGGGTTGCAATCTTCTCGAACCATTTTGCTTTCGGGAAGTCATTGTAGGCTTCACCTTTAATCGGTCCCATGAGAATCATGCCTACCACTCTTAAGATATATACGGCTGTCACCACAATAGATGAAACGGCAACAATGGTTGCGATTCGATAAAACATATCTTCATGCTCGAATGCTCCCACAAAAATGGTCATCTCTGCTACGAAGCCACTCAATCCGGGAAGACCAAGAGAGGCCAGTCCGCCAATCACATAACAAACCGATAGAAACGGAAGCGCTTTCATGAGTCCGCTCATTTCTGTAATGATGCGCGTCTTTGTTCGGGAATACAGCATACCAATCAACGCAAAGAAAAGGGCTGTCATTAATCCGTGAGAAATCATTTGCAGCACAGCGCCTGTGGAGGCCGTTTTATTCAGCATCAGAATGGCAAAGAGTACCAAACCGCAATGACTTACCGAGGAGTAAGCGTTAATGTATTTCAAATCCGTTTGCACCACAGTGGCCAGGGCACCGTAGATGACGGAGATGGAAGTGAGGATTAAAAATATCCACGACATTTCGTTGGCGGCCTCTGGTAATAAAAAGATGGCCACTTTTAAACAACCGTATCCGCCCAGTTTCATCAGTACGCCTGCATGCAACATGGATACTGCAGTAGGAGCAGAGCTATGGCCATCAGGCGACCACGTGTGGAATGGGAACAAGGCACCGATTACACCAAACCCAATGAAGAGCATTGGAAAAAAGATCCGCTGCATTTCAATGGGAATGTGATGTTGACCCAGGACAAGAATATTGAATGTCCTTATTCCCTCTACGTCTGATGTGAAATAGACGCCTAGAATTCCAACCACCAACAGGGCTGAACCGCCCATAAGCATGAGGGTCAATTTCATGGCCGCATATTCCTTTGGTCCACTTCCCCAAATGCCGATGAGCAAATACATTGGAATAACGGCCAGCTCGAAGAACAGGAACAATACAAACAGGTCAAGCGATACGAAGAAACCGTAGACACCCGTGGCCAACACAATCAGGGAAATAAAAAACTCCTTGTACAATTTTTCCACTTCCCAACTGGCAAAGACACCGGTGAAAATGACGATGGAAGTAAGTACGATCATGGCAACGGCTATGCCGTCTACACCAACGTCAAATGAAATACCAAGACTTGGATACCAAGAGAAACTTTGAGCAAATAAGACCACTGCCTCATTGCCATTGGTCCTTTCATTTAAAAAGAGAAACAGCAGAACAAGAGATAGAACCAATTGAATACTCATACCACCGGCAGCAATTGTTCTTACCTGCTTTTGTGTTCTTGCAAACATCATTGCCATGGTGCTGAGGGCCGGTATAACGATATGGGCAATGAGGATATTCATCCGGTGGCGTAAATGAAGCTTAACACAATGATGAGTACACCGGAAATAAAGATGAAGGCATACTTTTGGACCTGACCGGATTGAAATTCTTTAATCTGGGCAGACACCCAATTGGTAATGGCAGCCAATAAATTCATAAAGGCGTCAATAACATGTCGATCGAACCAGGCAAGGGGTTGAGATATTAACTTAAAGATGACCCCTTTGGTAATCAAAATGTAAATTTCATCGATGTAGAATTTTTTGGTGGCGCTGGTGTAGAAATTGCCAAATGACGCAGCCATTTTATCAGCTGCTCCTGATTCCTCCTTATAAAATTTCCAGGCTAATCCAATTCCGCTCAATGCGAGTGCTACCGAAATGGTGGCCACCAACCAATTGATATGGCTTGCCAATGGCTGATCATCTGACGAAATGAACTGACCGAAAGGAATGAAGCCTGCAAGCACAGAACCTATTGCCAACACCATCATCGGGATGAGCATGACTACGGGTGCTTCATGAGGTGCATGCTCGTAATTTCTTACTTTCCCCCAGAACACAATGAAGTACAACCGGAACATATAAAAGGCGGTGAGTCCTGCCACCAGGGCTGCGATGCCAAAATAAACGGGATGTGTGGCAAAAGCCGCTGCCAGAATTTCATCCTTGCTAAAGAATCCGGCAAAGGGAGGAATACCTGCGATGGCGAGGCAGGCAATCAAAAATAAAATATGCGTGACAGGTTGGTGTTTTCTCAACCCTCCCATTTCCCGAATGTCATTCGTATGCACAGCATGAATGATGGCACCTGCTCCAAGGAAGAGTAGTGCTTTAAAGAACGCGTGTGTGAATAGATGAAATAATGAAGCTGTATACCCCAACCCTTCTTCGCCTCCATAGCCAGATACACCCAACGCCAGCATCATGTACCCGATTTGCGACATGGTGGAGAAGGCCAACACTCTTTTGATATCATGTTGCGTGCAGGCGATAACGGCTGCAAACAAAGTGGTGAAGGCACCAATGAAAGCAACCACCTCCAAAGCACTGGGAGCGAATGAAGTGTACATGGGAAATAATCGAGCCACTAAAAACACACCGGCCACCACCATGGTCGCTGCATGGATCAAAGCAGATACGGGCGTTGGGCCTTCCATTGCATCCGGAAGCCAGATGTGCAAAGGAAACATCGCGGACTTTCCAGCACCTCCCATAAAAATGAGCAACAATGCCCAGGTGATGGTTGATAGTCCAAGAAAAGTTGCAGTGGTTTGAAAGCTCAGTGCAGCCGGATTGGTAAGGATTTCAAAATCGAAAGTGCCCGTGTAAAACGACACCATGAAAATGCCTATCAGGAAACCCAAATCAGCAAACCGTGTTACGATGAATGCTTTTTTAGAAGCTGCCACTGCCGCTGGCTTGTCATAATAAAAACCGATGAGCAAATACGAAGACACACCCACCAATTCCCAGAACATATACATCTGAAATACATTGGTAGCGACTACAAGCCCAAGCATGGAGAAACTGAACAGTGAAAGAAAAGAAAAGTAACGATCGTAGCCACTTTCGTTTTTCATATATCCCTGGCTATAAAGAAATACCATCAGCGATACCGTGGTAATCACTACCAACATCATGACAGATATGGGGTCCAGTAAAATTCCCATGTCGATGTGCAATGACTCATTGAATCGAAGCCAGATTGTTTTAAAGGCAATTATTTTTTCTCGCGATGGCGAAGAGAAATATTGAAACGCAGTTTGGTAGGAGAGAAAAGTAGAAACCCCAATGGCAAGGGTGGCAATCCAACCTGAGGTCCTGCCGGGTAATTTTCCACTTCCCAATCCATTGATCACAAAGGCCAGGAAAGGCAGAATAACAATCCATATCGTGTATTGGTAGTCCATCAGTATTTCATCTTGTCTACTTCCTCTACATCAATGGACCGGATGTTTCTATACAGATTGATAAAAATGGCAATGGCCACTGCGGCTTCTGCGGCAGCGATAGCAATGATAAAAAGAGAGAAAAAATGCCCTTCTAACTTTCCTGGAAATAAATAATTATCAAAGAAAACAAAGTTGAGGTTGACCGCATTCAACATAACCTCAACACTGATCAGCATGGTGATTAAGTTCTTCCTAGTCAAAAATCCGTACACTCCGATGAAGAACATCAGTGTGGTTACAATCAACGCATTGTTCAAAGGGACCTGCTCAACCATTGCTTTCCGGTTTGTTGCGTTTTGCCACCACGATGGCACCTATCATCGCGGCCAATAAAAGGATACTGATCACTTCAAAAGGAAGTACATATCCCCCTGCTCCATAACCCAACAATTTTTCCCCAATGGTGGTCATGTTGACTTCAACACCCGTATCGGGTTGAGGAGTAAAAACATGATTGGTAATAATATAAATTGATAAACTTGCTCCACCCAGCCCAACAATGCTGGTGAGGATAATTTTCCAGACATCCGGCTTCTGCATTTTTTCCTCGATGTGTGAAGTCAAAAGGATAGAGAAAATAATCAGCACGACAATTCCGCCCGCGTAAACAATTAATTGCACCGCGGCCAGGAAGAAATAATTGACCATAAAATAAATTCCTGCTGTTCCTCCCAGTGCAAATAAAAGGTAAACGGCAGCCCTTAATATTTTACGGGCTGTCACGGCCAATAATGAAAACACGATCATGATCGTTGCTATGCTGTAGAATATGATCGCGCCCATCCCCATTATTTGATGCCATCCATAATTTTAGAACCTGGTTTATTTAAGATTTTTGTCAGCTTGCTTCTGTCGAATACTGCATGCTCAAACGTGTTGGCCATGACGATAGCATCTGTAGGACAGGCGGGTATGCACAGTCCGCACATGGTACACATCTGCAGGTGGTACACGAATTGATCAATGGCTTTCACCTTGCGACCATCCACATCTATTCGTTTTGGGATAATTTCAATGGTGCCGTTGGGGCAGGCCACTTCACAGGCAGAGCAACCTGTGCATTTATGTTCATTGTTTTCATCGTGTAACAGTATCACCTCTCCGCGAAAGCGCTCGAACATTTTAAGTGTTGCCTTGTTCTCGGGGTATTGCTGGGTAATGATTTCCTTTGGATGGGTGATGTAGTGACCGGTCACAGACATTCCCTTGACCAGTGACTTCAGTCCTGAAAAGATTTCTTTAAAATAGTTGATAATACTTTTCATCTATAGTTGTCTTGTGTCTTGGTGTCTTGGTGGCTAGTTATTCTTTGCCACGAAGTCACCAATTCACCATATTTAAAAATGCCAACCCATCAAAGCCAAAAACGCCATTGCTAATATATTCATCAAATTGACAGGGAGCAGATACTTCCACTCCAAAGTCAGCAGTTGATCGATCCGCAGCCTTGGAAAAGTCCATCGAAACCACATCATCATAAAAATCATGAAACCGACTTTGCCAAAAAACCAAACGACCGGAGGAATGTAGTCCATGATATTATTAAACCCTACCCATCCTCCAATGTGGAAGGGCATCCATCCACCGAGAAACACGGTGGCTCCAATGGCTGAAACTATAAACATGTTGGCAAACTCAGCAAGAAAGAAGAAGGCAAACTTTAGACCGGAGTATTCGGTATGAAAGCCTGCGGTCAATTCAGATTCGGCTTCAGCCAAATCAAAGGGCCCACGATTGGTCTCAGCGGTGCTGGCAATTAAAAAAATAAGAAAGGCAATGGCTGCTGGGATGTGTCCCTTGAAAATCCACCACCCATTGGCTTGCGATTCAACAATTACACTCAACTGCAAACTACCTGTTAATACCACGATGGTGAGCAGTGACAAACCCACTGACAATTCGTAACTGATGATCTGTGCGCCTGAACGCAGCGCACCAATTAGGGAATACTTATTGTCAGACGACCATCCAGCCAATAAAATACCGATGACTCCTAATGACGAAACTGCTGATATGTACAATAATCCGATATCAAAATCCAGGGCCTGTAGCCCTTTGGCAAATGGTAAGGCTGCCATGGCCATAAACGCAGCTATCATGATGATATAGGGAGCCAGGTTGAATAAAAACTTGTCAGCCCCTTTGTTCATCAAAGGTTCTTTCATCAGGAGTTTGATCACATCTGCGAGTGTTTGCGCTGTCCCCCAAAATCCCACGCGCATAGGTCCCAGCCGTTGTTGGAAGAATGCACTTACTTTTCTTTCGGCATACACCAAAACCAATCCCAGAATGGCAAACAGGATCATAATAGTTACTCCTGCCAATATCATTTCTATTATTAAGACTGTGCTGGGCTCGAAACTTCCCGATAAACTATCATGGATGCCCTGGGTGAGATGAGAAAAGTCGTAGAGCCAGTTCATGCGTTAGCGATCAATATCAGGAATGACCAAATCCAATGTTGACATGATGGCCACCAGGTCAGCAATTTTACATCCTCGGGCCATGTGGTCCAATGCAGATAGATTACTAAAACCCGGTGAACGGAATTTCAATCGATATGGACTCCTTTGTCCTTCGCTGATAATGTACACACCAAACTCGCCACGTGCTGTTTCTACTTTTTGGTACCATTCACCTTTCGGCAATTTAATAACCGCCTTCGTAGGTACTTTGTAATCACCTTCCGGAATATTGTCAATCAATTGTTCGATGATGGACATCGATTCCCACATTTCCGCGATACGACATTTATAACGAGCAAAGCAATCACCTTCAGTATCGACTATTTCTTTGAATTGAACTTTCCCGTAGGCCATATAAGGATGGTGCTTCCTCACATCACAGGAAAATCCGGAAGCCCTTCCGGTGGGGCCGGTAACTCCATAACTTATGGCATCTTTCCTGGATAGTTTTCCGATTCCCTTGGTCCGCTGTTTGAAGATTACATTGTTGGATAATAAAGTATCGTATTCCGGTAATTTCTTTTTGAAGTGAGTAATAAAATCTTTGGTACGCTTTTGGAAATTAGGGTGAATGTCGAAAAACAAACCACCCGGGATATTGTAGTTCATGGTGAGCCGGGCGCCACAGGTTTCTTCAAAAATATCAGTGATCATTTCCCTATCGCGAAAGCCGTATAAGAAAGTAGTGATGGCACCCAGGTCCATCCCCATTACTCCCCACCACAATTGGTGCGAAGCAATTCGATTGAGCTCATCGACAATGGTGCGAATCACTTTCACCCTTTCAGGAACCTGGATTTGCAACGCTTGTTCAACACAAAGGCACACGGCCTCGTTGTTGATGTGACAGGACAAATAATCCATCCTGTCCGTAAGGTGGACGATCTGCTGGTAGCTGTCATGCTCACACATTTTTTCAATGGAGCGATGAATGAAACCCAGGTGAGGTTCTACTTTTCTAATGATCTCGCCATCAAGTGACAGCATCAGCCGCAATACACCATGGGTACTGGGGTGCTGTGGCCCCATGTTGATGAAGTACTCCTTCGATTCCAGTTCCTGATCGTGTATGACTTCGTCCATCAGTATTCGATCATGTTAATGGGATCTTCGTAGTCTTTCCGCATGGGCCAACCTTCCCAGTCATCGGTGAGCAATAATCTCCTAAGATCCGGGTGATTCAAAAATTTGATACCAAACAAATCGTAGGCCTCCCGTTCGTGGAGTTCGGCAGTTCGCCAAATATGGCAGACGGTTTCCACCTCTGGATTTTCCCTGGAGTTGATTTTAGCTTTGAGTACAAATTGGTGATTGTGTTTGGTGGATTTCAAGTGATAGACCACTTCCATATGATCTGGTCGATCCACAGCGGTGAGACAAAAAAGAAAATCAAACGAGGTGGATTCGTTTGATTTCAATTCGGTGGCCAATGGAAGAATTTTTTCAGCAGGAATGGTTACCTGCAGGAATTGAGTGCCCTCCACGCACTCGGCCTCGGCCACACTATCTAAGATAAATTTTTTTAATTCTTCGTTGTTCATCAGCGTTGGGTTCTTTGGTGTCTTAGTGCCTTAGTGGCTAATTAATTTTGCCACGAAGCCACAAAGGCACTAATCTGAAAAGCTCAAACAAAATCTTTCATGGGATCACGCGGATCGCTGAAAGTCTCTCCTTTAATTTTTTTCTGCAATTGCATAATTCCGTAGAGCAACGCCTCGGGTCTTGGAGGGCAACCGGGTACATAGACATCTACCGGAATAATATGGTCTGCTCCCTTCACCACGGAATAAGTGTTATAATAAAATGGACCACCTGACGTGGCGCATGCACCCATGGCAATCACGTACTTGGGATCGGCCATCTGATCGTAAAGTCTTTTCAGCACAGGTGCCATCTTGTTTACAATGGTGCCAGCAATTACGATAAGATCGGCCTGGCGTGGCGTAGCACGGGCCACCTCCGTGCCGAATCGCGACCAGTCGTGACGGCTGGCTCCTGTGGCCATCATCTCGATGGCACAACAGCTGGTGCCAAAAACCAATGGCCACAATGAATTGGAACGCGCCCAATTGACCACACCATCAACAGAAGTAATGACAATATTGCTTCCAGGACCTTTTTTGATCTCGCCCGGAAAGTCTTTCAATAACTTTTCCTGCTCTAAGGGGTCTATGGTATTTTGGTTTACTCCCATTTCAATGCTTTCTTTTTCCACGCATAGATTAAGCCCAATCCCAACACCAAAAAGAAGATCACAATTTCAATGAATGCAGCCACTCCGACCTTTTTCATCACAACCGCCCAGGGGAAAATAAAAACGGTCTCGACATCGAAAATCAAAAACAGGATGGCGAAAAGGTAATAACCGACTTTGAACTGAATCATGGATGGTCCTTGGGTGGGAATGCCACATTCGTAAGGCTCATCCTTCTGTTCATTTTTGGAGCGGGGCGCCACTAAATTGGCCACCAGTACTCCGGCTCCCACCATGATCACGCCACAAAAAAAGAATATAATCAACGCCTCTGCTTCCATTACTTCACCTCCCAGGTTTCACCACTGTTCAATAAATCATCCATGCAAGAGTAGTTCGACTTTTTACTGCTATTGACGATCTCTTCAGCTAATTTTTCGGAGTAGGCTGGCGCGGATACCTCGCGGATTACACCCAGCACCATGGGAAAATCGGGGGGCTTCAAGCGAACCAGCATCATGTGTAGCGTAGAGTCAGGTTCGTGCGCATCATGAACCAAAATATCTTTTTCAGAAATTCCATTTTCACCCAGTGTGACTACCTCGAGTTTGAGACCATTCAGCCTCAGTCCTTTTTGGTTGTCCTTTCCGAACAGCATCGGCTTGCCATGTTCGATGTGCAATTGGAAATCATCCCGGTTGTTTCGGTCAGTTACCTTGCCGTGGGCATCGTCATTGAAGATGACACAGTTTTGCAAAATTTCTACCATCGAAGTGCCGACATGTTTGGCTGCTTTCACAAAAATCTCCGTCATCAATTTTGGATTGGTATCGATAGTGCGGGAGTAGTAAGTTCCCTGAGCTCCGAGTACCAGTTCACCAGCATGGAATGGACGCTCAACGGCACCGAAAGGCGTAGATTTAGTTACCAACCCCGTAGGAGAAGTAGGAGAGTACTGACCTTTGGTTAAACCGTAGATCTCATTATTAAACAAAAGAATATTGATGTCAATGTTTCTTCGGAGCGCATGAATAAAATGATTACCACCAATGGCCAGCGCATCTCCGTCTCCCTGAATTTCCCACACACTTAATTTTGGATTGGCCAATTTGACCCCGGTAGCAACGGCCGGCCCTCGGCCGTGAATGGTATGAAATCCATAGGTGTTCATGTAATACGGAAAACGAGCCGCACACCCTATCCCTGATACGAACACAATATCTTCTTTGGGAATGTCCAATTGTGGCAGGGCTGCCGTCATGGCTGATAGAATCGAGTAGTCACCACATCCGGGACACCAGCGCACCAATTGATCACTGGCAAAATCTTTTTTCGTCAGTGTGGGTCCTTCTTTTTTTTCTGCAACATCAGCCATACACTTATGATTTTAACAGGTCGATGAATTTCTCTTTTAATTCTGTTACCGTAAAAGGCAATCCCTGAATTTTATTATACTTATCAATTTTCAAGTTCGGGAACTGAGCCTGAAGGTGAGCGGCAAACTGACCCATGTTCAATTCGCAGACAATTATTTTTTCGTAGCCCGACAGTATCTTTTCCGTATTCCTCGGCAGGGGGTTGATGTAATTGAAATGGGCCAGGTCAACATCTTTTCCTGCCTGCCTCAATTCTGATACCGATGTGTGAAGGCTTCCGTATGTGCCTCCCCATCCCACGACCAACAATTTTCCTTTGCCTTCTCCCATCACTTCCAACTCCGGAATGTAGTTGGCAACGCGCGCGACCTTTTCAGCACGTACCTTCACCATGTCCTCATGGTTGCGGGGATCGTATGAAACATTTCCGGTTTTTTCTTGCTTTTCAAGTCCGCCAATACGGTGCTCTAATCCAGCCATCCCCGGAGTCGCAAAGTATCGTGCAAGTGTCTCTTCATTTCGGAGATAGGGCAGGTAAGCTTCACCATTTGCCTTAGCCATCGGCACCTTGATTTCCGGCAGGTCCGCAATCTTAGGGTATTTCCACGGTTCGGAACCATTCGCAAGGTAACCATCCGATAATAGTATCACCGGAGTCATATGCTCAAACGAAAGTTTGGTGGCCATATAGGCATACTCGAAACAATTGGACGGAGTACTTGCAGCGATCACAATACAGGGGCTTTCGCTGTTTCTGCCGTAGAGGGCCAGATTGATATCAGCCTGTTCTGTTTTCGTTGGTAAACCGGTTGAAGGGCCACCCCGTTGAACATCAATTACGATCAACGGAAGCTCAGCCATGATCGCCAGGCCAATCGCCTCTCCTTTTAATGCAATGCCCGGCCCTGATGAGGCGGTCAAACCGATTTGTCCGGCATAGGTGGCACCAATGGCAGAGCATACCGCGGCAATTTCATCTTCGGCCTGCAACGTGATTACACCAAGGTGCTTGTGCTTCGACAGCTCATGCAGGATATCGCTCGCAGGTGTGATTGGGTAGGACCCATAAAATATTTTCTTACCCATCTTTTCGGCAGCGGCCATGAATCCCCAGGCCGTAGCAACGTTGCCGGAAATGTGACGGTATTTTCCTTTTTCAATTTTGGCGGCCGGCACCTTGTACATAGATGGCAGCGCCTCAATGGTTTCGGCAAAATGAAATCCTGTATGTAAAGCCTTCTTATTTGCCTCCGCTAAGGCCGGCATTTTTTTGAATTTGCCGTCAAGGTATTTTTCAGTGTCGGTAAGGGGGCGGTCAAACAGCCAATACATCATGCCAAGTGCAAACATGTTTTTGCAACGCATGACACTTTTGTTGTCCAGTTGAATGCCTTCCAGCGCAGTTTTTGTCAACGAGGATATGGGCGCCTCCACAATATTATAAGCATCCAACGATCCGTCCTCCACGGGATTACTTTTGAATCCTGCCTTTTCAATATTCCTTTTGTCGAAAGCATCCATGTCCAGAATGATGGTGCCGCCAATCCTGGCATATCGGAGATTAGACATTAATGCCGCGGGATTCATGGCCACCAGCACATCGGCAAGATCACCGGGCGTATAGATGTCGACTTGTCCGATCTGGACCTGAAATCCTGAAACGCCCTCTACGGTTCCCAGGGGTGCCCGAATTTCGGCCGGGAAGTCAGGGAAAGTGGCCAGGTCGTTGCCAAAAAGCGCGGATGTAAAGCTAAACTGTGACCCGGTCAACTGCATACCATCTCCCGAATCACCGGCAAAGCGCAACACCACCTTGTCTTTTTCAACGGTTGTTTTTTTACCGTTTGTCTGGGTTTCGCTCATAAGATTTAGATTACTTTAAATTTACCTTGCTATCGTCAGAATAACAACGCGTGGGTATTCTAAGTTTTTTTTCTATTTTTAAATTACTGTAAAACCTCTAAATCAGTTCTGTTATGCCGTATACCATTTGCGAACCTTGCGTGGGAACCTGTGATACCGCTTGTGTTGACGTCTGCCCCGTTGATTGTATTCATGGACCGATCAGCACCGATGGCAGTGGGCAGGAATGCAAAGAGGAAGGATTTGACCCGGCCGGCAAACAGTTGTATATCGACCCCAGTACCTGTATCGATTGTGATGCCTGTGTGCCCGCGTGTCCGGTAGATGCTATTTTTGAAGAAAGCCAGGTGCCTGAAGAATGGAAAAAATATATTCCGTTGAACTATCAGTTCTTTGGACAAGAGGCACCGTGATATCATCAAATCGAGGTAGTCGCTGAAGGTACGCTCGCCTGCACCAAATATTGCCTCAATACTCCCTGATTTCCGCCTGAGATATTTCGTCCTGGTTGGGCTTCGTTACGATGCCAATTGTTAATGGTTTGTTAATCCTTATCCTTTCCAGGTAAACAGGAGAACAAAACTTGTTCCGCCCACAACTCCCATGTCTATCAGGCGTATGTTGAATAACAATGGATATACCATTTGTTAACCCTGCATTTTTATGAGTTATAGACAGGCTTTTGTTTTTGTGTTCGTCTTGGGCACACTCAAGGGTTTTTCTCAGTACAAAGAGCGTGACTGGGAGGCCCGAAATAAATGGCAAAATGTACCAGGAATTTTACAAGCCATGGATGTGAAAGAGGGAAGCGTGGTGGCGGATGTGGGTTGCCACGAGGGATTTCTGACCATCCCGCTCGCTGAGGCCGTAGGTACCAGGGGCAAAGTGTTTGCGGTTGACATCGAATCGTATAAACTCAAGCGGCTGAAAGAGATTTTAGAAGAACGGAATTTGCAAAATGTTGAAACTGTGCTCGGAGACACTGACGATCCGAAGCTGCCAGCGGGCGAATTGGATGCGGTGGTCATACTGGATGCTTATCACGAGATGGATAAGCACCAGGCGGTACTGGCCCAGATCAACAAAGCACTAAAGCATGGAGGGCGGCTCGTAATCGTAGATGAAATGGAGAAAAAATATGAATCATCATCGCGGAGCCAGCAAATGTCAACCCACAATCTTGCAATGAAATTCGCCTTACAAGACCTTGAACGTGCCGGATTTAAAATAAAGGACAAACGTGACGTTTTTGTGAAATGGGGTGGAAAGGAGAATGTATACCTCTGGCTGGTAACAGCTGAGAAAAAAGAGTCAACCAGTGACTAAACCTGTCACCCCAAAACAGTCACTAGGGTCCATCGATGGTGCGGCACTTATTTTTTCCAATGTGGTTGGTGTTGGCATTTTCACCACATCGGGTTTGGTACTAAAGTCTGTGCCTGACACAAATTATTTTCTATTTATTTGGCTTGTCGGAGGCCTGATCGCGCTGATCGGGGCGTTTGCTTATGCGAGACTATCTGAAATGTTTCCCCAATCGGGAGGTGAGTATGTATACCTGTCAAAGGTGTTTGGACCCCTGGCAGGATTTCTGACTGGTTGGACTTCCCTTATTGCCGGATTTTCGGGAGCTATCGCTGCTTCGGCAGTTGGGTTTGCAGCGTATCTCACGTCCTTACTCGCGCTTGATGCCGGCATGCAATCATCCATAGCGGTCATTCTCATTGTACTGACAAGCGCGCTCCACGCGGCCAACGTCAGGGTTGGCAGTACATTGAATTATGGGTTGTGCCTTTTGATCATAACCGCTGTGGGTATCGTAGCTCTTGCCACCTTATTTTATAGTGGTGATTATGAGCCAACCTATTTAAATCCTGAGGAAACAGGAATGAGCATCTGGATGATGGCCTTCATTCCAATCATGTTTTCGTACAGCGGATGGAATGCAGCCGTTTATGTAGCGGAAGAAATCAGAGAGCCGGCCAAAAACATGAGGCGCATTCTGATCATGGGGACGCTCGCTGTGATCACCCTTTACCTGCTGATGAATTTTTTGTACATCAAACTCATCCCCGGAGGTGAAATGTCAGGTACCGTTCAGGTAGGAGATTTGCTCGCAAGAAAACTATTGGGACCATCAGGAGCATGGATAATAACCGGGATTATACTTATCGCGCTGGTCAGTAGCGTAAGCGCGATGATCATGGCTGGGCCAAGAATTTATTTTGCCATGGCGAGAGATGGATTGTTTCCAAAGCGAATCCAACAGCTTCATCCCAGGTTTAATACACCTGTATCGGCCATCGTGATCCAATCTTTGTGGAGCATTACCCTGGTGGTTTCGGGATCATTTGAGCAGATACTTATATACACCGGATTTGCCATTATTTTATTTTCAGCTGTGTCCGTCCTGGCCCTTCTGGTGATAAAATGGCGAAGTGGACGATTCTATACGATCGGGAATATTCCCTACGCATTTTTTATCCTTTTAAGTATAGCGGTGGTGTTGGGCGCCATTGAAGCACAACCTATTCCGTCATTGATCGGCATGTTCATTATTTCATTGGGAGTTCCCCTTTACTTCCTCCTCAAACCGGCAACTCCGGATGGTGCATGGCTTGTAAACTCTGATCAAGTCAAAAATCGGCCACGCTGATTAAGATCGGATTGAATTGGCCGCACAGTACTCCTCAAAAACACTGAGTACTTTTGGCAAACTCTTTCTTCCAAATCCCACGCGGACATGCTTCCTCGAAAAGTCATATACATCATGGGGAAGCAGCATCACTCCTTTTTGGTTTACCAAATCCTGACAAAAGTCCATTACCGCGCCTTTAATTCTTAATTCGGGAAATGCGATGGAACCTGCCTTGGGCGTTTTCCAAATGAACCAGCTTTCGTTTCGTTTCGCAAAATCCTCCAACAACGCGAGGTTGGATCGAATGATGGTAAGACTACGTTCAATTATTCGATCTTTATTTTGCAACGCGATCGTGCCTAGCTTTTCTCCGGGCGCATTGTTACAAATAGTCGTATAGTCCTTAAAGGTGATCAGCTCCTCCATAAACTTTTTGTTTCGGGTGGTGAGCCAGCCCATTCTCAATCCTGGCAAACCAAAAGTTTTGCTTAACCCGAACAGGGAGATGGCATTTTCATAGAGGTCACAGACTGATGGGAGTCGGTCCTTCTCACTGTACTCCATGAACCTGTACATCTCATCTGAAAAAATAGTGATCCCTTTTTCGCGGGCTATTGCCACAATCTTATTCAGTTCATTTTCAGAAATCAGTGATCCGGTAGGGTTGTGAGGGAAATTGATAACAATGAGTTTGGTTTTTGCCGTTATTAAAGATTCTAGATCTTGAATCTTGAATATTAAATCCTGATCGGGCTCCCATTTAGAAATACCGCATCCAATGTCTGTTGCTACCTGGTACAATGATTGATAACCCGGAAAGGTGGTAACCACATGGTCCCCTGGGCTGAGCAATACATTCATGGAAATGAAAATGCCTTCCTCAGGAACCAGGACCAGGACATCATCGGGATGGATAGAAGTATACAGCCTGGAAATTTCATCCCGAAATGCCGGGTCGCCTTTGGACTCCGTGTATCCGAGTTTTAATCTGTTCCATTCTTCGCGGCTTGCAGGGCTGGCCAGGTCCAACAGTTCATTCAGTTGCAATGGCTCACAATCCGAACTGCTTAACAAATAAGGCGCGGAGAATTCATACTTGTCAAAATAACGCTCGAGCTTGAAAGGGGATAACTTCATTTTTTAAATTCAAAAGTAAATTCAAAAATTCAAAATTTTGTTCTTGATCAGCCTTGAACATTAATGGTTGAACTTTGAATCTTAAATTCATCGTACTCTCGGGTGAAATTTTGGATTATTTCTTTTATGGGCTTAATACCCTTGACGTATTCGATTGCCGGCCCTGCGCACCACACCGTCTTGTAAGTGGCTTCTTTGGCTGCTTTCTCCACCTGCCGCATTCCGCGGAACGCAATCAACATCTTTACGTACTTTTTTAATGACTTGTTATTATTCAGCAACCATTCCCAAAATGTAGCTTTGGTGCCTATGCTCTTTACATAGGGCGTATTGATCACCGTAAGCGCGGAGCCGGACATCTTTGTGGTGAGCACGATATCCTTTGCCCCGTAGTCCACAAGAGCCTGTTTGTACTCCTGTGAAATATCAGCTTCATCGCACGCGATAAAAATTGTCCCCACGGATGCGCCAGCTGCTCCCCAATCAGTAGCTTGTTTCAGATCCCTTCCCTGAGCGATCCCTCCGGCTGTTATGATCGGTATGCTGCAGTTCTCTTTCAACAAAGTGATCAGGTCTTTGGGAGAGATTTTTCCCGCATGACCACCCGCTTCCGAGTTGACGGCAATAAGCGCGTCTGCTCCCAGTTCTTCGACTTTTTTTGCGTATTTCAGGTCAACCACATCGCAGAAGACTTTAATCCCTTTTTTGTGCGCCTTGTCGATTACCTCCTTGGGATTTCCCAGCGAGGTAATAATAAAAGCCACTTTTAATTCGAGGAGGGTGTCCAGTTGCGACTTGTATTTTGGGTTTGATTTGTTGACAATCAGGTTGACGCCAAATGGTTTATCAGAATGGGACTTGATTTCCTGGATCGCGGCCCTTAGTTCTTTGTCGGTCCTGTAGTTGAGGGCCGGGAATGCGCCCGTTATTCCATTGTCAAGCGCTGCCTTGATCATCTTCGTGTTGGAGATGAGAAACATGGGCGCCAAAATGATGGGGTATTTAATTCCCAGCAGTTGATCTAAAGTTTGCGTCATTGAATTTTATCGGTTTTCAGGAGGTACGTTTTTATTCTTGTCAATCAAGGTCCTGAGTCCAGTTACATCTTTGGGGTTGTGGATTCTTTTTTCAGATACAGGGTACTTGCTTAAATGTGCAACGGGGCGAATTGGCCTTGGGCTGAATCCGCCTCCGCAATTTGGACAAACATTTTGAAATATTTTAGTGGCGCAGTCTTTGCAAAAAGTACACTCAAAGGTGCATATCATCGCCTCGGTTGAATTGTACGGCAGGTCAATACCGCAATGCTCACAACATGGTCTTATCTCCAGCATCTGATGAAATTAAAAACTTCCGCTTGACCCACCCCCTTCAAAACCTCCACCCTTGCCCTGAAAAGATTCATCGACCGATATTTTATTACCGCCCAGGGTTTGAGAAATTATGAAGGCTTCTGCATTCATGCTACTCCACTTTTCGGAAAGAATATCCTCGCGTGTATAGCCGTCTCGCATCACCTTCAGGTAGTTAAACAGACTTAGTGATATCCCTGTCAATAGCAATCCAGTCAGGGTGAGTGTTATTTCGGGATGACCAAAACCGTAGTAATACTTAAACGTAAAAACGGAGAAAGCCAAAACGAGCAGGCTGATCCTGAGCAGCACCACGTCCTTGTTTTTGATTCCAAAAAAAAGATAAGCTGCGGGTAACAAGACTGTTAATCCATAGAAGAGTACGGCAAAGGGGATGTCCGATCCCTCTGGAATTTCCATTCCCATCAGGTTGACACTCAGCTCTCTCACCACCAGGTAATTGCCGGCCAGGTAGATCATCAACAAACACAGGGATTCGACTATCAGCATATTAGCGTGCCAAATGGAGAGGTTCTCCTTTGCCTTCATGGATTTAACGTAAAGATAGAGCGGTGTAAAGCAGGCGATGAAAACAAATGGTATGACTTGTTGAAAGATTCCCCCGAACTCATAGAACTGAAAAAAAATTAAGTAAGCGAAGGCAAGAAAGGAGGCGACAGTGGTCAACAAATCCAGGTAACGGTATGCGGCAAATGACAAGACTAAAATACTGAATACCAGCATCGGTAAAATTTCAAAATCCACCAGCCCGGCAAAACCGCCAATGGTAAAACCACAAGCATGGTACATCAATGCCTCCGTAAGCCCTGATTTGTAGTGTTTTGAATTCTTGATGATGGCCCGATCGAGCATGACAAACGAACCGATCCCATACAACATACACATGAATGAAATTACCGCCTGGCTGGCATCGAGCACCAATAAGGTAAATAGTCCTGTCACACCCGACAGCCCGGCTAACGTGGCCACAAAAATCAAAATTCTGATAATGAAGTTTGGATGATAAAATGCTGACGGGTGGGCCTCGGCAATTATTTTGTGCTGAGCTTCATCGATGAATTTCGACTTCAGCCATCGCTTCGTCTCCTTGATGAGCGCAAGGTTGTAAAGCCAGGTTTCGTTGTAGGCGCTCCTCATGCTTGGCGATTAAAGAATTTTTTGTACGAGATGATAAAATAGACGAACCCTCCGCACGACAGCATGGAATAATAGAATATCAACTCCGGGACCTCGGCCAGCAACCAATCAACGACAAAATAGGTAGTCGCAATGTAGGCAAATACAAACGCGTACAAGAGAAACAGAAATGACCTTTCTTGTTTAGCGTAGAATAGGGCAAACGCACACCCTGCGTATATCAACAAAACATAAATCCCATAGATGGCACTGTCAAACAATCCAACGGTACATCCGACAAAAAAAATAAGAATGCAAAAATTGATATAGGTGAATGTGAAATGTTTCTTGATCCCCTTCATGTTGAGAAGCATGGCAATACCACCCAACGATGATCCAAAAATGATTGCCGTAATATGAAGATTGGCTGTTTCAAGGAAATCATTGCTGTACCATTTTTGGGGCGATACACTGATACTCCAAAAAGAGGCCAACGCGGTGATGGCCAGCGATAATATCCCTGTGTTGTCGAACCGATAGGCGATAAAGAAAAAGAAAGCCGAGGTAATCAGCGTGTTCCAGCCGAGATGATCATTGAATATTTGATATTGAAATTGGATGTAACCCTGAACGGAAATGAATAGCAAGCTTCCCAGCAACACGATGTAATCGAAGTAAGGTGTGGGCGTTTTTACTTGTGCCACGGAAAATGATCCTCCTTTGGCAAACACATACCAAAAGCAAGCCCCAGCAGTGATGCAAAGGAGTCCTATACTAATGATGTGTCCGAGTGCTCCAATGTTCTCGTAAATGAGTATGCCAACTCCTGTGGTAAAAAGGAGTATACCCAGGTATAAGAGGGTCCTCAGTTCGTAGAATACGGAGACGATTTTTCCCGATACGACCGGGTCGATTTGCTTGAATTGTGCTTCCGAGATAAATCCTTTTCGATACAATTCTTCTGGGGCATTTTTTGTCATCGGACCTGGATTCGATTTAAAACTCGTTGCTCATTCTTATATTCGTCTTTGCATGCTCAAAATACTAAATACCACCCAAATCAGGGAATGGGATGCTTACACCATTAAAAATGAGGGGATTGCATCGATTGATTTAATGGAAAAAGCCTGCAAGGCTTTCGTAAAATGGTTTTCAGAAAGGTTCGACATTTCAAAATCCATCGGGATTGTGTGCGGCACAGGCAACAATGGAGGAGATGGACTGGGGATCGCGAGACTACTCCACGAACTTGGATATCCGGTTAAAGTTTGGGTCGTTAAAGGTTCTATTCAAGAGTCAGGCGATTTTATAATCAACAAAGGCAGGCTACCACAACAAATGAGTTGTCTTTATGTGGAAGCCATCGAAGATGGGGTTTTCACAGGTCAGGACATTTTGATTGATGGGATTTTTGGCTCAGGGTTGTCAAGACCGTTGGAGGGAGTGTATGAACAGGCGGTGCAAGAGATAAACGATTCACAGGCGAAGGTGGTCGCCATCGATATTCCATCAGGATTGTTTGCGGACCAGCGCACCACAGGGCTGTCGGTGAATGCTGATTTCACCGTGACGTTCCAATTGCCAAAACTGTCCTTTTTCCTTCCTGAAAATGAGCAAAGAGTAGGTCAGTGGTGTGTTGTAAATATTGGTCTTAGCAAAACATTCTACCGCCAGGCGCAGACATCCATTTATTGGATTGAGAAGAAAGGGGTTGGGAAAAAGATTTTGACCAGGAGGAAATTTTCACACAAGGGTGACTTTGGAAAGGCACTGTTGGTCGCTGGCAGTTATGGCATGATGGGTGCCGCTGTGCTGGCAGCAAGGGCAGCGATGAAATCGGGCCTCGGCCTGTTAACTGTCCACGTCCCACGCGAGGGTTACAATATCATTCAAACTGCGGTACCAGAGGCGATGGCTTCTGTTGATGTGGATGATAGGTATATTACGGATGTGGCTGCCTTTGAGGATGTCAGCGCGGTGGGTGTTGGCCCGGGCATCGGTCAGGAGAAGCAGACCATTGGAGCATTAAAGAAGTTGCTCGAAAAATCATCAAGGCCAATGGTGATCGATGCCGATGGCCTGAATATTTTATCATCGAATAGTGCGCTGCTTCATCTGGTGCCCCAGAACAGCATTCTTACACCCCATCCGGGAGAGCTAAAGCGCCTGGTTGGGGACTGGACTGATGATTTTGAAAAATTGGAAAAAGCCAAGGCGCTCGCTCGGCAAATCAAGTGTATTTTGGTGCTGAAAGGTGCAAATACGATCATCATTACACCAACTGGCAGTCTGTATTTCAACGGCACCGGCAATCCGGGAATGGCCACTGCCGGTAGCGGAGATGCGCTTTCAGGAATACTGACAGGCCTCCTCGCTCAGCGCCTTGAGCCGTTAGACGCTGCCATTATAGGCGTTTTTACCCACGGATTTGCAGGAGACCTGGCCGCCCAGCGCGTGGGACAAATTTCCCTGATGGCCTCCGACATCATCGACTCCCTACCAGAGGCCTTCCGGCAACTATCCCGGTAAATTTCGGCCGATTTAAACCTTTGGCTTACAATTTGCGTCAAACAATCATTAATAGTGGTTTGTTGATAACTAAGTAAACCTTTTAAGGCAGGTGTTACGTAAACAGCATAGGTGAAATTTGCATTCAACATATTGATTTTGGCTTTTCTTCTGGCGACAGCCATTAGCGGCTTTGGTCAAAGCACAGAGCTCTCGCCTTTTTATGCGGAAAGGAATCAGGTCGACCGATTGGTTCAATTGTATCCCAATCCGGCCTCCGACTACCTTACTGTCAAACTCCAAACGCCTGATGCTGCCACCGTCAAATTGGCGATGCATAGCGTAATTGGCAATGAACTCCAGCTCGAGCGCGAACAGGTCGACAATTATGAGATTCGCCTCCGGGTAAAAGACCTTCCCACAGGTTATTATTTCTTATCTATTAAAGAAGAGAATTCTGGTCTAAAGGCCTCTTACAAGTTCTTAAAGCGATAGATCGCCTGCCAGGCTAATCGCTGGCATCGGAAAATTTATTAATTTTTATCTCCTGAATGAATGCCCTATTTTTGCAGGCATTAATAACCGACTATGGCTGCCCTTAAGATACTGTTGCTCACCGACTTTTCTGATTTATCAAAAATTGCAATCAGCTATGGATTGAAGATGGCGGGAAAACTGGATGCCGAATTTACCATTCTGAATGTGGTGAGATTGGATGGCGTTCCGAAGTCTCATTTGAAAATGAAGCAGATTGAGCGGAGCCTGACCACGATTGCCATGGAAGAAGGGCAGAAACTGGCAGATGGGGGCGCCAAGCTGCTCAAGTCCAATTCAAAAATTACGTTCAAAGCAATAAAGTCCCATACGGTAGCCGATACCGTGAGGCGATACACAGAGGCGAACAACGTTAACCTGGTTATTATGGGAAGTCGTGGTGCAAGCAGGCTGAAGAGGGCCGTGTTGGGAGGAACCACCGTTTCAGTTATTGACGCCTGCAATGCTCCCGTGCTAGCCATTCCAGAAAAGGCCGTGTTTACGAATTTTAAAAATGTGGTGTACGCATCCGATTTTAAGAATGTTCAAAAAGAATTGGATACCATTATCCCTTTTGCAAGAATTTTTGATTCCACCATTCATATGGTGCACGTGGTGGAAGCCATTGACAAGAACGTGGATACGAAAAGGGAACTTATAAAGACGTTGGTTCAAAAAGCAGATTACCCCAAGATTAACCTTGAGATTGTCATCGATGATGATATTCCCCTGGCCATCGATCAATATATAACCGACAAAAAAGGAGACGCCCTTACCACGTTTACACACGAACTAAATCTTTTCGAGAAGATTTTTGCGAGAAGTGTTACGCGCAAGCTCGCGTACCAGGGAACCATACCCTTGCTGGCGTTTAAGCGCAGGTCAGTGAAGTAGTGTCCTGACTTTAGAATTCCGCATTACCCGGAAATCTTGGAAACGGAATGACGTCCCGGATGTTGGTCATTCCGGTTACAAACAATATCAGTCGCTCAAAGCCAAGCCCGAAGCCACTGTGCGGTGCGGTTCCAAATTTTCTCAGTTCCAGGTACCAGCTGAGCTCTTCTTCAGGCAATCCCATTTCTTTTACCCTTTTCACCAATTTGTCGTACCGCTCTTCACGCTGCGATCCTCCGATGATTTCCCCGATACTCGGAAAGAGTACATCCATGGCTCCAACTGTTTTTCCATCGTCATTTTGACGCATGTAAAACGACTTGATTTCTTTTGGATAGTTGTAAAGGATCACGGGTTTTTTAAAATGTTTTTCTACCAGGTAACGTTCATGTTCCGATTGCAGGTCTGCACCCCATTGCTCAATAACAAATTGAAATTTCTTTTTCTTGTTAGGATTGGAGTTTTTTAGAATTTCTATGGCCTCCGTATACGTAAGTTTTTGAAAGTCATTGTCTACGATGAATTTGATTCTTTCAAGGAGACCGAGTTCGCTGCGTTGTGCCTGCGGCCTGGTCATGTCCTCTTCGCTGGCCCTCTTGTCGAGAAATGCGAGGTCCTCTCCACAATGATCAAGCGCATACTTCATAAGGTATTGAAGCAGATCTTGAGCCAATTGCATGTTGTCTTCAATTTCATAAAAGGCCATCTCTGGCTCAATCATCCAGAACTCAGCCAGGTGACGGGTTGTGTTGGAATTTTCTGCCCTGAAAGTTGGGCCAAAAGTATAGATGTCGCCCAAAGCCAGGGCATATGTTTCACCTTCCAACTGGCCAGACACGGTGAGATTGGTTTCTTTGCCAAAAAAATCCTGAGTATGGTCGACCTTGCCTTCATCATTGCGCGGTGGATTATCTGCATCCAACGTGGTTACGCGAAACATGGCGCCAGCTCCCTCAGCATCCGATCCGGTGATAACCGGAGTGTGGACATAAGTGAATCCCCGGTCATTAAAAAATTGGTGGACTGCGAAAGCCATGGCGTGACGAACCCGCATCACGGCACCGAAGGTGTTGGTGCGCGGCCTCAGGTGCGCGATTTCCCGTAAAAATTCCATCGAATGCTTTTTGGGCTGGAGTGGATATTTCTCAGGGTCGCTGTCTCCAAGTATTTCAACGCTATCTGCTTTTACCTCCACTTTTTGACCCTTGGCGGGGGATGCGATTAACTTTCCCCGGACAGAGATGCACGCACCGGTGGTTATCCTTTTTAGTAAAGACTCCTCCAGTTGGTCAATGGCGACAACTGCTTGCAGATTTTGAATGGTCGAACCATCGTTGATGGAAATGAACTGGTTGTTTCTAAAAGTACGCACCCACCCTTTTGCGATCACGATTTGCCCTGCAGGTGCTGTTTCTAAAAGATCCTTAATCTTGGTACGTTTCATTTCTTCTGGCTCAGAAAGTATTTGGTAAACTCACTTGAATCGAATAAATCAGGCCGTGTCAACGTTCGGCTTGCCATCTCATTTTCCAATGGGCAGGCAAAAAACGTGAATTTGTATTTTTTATCAAAGCATTGGGTAAACAAGTTACCTATATCGTTTAATAATTACCTTGCTGATTATACACCACCATGGAGGAACAAACCTCTTTTGCCGGAAGGGGCGAATTGGTAACTTTGCGCCAGAAAAATAGCTCATGCAAAAACTCGGTCTAACGCAGTCACTACAACAAAAACTGTCTCCGCAGCAGATTCAGTTTATAAAACTGCTTCAGGTGCCCACGGCCGAGTTGGAAAACCGGATAGAGGAGGAACTTGAGCTTAATCCGGTATTGGAGGAGGGAGAGCCCGAGGAATCGGACGAAGAATTTAATGAAGAAGAGGGCGAGGAAGAAGAGCCTGTAACCAGCGAGGAGGATATTGATATCAAGGACTACCTGCAGGACGATGACTACAGCGGTTACAAAACCCATAATGACGTTGATGATGAGGAAGACAAGGAGATGCCCATGCCAACCTCCTCCACACTGCAGGAGACCCTTTTAACCCAGTTGGGATTTTTAGGCCTGAGTGATCATCAACTGGTTATTGGAAAACAGTTGATCGGAAGCATTGAGGGAGACGGGTATATCAGAAGAGACCTCGAAGCGATCGTGAACGATCTCGCTTTTTCGCAAGGCATTGAAACCTCTTTGGAAGAAGCAGAAGAAATTCTTGAAAAAATTCAGGGCTTTGACCCGGCTGGTATCGCGGCACGCAACCTGAGGGAATGCCTGCTGATTCAGCTGGAGCGGATGGATGACGGGCAGGATGTGGATGTCATTGTCGCCAAACGCATTCTCAACGAGTGTTATGAGGAGTTCACAAAAAAACACTATCCGAAGATTCTCAAAAAACTGGATCTTGATGATGAAGACTATATCAAAGATGCCATTGAATTGATCGTCCGCTTGAATCCGAAGCCAGGTGGAGAGACAAGCACGGGCATGGTAAAAAATCAATACGTAATTCCCGACTTTATACTTTCAAATAACAATGGGAAACTTGAGTTGGCACTGAATTCAAGAAATGCTCCCGAGTTGCGCATTAGCCGGTCATACAATGAAATGTTCAAAGCGTATGACAAGAGTGACAAGAAAGATAAAAAACTCAAGGAAGCCGTTTCGTTTGTCAAACAAAAATTGGATGCCGCCAAATGGTTCATTGATGCGATCAGGCAGCGTCAACTCACCTTGTTAAGAACGATGAGAGCTATTGTGGATTTTCAATTTGAATATTTTCTGGAAGGCGATGAAACCAAGTTGAAACCGATGATCTTGAAAGACATTGCCCAGATCATCAACATGGATATTTCCACGGTCAGCCGGGTGGCGAGCAGTAAAACAGTTCAAACCGACTTTGGTGTTTTTCCACTTAAGTATTTTTTCAGCGAGGGCATCGCAACAGACAGCGGTGAAGAAGTGAGTTCGCGTGAAGTGAAACAGATTATCAAAGATCTCATCGATCAGGAGGACAAAAGCAAACCTTTCTCCGATGACAAACTGGAAGATCTTCTTAAAGGCAAAGGATATAACATAGCCAGGCGAACGGTGGCCAAGTACCGGGAACAGTTGAACATACCGGTTGCACGCTTAAGGAAAGAACTATAGTGAGGGGAGTTGCGAAGTTAATATCTGTCCTGTTTCATCCTTTGCTGATGACCACCTACCTTTTTTTGGTGTTGACCTATTTCCTGCCTGTCATATTGCAGCCCGCACGGCCATCGCTTTGGATTATCCTGCTGATTTTTGTTACTACGTTCGCTCTGCCTGCAGCCAATTTTCTTTTGCTGCGGTTATCAGGTACGGTTACGGACCTCAGTATGCCTCATCGCGAACAACGCATCTTGCCATTTATTTTCATCTCCGCGATTTATGTCTTCGTTACGGTCATGTTTTATTGGAAGTTTCCAATTCCCAATTTATTGCGTTTGATGATCATTGTGAGCGCCATGGTGGTTTTCTCAACCATCATCACTTTCTTTTATAAGTTGAGTATTCACAGTTTATCCATATGGGGTGCTGTAGGCATGATGTTGCCGATGAACAAGGTTTCTGAGGAGAATGGCCTGTTGATTCCCACGGTGCTGGTGATCGTGGCAGCCGGGTTGGTGATGTCAGCCCGACTTACGTTAAATGCGCATACTCCCCGGGAGATCATGATGGGAGGCATCGCGGGCTTCGCTATCGGTTTTTTTGGAATGATTATCTTATTTTGATTCAATGGTCATTGGTATTCTTAAAAAATTTCATGATCACCCATCGGACTGTGCTGCATTTAATAATATTGAATTCGAATCTTAAATTACAACTATGGATTTCAAGTTCCTTAAATATGAAGTAAAGGATGGCGTTGCCACCGTTACGCTAAATCGCCCTGACGTGTATAACGCCTTTAACGATGTACTTACCTATGAATTGCAGGACGCCTTTAAGGCGGTTGCCAAAGACGATGGTGTGCGGGTGGTGGTGCTGACCGGAGAGGGCAAGGCCTTTTGCTCAGGGCAGGATTTGAAGGCGGTATCAGGAACCGAGAAGAGATCGTTTCTTGATTCATTGCATAAAAGATATAACCCGCTCATTACTGCGATACAAACTTTGCCCAAGCCGGTCATTTGTAGGTTAAATGGTGTGGCCGCGGGCGCGGGTTGCTCCATTGCCCTTGCATGTGATATGATCGTGGCCTCAGAGGAGGCAACACTCATTGAAGTCTTTATCAATATTGGGTTGGTTCCAGACTCCGGCTCGTCCTATTTTCTACCCCGCATCCTAGGCAGAGCCAAGGCTTTCGAGATGTGCGCCATGGGTAGCAGAATAAAGGGTAAAGAGGCGATGGAACTTGGCCTGGTAAACAAGGCGGTCCCAGCCGACCAGTTGGACAAAACCGTTGCTGAGTATACAGGCTATTTCTCAAAGGCGCCCACCAAAGCAATTGGGTTGATTAAAAAAATGCTGAACAAGTCCACGCAGTCAACGCTTGAGGAAATGCTCGAGTATGAAGCCTACTGCCAGGAAATCGCTGGCAGCACTGCTGACTACAAAGAAGGTGTCACCGCGTTTCTGGAAAAGAGGAAACCTAATTTTACGGGCAAATAATTAAAATCCGTTGATTGAAATACCTGCGGTAAAGGTATTCATCGTTGTTTTGTTAGGCCCTTTGTCGGTCTTAAAGAGGGCGGCCGAATTGTAATGGAAGAACCAGGCAAAACCGCCTATACCAATGCGTGTGTATAGACCATAGCGGATCTCATTTAGTCCGTGATTCTGTTTATCCTTGAGAATTTTTGTCTCGCCATCTTGCTTGTATTTTAATTTTGTGAATGAGTCCAATAGAACACCCGCACGAGCGCCTATGGCCAAATTGAAACTCCTCGACAAATCCTCTGGACGTGAATCGAATCTTATTTCCACGGGAATGTCGAAATAGTTGGCGACAATCATTGACTTTTTCGCGGTGGAGTCAAATAAGACGAGAGCATAAGTGCCGTCAGTTCCGGGTGAGGGATTCAATGTAAAATTGTTGGTCAATTTGTAGCGCTCAAGCCCCAGTCCCATTCCCGGCACGAGGCTGAATTTGGTTTGGGCGATCCGGATAGGATACTGATAATAGAGATTGATCGTTCGTGAGCCCCAAAATCCCTGCTCAAAGTTTTGTGGTGTGCTGATGCCTCTGTTGACACCTATGTCCACCAGAAAACTTCCGGGAATATTAATGCGTGTTGCTTTTTTCGAACTTTCCTGTGCAGTCGCGGACAAACAAACCCCAGCAAATAAAATCAACGCTACGAGACTACGAATCATGGGCCATCAATTTTTAAAAGCCCCAAAAATAGGTTATTTGGCCTCAGTGGCCAAGGCCTTCCTTGGCCGAAAGCTTTTATTCTTTTACATTTGCGCTCCGAATTACTTCAGGTCACACACCTGGGGTGATCATGGGCCTGTAGCTTAACTGAATAAAGCATCTGACTACGGATCAGAAGACTCGGGGTTTGAATCCCTGCAGGCTCACCACCGAATCCTACCCGCCATCGGGTAGGATTTTTATTTTTTGGAACCAGTCCGGATTATTTTCCGAAATGCACATGGGGGATGTGGCCGAGTCCACCTGCGGGCTGCGAACCTCTTTTACTAATTTTTTTAGGTATTGCCTTTTTTGCTAAAAAAATTAGTATTATATTTATAGTCAAATAGCAAAGCGTTATGAAGATCATCAAATCAAGCCTCCTTGGGTCATGTTGTATTAGGGCTCAAGAACCTAACATTCAATTGTTCCAATTGCGCAGTGTGCTCAATCAACACCGGGATGCATTGATAGGCAGGATATTGTCTGATCTCCCCACCTATATTGATTTTAAATTCCACCAAAAACCAACCAGAAGCGAGTTGGCTGTGATTTGGGAGCAAATTGCCGCTTTGAGATCGCGGGATGTTGATCTTGAGTTTTACCAGCCTTTACTTAAACTTTTGTCAAGGAAGGATGAAATAAAACTTGCCAACGATTACTTCTTCCTCGAGATCGATGAAAACATTCGCAAACATCTCAACCCGCAACTTGCCTTCGCTTGTTAGGCAAGGGCTGAATTCCATGCCTTGTGTTTTCTAATAAAATAGAATAGAGAAAGCGTAATTAGGATGCTTCCGGCTATGGACAATACATATCCTGTTGACATGAAAAATTTAAGCCAACTCATATTTGCCTGACCGAAGTTTCGATAAATCAATACACCCATACTTCCCACATATCCTACCGAGTCCGCTACATAAATGAGAAAGCCCACGGTACTGACATATTTGAATGCGGCAATTATGCGATCGAAGAAAATGCTGTTGAATTGAATGTAGCCAAAGTACAGACCCATTCCCACCAATACCATCCAGGCCGGAGCGCCTATTATTTCCTTTTCAAAGGCAAACGTACTCACGCCTACGAGTATCATCCCAAAAAGTACGATGAGATGATTGACAACCATCGCCTTAAAATTGCTTTTGATGATCATCAAGCTGCCAATCACCACGAGCACGACAATCGTCACAGGCAATTCGGTAGCGGTGAAAATGGCCGGCTTATCTCCGTAACCTAGTTCTTTCCATATATCGGCAGCAAAGTTATCGCGTAAATCACGGAACACGGTGAGTAAAGTGTAGGTAAGGACCAATAGGGCCAGTCCAACACCGAAGGTGATGGCAAATTTAATCCTGTCTTTGCCCATCATAGGGGCTCGTTTTGTCCTCAGGGCTTCATCTTCAGCCGTAGGTAGCGGAATTTTGTTCAACAACCATAAAAACAAAAGCATGGGAATGTAGAAGAGGAGTGAGGAAACGAATGGCATCCACATATTGGATATTCCCCAATCCACCATGACGAAGCTGGCAACCGTTTTTGCGAATCCGGACGCAAAGATGAAGCTCACGGAAAGGCTCGCGCCAAGCACTTCGGTAAACTTTCTTCCTTCCAGGTACCCGAACATCAGTCCCCACACCATGCCAAGGGGGAGCCCGTTGAGAAACATGAAGATGAGATTATAGGGGGATGGTGCCAATCCAAAACCCAGTAGCGCGACCATGGCAATGGTGAGTGCAATAAAAATGCCTTTTCCCCGATTGTCGCTACCTGACTCTGACACAACTTTTATTCCGATGAACTTTGAAATCATGTAGCCAACGGCCTGGGAGATAACCATCAGTACTTTGAAGTCGACTCCCCAGAAAGACATGTTCTCATAAATGCCCGCACCGAAAGTTTTGCGTACCGCGAAGATGCATGCATAAGTGCAGAATGCGGCCAGGGATGTATAAAGGGCAAAGGTGAATCCACCGGAGTTCCGGAGCCACCGTGTGATCGGATGTTCCTTGTCGGAATGAGCGGTCATGAGTCAGAAGTGTTACGCGTTGCTAAAATCCTTCCGACAATATGCTGATTTTTTCTTAAAACGTCTGAAGATATGTGATGGGTGCGAGGTCCCTGCCAGATCGATAAGGACCAGTTTCTGCCTGGCTCTTATTCTCCCATCGAGATAGAAATAGGATGATCATAAGGATGATTAGAAGAACGGCAAAGAATCCAAATACGCGCATGATTTTTCGGATGCGCTGGTTCTCCTCATGACGCTTTAGCACAGAATTATAATTTCTGAATCGCTCACTGCCGCGGGCCGATAGTCTTTGCCTCCTCAACCTGATTTCATGTCTACCCATTGTACTTGATCTTGATCTTGAAGTGTTTCCTTAGTTTGTCCAGCGCCCGGTAGGTTCTCATCTTGGCACCACTTTCGGTGATATCAAGGATGTAGGCAATCTCCTTAAAGTCCTTCTCCTCGTAAAACCTCAGTTCCAGTACCTGGAGCATATCGACCGGCAAATCTTTCATAAACTCAACCAGCCTGTTAATTAACTCCTCATCCCACGATCCATCAGATTGTTCAACCAATTCCTTTATGCGAACCTCCTCGAGACTGAATATTTTCTTTCCCTTAATTTTTCTATAGTGCTTGTTAACTTCGTTGCTTGCAATTTTGTATAGCCATGCGGAAAATGGAACGCCTCTGAATTCGTACCTTTTTAAATTATTTAACGCATTGACAAAAGTCTGAGAACATAAATCTCCGGCCAGTTCTTCATCGTCCGTTTGCCGGTACAAGTAGTTGAAAATCCGCTCAAAGTATTTCTCATAGAGTGCACCAAAAGCCTGCGGATTTTTTTTGGCTTCGCCTACGATGACTTCTTCCTGCCGTATCTCGTCTTCCGACATAGCGCATTATTCGTCAATAATAATGCGAATTGTTGAGTGAAGTCACAAGTAGACCGGGCTTGGATAAAAGCCAACCCGACACAGCTATTCAGAACGAAGGGTTTCGGATGGATTAACGCTGGCTGCCTTTATCGCCTGATAGCTGGCCGTTACAAAGGCGATCAGCAGACAACCCACTATGGTCAGTACAACGGAGCCAGGCCCAAGCGTTGTTTTATACGCAAAATTGTCCAGCAACATGTTGACGCAGTACATGGAAGTGGGCACGGCAACCAAAATAGCCAGGGCAATCAACTTTGTGTACTCATTGGTAATCAGCATGATGATACTTCCCACAGTGGCGCCCAGGACCTTTCTTATCCCTATTTCTTTTGTCTTTTGGGAGGCGGAAAAAGAAACTAGACCCAACAATCCAAGGCAGGCTATAACGATGGCCAAGGTGGCAAACACGCCAAAAAGTTTGCCCATCCTTTGTTCTGACTGGTACAACGCGTCAAATTGCTGATCCAAAAATTCATAGGTAAACGGACGGTGGGGTGCAAGTTCGTTGCTGATGGCCTTCAACCTCTCCAGTTTTTCATTGATCGGTCCGGCAGAGAGCTTGGCGATGGCAAAATTGAATTCATCGGAGCCACTGAAAATCACTAAGGGTCCGATGGGCATATGCAGGGAGGCAAAATGAAAGTCTTTAAATACGCCCACCACTTCTCCTTTTCGGCCATTGAGTTCTACCCGTTTTCCAATGGCGTCCTCTTTATTGAGGAAAAGGCTTTTGAGGCTCGACTCATTCAACATGAAGGCGTAAAGCGTATCGGTTTCAAATTTCCTAAGATCACTTTCGTTAAAGTCCCTGCCCGCAACCATCTCAATACCCAGAGACGGAATAAAATCCTCGTCCGCGGAAAGCGCGACTACGGAGACGGCAGGATCATTGGATTCCTGCACTTTGATGCTGTATCCACCTCTTATTTCAACTGGCGATTCCGTAGCCCTGCCCATGGTGACCACTTGGCCCGACCGAATGAATTCAGTCTTTAGGGCGAGGTATACTTCCTGTGTTTTTCGATCCAATGGAATGACGATTGTATTCTCTTTGTCATAGCCCAAACGTTTGTTTTGAATGAAAGAAAGTTGTTTGGTAATCGCGAGTGTGCCTATGGAGAGAATGAGCGTAACGCTGAATTGGAAAACCACCAGACTTTTCCGGAGCCAAATCCCCCTGGACGAACTTTTGAAATTTCCCTTTAGAATGTTGACGGGCTTAAATGAGGTAATGGCGAGTGCCGGGTAGGCACCGGAGCTCAAAGCAACGAGAATGGCAACCAATAGGGCACCTGCAAGGAAGGACGGCTCGGTAAGGTCGTTGTGGTCGAAGAATTTTCCTGTCATGCTACTGAACAGCGGGAGAAGTAACTGAGCCAGCAGAAACGAGAGCACGAGCGCGCAAAGGGTGATCACCACCGATTCTCCTATGAATTGAGCCATCAGCTGGTGCTTTGAAGCGCCTACAACTTTTCGAACGCCCACTTCTTTTGCCCGGAAGGAAGCCCTCGCTGTCGCCAGGTTGACGTAGTTGATGCACGCAATGATGATAATCAGCAACGCGATGCCGGAGAACAGGTACACGTACTGAATGTTGCCGACCGGCTCCATTTCAGTTTGGGCCTCCGACCTCAGGTGTATGTCTTTAATGTTGAGCCAGGTGTATTTTACATAATCATCAGGACCGGGCAGTTGCCCGGCAAGAGCGGCTTTAACCAATTCATTGGTTTTATCTTCAAGTGTTTTGAGATTTGCCTTACTGTCAATGGTGACAAACGTGATGTAGTTGGCGCTCCACCACACTTCTTCACTGGATTGTCTAAGGGAAGAGAATGAGCCGATAAAGTCAAAATTGAGGTAGGAATTTTCTGGCGGATCTTGCGTCATTCCTGTTACCGTATATTCACTTTGGCCATTGATGAGTAGCGTCTGCCCGATTGGATCTTCTGAGCCAAAATATTTTTTAGCGGAGCTTTGGGTGAGCACTACCGACCTTGGTTTGGTTAACGCAGTTTTTGGATTCCCTTTGACCAGTGGAAAAGTGAGTGCGTCAAAAAAGGTGCTGTCGGCATAGTAAAATTGATCTTCCTGAAAAAAGTTGTCATCTTTTTTCACAATGAAAGGATTGTAAAAGGCAGGATTGTAGATTCTCACCCCTGCTTTTACTTCGGGAAAGTTTTTTTGCAAAGCAGGTAACAACGCGGTGGGTGAAATGGCATGCTTAGCAGACTGTCCTCCGAAACTCATGTCCATGGAAACCCGGTAAATATGATCTGCGTTAATGTGAAAGCGATCGTAGCTAAGTTCATGCTTTACCCATAGTGCCAGCATCAGGCTGATGGTTATCCCGAGTCCAAGACCAAAAATGTTAATAACTGAATAGGTAAAGTGCTTTCGCAGGTTCCTGAGGGTTGTGAGAACGTAATTCCGGATCATACTTAGGGGTTTATTAGGCTTGGACTGACATGGGGTTACGTTGGTTGCACCGAATGAGCAGATTTAAATTAGTCAAATCAAGAGGAATAATTGGATGTCCTTCAATATCACCTAAAAGGAGTCATTTTTTAATCCTTATTCAGATTGACGTAAATTGCGGTACGATGGTTATCCCAAATACAACTACTTTCGAGAAGCTAATGAGGCGGTTGGTTTTTGTCGTTTTCTTTTCAGGTGCGGTAACCATCCCATCGCTGTGGGCGCAACAATATTCATTGAGGCAATACACAGCGGTGGATGGCCTTCCGCAGTCTCAGGTGAACATGATGGTGGAGGATAGGGAGGGCTACCTTTGGATCGCAACCAACGGTGGTGGACTTGCCCGTTTCGATGGCAACGAATTCAGGGTATACACAACCCGGGATGGATTATCAAGCAATATTGTTCAGTACCTTAAGCTGGATTCCAAACAGAACCTTTGGATAATTAATCCAATAGGTATCACAAAGTTCAATGGCGTTCATTTCAAGAAATTTATCCCGCAGGGCCTCCATGCGAAGCTTACTGTCAGGAGGGTTTTCGAAGTGAATGACACCGTGTTCTTTGTAAACAGTCAACGCGCGCTGGGGAAAATATTCAATGATTCCGTTTACTATTGGAACAAACCCGTAAACGAAGACCGCCTTATCCTTTACACACACCTGATGCCGGGCAAAGAAATTTGCCTCTACCTCAACGACAGCAGCTTTATGATTAAATCCACGCAAGGTGAGTATGTGCTTAACCATGCGCGTGATTTCGACTTTGCGCTTTCGATTTTTAATTATGGGAAAGAAGTGTGGATCAATACGGAGAAAGGATATTTTTCTATCGACACAAGGCAGAAGAAATTTGTAAAGCGGATCATGGACATTGACAACCCGATCATTCAGCACGATAGCATAAACGATGTGTACTGGACCCGCTACAACAACAATTTGTTGATGGAGCGTAAAAGTAAAAACAGGCATCGCGTTGACACAATTCTCAAAGACGTAAACATCACGCAGATTCTTCCCGACTCTGAAGGAAATACCTGGTTGGGGACTTCCGGATCGGGACTTTATAAATATTACGTAAAAGATTTTGATAAGTATGGTGCTGAAAATATGGGATCCGTATTGACCCTTGAAAAAGGAAAAGATGGTTCATTCTGGATTGGCACTTTAAACAAGGGAATCTGGAAAGAGCAGAATGGCGTGCTGAAACATTATGATGTGGGCACCGCAAACGAGATCAACGTAATCCGAGTCGATGCAAAAGGTGAAGTTTGGGTGGGATCGTATAACGGCCTTGGCCGGTACGATGCGAAAAAAGACCGATTTGAATGGTATACCCGTGAGGACGGAATTTCCAGTACGTATATCAACAGCCTCGACATAGACCATCAAGGCAATGTGTGGTACGGAACGCGGTCAAATGGCATTGGATATTTTAACGGCCGGGATTTCAAAAATTTTTCCCTGGAAGAAGGTCTTTACAGCCGAAATGTAACTGCGATCAAATGTTTTCCGAAGCTCAAGTCGGTTTTTGTGGGAAGTGAGTTTGGCCTTTCGGTCATTAAGAATGACAGCGTCATTCGAAAATTACCTATCCCCGAGTTTACCAGCACAATCCTGAACTCCATTAATCCTTATAAAGACTCCCTTTTGATGCTCGGCTCGGCTGGTAGTGGGATTATGTTTTTGGACCCCGTGACTTTCAGGCGAAAGATAATATCCTCTCAGGATGGTCTGCCTTCTGACTTCATCTATTTTGTGGCGTCAGATAGGGAAGATTTTATTTGGATTGGGACAGAACAAGGTATCACCAGGCTCAGAATGAACGACCAGTTGGAGATTGAGCAAAACCTGCATTATGGCTATGAGAATGGCCTGATGGGGGTGGAGACGAATCGCAATGCTTTTTTCCTGAATGGTGAGAAATACTTTGGATTAATTGATGGTGTTTATCAATACAATGAGTTGCCGCGGGAAGGTTGGCATTCTTTCCCCCTGCACTTGCGCGATATTGAAATATTCTATGGCCAATATCCCAGTCGCGACTATGCAGACAGCTTGTCGGGATTTTTCCGGCTGCCATTCAATCCGCAGCTTCCCGCTGACCGGAACCACATCACGTTTCAATTTAATCAAGTAGACAAAAGGTATCCGAAATCGGTGAGGTTCAAGTACTTCCTGGAAAACTTTGATAAAACCTGGTCGCAAGCGTCCTCTGTTGGGAGCGCCACTTACAGCAATCTGCCACCAGGAGATTATAATTTTAAAATTGTGGCCACCAATAACCAGGGAAGTTGGGATAAAATTCCTCTCACTTATGCCTTTCGGGTTCAGGCTCCGTTTTATCAGACAGCCATTTTTCAAATCACGCTTATCCTGCTCGCCATAGGCCTGATTGTTCTTATTTTCTATGTGCGCGTGCGAACCAAAATAAACAAGATGATGGAGGTGGAGCGAATCCGTCAGCAGGAACAGGAGAGTCTGCGAAAGGAAATAGCCCGTGATTTTCATGATGAAATGGGCAATCAGCTAACGCGCATTATCAATTATGTGAGCTTGATGAAGTTGAGTAAAAATGGAAATGCCGTGGCGTTGTACGACAAAGTAGAGGAATCTGCGAAATACCTGTACACGGGTGCCCGCGATTTTATCTGGAGCATTGACCCTGGTAATGATGAATTATCCAAACTTTTTCTTCATATCAGGGACTTCGGTGAAAAGCTGTTTGAGGAGAAGGGTATGATGTATCGGGCACTGAACAGTATCAACCAAACGGTAAAAATTCCCTACGGCTTCAGCCGCGAGGCCAACTTGATTTTCAAGGAGGCGATGACAAACACCTTTAACCACTCTGGCGCCAAAAACGTAACATTTACGCTCAAATTGGTAGACGACTGCTACGAGATGAAATTGGTGGATGATGGCAAGGGTTTTGATAAGGAAGCCCTCGCGAAAATGAATGGGCTAAAAAATATGCGAACGAGGGCGGAAAGAATTGGAGGTATTCTGTATATTCAAAGTCGCACAGGAGGAGGTGCGGAAATAAGCCTATTATTGCCTATTCATATATATAAAGAGAAGATATGAGCACTGAACCTAAAAAAAGGGTCCTGATTATCGAGGATGATCCGGAGATCAGAAGCAGTTTTGCCATGATCGTAGATAGTTCACAAAAGTTTACCGTAGTTAATTCATACAGCAATTGTGAGGATGCGATCAAACACCTTCACACCGATAAACCAGATATCGTGCTGATGGATGTTGAGCTTCCCGGTGGGATGAACGGAATAAAGGGGACTAAAATCATCAAGGACAAAAGCCCGAGTTCAGACATTATTATGGTGACTGTGTATGAGGACAGCGAAATGGTGTACGAGGCGTTGAAATCGGGCGCTTCGGGGTATATCACCAAAAGCGCCAATTATATGGAGCTGCTGTCAGCCCTAGATGAAATCACGCGGGGAGGAGCACCCATGAGCAGCAAGATCGCAAGGATGGTGATCGATAACTTTCATCTGAACCCCAATAGCCCACTGACCAAAAGGGAAACAGAAATTCTGCAGCTCATTTCGGAAGGGAAGACATACACCCAGATTTCCGAGGAACTTTTTATTTCTAAGGAGACTTCTAAAACCCATATTAAGAATATTTATTCCAAATTACAGGTAAGAAGCAAGTCGGAGGCTATTGCAAAAGCCAATCAGGAAAAGCTCATTTAATCCTAAGCTTTTTTCCATTCATCGCAGTGGGTAACCGCTATTGCCAAAAGGACATCATGTGTCCTTTTTTCACTTTTGAATGGAGTAAATAATCTCTAGATTTAGAATTCACTCATTATTAAAACTATGCTCCTCAAAAAAATTCTGTTCCTGGTTTTCTCTGTCGTTTGTATTGGTCTTTTTGCGCAGCGCAGAAAACCCACCCCTGAACCACCCGCAGCGATCCAACAATCGCCTATTCAAGCCAAGGTAGCCGGCATGAAAAAGTACGAGGGTTTTTTTGAGTTTTATTACGATGACAAGCAGGACAAAATTCACCTTGTGATCAGCAAGTTCAACTCCGAGTTTTTATACATCAATTCATTATCCGCTGGCATTGGGTCAAACGATATCGGTCTGGATCGGGGCCAGCTCGGAAGTGAACGAATCGTGAAGTTTGATAGAAGGGGACCTAAAGTTCTGCTCATTCAGCCCAACTACCGTTACCGTGCAAACAGCGACAATGCCATGGAGCGAAGGGCGGTCGAGCAAGCATTTGCACAGTCGGTATTGTGGGGATTTACTGTTGAAGCTGAAGAGCCTGGTCGGGTATTGGTGGATGCCACTGATTTTTTTCTTCAGGACGCGCACGATGTGACCGGAAGTCTAAAAAGGAGTAATCAGGGAAGTTATTCCCTTGACAAATCCAGGTCGGCCGTCTACTTGCCGCGGGTAAAAAGCTTTCCGAAAAATACTGAGTTTGAGGCAACGCTGACTTTTACGGGACAGGCAACGGGAAATTACATTCGCAGCGTCACGCCTACTCCGGATAATATTACGGTGAGGCAACATCACTCATTTGTGGAGCTGCCTGACAATAATTATAAGGTTAGAAAATTTGATCCCAGAGCTGGCTATTTTGAAATGTCCTACTACGACTACGCCACGCCCATTTCTGAACCCATCGAAAAGCAACTGATTACCCGGCACAGGCTGGCCAAGAAGGATCCTTCTGCGGCAGTTAGTGAGGCTGTCAAACCAATTATTTACTATTTGGATCCAGGTGTACCCGAACCTGTGAGATCGGCATTGCTGGATGGAGCGCGGTGGTGGAATCAGGCTTTCGAGGCAATTGGCTACAAGGATGCTTTCCAGGTGATGATGCTTCCCGAGGATGCGGATCCCATGGATGTACGTTTCAATCTTATTCAGTGGGTGCACAGGTCTACCCGGGGTTGGTCGTACGGCTCCACGGTCACCGACCCACGCACCGGTGAGATAATAAAAGGTCATGTTTCTCTCGGTTCTTTGCGCGTGCGGCAAGATTATCTAATTGCCGAGGGACTGTTGGCACCCTACGAAGAGGGCCAACCTGTATCTAAAGAAATGGAGGAAATGGCGATCGCCAGGCTTCGTCAATTGTCAGCGCACGAAGTAGGCCATACCATTGGGTTGGCGCACTCCTACTCGTCAAGCGCAGAAGGCAGGGCATCCGTAATGGATTATCCGCACCCATTGGCGGAAATCAAAAACGGCAAAATAGATCTATCTAATGCGTACGATACGAAGATAGGTGCCTTTGATAAAGTAGCGATAGCGTATGGGTACCAGGATTTCCCAGCTGGTACTGACGAGAACAAAGCGCTTAACGACATCATTCAAAACTCGCTGAAGGCGGGATTAACATTTTTGTCCGATCAGGATGCCCGGCCTCTGGGTAGCGCACATCCCTATACCCATTTGTGGGATAATGGTGCGGATGCCGCAGATGAGCTGTTGCGTATGCTTGATGTGAGATCACTGGTGATTAAAAACTTTGGCGAGAAAAATATAAAACCCAACATGCCATTGGCGATGCTGGAGGAGGCTTTGGTGCCCATGTATTTTTTCCATCGGTACCAGACTGAGGCAACGGCTAAGGTAATCGGTGGACTAAACTATCGATATGCCCTGCGCGGAGATGGCCAACCGATCACCGAATTGATAGCACCTGAACTTCAGATCAAGGCCATTGAAGCGCTTTTGAAAACAGTTGATCCCAGTGTGCTTGCACTGCCCGAGAGCCTTATCAGGATTATTCCGCCACGACCGCTCGGCTACAACAGGCACAGGGAGGTAATTAACATCAGGACTGAGCTGACCTTTGATCCGTTGTCAGCGGCTGAAAGTGCAGCCAACATGAGCTTTAGCCTTTTACTTCACCACACCCGGGCAGCCCGTTTGGTAGAATATCATTCACGCGATGCACGGCTGCCCAGTCTAGACGCTGTAATTGACAAGGCGATCGGCTATACCTTTAAGGCCGCTCCCCGCTCGGGATTTGAAGGCGCAGTTCAGATTGCCGTTAACAACGCCTTATTGACTAATCTTTTGGTTCTGGCAGCTCATGAGGATGCCTCCATGCAGGTGAACGCCATTGCAAATTTTCAAATTGGTAAGCTCAAGACATGGATAACAGCGAAATTGAAAACGACAACCCACGAGGATTGGAAGGCCCATTATACGTATGCGCTAACAGTGATTGACAGGTATGAGCGTAATCCTTCGGCCTTTAAAAATGAGGAACTGCTTGACCCTCCGCCCGGCCAACCCATTGGCGATTCAGGTTTGGAGTACTGCAGCTTCAATTAGTGCTCTCCGTCAAACCATCTTTTGAAGTCGTTTACTTTGTCTCGGCTTACAATAATTTCACGCTCCCACTTCACGTGGGGCGTGATTTTTAGCCGGCTGTTGGAGTAAACAACTACGTCTTGGATGGAGGTGATATTTAAAATATAGGAGCGGTTGACACGATAGTATATTTTCGGTTCGAGGATTTCATCCAGCCCCTCCAGCGTATAGTCAATAATAAATTTTCTCAATTGATTGGTGACCAGGTAGACATCACGACCGTCCGCGAAGAAAAAACTAATTTCATCACTCGTGATTGATCGTATGTGTTCTCCGAGCTTAACCATAAACCGCGTCTTATAGTTTTTTTGCGGAGTTGTTGCCAGTTGCCCAATCAAACTTTGGTTTTTGTCTTCGCCCCACCGGAGTTGCGTGCTTAATGTTTCCATTTTTTTTAGGCTCACCGACAGGTCCGTGAATGTGATCGGTTTCAGCAGGTAGTCTATGCTATTTACCTTAAAGGCGTCAAGGGCAAATTCGTTGTAGGCGGTAATAAATATGATGGGTTTTTCAATTTTCACCTCCTGAAATATTGAAAAGCTGATGCCATCCTTGAGTTGGACGTCCATGAATATCAGGTCAATTTTTGACTGATTTTCTCTCAACCAGGTTACGGTCTCTTTCACTGAACCGGAAACATGTGCGACCGTTATTTGGTCGCTGTATTTATGAAGGTAGCGCTCGAGTTTCTCTGCGGCAGGTGTTTCGTCTTCAACAATGAGTACGTTTAGGGCCAGCGATGCGCTCATGCTTTTTGTTCTATAGGTTGTTCGGCAGCAACTCTCACTATCGGAAATTTAATATAGTTTTCCCGATTTGCTTTTACCTGTACAAAAGGTTTCTCACTAAAAAAGGAGTAGCTCCGCTGCAATCGTTCGAATGACCGAAGACTGCCTTCATGTACCAGCAGCCTGTCATTGAGTGTATGGCTAAGCACGAGGTACTCGTCCTCAACATACAGATTGAGCCGCAGCGGGGCATGCGGTGACAGAAGCGTGTTCCTTACAATGTTGTCAATGGAAACGACCAGCGATCCGGGAATGATGAAAATATCATGGCCATCCACTTTTACATCAAGGCTGATTTGATCGGGATGTTTATAGTTCAAAATTGTGGTCAGGTATCCGGCCGCGTTGAGTTCCTCCTGGAATGATATGAGTTCTTTGTTTCTGTTGACAATGCTGTAGCGATATATTCCGGCAAGGTTGTCGATGAACTCGTCAGCCAAATCGACATTTCGGTGAATAGTGAGAATCAGGCTTTCCAGGCTTTCATAAAGCAACTCCGGATTTACGTCATTTCGAAATGAGGTGAACTCCGCTTCGAGATTCGCCCTCAGAATTTTTTCCTCTTCAATTTTTATTTTGTTTTCTCGAAAGAGAAACACCTGGCTGAAAAAGAGCAGATTATAAAGGAGCCCACCCGCGCCATAAATCAGCAGAAACAGATTAAGCTCCGATGATCCGATACTAAATCCAATGACATTATTGAAATAGGCCGAAATGGCGATACCTACCAGCGTGAGCGATACCAGCAACGTTAGAATGATTTGGTAGGCAACTTGCGTTTGGATCGATCGCTCCCGAAGCACCTTTTTGTTGGTGACCCAGATCACAAGGCGCATCGATTCAAAGGCGATATAACTCAGCCCGATACAAACATATAGTTCCTGGTTGTTGAATATCTCGCTCACCTGCTCTACGGTATTGTTAATGAGGATAATGAGCAAATAGACCATCACGCCAAACACGGGCGCGGCACCTATTCTGAAAAATGAATTATGGATGAAATATCTTTCCATCAAATCACCGTCAAGGCTGGTTGCGACTCGCTATTTTTTGCAGGGTCCGTTGCCGTTTTTAGCACGGGCAGCTGAACGACAAATTTGTCGGTGTCTTTCACAATCACCTTTTCGTTGGTGAAGAATTTGTACCGATTTTTAATATTAGTTAACCCCACATGAAGGCTTTGTGCCCGGGATGCCACCGTTTTTGTACTGCTGACGTTAATAAGTGTATTATCCTGAGCGGATATGTAAATAAAAAGTGGATGATTTCTGGAAATTTCATTGTGCTTCACGGCATTTTCAATAAGCATTTGTATCGCCAGCGGAGGGACTTTGGTTTCCAGAAGTCTGTTGGGGATGTTTATATCCAACTTTAGATGGTCCTGGTACCTCACCTGCATGAGGTAGTAGTATGATTTAACGAACCCGAGTTCTTCGGATAGGGTAACCAGCTTTTTTTGCTGGTTATTCATCACGTAGCGAAATGTATCGGCCATCCTTCTTATAAACTCTTCGGCCGTGTGGCTATCCTTGTAAAGGAGTGACGAAATGGTGTTGAGACAATTGAATAAATAATGCGGGCTTATCTGGCTCTTCAACGACTCAAACTGCAACTCCATCTGAGACCGGTCCGATTTCAACTGATCCACTTGCGTAGTCGCAAAATACCGATAGGAGTAAAACCACCCATAAAAGACCTCATAAATAAAAAGGATGATCAGAAAAAGAATGCCGAGTTTCCATATTTCTTCATGCATCTGCTGGTAATATGGCCCCAGACTCAATTGATAAACAAACGAAATGAGAAAATATCCGATCAGGGAAACCAGCGCGGAAACTGCGATCACGTTTGTAATAAATCCGACTACGAATCTCGTAAAGAAAAGGCGCCTCCAGCTAATCAGAAAATTTAATCTTTTGTCAATCGTGGTCACGAGATAGGCCGCAGTGTTGGCGATTACCACACTTAGGAGAAGGGGGCCAATCTCCTTTTCCAGTTGCGGAAGATACCCCATCTCGCTGTAAAACAGATAAGTGAATATCGAAACACCCAGCGCGGAGATGATCAGGAACAGTATTCCATATCTCTTCATGAATTCGGCCGGTCGATATTGGAGCTGCACACCATTAAACTACAGAATTATGCCAAGCAGAAAAAATCACCGGGTTTGAATATTTAATCGTTGTTCATTGCACGCATAACCCTTCCGTAGTAAGTTTCAGAACCAATTTGATCAGCTGCATCCCTGAAGGCTTTTTTTACGTTCTCGCTGCTACTCCTCACTTTGGGGGCAGCCGTCACAAGCACCTCAGTCAGGTAGTGGTCGGAATCTATACGGCCTGCTGCCTTCAGCAAACTGATCATGTTGGTATCACTGAGATTTCTGTTGAGGGCGTCTTTCATGACCATGGACGAATAGTGATCGCTGTCAATTGATCCTGCCCTTTGTATGAGGCTGTTAAAGACCTGATCGCTGATGTCCTGTTTCCTTAAAATTTCCTCAAGAACCTGACTGCAGTAGTGATCCGAATCTATTGACCCAGTCAGGTCAATTAGTGTGATCTGAAGACTTGAAGGAATCGGTTTTTTCAACAAGGACACCAGCACGTCTGACTTGTAATGATCTGAACCAATATCCTTGATGGACTCCAACGCCCGCTGAAACGAAATATCGGAGAGCGCATTTTGATCGAGCGCCTTATTGAGTACAACGCTTCTGTAGTAGTCGGAGTCAATTGTTTTTGTAGTGATAATCATTTCGCTAACGATGTCATCGTTAAGGTTATTTTGCCGGAGCAACGAGGTTAGCACCTCGGTCTTATAGTGGTCAGAATCCATCGCTCCCGCAGACTTCATAATGACTTTAACCGCATCGAGTGAAACGGACTGGTTGCCAAGCCCGGATTTGATAACTTCAGTTTTATAATGATCCGAATCCATTTCATTGGTAGCCCTGAATGCCGCTTCAAGTGCCTCGTTGGATTTTAAGAATTTATCCATATTATTTTTGAGGAAGCCGGCCAGGTAGTGGTTCGAGGTCAAAGTACCTGCCATACGGTCAATTATCCGGGCATAGTCCTTCGGACTGACAGGCTGCTTCATCAAGAGATTCGCATAGTAAGATTTTACATGATTGCTTTGCAGATTTTCAATCTCCGCCACCACTGCGGGTGCTCCTCCTTTTTTATAAAATCGTTCAACCCTGCTTTCGGCCCCAATGGTGGTGCTGCGTACCAGTTCGGGTAATATTTCACTCATCCATTGCCTGCCTGCGGGCTCAAAAGCGATGTTTGTGCGACCTTCGTAATATTCTTTCTTAAGTACGCCCCGCTCGTTGGAAACGATGAGCGTTCGCCTGCTGCCAAACACGGTTTTTTTGACTTCCAGGTATCCATCTGATGACATGCTCTTGATATCCTTGTCATCATCAGTAAGTTCGATCTTGCCGCGGACTTCCACGTCAAAGCTCGTCAGGCCGGTTCTGTTTTTAATGACAATTTTGTTATGATCCTGATGAATTTGAACACTGGCTTCCTGCGCGTAGCTGGCGGTACCTAATGCCAGAAGCAAAAGGTGAGGAAAAATTGATTTGAACCCGAGCATACCTGATTATGTATATTTTACATTGTATACTCGTAAAGCTGACAATTAGATACGGCCTTGACAACCCGCATGCATTGAGCTGGCGAAATATTGTAATGAACTGCAAAAAACCGCCATACCTATGCAAGTTAGCGGCTGACTTGCGTGGCTGACGCCCTCCGCCAACCCACCTCCAACGACCATTCCTGTAACCGAATTGTCCGCTTTTTCATAATTATTTTAACTTGAGCCTTTCGCCCAAACTAATTCCTTATATGAGGCAATTTTTCTACTCACTTTTCCTTCGATGGGAAATGATCCCGGTAATTATCCTGATTCTCGGTCTCAATCCGGTGAGTGCTCAGGATGACCAGCTATTGACACCTGTTTCCAGTTCGTATGCAATTAAAGGAGCAACTATTATCACCACGCCCGGTAAGAAAATTGAAGGAGGTGTAGTGCTTATCAAAGATGGGTTGATTATCGGGGTTGGAAAGGACCTGCCCATTCCTGCAGAATCCATTACCATTAAAGCAGACTCGATGTTTGTCTACGCTGGATTCATCGATGGTTATTCTCATGCCGGGATTACGTCACCGAAAAGTGACAAGAAAGAGAAAGTAAAATACCCTGGAAACCCGCCTCCCGATATAGCGGGGGTAACCCCCGAACGAGACGTGAGGGATTTCATTAACCCAAAAGACAAAACCATATTCGATCTCCGCAATCAGGGGTTTACTGTTGCACAGGTCGTGCCTCATGGCAATTTTCTACCCGGCCAGGCAGCAGTCATTTTACTTGATGGAACTGAAGTTGACAAAATGACCCTTGTTCCCAGTTCCACATTTTATTCAGAGCTATCGGGCGCATCCGGAGTTTATCCAACCACCATCATGGCCGTTATGGCCAAATGGAGAGAGCTCTACAAACAAGCTTCGCTATCTAAGGCCTACGAGGCCACCTATGTCTTAAATCCTGCCGGAATTGAAAGGCCTGAATCGAACCGGGTGCTTGAATCATTCTATCCGGTCATTGACAAAAGGCAAACTGTCTTGTTTAAATCCGAAAAAGTGATTGAAACCCAACGCGTCATCGCGCTGAAAAACGATCTCGGGTTTCAATTGATGATTGGTGACTTGAAAGAAGGGTGGCCAATTATCACCAAAATAAAAAACGCGGATGCTAAAGTTTTCCTATCATTAGAACTGCCTGGTGAAACCGGCAAAGACAAAGAGAAAGGTGAATCTTCCGATGAAAAGAAGGACTTGGACAAGCGAAAGGCCGAGGCGATTTCCAACTACACCGCTCAAGCTTCCAATTTCGCAAAGGCCGGAATAAATTTTGGCTTCTCCACCAATTCGGTACAGCCCAAAGATATCAGGAGTAATCTCAGACGAATGATTGCGGCAGGATTAAGTGAGAATGCGGCACTTGCCTCGCTCACCACAACTCCTGCCCAATTGCTCGGACTTTCAAACCGTCTGGGGACTATCGACAATGGAAAGATGGCGAACCTGGTGGTAACGAAGGGACCTTATTTTTCAGAAAAATCCAATGTGAAATATGTCTTCGTGGAGGGCAAGCTGCATGTTATCGAAGAGGCCAAATCGTCCAATGGTAAAAAACCAGAAATAGATGGCATGTGGACCTACCATACCGAAACAACCCAGGGAAAGGGCACCGGTAAGCTGGTGATCAAAAGGGATAATGACAACTATACCGGATCGATCACGAATAATTTTTCAGGGCAGGAAACGGCCATCCGTGATGTTTTGCTGAATGGAAGTTCATTGTCCTTTAATTATGTCATAATGGTAGACGGAAATCAAATCAAGATCGAAGTTTCGGTGAAAGTCAGCGGTGACTCCTTTGAGGGGAGTATGGCGGCTGGTCAGTACGGTACATTCCCCATGCGGGGAACCAGGGATCCTAACAAAAAATTTTGAACGTTTGAGTTATGAATAAAATCTGTTGTGTATTGATTGCACTTGTGTGTGCTGGCAATCTAATGGGTCAGGAGAAGGGAAGTATGCTGATCCGAAATGGAACCGTGCTCACTGTTACGAAGGGGGTGTTGGAAAACACCGATGTGTTAATCCAGGATGGAAAGATCAGCCAACTGGGAAAAAGTTTGAAAGCCCCGTCTGGTTCAAAAGTGATTGATGCTGCGGGAATGTTTGTTATGCCTGGGATCATTGATGCACACTCACATATAGGTCTTGACGCAATTAACGAAGGTACCAATCAGGTAACTGCGGAGGTTTGGCAAGGGGATGCAATCAACCCGCTGCAAGTGAGCATCTACCGTGCGTTAGCTGGCGGATGCACGATATCCCATGCCATGCACGGGTCAGCCAATTCTATCGGTGGGCAATGCCAAACGATCAAACATCGGTATGGTACGTTTGAGCCGGAAGCGATGATTATGAAAGGCGCACCTCGCACGATTAAATTCGCCCTGGGCGAAAACCCAACCAATCATGGAACGCGCGATGGCCTGCTTCCCCAAACACGGATGGGGGTTGAGTTTGTGATACGCGAGGCATTTTCCAAGGCGCGGGAATATACGGCCGAATGGGATGCGTATAACAAAAATAAGACGGTTAAAGGTTTTCGAGGTGCTCCGCCAACCTATAGCTATCGCCTGGAGACATTGGGCGAAGTTCTCAAGGGAAACATTATTATTCATTGTCATAGCTATCGGGCGGACGAAATAAATATGATGCTCAATGTTTGCAAGGACTTCGGTATAAAGAAAATTGTGTTTCAGCATGTGAACGAAGGATTCAAGGTGGCGCCAGAACTGGCGGCCTATGGAGCGATGGCCTCAATTTTTGCTGATTGGTGGGCATATAAGTTTGAAGTTTATTACTCCACCGCGTACAACGCGGCAATTTTGGTAAAGAACGGAGTGGTAACTTCCATCAACTCCGACTCAGCTGACTTGATTCGGCACCTTTTTCACGAGGCTGGAAAGACGCAGAAATATGGTGGACTAAGCGATGAAGAAGCGTTGGCCCTGATTACAATAAACCCCGCCAAACAATTGGGGATTGATTCGAGGGTGGGCTCACTGGAAATTGGAAAAGAAGCAGACATTGCCATTTTTAAAAACCACCCCCTATCCGTTTACACTGTTCCGATGTACACGATCGTTGACGGAATTGTTCGATTTGATCGCGATCATGATCCAAAAGATATGAGGCTGCTTCCGGACCCAAAGGCCGAAATCGATGTGACATTGCACGGTCAGTATGATCGCGACTTTGACAACTGTATGCAGGACGCGGAATTTTTGTTTAACGACCTGGTCGGAATTAAAAAATAATCTAATGAAGACTACCAAGATTAGAATATGCCTTGCGCTGCTTGTCGGTTTAATGGCGGGTATTGCACACACTGTTAACGCCCAAAGCCCAAAGGCCAAGTATGGTACATTCGCCCTTACCAATGCCACTATTGAAACCATCACAAGAGGTGTCATTAGCAATGGCACGGTCATCATCCGAAATGGCAAGATCGCAGAAGTAGGGACTGCCATAACGATTCCTGATGGCGCGGAGGTGATCAATTGTAACGGGCTTCAAATTTACCCGGGTATGATTGACGGGGGAACGCAGGTTGGGCTGAATGAAGTGGGCTCAGATAAGAAAACACAGGACTTCAACGAAGCAGGAGAAGTGATACCGCAGGTCAAAGCGCTGACCGCAGTCAATCCTAATTCAGTAGTTATTCCCGTCACACGAGTGAGCGGAGTTACTACCGTTATAGTAAAGCCCGAGGGCGGTTTGTTTCCTGGCACGGCCGCGTTGATCAATTTGCACGGGTACACCCCGGATCAGATGTTTAAAGGCTTTGAGGCCGTGGTGATGAATTATCCCAACACAGGTCGCAGGGGATTTTTTGACAGGCGCTCGGAGGAGGAAATAAAAAAAGCCGCTGAGAAATCGGTGAAGAAATTGGATGAAGTTTGGGAGAAAGCCCTTCAGTATCACAAGTTGGATTCAGCTACGGGGGGTAAAGGACTAAGCTATTATCCGGAGATGGAAGCGTTGCTGCCTGTTGTAAGGGGAGAGCGTACGTTGATGATAGAAGTGAATGCCGCCAAAGATATTCTTTCCGTGCTGAAGTGGGTGGGCGATCGCAAGGTAAAAAAAGTGGTGTTGGCGGGAGTTGTTGAAGGTTGGCGTGTTGCCGATCAGATCGCCAAAGCAAACATCCCCGTTATAGCAGGGCCGGTGATCGCGATACCGACCCGCGACTATGACAGGTATGATCAACTGTATGCCAACCCAGGGCAAATGAAAAAAGCGGGGGTGAAGGTAGCTATACGGACGGCAGACACCGAGAATGTGCGCAATCTTCCGTATCACGCGGGTTTTGCTGCGGCATACGGAATGAGCAAAGAAGATGCACTACGCGCCATTACGATCGTCCCGGCAGAAATTTTTGGCGTGAGCGATCAACTGGGATCCATCGAAAAAGGCAAGAGTGCCACGCTCTTCGTTTGTGATGGCGATCCGATGGAGACCAAAACACAGGTCACCCATGTGTTCATCGATGGATGGCTGATGCCCATGGAGACGAGGCAAACGCGATTGTATGAGGAGTTTTTAAAACGCGATCCCGGCATCAGCAAGAATTAATTGCAAAGCAAATGCGTGGGAGACGGCTTCGAAGGCAGGTCGTCATCTGGCAATAAAAAGCGTCCTTGATTTATTTGCTCTTCCTTTGTCGCAACGCCTCAAATACCACGATGGCTGCCGATACGGAAACATTCATGGAATCAATTTTACCAAACATGGGAATAACAATATTCGCATCGGCATTATCGATCCAGTTTTTAGAAAGCCCTCGCGCCTCACTTCCCATAACGATCGCGCAAGGTTGGTTGAAATTGGCCGCAGTATAGGGAATGGACCCGTCAAGGTAAGTGCAATAGATTTTGACCTGACGTTTCTTCAACCATTCGATGGTCTCCTCCGTACTGGCCGTAGCAATTTGGTTCGTGAAGATGCAGCCGATGCTGGAGCGAACCACATTGGGGTTGTACAAATCGGTTTCCGGATCACAGCAAATTACCCCATCCACTCCGGCTGCATCAGCCGTCCTTAACATTGCGCCCAGATTTCCGGGCTTTTCAATTGACTCAGCGACCAATAGCATAGGATTTTGGTTGATGCGCAAGGCGGAAAGCTGATTTGGTTTTTGATTTGCGATGGCAATCACTCCGCCTGTCGTTTCCCGATAAGCAATTTTTTCAAAAACGCTTTGACTTACGGCTACAAGGCGATCTTTTTCAAAGGACTTGAAGAGAAGTTTTTCGTCTGCCAATTCTGCACAATAGAAAATACTTTCAATAGTGTAGCCGGCATTTTTTGCGAGTATAAGTTCTTTGAGTCCTTCAATCGAAAACTGATTGAGTTTTTTTCTGGCCCGGGCTTTGTCAAGAGAAAGGAGTTGCTTTATCCGGAGGTTGTGATGGCTGGTGATTATCGCGTTCATCAAAGAAAATTGAGCATTTTGCTAACTAATGGTACATGTAAACTATTACTATTTCTCCTTTTCTCATATAAAGGATGGAGATTTGTAAAATTTGGATAATTCTGTGCTATTTTGGGCTGATGCGCTTTAATTTAATTTTTGCTGGTTTTTTTTTCTTATGTTCTTTGGGTTTGCAGGGACAAGGGCTGGATACGCTTGTCACCATGCTGGAGCCGATGCCTCAGGACGAATCACGTGTTGATCTCCTCAACAGCATTGTGACAAAAATGCGTGAGCGCAATGTCTACGAGGCGTCCAGGTATGGGATGGAAGCAAAATCGTTGGCTGAAAAACTTGACTACCAGAAAGGTCTTGGCCTGGCGCTGGAAAATCTTGGGTGGATTTACTACCGAAGAGGCATTTATTCAAACGCGTTTGAGTTGTCTCAACGTGCGCTGAAAATTACAGAGGAATTGAATGATTCGATCGCTATCGCCAGGTGCTTGAATAATGTGGGGGCGATAAGTTATGAAAAGGCGCAGTTTCAGGAGGCGATCGATCGATTCAAAACGGCACATATCATCTCTTCGAGGCTAGGTGATACAGAAACCAGCGTGCGAAGTTTAAACAATGTAGCCTTCTCCTTCCTGGGACTAAAAAATACCGACTCTGCGCAATTTTACGCCTACTACGCTCTGGAAAGTAGCCGGGACAACCGGCAAGGTTACCTGCCTGCGTTCACCTACAGGATCTTAGGGGATGTTGCCTACGAGCAGGGCAACATGGACCTTGCGATGAGGCACTTTACGGAAAGCATGCGCATCAGTGAAGAGACAAATAATTACTTTATCCAGACCTCCACGATGCACCGAATAGGAAAGGTGTATACCAAACAAAAGAAATACGGTCAGGCCATAGAAATTCTTATGAGAAATGTGGAGATGGCGAAGAAGAATGGCTATGCCGATGAGTTGGAAAGAACTTACAAACTTATCTCTGACATTAACTATGCGAGAAACAACGTTGGCCTTGCACTCGAATACCTGATGAGGCATTTGGCCGTGCACGACAGCCTGATTAATCAACGTAACAGCGAACAGTTGGCGCTGCTCTCCGCGCAATTTGAGTCGGAACTGAAGCAATCTCAAATTGAACTGCTGACGCAGAATGCAAAGATTAAGGAGGAGGAATTTGAAAGGCAAAAAGCGTGGACTTCTTTTTACGTGGGCTGTTTTGTACTGGGTATCACCATTGCCGTCATCCTTTTTTATAGCAACAGAAAGATAAAGAAGGTCAACCAGGAACTTGAGCATAAGACGATTAAGGTGGGACAGCAGGCTGCCCAGTTAGGGAGTATCAATAAAACGAAGGACAAACTACTGTCCATTATAAGCCACGACATCAGAAGCCCGCTCTCCAGTCTGCGCGGTATGCTGAATATTGCTCAATCGGGAAATGTTTCTAAAGAGGAATTTGGAAGTCTCACTTCGCGGATCAGCAACCAGTTGGATTCGGTTTATGAAGATCTGGGGAACCTACTGCAATGGACACAATCGCAGCTTCAGGGGCTGAATGTAAACCCTGAAAGTTTTGAGCTCAGGAGTATTATTTCAGAGGTTCTCGAGCTGTATAAAAATGCCGCGGAGACAAAAAAAATAAAACTCAAAAATGAGATCACCACGCAATTGCAAGTTGTTGCCGATCCTAACCATGTGCGGTTGATTTTGCGGAATCTGATTTCAAATGCCATCAAGTTCAGCCGGGAGCATGGGTCGATTGTCGTTGAAAACAGCAGTTGCGAAAATTTCATAAAGGTTTCAATCAGGGATTCAGGGATCGGGCTAAGTCAGGATGAAATTCCAAAATTGTTTGACTCTACGAGTCATTTTTCGAAATCGGGAACGGCCAGTGAAAAAGGAATGGGTGTTGGACTCCTGCTAACGAAGGAATTCGTTGATAAGAATGGCGGAACGGTGAGCGTGGAGAGCGAGCCGGGCAAGGGTTCTACGTTCTCATTTACATTAAGACGGGCCGTTTAAAAACACGAACAGGTATAGTTTCGACTTATGCAAATGAATCATCCATCGGGCTGGACAGAATATGAGCTGATCGATTCTGGTAATTTTGAAAAACTGGAGCGATTTGGGAAATACACGCTCATCAGGCCCGAGCCTCAGGCCATTTGGGAGCCATTTTTCGATGGGGGTGAATGGCAAAAAGCCGATGCACATTTTCATCGCGAACAAAAAGATAAATTTCGATTTGGTGATGACACCAATGGCGGCTGGAAAAAGAAAACCAAGATGCCCGACAGCTGGAATATTGCTTACAAGCATAAGGGGCTTTCACTTTCTTTACGACTGGCCCTTACAAGTTTCGGTCATGTTGGTGTGTTCCCCGAGCAAGGTGATAACTGGGATTTTATTTTCAGGACGATAGCTGACTGGAGTGGAGAGGAGGCTAAAGTGTTAAATCTTTTTGCCTATACCGGTGCCGCATCTGTGGTTGCCAGGATGGCCGGGGCGGATGTGACGCATGTGGATTCCTCCAGGCCGGGACTGAATTGGGCCAACCAGAATATGCAACTTAACCATCAAAAAGACATACGATGGGTGTACGAGGATGCCCTGAAATTTGTGAGACGCGAAGTGAAGCGCGGCAACCAATACAATGGAATAATTATGGATCCTCCGCCATACGGACGCGGGCCGGATGGAGAGAAGTGGATGCTGCAAGATAAACTCAATGAGTTGGTTCAGCTGAGCAGTGAATTGCTGGTGAAAAAAAACAGGTTCTTTATTTTGAGCATGTATGCGGTGGGTCTGTCTGCGCAAGTTGGCCTTAACGTGGTGCAAACCCATTTTAAGGATGAGTCGCCTGAGTTTGGCGAGTTTTATCTTAAAACGCGCTCTTTGAGACACCTGCCCATGGGAACTTTTTTGCGCTTCCGCAGTTAAAAATATTAAGCGCGGAATCGGCCCGGATTTAACTAATCGTCAAATTAACCCAAAAAGCCCCATGGCTTTTTGTACTTGTGCTGATCGATTGAAAATGAGAACTGTAGGTTTTGATGACAAAGGTTAGATCTCATTTTCGATGCCAGGGTTAATCCTGGCATTCCTGCAAGGAATCGTCAATAAGGTTGCCGATTTCTAATGACAATTTTGGGATTAACTCTATCTTTGCGCCCTTAAATAAAATTGCAGGAGCATTATCGCTGTTTATGGACGTTAATAAAATTAGAAATATTGCCATTATTGCCCACGTAGACCACGGGAAAACCACTTTGGTGGATAAATTATTGCATGCCGGACACCTTTTTAAAGACCACGAAAAGCCGGGTGAACTGATCATGGATAGCAATGACCTTGAGCGTGAACGCGGGATTACAATTTTGGCGAAAAACGTCTCCGTTCGCTATAAAGACTATAAGATCAATGTGATCGATACTCCGGGCCACAGCGATTTTGGCGGTGAAGTGGAGCGCGTGCTAAATATGGCCGATGGCTGCCTGTTGCTGGTTGATGCCTTTGAAGGACCCATGCCACAGACCCGTTTTGTGTTGCAAAAAGCCCTTGAACTTGGATTAAAGCCAATCGTGGTGATAAACAAGGTGGACAAGAAAAATTGTACCCCCGATGAAGTGCATGAGTCGGTTTTTGATCTCATGTTTTCCCTCGATGCCACCGAGGAGCAATTGGACTTCCCCACTTTTTACGGGTCTGCCAAGCAGGGATGGATGAGCGATGATTGGAAAAAGCCAACCGAAGATATTACCGCTCTTTTGGAGGGCATCATTGAGCACATACCGCCTCCCAATGTAGAGGAAGGCGCAACCCAAATGATGATCACTTCCCTTGAATACTCGTCCTATATCGGCCGGGTGGCCATAGGCCGGGTGCATCGGGGGGAGTTAAAACCCGGGCAGGCTATTGCGTTGGTAAAACGAGACAAGTCCGGTATCGTCAAAAGCCGGATTAAAGAGCTTTATATTTTCGAAGGTTTTGATAAGAAAAAAGTGGAGGTCGTGAAGGCAGGAGAGATTGCTGCCATTGTGGGACTTGAAGGTTTCGAGATTGGCGACACCGTTGCCGATGTGGATAATCCGCAGGCCCTGAAGAGCATCGCCATTGATGAGCCTACCATGAGTATGCTTTTCACCATCAATAACTCCCCCTTTTATGGAAAAGAGGGAAAGTTTGTGACCTCTCGCCATATCAAAGACCGATTGTACAAAGAGTTGGAAAAGAATTTGGCCATGCGGTTGGGGGAGACCAATTCAGCCGACAGTTTTATTGTATTCGGACGTGGTGTGCTTCATTTGTCGGTATTGATAGAAACCATGCGCAGGGAGGGATACGAATTGCAGATTGGTCAGCCTCAGGTGATTTTCAAAGAAATGAACGGTGTGCGTTGCGAACCTATTGAGGAGCTAACCATTGACTTGCCTGAGGATGTTTCTGGCAAGGCGATTGAAATCGTTTCTGTGCGGAAAGGCGAGATGATCAATATGGAGCCAAAGGCAGACAGAATGATTCTTAAATTCCTTATGCCTTCGCGGGGAATTATTGGACTGAGAAGTTATTTATTGAACGTGACTGCGGGAGAAGCCATTGTGACTCACCGCTTCAAGGAGTACCAACCCTACAAGGGAGCCATACCCGGAAGGATCAATGGTTCGTTGATCAGTATGGAAATGGGAGAAGCCATTCCTTACAGCTTGCACAACCTGCAGGATAGAGGAAAGTTTTTCATTAATCCCAGCGACCCCGTGTATGAAGGTCAGGTAATCGGTGAGCACAGCCGTAGCGGTGACCTTGTGGTCAACGTCACCAAAACGAAAAAATTAAGTAACGTGCGCGCCTCTGGGTCCGATGAGAAGATGAAGATCGCGCCTGCCATCAAGTTTTCCCTGGAGGAAGCGTTGGAGTACATTCAGTCCGATGAGTATGTTGAAGTAACTCCAAAATCGATCCGCCTAAGAAAGATTTACCTCAATGAGAACGATCGCAAACGTGATCGAAACAGAGTCGCTACGAATGCCTAGATATTTTCTCCTTCCCGTAATTTTTTTCATTGTAATCCTTGCCGCCCGGGCGCAGGAACCAAAATGGAAGAAATGGGAAATTGAAGGAGATACATTGATGAATCGCCAGGATTACGAGGGCGCCATCAAGCGCTACTCGAAGGCCATCAAACTTTCCAAATTAAAAAGTAAGGAGGCGTACACCCCGCTTTACAAAAGAGCCGTTGGCTATTACAGCAACGGACAATTTGAAGCCGCGCTGAATGATATCAGCACCTTTCTTGCCGAGTTCCCAACCCTTTTTCAGGCACACTTGCTCAAGGCATTTATATATAGGGAAAGTGACGATGTAGAGAATCAGTTAATTTCACTGAATCGCGCACTGGAAATTCAGCCGGGTGACCCAGGCCTTATCAAGTGGCGGTCGGGACTTTATCTTAGCTCGGGCGAATTTCAGAAGGTGAAGGAGGATTTGCTTTATGTCAAATCTATTCAGGACGATTCGGAAGTGGAGACGTATCTGGGCTTTGCCTACTATAACCTGCATGAAATCGATAACGCTTTTGCGGCAATCAACAAGGCGATAGAAATGGAGCCGACCTATTTGCCAGCCTATTTGTATGGAGGGTCTTTCAGTTTGCAGGAGAGCAATAACGAAATGGCCCTGAAGTACCTGGACGTGGCCCTGAGATTGGATCCGGAAAACCTAGATGCTCAGTTTTATAAAGGGATAGCACTGCTGGAATTGGACCGCGAAGAGGAAGGCTGCAAATTGCTGGCCAAGGCGTTTTACGCGGGAGAAGATGACGCGGGAAATTATCTCAAGGAGCGTTGTTATACGCTGACGAAATAGATACACCCGGGTTAATTTCACTCCGCGCAAATTTCTGCGTCCATTCGCATATACTTTTGGAATGATTTTTCGTTTAAGGGGATATGATTCGTTCGATCATTTTTGGAGTGGCCATTGTTGGTATGCTCATCAGATGTCAGCCGGTACCGAGCGACAGCGAGCTTAATCAGGATTTGGTAGTTCAAACGGACTATGACGAGACCGCCAACTTTAGTGCCTACGCCACGTACACTTTGACACTTGACACACTGGGGCTGATCTCCAATAATATTCGGGATACGCTCATACTTGGCGAGTATGCCAGGGCAGTTACATCTAAGATCAATAGCAACCTTACCAGCCGGGGCTATTCAAGGGTGAACAAGAGTCAAAATCCCGACCTTGGTGTTACGGCATTCATCGTCAATGACTTCAACGTTTTCCAAACCATTTCTTATCCACGCTATGGTGGCGGATTTTATTCCCCATACTATGGATATTATTACCCGGTTGTGAACACCTATGCATCGAACTCTGCCTTGCTTATTTTGCAATTGGCCGATCTAAAAAAGAAGAACACATCGAACCAGTTCCGGGTGGTGTGGAGTTGCTATATTGGCGACATCATCTCTTCGGTTGATCCCTTTCCGAAATCCCTTGAGGCTGTCGATCAGGCCTTTTTGCAAACCCCGAGCCTAAAAAGATAATATGAGACTACTGGGTCTAATCGCAGCGGGCATAGTTGGGTTATCAGGCGTGGCACAAGGGCAGTACTTTGATAAAACGTACTCCCTGGCGTGGGACATCAGTGTGCCTCTGTCCAACACCAATTATGTAAACAACCTTTCAGCGCGCGGATTTCGTTTTGGCTACCGGGAAATGATCAATGAAAAAGTATTTGGCGGAATTGATTTTAGCAACACCACCTATACCAGGCACAAGCCAAGGCAGACGTATACCAACGGCACAAGCGCCATCACCACAGACCTTTTCAATTATGCATATGTTTATGGGCTTACGCTGAGTGGTGATTATTTTTTTAAAACAGAACAACAGTTCATGCCCTATGCTGGATTTGGCATTGGCGCATCGTACATAAGCTATCGTCAATTTTTCAATGTGTATTCCAATCAGGGCGACAGTTGGGGAGTCCTGGTGAAACCCCATGCAGGCATACTTTATCGACTTAAGGAGAATTCAGGATGGGCTTTTCAAGCCGCGATCCACTATGATTACTCGTCCGCAAAAAGTGAAGATTTGGGCCTGGACGCTTTTAACAGCATGGGAATTCAGGTGGGGATAATTATCCTCGATTGGTGAGTTCCAAATAAATCAGTTATGCAAGGCCAGTCCTTGTTCTCTGCGGGGATCGGGTTATTTTTGCAGCATGCCTGACCAGATATTGATTCTTGACTTCGGTTCTCAGTACACGCAGCTCATTGCCCGCAGGGTTCGCGAGTTGAATGTGTACTGTGAAATTCACCCTTTTAACCACGTTCCTTCCATTACTTCAGCTATCAAAGGAGTGATACTTTCCGGGAGTCCTTGTTCGGTCAGGGATCAGGGCGCTCCTGATGTTGACCTGTCCGTCTTTGGATCCGTTCCGGTTTTGGGCGTTTGTTATGGCGCACAAATGATGGCGCAAAAAAGCGGAGGAGAAGTGCAGCCATCCCAGATGAGAGAATACGGCCGGGCCAGGCTAACCTCGGTGGATCATCACAATGAATTGCTCAAGGAAGTTTCCCAGGATTCCCAGGTTTGGATGTCGCACTCGGATACGATTGCGTCGCTTCCGGATGAATATCAAATAATTGCAAGTACGCCTTCGGTGAAAGTGGCGGCTTTCGTCCACAAAAAGCAACAGCATTATGCCATTCAGTTTCATCCCGAGGTAACCCATACCACCGATGGCAAAAATCTGCTTCGCAATTTTGTCGTGCACATTTGCGGGTGCAAACAAGATTGGACACCAGATCAATTCGTGGAATCGACCGTTGCAGAGATTAAGAAAAAAATTGGGAATGATAAAGTGGTAATGGCCCTTTCGGGTGGTGTGGACTCGACTGTTGCGGCCACGTTGATACACCAGGCTATCGGCAAAAACCTGTATTGCATTTTTGTCGACAACGGACTGCTAAGAAAGAACGAATTTGAGCAGGTGCTTAAGTCTTATCACGGCATGGGGTTAAATGTGACAGGAGTCGATGCAAAAGAAAAATTTTACACCGCGCTTAAAGGCTTGACGGATCCGGAAGCGAAACGAAAGGCCATTGGTAAAACATTCATTGATGTTTTTGATGAAGAGGCGCACCGGATCACGGACGTATCCTGGTTGGGTCAGGGTACGATCTATCCGGATGTGATCGAGTCGGTATCCGTCAACGGACCCTCTGTGACGATTAAATCACACCACAATGTGGGAGGGCTTCCTGAGAAAATGAAAATGAAAATTGTGGAACCGCTCAATACGTTGTTCAAAGATGAGGTTCGATTGGTTGGTAAAACGTTGGGAATAGATCCTGTGATTCTTGGGCGACACCCGTTCCCGGGACCCGGATTGGGAATTCGTATATTAAGTGATATTACGGCTGAGAAGGTGCGAATATTGCAGGAAGTAGATCATATATTTATTTCAGGCCTCCGCGAACATGATCTATACGACAAAGTTTGGCAGGCAGGGGCGATGTTGCTGCCGGTTCAGTCTGTGGGTGTGATGGGCGATGAGCGTACATACGAAAGTGTGGTTGCATTAAGGGCGGTGATAAGCATAGATGGAATGACCGCAGATTGGTCGCACTTACCTTACGACTTTTTAAGCAATGTGTCGTCTGCGATAATAAATAAAGTGAAAGGAGTTAACCGTGTGGTTTATGATATTAGTTCTAAACCTCCGGCCACCATCGAATGGGAGTAAATGCTGATTCAGGTCTATGAACAGAAATAGAAACCTTTTGTTGTTTATCGTTTTCGTTGGATGTACGCTCATCAGCGTTCAGGCGCAAGATCACAGACGTCAGTACAAAACAGCGAGAGAATTTTTCGATGAGGATCGTTATAGCCTTGCTATGGAGGCATTCAAACCATTGACGGTTTACGACAGGAATAACCCATACGTGGAGTACGCCTCTTTTTATTATGCGCTGTCAGCCTATCACCAGAAATTTGCATCAGTGGCAAAAGACATGCTTTTGCAGATACGGCAGCTTTATCCCGATTGGAATCAACAACAGGAAGTAAGCCTCTGGCTTGCCAAAATCTATTTCGACCAGCGCCAATATTTTCAGGCCATGCAGGTTTTGAAGGAGTTCCCATCCCTGTCCGCCCAATACGAAGTGACTAAAATGAAGGAGCATTACCTATACGCGATTGAGGATGTTGAAACCATGCGTATGATGTGGGAAGAACATGCGGAAGACGCGGTGGTTGGCAAGGCCTTGGCAAAGGCAATCGCCCGGCAACCATTTCTGGAGCAGGATGGTAAACTACTTGACTCTCTTTTGACAAAGTTCAGGTTAAACAGAGAGGAATTTGCTTCTTCGTTAAAACCTGTCAACGTGTTCAAGGACGAATATGTGGTTTCGCTACTTTTTCCTTTCTTGGCGAAAACGTTGGAGCCAACCACAGCTACCAAGGTAAATCAAAGCATTTTGGATTTATATCTTGGGATGAAAATGGCGCGGGATACGCTGGCCAAACAAGGAATAAAAATCGACCTGCGATCCTACGACACAGAGCGTAGTTTGACCGCCACTGAAAGTTTGCTGGAACTTTCTGAACTGAAGCACACTGATCTGCTGGTGGGTCCATTGTTTCAAAACCAAATGAAGATCGTGCAGGACTTTTCCGTCAGCAATAAAATTAACATGATCAGCCCGGTTTCAAATAACACAGATTTTTTGGGAGAGAACCCATTTGCGTTATTGTTGCAGCCCAGCAATGAGACGATAGGTATCCGGTCTGCGGAGTGGATCTCAAAAAATGTTTTCAATAAATATTGCATGGTTTTCTTTGGTGAAGCTGCCAAGGATTCGGTGGTGGCCAAAAGTTTTTTGGCGCGGGGAAGAGAATTAGGCCTTAACATCATTTGGGCTGAACGCGTATTGAAAGATAACAGTGCGGACATTTTTAAGAAATTGGCCACACCGGTGGAATATGATGAATTCAAAAACCCAATTGAGTTTGAACTTAAGCGAGACAGTATTGGAAGTGTGTTTGTCGCCTCTGACGATCCGATTATTTATACCAAAGTAATAAGCGGTGTAGATACGCGTGCAGACTCTACCATCATCGTGGGTAATGAAACATGGTTAAATAATGCGGCCGCAAATTTCGCGACTTATGAACGCCTTCGACTCACCATGGCGGCACCCACTTATGCTTCACCTTCCAACCCTAACTTTAAGACGTTTAGGAAAGAATTTATTCGCAGACACGGTACACTTCCCTCGGAATTCTCAAAGGTCGGTTATGAGTTTATGTGGTTTGTGGGTAATTGTTTGAAAAAGTATGGAGTCTACTTTCAGGATGGGCTGAGGGAAAGCCCTCCTGTTCCCGGCTACTTGTTCAAAGGATATGACTACAGCCAGTCCCGGTCCAACCAGTTCGTCCCATTTGTCCAATTCAGGGGTGGCGAAGTAGTTTTTATAGAAGGAGCAGCGATCAATTAATTTATACCGATTGGCTGAAATCCTTACACAAAGAGCATATGGATTGCACTTTTTATTATTTTTCAGACTTTATCCATTTAATAACGCGAATGGCTAATAGCTTCGCATAAGCAGAATGCTCGTTTTTGTTACCTTTATGCTTTAACCGGTCATGAGACTAAAGATATTCATTGGATTATTGATGACAACAGGCTGTCTTGCGGCCTTGGCACAAGGGGAGCGCACGGACAAAACCGCGGTGACGTACGAAGAATTGTATGATGAACCGTATGGCGTTAACAAACTATTTGTTGGTTTTCAGCCACTCTATGGCGAGGCCTTTGCCACCAATGTGAATGCAGGATTTGGAATCGAAGCAGCCTATTACTACCAAAATAAAGCTGATTTCAGGGCATCGTTCAGAAAGCCATATAGTGGTGTATTTTTCGACTTGAACAATGATCTGGCATCCAAAAACGCCACGACCTCTGGTCAGCCGAAAAGTTTTAGCTGCATCGAGTTAGGGGGAACCTATCATTTCAAGGATGCCGAAGAGCCATCCAAAACGAAAATGGTTCTTTACAAAAAAAGCTATAAGGGTAACAAATGGGCGGGGCGTGTTCCGCTTACAGCCGAAGTTGCCGCAAAGGTTCGTAAGATATATGGCGCAAGGTTGGGAGGAATTTTCTGGAGTTCAGCTGCAGATTTGAATCGCGTGATGGACAGGCAAGATTTGACCTATGCCGATCTGGTGACCACAGAAGGTGTGGGAATGCCAGCCACCTATGTCGATAACGTTGGACGGACTCAGGACGTCAGGGTATTCAGCAATATATCGGCATCTGGCTTGTATATAGGAAGCTCCATTTCATGGTTTCGCAACGTAGCGGTGAGCTTTGATAACTACGAGGAGGCGGTGGATGATGGAATGCTTACCTTATTTTTTGATATTCTCTATTCTCCGGCATTGAACGTTGACCCGGTCCAGTATTTGAGTACGGAATATTCAACCGATGCCATTAAGACGAGCCCTATCGGATTCCGCCTGGGGATTGATGGCAAATTTAACCGCACCCTGAGCTGGTCCTACGGGGGTGAGCTGGGTTATCGCCCCAGTTTTAAGGGCCATTCATTTTTTGCCATGTTCAAAATCAGCTTCCCTGTTTTTGGAACCAATCTGGATTACAAAGTTGAATCCTTTGGTAAATAGTATTCCTGATGTCCTGGGATATACTCATCACAAATTGTAAAGGTTTAGTTCAAGTTCGCGACAGCACTCCGGGGGTGTTGGCAGGAGAGGCCATGGGCCATTTGCCCATTTTAAGTGATGCCTACGTGGCTATCGAGGGTAACCGGATCGCGGACTTCGGAAGCATGAAAGACATTCCAGCTACCCAGTCCGGACATCAAATTGACGCGCGAGGAAGATTTGTGCTGCCGTCCTTTGTAGATTCGCATACCCACCTCGTTTTTGCCGCCAGCCGGGAGGAGGAGTTTGTGATGAAAATTAAAGGCGCCACCTACGCAGAGATCGCTGCAAAAGGCGGTGGAATTCTCAACTCGGCAGCGAAGCTTCAGGCCATGTCGGAAGACGAACTGTATGAACGGTCGCTTCAGCGCGCCAACGAGATTATTAAAACGGGGACAGGAGCTGTCGAAATCAAAAGCGGTTATGGATTAACGGTGCGGGATGAAATCAAAATGCTTCGCGTGGCGAGACGGATTGGAGAAAACACCTCCTTGCTGGTCAAGACAACATTCCTTGGTGCGCATGCCGTGCCAAAGAGCACAACCAAAGGTGACTACGTTAAACTTATTATCCACGAGATGATTCCTGCCGTTGCCGAGGAGCGGCTGGCCGACTACACCGATGTATTTTGCGAGGAGGGTTTTTTTACGCCTGAGGAAACAGTGCGAATTGCAGAAGAAGGAAGGAAATATGGAATGCGCCCGCGCATTCACGCCAATCAACTTCACCGATCGGGTGGTGTGCAGGCAGGCGTGAAAGTCAATGCGATAAGCGTAGACCACCTCGAGAACATTGGAGCAGAGGAAATAGAAGCGCTGAAGAAAAGCACGACAATCCCGACCGCCCTGCCGGGAGCTGCGTTTTTTCTAAACCTGTCGTTTCCACCGGCCAGGGAAATGATCAATGCCGGACTGCCGCTGGCGGTGGCATCTGATTACAATCCGGGGAGCGCTCCTTCGGGGAACATGTCGTTGATGATGGCGTTGGCATGCGTTAAAATGAGAATGACGCCAGGGGAGGCATTTAACGCGGTGACGATCAACACGGCTGCGGCTCTAGAAATTCTTGACACCCATGGGAGTATCACCAGGGGGAAAGTGGCCAACCTTTGTATTACCAAACCGATTCCATCGTTTGGCTACATTCCATATAGCTTCGGCAGCCAACTCATCGATCAGGTCATATTGGATGGAAGGATTGTCTAGGGCCGGGTGACACTCACACCCAAAGTAATCTCCGCCTTTAGGCTATCAGCTACTGAGCAGTATTTTTCTAACGATAGCCTGGCCAACTTTTGAAGTTCCTCCTCTGTTACATCGGGTGAGGTGATATTAAAAAGACAATGAATTTTGGTAAACGACCTGGGATGTTCATCCCTTCGGGTGCCGTCTACTTCTGTCGTAAAATGGGTGATGGTCTTTTTTCTTTTCTTTAACATCAGTACAATGTCCACCGCTCCGCAAGCACCCAATGCAGAAAGAAGTATTTCAACTGGCGATTGATTTTTTTTCCTGCTGGCGTCCCGCATGTCAATTGTTACCTCATGCCCCATCTCATTAGTAGAAACGTACAGCTCATCCTCAATCATCCTTGTGACACTTTTCATAATTGATTCACATTTAATCCGCCTGAAATTAATTATTATTGTTCCATGCAACTAGCCGAGAGGATTAAAATCCTGATCCGTGATGTGCCGGATTTTCCCAAAAAGGGTATTGTGTTTAAGGATATTACACCGCTTCTGGAGCAGCCGCAGGTAGTTAGAGAAATTGTGACCAGCCTGGCGGATCACTGTAGGAATGCTTCGGTCGATGCGGTGGCCGGCATTGAAGCGCGCGGGTTTCTATTCGGGATTTTACTTGCACAGGAATTGTCCGTCCCCTTTATTCCGGTTCGCAAAGAAGGGAAACTCCCCTACAAGAAGATCAGCGCGTCCTACGCCCTGGAGTATGGTACGTCTACCATCGAGATGCATGAGGATGCCATCAAGGCGGGATGGAAAGTATTAATTCACGATGATTTACTGGCAACAGGCGGCACTGCCCACGCCACGGGACAATTGGTGAAGCGGCTGGGTGGTGAGATTGCTGGCTTCTCCTTTCTGGTGTGTCTGGGGTTCCTGGGCGGAGACCAACTCATTCAAGCGCACTATAATTGCAAACCCCATTATTTAATTCAGTATTGAAACTGTAACTTTTGCACTACTTTTATGTTAACTAAGCAGTGACAGACCTTATCAAGATACCCATATTTCCCCTGGCGATATTTCCCCTTCCGGGTGAAATGGTACCCTTACACATTTTTGAACCACGTTATCGCCAATTGTTGGAAGACGCAGAAAAGAGGGATATTTCGTTCGGCATTTTTTTTAACCATACCAGCAACAAAAGGAAACTGGGATCAATCGTTAAGCTGGAGAGTGTCATTAAAAGGTTTCCGGGCGGAGAGTCCGACATTATTGTAAAGTGCGTGGATCTCTTTTCTATGAATACCATGCAGAGAACCTACCGGGACAAACTTTATCCGGGTGGGGATGTGGAAAAGTGGAATGTGGACTTGAAACGACCTGCCGCCAAAGCGCTTAGGAATGAGTTTGAAGCTTACCTTAAATTGCTGATGATTTCACGCGTGAGTGACGTGACGTCAATGTTTCACATTGCCAATGAGCTCAGCCTGGACAACCAGGATCGGCTGAAATTTGTCGAGGCCGATGACGATAAGAAAAAATCATTTCTGTTTTCGAGGCTCCGCTACCAGACGCGCCTGGTCATGGAGGCCGAAAAATCAAAGGACGTGTTTCACCTTAATTGATTAAAGATTCAAAAATCAAGATTGAATCTACATGTTCCTTCTGTATTGACCCCCCACTTCAAATAGCGCCCTGGTGATTTGTCCCAGGGAACAATACTTGGTGGCCTCCATCAGCCCCTCGAAGATATTTTTATTCTGAATGGCAGCTTGCTGAACCTTGTCAAGGTGCATGGCTGATTTTTCTCCCTGGAATTTATGAAGGTTTTTTAGCATGGTGATCTGGTACTCCTTTTCTTCTACAGTCGCGCGGATCACCTCCTGAGGAATGATGGTTGGCGAACCCTTTGAGCTGAGGAATGTATTAACACCTACAATGGGGTACTCGCCTGTGTGTTTCAACGTTTCGTAGTACAGGCTTTCTTCCTGTATTTTGCCTCGCTGGTACATGGTCTCCATCGCACCAAGCACACCACCGCGCTCGGTGATGCGATCAAACTCCACCAGCACGGCTTCCTCCACCAGATCGGTCAGCTCTTCGATGATGAAGGCGCCCTGCAAAGGGTTTTCATTCTTGGCAAGGCCCAACTCTTTGTTGATGATCAATTGTATGGCCATTGCCCTGCGTACTGACTCCTCTGTAGGTGTCGTGATGGCCTCATCGTACGCATTGGTATGAAGAGAATTGCAATTATCATAAATGGCATAAAGTGCCTGAAGGGTAGTCCTTATATCATTGAAGTCGATTTCCTGGGCGTGTAGTGATCGTCCCGAAGTTTGTATATGGTATTTAAGCATCTGGCTGCGCGCGTTGGCACCATATTTATTCTTCATGGCCTTGGCCCACAGCCTTCTGGCCACCCGGCCAATTACCGCGTACTCGGGATCGACACCATTCGAAAAGAAAAAGGAAAGGTTAGGAGCAAAAGCATTGATATCCATTCCCCGGCTAAGGTAGTACTCGACATATGTGAATCCATTCGCCAGGGTAAAGGCAAGTTGTGTGATAGGATTGGCGCCTGCTTCTGCAATGTGGTAACCTGAAATGGAAACCGAATAGAAGTTGCGCACATTTTTTTCGATAAAATATTGTTGCACGTCACCCATCAGGCGAAGTGCAAATTCCGTGGAGAAAATACAGGTATTCTGCGCCTGGTCTTCTTTGAGAATATCTGCCTGCACTGTGCCACGTACTTGCGACAATGTCTCCTTCTTAATTTTTTCATAGACATCCGCTGGTAATACCTGATCGCCAGTTACCCCCAACAACATCAATCCCAGTCCATCATTGCCTTTAGGCGATGGCCCCTGGTAGGAGGGCCGCTCTTCGCCCTTGTATAAGGACTCAATTTTTTTATTGACTTCATCTTCCAGCCCGTTGGCCTTGATGTATATCTCGCATTGCTGATCGATGGCTGCATTCATAAAATAGCCCAGCAGCATCGGGGCAGGGCCATTGATGGTCATGGAAACAGAGGTGCGCGGATCAGCCAGGTTAAATCCACTATACAACTTTTTTGCATCGTCAAGGCAGCAAATAGCCACGCCTGAGTTTCCGATTTTACCATAGATATCGGGTCTATAGTCCGGATCATTGCCGTACAGGGTCACTGAATCAAAGGCGGTGGATAATCGTTTGGCCGGTGTAGACAAACTCACATAGTGAAATCTCCTGTTGGTGCGTTCCGGTCCGCCTTCTCCCGCAAACATGCGGGTGGGATCTTCGCCTTCCCTTTTAAAAGGATAAATGCCTGCCGCATAGGGAAATTCTCCAGGCACATTTTCTGTCAATGACCACTTCAACAAATCACCCCAGGCTTCATAACGCGGCAGCGAAACCTTAGGAACCTGCGTGTGTGACAACGATTCCGTATGTGTTTGAATCGACAACTCCTTGTCCCTTACTTTAAATTTGAATAACGCGTCTTTGTATGTTTTTACTTTTTCAGGCCATTGATCCAGCAATTGTTGGTTGTGTGGATCGAAATTGAGGTTGATTTTTTCGTATTGCGTTTCAAGCCCCTTAATAATCTGATCTTTATTATCAATGGATGATTCCTTTAAGGTTTCAATTGATTTCCGGATGGCATATAATTTTTGCGCCACGCCAGCCTGCTCGGTTACCCATTGGTCATATTTCCTGTTGGATTCGGAAATTTCACTGAGGTAACGCGTCCGATTGGGAGGGATCACAAAAACTTTCTCCGACATCTCCCGGGTGATTTCAAATGTAGACTTAAGGGCGATCCCCGTTTTTGCAGCGATGGTGTCAATCAGGTGTTTATAAAGTTGATTGGTACCCGGATCATTGAACTGTGAGGCGATCGTGCCAAACACAGGCATGTCATCCGGTTTTTTATCCCAGAGATTGTGGTTGCGCTGGTATTGCTTTTTTACGTCCCGCAACGCGTCCAACGCACCACGCTTGTCGAATTTATTCAGCGCAATCACATCGGCAAAATCGAGCATGTCGATTTTTTCCAGTTGTGTAGCCGCCCCGTATTCAGGCGTCATGACATACAATGAGGCATCGCTGTGATCAAGAATTTCTGTATCACTTTGGCCAATGCCTGACGTTTCGAGAATGATCAGGTCATACCCAGCGGCCTTGAGAATGGCCACCGCTTCCTTAACATAGGCCGACAACGCCAGGTTGGACTGGCGTGTGGCCAGTGAACGCATAAACACGCGCGGATGGTTGATGGCATTCATGCGGATGCGATCGCCCAATAACGCCCCACCGGTTTTGCGTTTGGAAGGATCGACAGAGATGATGCCGATGGTTTTATCTTTAAAGTCGATCAGAAATCTTCTTACGATTTCATCTACAGTGGATGATTTCCCTGATCCACCGGTACCGGTGATACCCAGGACTGGAGTTTTTGCCTTTTCTGCTTTTTTGTGAAGGGCATCAAAAATGCCCTGATGTTTTTCAAAATAGTTTTCGGCAGCCGAAATCAAGCGGGCGATAGCCAGTGGATTTTTTTTCTCCAATGATTCCATTTCATTGTGTAGCGATTCGCCCAATGGATAATCGCACTGCTTGACGAGGTCGTTGATCATGCCTTGCAATCCCATGGCGCGGCCGTCATCCGGGGAATAGATTCGCGTGATACCGTAATCCATTAATTCTTTTATTTCTTCGGGAAGAATGACACCGCCTCCGCCTCCAAATATTTTAATGTGTGACGCTCCTTTTTCTTTCAGCAGGTCATACATGTATTTGAAATATTCATTGTGGCCGCCCTGGTAGCTGGTCATGGCGATCCCTTGTGCATCCTCCTGAATGGCCGTATTCACCACTTCTTCCACACTGCGATCGTGGCCCAGGTGGATGACTTCACACCCTGTGGCTTGTATGATCCTGCGCATAATATTGATGGCTGCGTCATGGCCATCGAAAAGACTGGCTGCCGTTACAATGCGTACCTTATTTTTTGGCTTGTAGGGCTCAGGCGCCCTGTGGCCCGCCAGGTTGGGCGCCTCTTTCTCTTTCTTCTCCCGGGTAGCAGTTTCCGACTTCATGCAGCATCGATTTTGGGCTTTAAAAATACGGAGAAGGAGCCTATATCCCTAACCACCAACCGGCCTCTGCTATACCGGTCATTGGCGATTTTTTTTTGGTGTTGACCACAACCATTTTAGCATGGAATCGTTCACCCTGCATCTGATTTTTATCTTTATGAATATTTTCAAATCGCTGGGTTTTACATGTGCCCTTTTCTTGTTGATTTCCTGTGCCGATGAGCATCCTCAGCCGGTGCCTATCGGTGAAAATTTGATTCCTGACAGCTTTACGGAGGGTGACCTCACCAAGACCCTGGTTCATGACGCGCTCGGCAGGCTCACACAAATTCAGTATCTCACCACGTATCCGGATGGTGTCGAGATGACGAGCGTCCACAATTTTTCCTATGATGACCAGGGTCAGCTCCGGGAGTCAGATACGGACACCGGATGGCGGATGGAATACGTGTTTTCTGGCGGCCGGATAGCGCGTACCTATGAATTTGTCAATGGGATCAAATCAGACTTTCACTACTTTTTGTACAACGCGGACGGCTCCCTTGCCGAGATCATTACTTTTCAGGATATCCCTGAAGAAGGAGGCGAAATACCCGTAGCAAAAGAAACCTACGCGTATGATGGTCAAGGTAATCTTACCTTGCAAAAATTGTATTACTATACCTCTTATGGGCTTGAAGCCCGGCTGCTTTCAGAATTTGTTTTCAGCGATTATGACGACATGATCAATTCAGAGGAATATTTTGACGTCATCGGTATCAACCCATTCATCAGACTAAGAAAAAATAATCCGGGTAAAATGGTGGTTAAAAATGCTTTGGGAAATGTAACATCAACGGAAACCTACCGCTACGAATACCACAAAAAGAAATATCCTGTAAAGAAAATCACCGACATCACGTTCTACGATGGAAGAAAGGGGAGTTACGAATCCACCTATCGGTTTAGGGAGTAAATGTTTGACTGGGTTTTTCTAAGTTTCTTTAAAACCGGCCCCCACCTGACGTACTTCACCTGCGAAGGCGTAGCTCCGGTTTCATGTTGATTAAAGATCAGGTATTTTCCGTCCGTTGAAAGGATAGCGCCATCCTCGTAGACAGCCGTGTTGACCGGTTCACCCAGATTGATAGGAGTTGTCCATCCATTGTTTTTATAAAATGAAACATAAATATCATCTCTGCCTTTGGTGTCTGGTCGTTTCATGCTGTTGAACAGGAGCAGCTTCTCTTTTTCCACATATGTGGATGGCCATTGCCAGCCTGAACGGTAGGTGAGCGCTTCTATGGGTGTCTCTACTTGTCCGTCCCACTGAAACATCGCCCATTCCTGGGTCTTTCCGCGATCACCTGAAAAAATGATGGTACCATCTTTCATCGGCAGCGGGCAGCACTCACTCCCTTTGCTGTTCACTTCCATCAATGGCGTTGGTGTACTCCATGATTCATTTTCTTTGGTCGCGACCCAGATGTTCCACTCATCTTTTTGCCGTGATGAACCTCCCGGGCGGTCTGAGGTAAAATAAAACTTGTTGCCATTTGGAGACAGCCTTCCACCCATGTCACTGTGCTGTCCGGAGAATGGTAGGAGTTGCTCATTCGTCCATTTGTTTCCTTTGCGCTCAGCCTGATAAATAAATAACTTATCGGACAGCGTGTCTTCCCTGACAAAATAAATCAAGCGCCCGTTGTGGCTAAATCCGCAAACAGCGCCTGAGACTTCAGGGGGAAACAGCTCAGGTGCGTAGCGCTTTACTTTTTGAGCACAAGCGGGAGTCATGTAAAGGAGAACAATGAGTGCAGTCAGGTACTTCATGGTTTGGAGATTGAACTTCAATTCCATTAATACGTCATTCACCAGGTGAAGTTTAGTTTTGCAGGTTCAATGCACCAAGGTCAGTTGCGTTGATAGACCACTCTCCCCCCGACTATGGTATAATCGACCTCAGTCTGCAGCCATTCGGCCGGACTCGTTTCAAAAATATTGCTATGCAACACGGCAAAGTCGGCCAGCTTCCCTTTTTCGATTGATCCTTTTTTACTTTCTTCAAAAGCACCAAAGGAAGATCCGTAAGTATATGCCCTGAGTGATTCTTCCAGCGTCAGTTTTTGTTCCGGAAACCATCCTTCCTCCGGGGCTCCGTGCACCGTTTGCCGGGTGACCGCAGCGTAGAGGCCAAACAACGGATTGACGGGGTAATACGAAGCATTGGTGCCGGGCCAATCGGAACCGAAGGACAGTGTCGCTCCATTCTCTTTGAGTGTTTTGAAGGCATACGCTCCCTTGCACCGTTCATATCCGATTCGTTCCTCCATCCACCGCATATCATCGGTGACATGGAAGGGTTGAACCTCAGCCACTATTTTGTGCTTTTGCAAACGGGGAAAGTCTTTTTCACTGATTACTTGTGCATGCACAAGTCTGAACCTCCTTGGCTTTTCACCATTCACCAGGTTGAGTGTGTCCAGTATGTCGATCAGAATCGCGTTGGCCTCGTCCCCAATGGAATGAATGCGCAGTTGGATGTTGGCTTCGTCCGCCCTCAGGATCATGGATTTGAAGCTGGGCATGTCCTTGGAAAATTCGCGCCATCCTCCGCGCCAGAATCGATTTTCCACATCGTTGTCGCTATAAGGTTCATAAAATCGTGCGCTGCGCGCTCCCATGATTCCGTCAATGTGCGTTTTGATGGTTCCGAAACTTATCCAGTCGTCACCTGCAGGTTGGGGATGGTTTTGATCCGACCAATCGATCACCCATCCTTTTTCTTTCATCTCGGTATACTCAATGAGCCGGGATGGGCTGAAATTAATGCGACAGGTTAGCTCACCGTTTTCTTTTAGTTTTCTATACACATCCAGTTGATTGGGAGGCGACATGTCTTGCACGGTGGTGACGCCCCACTTGCGGCATTCTTCCAACGCGCGTTTGGATTCCGCCAGCAGTTGATCAAATGATTTTTCCGGAATTTTCTCCAGCGCGTCATCGAGCAAACTGCCTTCCAATACTCCGCTTTCCGAATCTATTCCCAGGAAGTCAAGCGCCAGGGCGTTGGCCAACCCCACCTTCCGATCAAATCGCGTGACCAGCACCGGATGCTGGGTGGTGACGGAGTCGATCATATTGCGGTGAGGAGTAAATTGTGATTTGTTTTTTCCTCCTGCTGACCCCATGGCCCATGCTTCGTAGGCGCCCCAGTCGCCACGGGTGATCCAACTTCCTGCCGGCAGTCTTTGTGTAGTCTCTCTTACATTTTCGATGAATCGGTCGGTGCTATTGACATCGAGCAAATTGATGTTGAGTAGTAAGTGCCCTGCAGATGCAAAGTGAACGTGCGAGTCATTAAATCCTGGGAGCATAAGTCTGTTATCGAGGTCTATCGTTTTTGCTGACTCACCAACAAAGGGTTTTTCATTGTTCCCTAGGGCGTAAATGTGTTCATCCTTAACCGCCACCCAGGTTGCCCATGGATTCGTCTTGTGCCCGGTCCAAATTTTTCCGTTGGTCAACAGGAGATCAACCTTCTCTTTTTGGCCGCAACCTATAAAGAGCACGATGACCGTGGCAGTGAGGGTAAAATGTCGCATAATTTATATTCGATTTTTATTTCCCAATGACAATTTTGTTATCGTCCACAAACTTCTTCCATTCTAGTTTTAGCTCTTCCAACTTTTCAGGATGGGATTTTGAGAGGTCTGTAGTCTCCCCAAGGTCATTTTTTAAATCAAACAATAGGAATTTGTTTTCATCATAAGGCGCCTCCAGTTGCACTATTTTCCAATCCCCTTTACGGTAGTATATTCGACCTCTGTGCTCCAAGCCCGTTCCATAATTCTCATCGTGAATAAATGGAGTTTCATTTTTTAAATAGGGTAGAATGGATTTTCCAAGAAGTGGCATAGTTTGACTGGCACCAAGCTGACCGGGATAATTAATACCTGCCAATTCATAAAAAGTTGGCGCTAGATCCATAACAGTGAAATAGGTGTCATGAACCTGCCCTGTTGCAGGAATGCCTTTGCCGGAAACAATAAAGGGTGCGTTTATACCTCCCTCCGTTGTGTAACCTTTATACCTATTAAAAGGAGCTGCACTGGCCTGTGCCCATTGGGGGCCGTAGGATATAAATGAGTTGACCTTACCCATATTTTCAAATGTATTTTCGTAACGCGCGCGAATAAAATCCTTCGACCAGTTTTCATTGTAAAAATCATTACCAGCTGCACCATTGTCTGACATAAAGATTATTATCGTATTATCATACAATCCATTGACTTTCAGAAATTGTGTTAGTCGACCGACATGGTGATCCAAATTCTCCACCATGGCAGCATACAACTCCATTTTTCGGGCTTCAATTTTCCTTTCTTCAGTGGATAAATGGCCCCAGGGAGTTATGCTTTCGAGACGTGGTGGTAGCAATGCGTCATGGGGAATTATGCCGGCTTCTTTTAGGGTGACAAAACGCAACAGCCGCAATGAGTCGTAGCCCATATTATATTTCCCCTTATACTGGTCAAGGTAGTCGTCTGGAACCTGCAGAGGCCAGTGTGGGGACGTGTAGGCTGCAAAGGCAAAAAATGGTTCACTGCTCGCTTTAACACCCTCATTGATAAATTCTATCAATTTGTCAGTGTAAACTTCCGTTGAATACTTTCCTTCAGGATAATTGACAAGCTTGCCATTTTCACGGTAGGTTGAAATGGTATCCTTCAGTTCAATTCCAACGTTGTTAAAATGGTTTCCGCCACCTTGAAGTAAATTGTAAGATTTTTCAAATCCCTTATGGTAGGGACTGTTTTCTTCCTCTGTTCCAAGATGCCACTTGCCGGTGGTATAAGTGCGATAACCCGCATCCCTCATCAAGGCAGGTAACGGAATGATTCTGTCTGATAAGTGACCTTCGTATCCTGGTTGTCCAAATAATGGTGAATTCTTCGGAACCCCACCTTGCCAACCCATTCCAGCCACGTGATTATTATTTCCTGATAAAATCATTGCCCTTGTTGGCGCACAGGAAGGGACCGTGTGAAAACGGCTGAAGCGAATCCCTGTTTTTGCCAGTTGATCAATGTTGGGAGTTCTAATTTCGCTACCGTAGCATCCCAAGTCTGCATACCCGAGGTCATCAGCAACAATCAGCAAAATATTTGGACGTGGATCTGTATTCCTATTGGAATTGCACGAAACTAAAAGGGAGAATCCCAAAAAAAGTAACCAGTGAGGTGCCGCTTGCATAGTTTATTGGTTTGGAGCAGGGGTTAATTTAGTACTTTACAATAGTAAAAACCACCACCAATGATAACTCGCAGAAATCTCCTCAAATCAATTGGGCTGTCAACCCTGGCGCTGCCCTCGTTACCACTTCTGGGATCAACTAATGATGAGCAATGGCAACCTACCGAAATGCCAGACAAGGATGACCCTGAGTATTGGAAAAAATTAAGAAAGGAATTTATGTTGTCTGAAGACAAAGTATTCTTCAATACGGGTACAGTGGGCGTGATGCCGCGCGTGGTGGTCAATGCCGTTACCAAACACCTCAATTATATGGCAGCCGATGTGGCGGACTGGCCTTACAAAGATGATAGCAAGGAACGATTTATCAGTGGATACCAGGACCTGATGTACATCCGCACCAAGGTTGGAAAGATCATCAATTGCGATCCGATGGGTATTGCCCTGACCGACAACGTGACGAATGCGATGAGTTACATTGCCAATGGCCTTGACCTGAAGGCGGGCGATGAGGTGATCACCAGCAACCAGGAGCACCCCGGTGGCCGATGCTCGTGGGAGGTAAGGGAAAAGCGTGATGGCATCGTGTTGCGACAAATTGAAATTCCTAAACCTATTCAAACAGCGGAAGAAGTAATCGATATCATCACCAAAAGTTTTACTCCCAAAACAAAAGTGCTGATGCTTTCGCACATTATTTCCGGAAGTGGCGCCATTCTTCCTGCCAAAGAATTATGTGCCGCAGCCAGAGCCAGGGGAATATTCACTTTGCTGGATGGAGCCCAGACGGTCGGCAACATCCGCGTGGATATTAAAGACATCGGTTGTGATGCTTATGTAGGTTGTTTCCACAAATGGATTGGCGCACCTACGGGCACAGGCTTTATGTACGTTGATCCCAACAAGATCAGGGAGGTTTGGACAACGGTGGCCAGTGCTCAATGGGACAACCACGAAGATGACGGCTATCGGTTTACGCAGAGAGGAACGGGTAATTTTTCAATCCTGTTCGGTCTTGATGCCGCGTTGGATTTTTACTTCCAGGTGGGTCATGAGCGTTGGACAGATCGTGTAAAATTCCTGGGTGACAGGTTGCGGAACGGCCTGGCGCAAAATAAAAAAGTAAAATTTTATCACCCTGCCGACCCGGTCATGTGCGCAGGACTATCGGTGTATAATATTGACGGCTTTACGGGTGCCCAACTGCAGGATGCCTTTTGGGAAAAGGGACGCATGCGACCACGCGCTGTCGGTGATGTATTTGGCGTAAGGCACAGCACCAACATATTTAACAGCACGGAGGAAATCGACAAGTCCATTGCCATAGTCAACGAACTGTCTGCTTAATTAATTTTCCAATCTTAAATTTTTACCAATGAGACTCGCTACCATTCTCCTATTGCTGATTACCATGGCAGGTTACACCCAAAAATTAAGCCGTGACGAAAAGAAAGTAGTGGCTATCGTGGATCAGCGAATGCCTGATGCCATCCATTTTTTAGAAAAAATTGTCAATATCAACAGTGGTACCAACAACCTCGATGGCGTCAAGGCCGTGGGTATGGCGTTCAAACAGGAATTGGATGCGATGGGATTTAATTCCACCTGGATAAACATGCCTGACGAGATGAAACGCGCGGGACACCTGCAAGCAGAGAGGACGGGAATTAAAGGAAAAAAACTCTTGCTGCTGGGACACATCGATACGGTATTCGAGCCGCAGGGTGATGCGGCAGGTTTTGTTCGCAAAGACAGCCTTGCTTACGGTCCAGGCACCAGCGACATGAAAGGTGGAGACATGGTGTTGCTGTTCGCACTCAAAGCGCTGCATGAAGCAAAACTTCTGGACAACTCACAAATCATTGTGTTATACACGGGCGATGAAGAAGCAGTTGGCAAACCGCTGAGCATCAGCAGGGGCGATATGGTGAAAGCGGCCGACCGGAGTGACATCGCCTTGTCCTTTGAAGGAGCTACGGGATTGGACTATGCCACGGTTGCCAGACGCGGCTCCAGCAGTTGGCGGTTGACTGTTACCGGGAAACAGGCACACTCTTCGCGCATCTTTACCGATGAAGTAGGCGCAGGCGCTATTTACGAATCCGCCCGAATACTACACCGCTTTTATGAAGAACTTCGCGATCCCAGCCTTACCTACAGCCCGGGTATGATTTCGGGCGGCACGACAGTGACCGTGAGCGACAATGGTTACGAAGCGATGGCATCGGGAAAACAAAACATCGTGCCCAACACGGTGGTCGTTCATGGCGACCTGCGTTTTTTAAGTGAAGCGCAGAAAGAAATGACACGGGCAAAAATGCGCACCATCGTAAAAGAAAACCTTCCGGGCACAAGTTCAGAGATTGAATTCATTGACAGTTACCCTTCGATGTCGCCAAAAGAAGAGAACATGCAGGTGTTGAAAGTTTACGATCAGGTAAGCCGTGATTTGGGGATGGGGGCGGTAAAGCCATTTGATCCGGGCAAACGCGGTGGGGGTGACATTGCATTTATAGCAGACCGGATTGCATCCCTGGATGGATTAGGGGCCATGGGTGGTGGCGCGCATGCCCCGGAAGAATATGTGAACCTGAATACACTCGATGAACAAATCAAAAGGGCGGCTTTGCTGATCTACAGGCTGACGCAGGAAGAAATCAAAAAATCAAAGTAAAAAATCGAGGCCTCCTTAAAACCTGATCACTAAAAAATTACCTTACTTAAAGTGGTACAGCAGGATAATCGAAGCGCTAAAGGCCGGCTTCGGATTGTCTTTGATTTCCATCACCGCATTGAGTTCGGCCTTGGCAATCCCCCGCAGGTTGGTGATGGCGTTAAGGTTGACCTTTAGCCGCACGGCAGAATCCACCACCACGGGTTGGTTAAATTTGAGATTGTCGATACCATAGTTCACCAGCATCTTGATGTTATTGACTTCAACAATTTGGCCCCACAAATAGGGCACAAGTGAGAGCGTCAGGTATCCATGGGCAATGGTCTTCTTGAAGGGACTGTCTGTTTCGGCCCTGGCGATATCGGTGTGAATCCACTGGTGATCCAGCGTGGCATCTGCGAATTGATTGATTTGTGGCTGGGAAATTTTGTGATATTCAGAAACACCGATTTCTTTTCCTGTAAAGGAGGCAAAATCATCGAAGCTGTTGATGGTAACTTTGGCCATTGGATTCAATTGATTGAAAGGTTAAGG
>CAZZNH010000008.1:0-152151 GCA_964655635.1 uncultured Ohtaekwangia sp.
TCAGTTTTATCAAAAGGTAAAAGCTTCATTCGAAGAATTGTGGCTTGCCGCTAACATAGGAATTAACCACATATGTGGTTTGTCTGCCTTATATCCGGCTTAGTCGTTCCAAAGATAGGGAAAAAGCCATGTTTTTCACTCAGGATAGGTATTGGGTTGCTTTCAGTCGATCCACCTGTAAACTATTGTACCCGGATATAAATCCCTGTACCCGGCTGGCACACCAAAATTAGCATCGCGTCACAACACCAGCCGGTAAGTAAACTTGACCAGAAAAATATTGTGACCCTTTTCGTCAAAATCAAAGGAATACTTTTCGCGCGCGGGATCGTTGTCATAAAAGGCTCCGTTGCGCTCCCGGGCCCAAACCAGAAACAAAGTGGAACCGGGAATGTACTCCCAACGCATGACCGCATTGGATCGAAATTGCCCGAAATTAAAATCAGGCCGCCCAAATGTATAATCCCCCACCCCATCATTGTTGGCGTCCACGCTGTACTCCTCATCCGTCAGGCTCAGCGCGGATGCTGACACCGGCTCAAATCGCTCGTCATACGCTGAAGCCCGTGGGTTGGTTATCTTTTTAAAGTTTGAATACTTCCCTGAAGTACCAAAGGGCTGTCCGTAATACTGTAAGGAGAGGTTGGGCGTGAGCATGTACGTCATGCGTACCACCACGCGTGCCGTGGTTTGATCGATCCTCCCCACCACATATACATCTTGCCCACCCGCTGTGCTGGTTGCCACGTATTGCATCTGGTCCTTGTTGTAACTCAGGCTGGGAGAAACGGAGATGTTCAACGCATCAACAGGCCTGTAGGTAATTCTTAAATCAAGACTGGTGCTCCTGGAGTAATCGTTGCGGCCAATCCCCATTTCCGGGTTGAGATTCACCTGTAGCTTTTTCCTTCTGTCTGTTTCAATATACATCCAGAAATAGGTGCTGCCCGGATACTGAACAGTAGGACCGCCCCGTAAGTCTCCGTTGGACGCGGACAACACGCGATAAGTTATCCCACCACCGGTTTGCCAAAAATTGGTGAATTGAGAATGGGCATTTACATTGTACCCAATGTTTAGCGGCCTTCCCCCAAAGTCGTATTCACGCCATTGATTGAGGTTGTACCGCTGCCACCTGGCGATACCCCCTGGTTGTAAAATCCGGTATTGCATCCAGAAGGCCTGCGAAACACGATCCGTCTGCGAAAGAAAACCGATGTCATTTAAACTGAGTTCAGGAGATTGCCAGCTAACGCTGAGGTTCGAAACAATGTCCCCACTCCTCTTGCCCAACACCAATTGTCCTCCCGTGCCTGTGAGCGATTTCCTGTCCGGGTTGAACTCCGTGTGGTCGTTGTCAGGCCGCTGGAAGTAACGCTCGGAAGACTGCTGCGTTTCCGCAATGGCCTCACGGCTGCCTTTTACATAACTCATCAATGCCTTGCCACCTATATAATATTTCCTTTCGCGCCAGTGATGGGTAAAGTCAATACCACCGGCATAGGCGTCAGTGTGTAACCATTGCAATTTTGGATCATCCAGTTTCCGGTTGGTGGCAGTAAACATGGCGCCCACAATGCTGTTGCCTTTATTGATGTCCTGCTGAGCCCTGCCCACCATGTAGTTAGTGAGCGGCTCGATCATTTGTTGAGTACGGTATCCAAGACTATCAATCTCCGCGTATTCATTGGCAGTCAGCGCCTCCAGCAGTCCCCACGAAAAACCTTTCTTATTTTTTCCACTAAGTTTTGCCGCACCCAGAATGGTCGTCCTGTTGTTGGGTTTTACGTATTCGTTCACTCCATCATCACCCGACTCGTCCGTATCTACTTCGCGCTGCGGTCGCCTGCCAACCCGCCTCGAGTAAAAAAGGTTGTTGGCATCGTTGTCATTAAGCGGAAAATTCAGGGTATTGTTGCCTTCCGTAAAAAAAGGTCTTTGTTCCCTGAAAAATAACTCGAACGCAGTGAGGTTCACTTGTGACGGGTCCGCCTCCACCTGGCCAAAATCCGGATTGACGGTCAGGTCCAAAGTGATATCACTGGTGAGGCCGATTTTGGCATCTAGCCCCACGTCTACGGCCGCTGAAGATCCCGTCAGGTATGGATTACCCTCTTCTTTTTCAAAAGTTTCGGCTTTACCTACCACATAGGGTTGTATCTCCAATTGCTTTTGGGGTTTGATTCCATTGATCCCGTTGATCTCCCCCATAAGGTGTACATACCCACCGGCATCCGGTGGTATGTATTGCCATTGCGAGCGTTCCTGGTTTCTAAAAAACAACCGTTGCACGTTGATACCCCAGGTAAGCTCCGGTTTGTTGGCAAACCGAAGTTGGCTGAGAGGGATTCGCAGCTCCGCAATCCAACCTTCCTCATCAATGCTGGTTTTCAAATACCAAATGGGCTCATAGCTGGCATCCCAATTGTCTCCGTTATTGGAAACGTATTCGTCTCCCTTCACGCCCGAAACCGAAGAAGTAAACGAAAACGCTGTGCGTTTATCATAGTAACTGTCGATGTTGAGTTCTACCCAGTCGCCATCAAAGCTATCCCTGCGTGACATGCGGCTAACAATTTTGGATGGCTCCGGGTCATAACATCGAAATATGACGTACAAATTTTTGGCATCATACAGAATTTTAAATTTGGTTTGCACGGAGGCCGGTTTGCCTTTGTCCGGCTCTACCTGCGTGAAGTCACCCTGCGACCAGGGCACATGATCCCAGGCGGGATCACCGAGGCGTCCGTCAATGATGGGCGCCTGGCCATGAAGTCGGGAAGTTGTATAAACACGTTTTGGATCGTCTTGCGCTTGCAGGTTAAAACAGACAATCAAGAAAATGAAGGAGGATGACTTCATCAACGGTATAGGTAACAATTATCAGATACTCATCGGATTAAGAATGGTTACAACTTCAGGCTATTCAATACAACACATTGGGTTAACGGAGGGTAAACGAAAGGGTTACCCCTAAATTGTGCGATGGGGTAAGTTTAAGAGAGCGTCTTGGCGAATAGGGCTTTTCTCAATGCATGAATACTACGTTTCATTGTCCGTTTATCACGATTGATGCAAAACAACTCCCGCGCTGAAATTAAAAGGCATTATTTTAAAATAGACATGCAGGTCACGCCCAACTGAATCCCTCGTACTTTATCCCGTTTGCTTCGAGCCAGGTTTGAAATTCGGAGTAGCAGGTGTTGGTGTTAAAGCGGGATGCCAGCGCCTTGAGCAGGGCCATCTTATTTCCCGGTGCCACCTTCAGAAGCGCGTATACTTTTTTGAGTTCATCCGGGTGCACGCGGGTGCTGTATTCATAATCAGAATCGCCCCAATATTCCTCTACCCTTTTGCCGATGTCGTATCCATCGATCAATAAAACATCACCTTCAAAGGTGGCATCGATGCTGATCTTGATTTCGTCATTCTCAAGGCTGAACAGGGTAACAGCGGGCTCCATTTTTTTGCTCAAGCCAATATATCAATAAATACGATGCTCGAATGTCACCCGCAGCCGGATTAAATAATAAGCAAAGGAGCTGTCTCAAAGGATTACGCTTTTTACCTTTTGAGACAGCTCCTTTTTCCTATACATTCACGTCAAATGCTCATTTGGTGAACGTGCGGTTTTCCCACAATGTCACCCCGGCCGGCAATTCGGGTGATTTCAGTCTGCCCGCAACGTAATTGGTGACAACAACATTGTCTATATGACCATCATCAGAACCGGAACTCACACTACCATCCTTGCTGAAGGTCCACCGGATGGTATGGTTGCCGGCCGGGACAACCATGTAAAATCTAAATGGTCCTCCGGATCCGGCAATACCGGAGATTACGCTTCCGTTGTCAAGATTCCAGGTTAAGAAATCACAGCAGCTTTCGCTGGAGACCCAGGCGTCAAATGACAATATTCCTTCGATGGGCATATTGACAGCCATCGATAAAGTAGAACTTTGGAGGTCCCCAATATTTGCAGATTGCGCCCATCTCTCCGTTGTGGATAGTGCAATACCTGCCGGTGTGTAAGTGGGCACCGTCCAGGCGGGTGACACGGATGCAAACGGGGCCGGAATGGAAGACGATGCATTAAAGTTTTGAAGGTAATCCTTATAGGAATTTCCTGTCGCCCCGGTCGGGCCGGTGGGTCCGGTAGGTCCAGCTGGTCCGGCAGGACCTGTGGCGCCAGCAGGGCCAGTGGCTCCACCAGGACCCGTGGGTCCGGTAGGTCCGGTTGGACCAGGAGGGCCTTCTGGTCCGTCAGGACCTTCGCATGCAAAAATAAATGCCAGCAGGGCTAGCGTCATTAAAAATCTATTAAGTGTTTTCATAGTAATAAAGTTTGGTTGCGATACCATGAATAAATAGGTAAAACAACCGAAATCATAATCGTGAGGGATGAACAACGTGATGTTGTACCTGAAACCCATGATTTTGGATTGGCATGATCAGAAACCAATCAAAAAAATACGCCAGCGTGTTGCCACGCCAGCGCATTTACCTAACAACACTAGTTCTTAATTTTTAAGACATCTTATGGCGAAACCCCATTTCTTTCCTGGGATGGTATTGTTAATCCCCGTATTGTCAGAATTGTTGGTGATGCTGAAATAATAAGGGTCGCCCGCTCCGTCCACTGTTTTTGCCCACAGCTCACCGGATAATTTTAAAGTACCAAATGCACCCAATGCCTCGGCTGCCGGCTGACTTCCATTTCTGTATGAGGAGCCCACCGCATTAAAACCAAAATCATTGGTGCCATTGTCAAATGGAGACCAGGTACCTGTTCCTTTCAATTTTTTTCCGGAATTGACGCTAACAAAATTGCGCAAGGTTTCCCACTCCGCCTTCGAAGGCACGTGCCAGCCTGTAGGGCAAACATTTTTTGCGCTTTCTACCACATAATAATTATAGAGCCTGCCATAGGTGGCAACATTCGCGCTGTTGTTCCCGTGATCGCTGTAAGCAGCCGAGGTAAGTGCCCCCCATGTTGCGTTCACGGTCTGGTTGGGAATGGCCGTGTTGTCATTGTATTTGGTGGCCTTAAGATTAGATGAAAGCCACGTTTGCGTGCCAATGGTTACCGTGGTGTACGTGTTGCCATTGATGTCCGTAACGGTTTCAGAAGTCGTAAACGACAATTCACTGCCATATCCGGTGCCGGCACTGTTCGTGGCATAACTCCGCAGATAGTATTTTGTTCCCTGCGACAATCCTGTAATGGCACTGGTAAACGAACCTTTTCCTGTGCCATCGCTGGTCTTGGTAGATAAACTCACCGTGGGCGAGGGTGATGTGCCCCACACCACACCTCTTGCCGTCACGCTTGCCCCCCCGTCATCCGTCACATTTCCCCCGCTCGAAGCGGTAGTCTGGCCAACACTGGTGACTGCAGTCGTGGTTAGATCAGGTACGTCTGCTGTTGTGGTAAAATCTATTTCGCTGCCGTACGCTGTCCCTACCGTGTTCGTTGCGTAAGCCCTGGCAAAGTACTTTGTATTAGGCGTAAGGCCCGTAATGGTTCCTGAAAATGATCCCGATCCAATGCCATTGCTTGTCTTTGTACCACTGACGGTCGGTGTTGCAGATGTACCGTAAGCAATTCCCCTGGATGTTACCGGACTTGACCCTTCCGAGGTAACGTTTCCCCCGACAACGGCTGCCGTGGCAGTCACACCCGATGCGGCCAGGGTACTCACCGCAGGAGGAGATGAAGCCGGAGTACTGAACGTGACCTCATTGCCATACGCTGTGCCTTTCGAATTGGTCGCATAGGCGCGCACGAAATAGCTAGTGTTGGGAGACAGTCCCGTCAAAGAACTGGTAAAGGTACCCAGCCCATCACCATCCTTCGTTTTGGTTGATAAATTAATTTCAGGATTCGATTTGGTTCCCCACACGACTCCCCTGGCGGTAACAGGTCCAGTGCCTTCCTCGGTTACTGAACCACCGCTCTTAGCCGTGCCCCCGGAAATATCAGAAACAGTTTTGGTGGTAACCTTGGGTGAACCTGAGTCTACTTCCTCTACCACACAACTTTTGATCATCACTGCAATAGCCAGCACCAAAAGGATGGCCATTGATCTTATTGATGTGTTCCACATTGCGGTTAGTCGTTTAGTTAAACATGGCCAAGCTATCATCATTCATGTTTATTTCACGTTGTGATGGGATCAACTGAAAGAATTTGTATGTCAACTGCGTGTACATGGATTTTACCCTTTACTCAATTAATGCCGAAATTTGAATAACATTGATTCAGGTAATCAACCAGTGGCGCGTTACCAGACTTGAGCATCGCCTTTTGAGATTTGCTGTCCAGGTCAAGGTATTTCATACATCCCTCCAGCATCAACTCCAACTTGCTGAATGAAGATGGGACTATTTCGCCTGTGTAGGTGTTCACCACCATCAACTGCTCACCGCGTTTTGCCTTGGAAGGCAGTTGTCCTTTTTTTCTTGCTGACTTCGACAACATCTGAAGCACGCCATCGCCCACGGCAGTTCCCACATTCCCACCAAAGTCAAGTCCCTCTGATTTTTTGCCGTTAATCGATACGCCTTTTGCTTTGATGCCGTGGGCTGCTTGTGCACCCCACGTAGCCGTGGTGGCAGCGGAGGCCGCAGCACTCGCTACCAGATTGGAAGCCTGGGCCATGGCAAATCTCCCCAGCGCGGTGGAGTTATCGGGATAAGGATTGGTGTACAACGCGAGCGGTGCTGCCATCCGGTCTGTTTTCACAAATACACTTTCATGTTGCACGTACATTGTACCATCCACGACACAATATGCGATGGCGTCATTGTCGCCTCCGTAACTCAGCATGTTCCCGTCCCTGTCGGTAAACTCAATGGACGCCACCCACCATTCATTGTCATCGACCAACTTCACCGTGCCATCAAATTTGGAGCCATCCAATGCGATGATGTATCCATTGATGTTCCTGTTTTCCTTCTTCATGTCTTCCTCTCCGAAGGCCTCTATCAGAGAAATTTCCTGATGAGCATCTTTGATGTCTTTCATTTGGATGGCAATGACCGGCTCATCTTTTGACGTGGCAAAGTACACACCGTAGTAATTATCAGGCGCTGGGAAATAAGCCAAAAATCCTTTTCGCGTTTGACCATCCACGGTGGTGACCGTACCGGCATGAAAATTCATTTCTTCCATCAGGTATGACCGGTCACCATTGTTGGTCAATTTATTGATCGTAACACCAGCGAGCCCGTACGCAAATACATCATCCAGTTCAATCTTCTCATCTCTGCCTTCCCTGCTGAAATGAATTTCATCCACAATGTCGCTCCTGGTCTTGTCAAGGTTCTCAGGCTGTTCACCAAACATAAAATCATCCGAACCGCTCGATTTGTTTCGTGGCAGTTTATTTTTCACCACCAGCTGCATGTCTCCTTCAATTTTCCTTCCATCATTCATGATCACATAACCCGGAGCATGTTTGGTTTTCCTCCTACCCATGGCCTCACCGCGTTGCCATTGAAATAATTCATCGGGAGAAAGCGCCCAGGGCAAAACCCTGCCAAAGCCTTTTATTTGTTCTCTTGTATATTCAGTCGCTGTGCCGTCTTTGCCCACAAACGTGAGGGTCTCTATGGCAAAGTAATTCTCAGCAGCAAGGGGACTATCAGACGACCTGCCTTCTATCTTTATTCGTCCTTGCTTGGTTTCACCGGATGTCAGTATCACAAATCCCCTTTCCGGTTCCTTGTTCTCCTTGCGTTTTTGGTTTCTCCACTCATAATAAGAAAGCGGGCTATAATTTACGGGTATGTTGATATCGAGTCCCCAGGTATCCAGCGAACGCACATCAAATTTGTACTTCTTCTTGTCCTTGGTGGTAATGGAAATCCTGCCGTCCTTCTCGTAGTTTTTGATGGACAGTTCCCCATCTATCCGCGTGCCGTCCCGCAGAATCACATACCCATTCTCAAAATCGTCAAAGTAGGGCAACGGAGTTGTACAGGTACCTGGGTAGAGATCCTGTGCCTGAATGGCCTGGCTCATCACCATCGCGATTAACATGGCAAAATATCGTCTTGAAGGTTTCATCGTATTTATGGGTTTGGTGTTCATTTTTAAAATGCTAGTTCAAAAGGACAAAGGCCCCCCAGTAATAGGGTTCCTGGTATTTGGCTTTTACGGTACGTTGAGCAAGTAGAAAGGCCTCGTGAGGGTCACTTGTCTTGGCCCAGCTCGAGTAAAAGTTTGTCATAAGCTCCTGCGTGGCCTCATCATCCACTTTCCATAAACTCATAATTATTTTTTTTGCTCCAGCAACCTGGAACGACCGCGATAGCCCATACACCCCTTCGCCATTTACGATTTCACCGGAACCAGTCTCACAAGCGCTCATGATCACCAGCTGGGTATCTTTTAGATCCAGGTTCATGGCCTCATACGCATTGAGTATCCCATTGTCTTCGCGGCTTATCGTAGGTCCCTCATCCATGGCCGCTGCTGCTCCCGAAAAAAGTAAACCTGACCGAAGCAATGGATTCTCCTTGGCCTTTGAGATTCGTACACCCATCGCCATTCCACCGCTCAGGTTCGCGTCTGAAAGAAAGTATCCATGGGTGGCAATATGTAAAACGGAAGGATGGCTCACCGCTTTCAGATTACCTTCTGATGCGGCCTGTTCCATCATCACTTCTGTCTTGATCTCCCGTTGCTGAAGGAGTTCGTTTACCTTTTGGATTTCAATTTTGGTACCCGGCAATGGGTTGATCACGCTGGCATCGCCATAAGCAGGCGAACCGACAAGGATAGCAGGATTACTTTCCCGCGAAAGAATGGCTTCGTGGGCTTTATTGCCAACTAGTTTTGTGGTAGGCACGAGTACAATGTTGAACTCATCGATCAAATACTTCCCGCTTTCCAGCCTCAGCGTATTCAGGTTGATGCTGTTGTATATTCCGTCCACCGAAACATAGATTTTCCTAACATCAGTCAATGCGGAAGCAAACGGCTGCCAATACGTTTGGTACGAAACGCTTTCTTCAACCCGGGCCTGTATGGAGTTCTTATAATACATGAGCGATCGGCCTTCCAACTTTCTGCCGTCCTTCACCCTTACAAGCCGGGGATATTGACCCTCGCGCGTGACTACCAGGCCCGCGTATTCAACATCGCCTTTGCCAGCACCATATGGGTACGAGATGCGAATAATTTCAACTGCTGCCTCATTGGCCAGTAAATGATTCCTGACCGCCTCGAATGTAGAAGCTTCATCCGCATAACCTGTTTCAAAAAGCTGGGATCGTTTGGACAATTCACGCTCCACCCTATTCACTTGCAGCTCAAGATCGGCAATATCAATTTTGTCCTCAGCGATATCCTCCAGTGATGCACTATAATAAATGGCCAGGGTATTCTTAAGGTCCAACCAATTGCTATAAAGATTGTGGACCACTGAATCCTCGCTGGCGAGAATAGCCGATTTAATCCGGTTGGTAGAATTGAAAAGCAAACCCTTTGTCTTCAGGTGCAGATCAAAAGCATCTTTTAACTGGTCCGTTTCACCGGTAGCCACAGCAAAAGAGAGAAACGCATCCACGTTTGGCTTCAACGTGCTCCAAAATTTTCCTTTCTCTGTTTCGCTCATGGAGGCAAAAAAGGAATTCAAAAGGAAAAGGTAGCTGTCAATGGCCTTTCTGAAATTGGCAGCAGCACTCGGATGGTCATTTAAGTACCAATCACAAAGGGCGATCATCACCAATGTGTTGAGGTATTCCTTGTGTTTATCTCCCAGTAATTTCAACCGGATGATTGCCACCCGCATAAATATGGCTTTGGCTTCCGCATACGACTGAAGATTTAAATAATAATTGGCCAGGTTATTTTGTGCCTTTGCATATAAAAGGTGACTTTCTCCATATCGCTTCCGCACCTTGTTGGAGGCATCTTCAAGGAAGCCGAGCACGCCACTGTCATTTTGTTGAACACGCAACGATCCGTAGTACACGAGCACATTGTTATAATCAGGATGATCGTCATATCCCTTTTGCTGCATCCGCTCCAAAGCGGTCTTGTAAAAGGCGGCTGCCTTCTCCATGCTGCCCGATTCCTGTTCAATCAGTGCGCGGTTGGTCAGTATACGCTCATAGTCGATGTAATTATCCGGCAAGACCTCTTTGCCCATTTCAAGTACTTCATCAAGCAATTGGATAGCTTCCTTTGTTCTTCCCAATTCCGCCAGGAGCATGGCTTTGTTGTTTAGTACAACAACATTTTGTGTAGAACGAGCTGTAAATAATTTGGGAATCGTTTTGGTCAGATAGTTAAGAATCTTTTCTGCCTCATCGTATTCGCCAAGGTCCTTTTTCATAACGGCCCAATTGCATAGGCTATTGATATATTCCCTGCTCGTTTTCCCAAATCTTTGCGCCCTGACCTGCATAGCCCTTTCCAACATCGCCTCGGCATAGGTGAATTTCCCGCGGACCTGATAAAGCAATCCTGCCGCATTGGCAACGCTCGAATAAAGCTTCGCGCCATCTTCGTTAAGTCCGTTGTAGTTAACCACCACCATGGCACTTTTATAAAGTGAAAATGACCCCTGCAGCATTTGTTTGTCGGTCAAGTCCGTTCGCTGGGGAAGCGATCCAATAACGGAGTAATATTCACCGGCTGCGTTACCGTATTTGCCACGGTAAAAATCGAGATCGGCAATTTCTGCGATGGATGAGGGCATAAAACGAGATTGATTGAGGTCCATGCCATCGTAGGCCAGCTGCACCTGGTCGGCAAAGGACAATGCATACTTCATGTAACTGTAACCCGGGCCAACGACCCCCGTATTTTTGTTGACGGTTTGTGCCAGGGTAGACAAAACACAAGCCGATAACAATAATGTCCCTGCCGCTATCCTCATAAGTGCTCGTAATGGTGTCAGCTTATTCATTCCTGGCCAAAGGGGCAAGCCTGCTGGGATGTAGTGCCCCGATTTGTACCTGTATTACCGAAATTTGGATTATATTGGTAGTTGTCTAATGTAATTGGCTTCGATGGCTACCTCAGTTCCCGAACGACATTGCCCGCAGCCTGTATTTGGGGTAAAGGGGAATCTCGCATTCGTGTTCGTATTTAAATCGTTATTGGCGGGGTTCCTGTTACTCTCCATTGCTGCATCCGCCCAGACCAGGCTGGATAGCCTCAATTCCACCCTTCCGGGTGCAATCAGCGACAGCGCGCGGGCGGTGATCAACTACGCGCTTGGCTATGAATATTATTTGGCCGGAGCGCATGCCACATCCATATCACATTACAAAGAAGCATTGGCGTATTACGAAAGCCAGCATGACGAACTGAACCAGGCCTTTGCGTTGACTGGGGTGGCCGAAACCTACCGCAACGAAGATATTCCAGATTTGGCAATAGAGCATTTTTTGAATGCCGCGCGCCTTTTTGAAATAGAGAGTCGATGGGAAGAAGTAGCGCGCATCTACAACAGCCTTACGGATTTATTTCTCCGGCAAGGCGACCTGGGGAGCGCACTGGTTTACACCGACAAGTGCCGCGAAATCCTGAAACAGCAACCAGACAACAGGGCATTGGCGCAGCTGTACAACAACGTGGGTAGAATTTACAATGATTATAAACGGTATGACAGCGCCATCTATTACTACGACCAGGCCGCGAACATTTTTAATTCATTGAAATTGAATCATGACCGGGGCCGGGCACTTCACAACATGGCCAACTCGCTGAGAGAGCAGGGAAATTTGCGCGAAGCGCTGCAACTCTGCACCAAAGTATTGGAGATTCGGGAAATTAACGAAAATGTCAAAAGCCGGGTGTTTAGTTTACTGCTCAAGTCAAACATATATGCTGATATGCATAACGCGGAAGAGGCCATCAAGTATGCGCAGGAAGGACTGCGCCTGGCGCAGACACACGGCTTCCGGGACAGGGAGCGTGTAGCACTGCTCTACCTGAGCGATGCCTACGCATTGATACCCGATTATCAACAAGCATTCCACTATCACAAAAAGTATGCTGAGTTGATGGACATCGTGTATGACAGCACCAAGTACACGCAGGTGGCACGCATGAAAACCGTTTACGAAACGGAAAAAAATGAACAAACCATCGCATTGCAAAAAGCCAATCTCGAAGCGAGCGTTGCCACGATTGAATTGCAGCAGGTCAGGTCTAACCTGTTGTTAATCGCTGCCTCCTTCGTACTGCTCCTTGGTGTTATCCTGTTTGTAGGCTACGTCAATAAAACCAAAAGGAATCGAATTCTCATTCAACAAAAAAACGAAATAGAAAGGCAAAATAGCGAGCGCGAAATCCTGCTTAAGGAAATTCACCACCGTGTCAAAAACAACCTGCAGGTCATCTCCAGCTTGCTCAGTATGCAATCGCGGAAAATGCAGGAAGGCGAAGCCAAGATTGCCGTGAAGGAAGGTCAAAGCCGCATCAAATCGATGTCGCTGATCCACCAAAAACTATACAGCGAAGGGAATCTTTCAAAGATAAACATGAAAGCATACATCGAAGAGCTCAGTGATTTCCTGTTCAAGAGTTACAAACCGGGAGACGATATTCATCGCGAAATCAAATCTGAGGATGTTTTTATTGATGTTGATATGGCCGTGCCGCTTGGCTTAATCATCAACGAGCTTATTTCCAATGCCCTCAAGTACGCCTTTTATCCAAGTACGGAAGGCGTGGTGAAAATAAGTTTATCAAAGGATGATGACGACTTCTTATTGGAGGTCTCCGATTCGGGCAAAGGCCTGCCTGCCGATTTTGAAAATAGCCACAGCATGGGGATGAACCTGGTAAATATTTTGGTGCAACAACTGGATGGCTCAATCGACATTAACAGTATGGACGGAACTTCATTTAAAATACGGTTTAAAGATCAGAGAGCAGCGTAGGCAATGGACAAAATAAAAATTCTGATTGTTGAGGACGAATTGATCATCGCCAATGATTTGTCAGACATCCTCACTGAAAATGGATATGCAGTAACGGGTATGGCCAAATCTTATACTGCCGGACTGGAGGAACTTGAAAAGGAAACGCCCGATATCGTGCTGCTGGATATTCAAATATCAGGAGACAGGGATGGTGTGGAATTGGCCAATACGATCAGATCGATGTTCCATATTCCATTCATTTTTATTTCATCGCATACCGATCGCTCTACACTGGACCGGGTGATGGAAAGTAATCCGTATGGATTTCTGGTAAAACCTTTTGAAGATGAAGACGTTTTGGTTGCCATCCGCCTTGCCCTGCATAATTTTTCCAAGGAGCAAAACGAGAATGGCGAAAACGATGACTTCGTGATCAACGAAAGTCTGTTCATCCGGCAAAAAAATATTGCAGTTAAGGTAGCCTACAATGATATCATGTATGCGGTGGCCGATGCCAATTATTGCACCATTGTGACCACCGAAAAGAGCTTTGTATTAAGGTCAACATTAAAAGACCTGGAGAAGAAATTAAAGGAGCCACAGTTTTACAGGGCACACAAGTCTTACCTCATCAACCTTTCAAAATTAACCGCCATCAACACAGATGTGATCTTTATCGGCAATGAGAAACTACCTGTAGGCAGGGAGCAGCAGCTATGGTTGATGAAACACATCAACAAAATATAAGCGCTACTTAAACTCAGAAGGAACAATTCCAAACCTTTTCTTAAAGGCAGCGGAGAAATGATGTGGGTTTTTGTAACCCAGCACGTGCGCCACCTCTATCACCATTCGGTGCTCGTCCCGCAGAAGCCTGGCAGCATACTCCATGCGCAAATCGGTCAGGTATTCAAAAATGCTTTTGCCAAAAAGCTTCTTGTACATCACCATCAGTTTGTTGGTGTTGGTGCCAAAAAATTTTGCCAAGCCAGTCATAGAATGATCTTCGAGAAACGATTGAGTGAGGTGATCTTTGACGGAGTACATCAAGTCCATGTCCTTTTTTGAAAATCCTTGGGCGAGCGTGCAGTCGTCTGTATTGAACAGGGCATGCATCTGAAGCAGAATCAGTTGTGCAAACGATGCTTCCATCATCATTTCTCCCCATTTACCCTGTAAGGGGCAATCAAAAATGTTTTGCAGGGCGCGATCTTGCCCGGGCGTAAGGTGCTTGGCTTCTTTTCCAACCAGGCGAATGCGCTTGTCGAGATGCATCCTGATGTTATCGGCCCATTTTTCACTCTGCGGCAATAACTCATCCACAAAGTCTGCCCGGTATGAAAAGTGTATGTAGTTTAATTTGCTGTTGGCCGGCATGCAATGGACCATCTCGTTGTAAGGGTCGTACTTGAGATTATGCGACCGATTAAAAGTATCGATCGGATCATCCTGCTCCGGCAAATAGGAAAATAGCTTTGATTCGAAAAAAATACAGCTACCCAGCAACTCGCCCCCGTTTTCTGATTCGTTCACCAGCACCGCATCCCGCTGTATCGTTCCTTCAAACGTCCTGAACGAAAAGTTAGGCAGGTACATGTCCCGGGTTTGGGCAGCGATGCCAATCCCATCCATCTGGTTTTGAACCTCTTCTTTTACATCTATCAGTTGGGCGATCGGGAGGCCGGAGGACCCAGGGCCGGCTACCAATGGCAATTCTTCATCCTCCACTTTCGTGAATTTCTGTACTTTATTCATATCCCGCAGTTTTAGGGAATTTTCAATGAATGGGTTACACGCAAAAGCCTCCAGGAGGTTGCAAATAGGATTTCTAATTTTTGCCAAAATGCGTGTTTAAACAACAATAAAGGTGGTTTTGCGTAGGTGATTCTCTTTTTATCGTAGGTCATAACCTCGTTTCCGGCCGTAAAAAGACCCGAATCATCAAAATTGTTTACAACCTATAATTAAAATGAAAACTATTATTCACAGATTATTTATTACAAACTATCTGTTCGATTGGTCAACAAATGGTCAGCATTTCAGCGCTACCAGCGAGATCAATCAGGCAATCATAAATGGAAAAACAGCAAAACGTGCAAGGATCAGCACCCTGTTAATCGGATCAGTAATGGCGTTGGCGGCAGCTTTCACCATGTCATCGTGCTCATCGCCAAAAGAGGACGGCTCAAAGCTGGTGTTATCAAAGGAAGCCTTGATCGAAAAGGGCAGATTTTTGGTGAGTACAAGTGCGTGCCACGACTGTCACTCCCCGAAAATCATGACGCCACACGGGCCTGTGGTAGATACGGCCAGGATGTTGTCCGGAAACCCAGCCAGCGATCCAATTCCTCCCGTTATTCAGACCAATGACTGGGTACTCTTCGGCAATGACTTTACTTATGCGGCAGGTCCCTGGGGTGTCTCTTTTGCCGCCAACCTAACCCCGCACGATACGGGCACCGGAAGTTGGAGTTTTGAGCAATTCAAGACCGCCATTCGAAAAGGGAAGTACAAAGGACTAGAAGGCAGCCGCTCGTTATTGCCCCCGATGCCGTGGGAAGTATATATGAACTTCGGTGACGAAGACCTGTTGGCGATTTTCACTTTCCTGCAATCCATCAAGCCGATTGACAACCTGGTGCGGTCCCCTATCGCGCCCGAAGATATCGCAGCGTTCAACCAAAAGATTAACAAATAAATAAAATGAAAACACCAATTGCTTTTATTTTGATGCTTCTTTCTCAACTGAGTTTCGGGCACGTCTCAAATTCTGGCGGAGCAAAAACAACCTCAGAATTGGCGGATAACTTGCTCGTTGCCCTTCAGCATGAGTCAACAAATGAATTTTTAAATCTTTTTCCCTCCCTTAGTGAATTCGTTCATCTGTTTGATCTTCATGCAGAATTATACGGACCGTTTCTTGAGGACGCGAAAAATGACTTTAGAAATCAATACAACAGTAAGATTGTACACCAGGTGAAAAGAAATTTTGACACTGTGCTCCAGGAGGGTAAAAATGCCGGGGTTGTATGGAGTCAGGTTAAAATTTCCCACCTGGAGTATGGAGCCGGCACCATTGATATTGTCTTCAAGCACAACCAGGAGGAATTCCGATTGCAAGTAGAGAAAATCCAGTTCATCAACGGGGCCTGGAAAACAACACGATTCATTAAACTTATATGAGCATATTCTTTCTGGTTTTTTTTGGATCAGTCATCGGCTTGTGTTCGGTGTTGATCGCATACTGGCTGCTCGCGCTTCGAAAGCACAAATCATTTTACAAAGCGCTATTTAAATAGCGATCAAAACATGGCTGTCTCCCGCATTGCCATTTCAGGCCAGGGAGACGGCCTTTTTTTATTTCCACCAGGCAAGGGGCAGTTTTACATCAGCAATACTATTCACCACCGCGTCTGGTTTAAATGCGTAGTTATTTAACTCGTCTGCCTTGGATACGCCAGACAATGTCAGTATGGTCTTGTATCCCATCTGAACCCCACCCCTGATGTCCGTCTCCATGGTGTCTCCAATTACCGTGGTGTTGGCCGTTTCCAATCCAATAAATTTCCTGGCAGAGCGCATCATGACCGGGCTTGGCTTGCCTGTGACAAACGCCTTCTTACCTGTCGCTTCTTCGATCATGGCCGCAGTAGCCGCTATACCCAAACTGTTCCATCCTTTGATCTTTGGCGAAGGATCGCGGTTAGTGGCAATAAGGCGGGCACCAGCCAAAATCATATCGGCAGCGCGCTGCACCATTTCCAGTGTAAAATTTCTTCCTTCGCCCAGCACCACAAAATCAGGATCGGAATCCACCATGATCAATCCTTCATTGTTCAAGCTGGACAACAATCCGCCCTCACCCAACACGTATACCGTTCCTCCTGGCGCCTGACTGGAAAGAAATGCGGCCGTGGCCATGGCACTGGTGTAAATGTGTTTTTCCGATACTGTAATGCCCATGCGCTTCAGTTTGCGCATCACCTCCAACGGAGTCCGTTGGCTATTGTTCGTCATAAAAGTAAACGGAACATCCGATTTGACGAGGTTGTTGATAAAGGTGTCGGCACCGGGGATGAGATTATCCGCGCTGTATATTACCCCGTCCATATCAATCAGCAACCCTTTCATGGTTTTTAGTTTTTATCCTCACCGGTGAAATTATTCCGCATATTCTACTAAACGAAATAAATCCACAAAAATCATTCGTCCTATTATTATAGCCATCAGGCAAAAAAAAACAGCATGTTACCATGCTGTCTTGAAAGTGAGGTTGTGCGGCTATTGTGGTAAGAGCACTTTGTCAATGACGTAAACAATTCCATTTGAGCAGGGAACCGCAGCCAATATATTGGCACCATTGACTGTGATTTTATCGCCTTCTTTGGCGAGGGTCACATTTTTCATGTTGGCCTGGTTTAGCTTTTGCCCGTTGCGCATCATGCTCTCGCGCATGACACCGATGTACACATGATACTCCAATATCTCCCGGAGTTTGGCCTGGTTTTCGGGTTTCACCAAATCGTCCACCGTACCAGCAGGCAACTGGTTAAAAGCGTCATTGGTAGGTGCAAAAACCGTAAACGGACCCGCGTTGGCAAGCTCGTCAACATAACTGGCAGCCTTTAATGCCGCGACCAGCGTGCCGTGGTCAGCAGAGCCTGAGGCCACCTGCACGATATTTTGTTGTGATATGTCATCAACCACTGTAGCCTGTCCGCCATCTGCAGGCACGGCACCGGTTGCTGAGCTAGTCTGATTTTGATCTTTCTGGCAAGAAAACAGGATGGCCGCTAACGCCAGTACTAACAATAGAATTGATTTCATACAATTGGGTTTTTGAATCTGTAGCTAAATTGAACGTTGATGGTCACACACGCCATGACCTTAATCACATGGTGGGATAATTTTTGTCAGTTCGCCCACCAAAACCTACTAGATGTCTTTGTTGAGAAATTTCCTCAAGGAAAAGAACAGGGGAACCATCGCCCAGACGATCAGCATCAGGAACGAGTACATGATTCCCAGATTGCTTCCGAAGAACTGCTTGTAAAAGGCTCCTGTGTAGCCCATCAAAGCGGAAATATCCAGTTTTAATAAGATGATGATCCGGGCCAGGTCAACCGGGTTGAATGATACAAGCGCTAGGGTAACCTTCTCAAGTGGGTAGTCACCGAAGGCGTATATGACATAAAGGACAAATCCATCATAAATAAGGGTAAAGTAAAACCAAAACAACAGCGCAAGACCGATGCCCTTTGCCTTATCACGCGTCAGCACAGAGGCGCTGAATGCCAGAGAAACGAAGACCAGCGTCAGCAGCACGCCCGCCAAAACCAGGTAAACCGTATCCATGCCCTGACTGAATAATGTAACAGGTATGCCCACGCCAATGACATAGGCAAGGCAAAGTGCCAGTGAAACTCCAGAGAATTCACTCAGGAAAATGGTTTTCCGGTTGATAGGCTGCGACAGTAAGAGCTCGATGAATTCGTAGGAATTGAAAAAATGAATCGTTGTGAAAATGATGCTGATCAGTGGAACCACCATCAGAATAATATTCAGCAGGCTTAGGATGGCCTTATCTGAATTGCCCTCCAGGCTGAACATGGATATGGTGATCACAAACAGGAAAAAGGTATAAAGAATAACAAACCTGTTTCGAAGTATATCCAGCAAAACATATTTCCCTATCTTGATCATACCAGTAGTGCATTAGTGTTTCTCTTCATGATTGTCGCAATCGCTTTGCCCAATCTTATTTCGCCTGTTTCTTCTTTCAGCAGTGCTATCGAATCATTATAGATGAGGTTACCATTGTCCAGGTAAAGGGCATAGGACGAAAGCTCATCCAAATCGCTGAGAATATGCGAAGTAATAATGAACAGTTTGTCTCCTTCCATTTCCCTCAAAATCTTCTCTTTAATTACCTCTACGGCCAGGGGATCCAGCCCCGCTGTGGGTTCGTCCAGGATAAGTACCCTGGGGTTAAAAAGGAACGCAAGTGCTGCACTCACTTTTTGCCGTGTTCCTCCCGACAGTGTATGCATTCTTTTGTTCATCATCCTATCCAATCCAAATCCTTCAATGAGTTCCTCATCAACAACTCCAACCTCCGACCGGAGATCCTTGATCATATGGAAGAGTTGGCCGATGGTCATATTGTCGGGGTAACGGCCGATCTGCGGCATGTACCCGATTTTTTCCCGGTAAGCCCATTGACCTTGGATGGTTTCGCCATCAACCTTTATTTCTCCGCTATCCGGCACGACCAATCCGAGGATACTTTTGATCAGGGTTGTCTTGCCAGAGCCGTTCGGCCCGATAAGTGCATAGGATCGGCCCGGTTCAAAATCGGCATTGATCGATTTGAGCACCTGCAGAGATCCAAATTGTTTGTTTATTTTAGATACGGATATCATAAGATTTCATTACGGGATAATCATCCTTTAAATTTTCAGGGGTAACAACCGGTATCACCTTCTCCGCCCTGTCGAGTAAAAACACCAGAAAGCTTCGCCACAGCATCACCGATGTAGGCATCTTTTCTACAATCATCGAGTACATGCTTACCGGGTGAAACGGAACATCCCCCACGCCATCTTTATCCAAATCATATCCACCATACTTGTCCCAGTAGTTGTTCGATATGGTGTTGAGCGTCATGGTCCCATTGGTGCCCATGTCGAATGAGTTGGCTACAAAATTGTTCTTCTCAAACACATTGTCATCGCAACTGGCTTGAAGCTTGATACCCCATCCATTTTCCCTGAATTCGTTGTGTCTGAATTTACCTCGACTGCATGCCTCCATGTAAATCGCCACGGTGTTTTTCAAAAACACATTGCGTTCAATTGTGCTTTCACTAATTTCTTTCAACAATAACCCGAATACAGATGGTCCCCAATTTTCTTCAAATCGGTTCTCTGTCATGGTCACTCCCCTCGAATACATCACTGCGATCCCTGCTCCGTTATTCCTGAAAAGATTTCCCGTGTATTCGTCATCGTGCGAAAACATAAAATGCAAACCATAGCGAAGGTTGTTCTGACTCGAGTTATTTTTAATGATCGAGTTGGTCACAAATTCAAAATATATTCCATCCCGGTGTCCATCCACGGTGTTGTTGCGCACGGTGATTTTATCGCTTTTCCAGAGGTGTATCCCATTTCCTGTCGTGTTCTCCGCTACCGCTGCGGCAGTCAATGTATTGTTCTCTATCGTGCTGGATTTGCAATTGGCAAAATGAATCCCAAAAAAAGCTTTGTCGATGATATTATCGGCAACGTAAAGGTTCTTAGCATTTTCGGCACCTATGGCAGCGCGGTCATACAAACTGGAAACGCCCACATTTCTGATTTTGAACCCAATGATGCTGACGTTATCAGTCATTACCGTAAAAACCTCATGCTTGAATTCTCCATCGATAATTGGGTAGCCAACTCCGATGAGTGTCACCGCCTGGGCAATGACAATATTTCCTTCCTTATACGTTCCATGGTGTACCAGGATGGTGTCGCCTTTATTGGCCTTCCCGATGGCCTGCTGAATTGAACGTGCCGTGCCAACCTGATCCACAACCCACGTGGAGGCGTACGACTGCGTGACGATAAAAATAAAAACTATAATCAATCTCATTTAAACTGCGTTACAACTTCACCCCACGAAAGGTAAATGCCGCTCATCTTTTTTTTGTTCTCCTTCATTAGCTCATAATCCTCGAATGCAGCTATCTGACTTGCCATAGGGCTTTTTATTTGGTCCGATTTCAGGTAATGAGAATTACCGGCATCGATCAACGTGCCTGGCCTTGTAAAATCGATGACCAGCTTGTGGGCATAGCTCGCCTGCTCCTGCTCATGGGCATTGTAGTAGCTCAGCAGGCAATTGATATCATCAAACTTGAACACCTTTCCTTTCGTGGTTACCAATTCAGCGCCAAACTTTTTATCCATCAAAGTCATCTTGCAATTGTGACAAACATCCTTACCGAATTGAAGAGGAACAGGATCTGTAGAACACGAGGAAAGGAAACCAGCAAGTGGCAACAACAGGACGGTCGCAAGCCTCCGTTCCACCCTAAACTCATTAATGAGAACAGCCACTAACACCAGCGCTACAACAATAAAAACCCAACCGCCCACATCTGGTCCGGAGAAAGCCGTGAAGTTGAGCAACACTTTGGTGCCAATTAAGGGAGGCTGATAGGCCATACCTTCGATAATGATGGGAGCTTCAGGATTGAGGTTGTGACCATAGTCGTATCCCCACAGCCAGAAATCGACCAGGGCCGCGATTCCCGCGATCACGAGTAGACCTACAAAACCCACGAGCATTGATCGCTTGTTGATGATCGAAGTGAGAAGTCCAAAACCAATAATAAATCCAACGATATAAACCATGTACCGGAACTCCGGGAACATCTCCACTTCGATGTGTTTCATTCCGATGTAATGATTCAAAGCGCTTATTGTCCTTACGTCACCGGATAGCGTGTCAATCCAAATTTTCATTTCCAAACCTTCAGGATATTGTGGTGCCCACATGAGAATTTGCCAGAGCGGAATAAAGTAGGCCGATATCAGCGCGAGCGCGCACAGCGCCACGACCACTCTCGAGACAGTTTTTAATGGTTTCATCTTAATCTTTTAAGATTTGAAAAAGGTGCCTCCCAACCGGAGCCGGGAGGCGACCAATCTCAAACCTGTAAACTATGAGAAAACAGGTGGCTCATCAGTGCAAAGATTAGTCTTCAGCACCGGTTGAGAATTTTAATGGCGTATTGCTTCCGGCCGGTGACACCCTGACATATCCGGACATTTCCTGATGTAAAGCAGAGCAAAAATCCGTGCAGTAAAAAGGAATTACGCCAGCAGCCAGCGGCTTCCATTTTAAGGTTTGGGTTTCACCTGGCATAATTAAAATCTCCGCATTGGTTGCACCCCGGATGGCAAAACCGTGCGGTACGTCCCAGTCCTGTTCCAGATTGGTTACGTGGAAATAAACGTCATCGCCCACACGTACGCCCTCAATATTGTCTGGTGTCAGGTGAGACCGGATGGCCGTCATGTACACGTGCACCTCGTTTCCTTTTCGCTCCACTTTTGCCCTGGCCTCGCCCAATGCAGCGTATGGATGCTTATTGTCTTCGATTTTGTTGATCTTCATGGACTTGTCTTTTATTAAGCTCGCTGGCAGCGCTTCGGCATAGTGCGGCTCACCCACAGTGGGAAAGTCCAACAACAATTGCATCTTATCACCGGAAATATCATATAGCTGGGCAGACTGTGCCAGTTCCGGTCCGGTTGGCAGGTAACGATCCTTGGTTATTTTGTTGTAGGCAATTACATATTTGCCATACGGTTTTGCGGTGGGACCTCCCGGTACACTCAGGTGGCCTATTGAATAATAGGTAGGCACGCGATCCAGCACTTCCAATGTTTTAACATTCCATTTTACAATTTCTGAAGAAACAAACATGGACGTGTAGGCGTTTCCCTGGTCATCAAACTCGGTGTGCAAAGGACCAAGGCCTGGTTTTTGAACTTCACCGTGAAGGGCCGCCTCGTAGCGGATCACAGGAATGCCTTCAAAATCTCCTTCGTAATCCTTGTCGGCAATTGCCTTTTGCATTTTGGAGAAAGAAAAAACCGGCATCATCGCGGCCAGTTTCCCGCTGCCCACTATGTATTCACCGCTTGGATCTACATCACAACCATGAGGTGATTTGGGGCAGGGAATAAAGTACACAATGTCCTTCAACTCGGTCACATCGAGGACGGTTACCTCCTCCTCCATCGTGCTTGTTGCAGAATGTGTGTGTTCATCATAAATATTATGCGCATACTTCGATTTTACTTTCTTGCCTTTACCCTGGGCCAAATACTCCTCCGCTTTTTTCCAGTTTACGGCCATAATAAAGTCCTTGTCATTTTGTGAAGCATTTACTTCAAGCAAAGTGTGAGCCTGCTCCGTATTGTAGGTAGAGAAAAAGAACCAGCCATGCGATGGACCTTTGCCCGCCCTGCTCAAGTCATAGTTAAAGCCAGGGGTACGCAGTTGGAATTCAATATTCATCCGTCCTGACTCTTGATTCACTTTTATAAAACTGATGGATCCTTTGAAGTTCTCTTTGTAAGAACTGATAGGCACATCCTTATTGTCACCCATTGGAACACTAAATCGTGTGCCTGCTACCAAGTACTCCGTGTTTTCAGTAATAAAGGGAGATGAGTGATTCCCTCCACTGTTGGGTATTTCCAAAATCTCCATGGTTCGGAAGGAGGACAAGTCCACCCGCGCTACGCGAGGTGTATTGTTTCCGTTGCCAAAAGCCCACCGTCCGTCATGTTCTCCTTTCGTAGTGGACAGGGCGATGTGATGCAGGTCATCCCAGGGAACAAAACCATGGGACGTGTTAAGCATGGGTTTCGTCTCCTCGCTGTAGCCATAGCCATTTTCCGGAAATACGGAAAATACTGGTAGTATCTTCAAGAGTCGGCCCGAAGGTATTCCGTAAACCGCCATTTGGCCGTTGAATCCACCGGAAACAAAATTGTAAAATTCATCATACTGCCCGGGCGCAACGTAGGCCTTGGCTGCCGCATTACCGATGAGGGCCTCCTTTGGGCCTTGCGGTTTGCAATTGGCCAGCAACATTGCGACCACCGCAATGGCAATGATTGGGTATCGCTTAAATAGATTATTCATATAAGTAGTAGTTAGTATTGGTTCCTATTTTTCTCCATCATTTTGACGCATAAACTCAAGGATATCGCGCGCATCTCCAATCGACATGTTTTGATTTGGCATGCGCATCAGGCAAAGTTCAAGCAGCTTCTGCGCTTCCGGATCTTTATCGAGCATCACATCCACGTTGGTAATCATATTCATGATCCACTCCGGCTTTCTGTTTTTAGTCACATTTTTCCACCCCGGTCCCACTACGCGCTTGTCATCCAATTTGTGGCACGCAGAACATTTCATTTCATAGATGGCCAGGCCTCTTTTTACTCTGTCCTGCTCCAGGGGCGTGTTTAGTGTCACTGACTTTACTGCACCGATGCCTTTGGTTGGATCATTGATGGCATCCTCAACGGCCGATTTGACTGTCTTAGGCTGATCCGGAAACTCTTCCGTATTTAGCGGTTTGTCTGGTACGCAGGCAAGCATGAATGCCATCATTATAATGGATGTTATATATTTCATAGTTTGTTTTAATTGATAAAACATTTGTTTGTTGTTGTAGCAAAACTAGCTGCTGACCTGAATCACCTGTATGATATTCGTCATGCAAGCGCATGATCTTGCGCAGTCTCAGATGAAATGCAGACAGGCTTCCTTGCCAAATCCTTAGGACCATCACCAGGATGCATTGGCTAGCTCTGCTTTTTGTCAGGCAAAATAAATGTGGGTATTTGCAAACCATCTAAGAAGGGTATCAGGCCTTTTTCATCGTGACCTTGAATAAGCCGGGCCACATCACTTCCAATAATCAGGAGAGAGTTGTTGTTTCTGGCAGCATGAGACTGAATGCGATCGGAGAGAAAACCAACTTCCACCATAAAATTGTAGGAGGCAACTTTGTTGTCCTGCAGCATTCTCTCCATCATTTGGAATTGAGACTTGGCTTTGGCCTCTGCCTTTTCCTTTACCAGGTGTAGGTTCTCATCGTTGGCCGTGGGTGTGAGTCTGTACGAATAGAGAATGATCATCGGGGCATTTTGTTGCTTACTTATTTGTATACCCCATTTTAATACAGCATCAGACCCGCTTCCGAAATCCAATGCGCATATAATCGTCTTTATCATGGCAAATCCAATGGCACTATATCATTCAAAATTATCCCGCCAATTGAACCCTGACCATAATGCAAATCAGAACAAAAGATGACTTTTGTCACTTAATGCAACTCATTAAGTGTTATTTTTAAGATTCCGGACGGATTAAAAAAAATGGCTCAGGCAAAACGGATCGAAAATACACTCACCAATAAATCCTTCAGAGAAATATTTCAAAGTTCCGTGGAGGGGATCATAATTGTGAACCAGGAAGGCATCATAAAAATGGCCAACCCCATCTCGGAAAAAATGTTTGCATATGAGGAGGGCGAACTCATTGGTGTTTCCATCGAGCAGCTGATCAATAAAAACCTGCGCGAAGGGCACCGCAATCTGAGGCATGGATTTCACGCCAATCCATCACCACGCAGAATGGGCGCAGGCCGGGACCTGACCGCGTTGCGGAAAGACGGCACAGAGTTTCCCGTTGAAATCAGCCTTAGCTATGTGACCATTAGCAGTCAATTCCTGATTACGGCCTTTATTATCGATATAACGGAAAGAAAAAAAGTTGAAGAAGCCCTTAAAAGAAGCGAGGAGCAACTCATCCTGTACGCAGGTGAATTGGAGAAAAAAGTGTCAGCCCGAACCGAAGATTTAAAAAGACTTGTGGCAAAGCTCGAATGGGTAAATACCAACCTCGAAAAAGAGATCGGTGAGCGCAAAAAGGCCGAGGAAGAAGCCCGGATAGCCCTGGAACGCGAGCGTGAATTAAACGACCTCAAAACAAAATTTGTGTCCATAGCGTCCCATGAATTCAGGACACCATTAAGTACCGTCATGAGTTCAGCATCCCTGATTGGACAATACAAGGAACGCGGTGAAATCGAAAAAATAGAAAGGCATGTTGAGCGGATCAGGTCATCTGTCAACCACTTAACGGGGATTCTCAATGATTTTCTTTCGCTGGGAAAACTGGAGGAAGGTAAAATGGATTTTGCCATCGAAGAAATCAGATTGCCTCAGTTTATCACTGACGTAACGGAAGAAGTTAGCTCCATCCTTAAGCAGGGACAAAAATTGAAGCTGGAGTTCGATGGCATCGAACAAACTATTAAGAGCGATCCGCGAATACTCCGCAATATCCTCTTCAATCTTATCTCAAACGCAAGCAAATATTCCAATGCAGGAAGCATCATACAGGTCTTGGTTGAGTATGGAAATGATTTGGTTTCCATTTCCATCAACGACAGCGGTATTGGAATACCCAAAACTGAACACAAGTTTTTGTTTGATCGTTTTTTTCGGGCCACCAATTCCTCCAACTCAGAAGGTACAGGCCTCGGCCTGCACATCGTAAAACGATACCTTGAGCTACTTAATGGAACCATTGAATTCAAAAGTGAAGAAAATGTCGGCAGCCAATTCACGATCCATTTGCCATATAAATTTTTATGATTATTAGATGAAAAAGATACTATTAATCGAGGATAATCCCGCCATCAGGGAAAACACGGAGGAAATCATTTCACTGGCCAACTATGAAGTGCTCAGCGCTGCCAACGGCAAAATCGGAATTGAGCTGGCACTCCAGCATAAACCAGATTTGATCGTGTGTGATATCATGATGCCAGAACTGGATGGGTATGGTGTACTCCACATTTTGAGTAAAGATCCGGAAATGGCCAGTATCCCCTTTATCTTTCTGACGGCCAAGACCGAGATGACGGATATCAGGCGCGGGATGCTGCTCGGGGCCGATGATTACGTGACCAAACCTTTTGACAGCACGGAACTGCTCAACGCCATTGACATAAGACTAAAGAAGAAGGCCTTATTAAAAAAACATTACAACAATGATGAGCAAAGCCTCGACCAATTTATTCAGGATGCACGAACGGTCCTCGATTTAGATGACCTGTGCGAAGGCAAGCGGGTGAAAAACTATAAAGCCAGGGAAATGATATTTATGGAGGGAGACTCTCCCACCTATCTATATTACATCAGGTCGGGAAGCATCAAAACGTTTCGCAGCAATGAGGATGGCAAAGAATTTACCACCAACCTCTACCGCGCCAACGAATTCTTTGGCTACGAGTCCATCCTTGAAAACAAAAATTATGCAGAATCGGCCTCGGCCCTTGAGCCGGTTGAATTGTCACTGATTCCGAAGGCTGACCTGGTTACCTTAATATACAGGCAGCCTGACATCGCCCGGCATTTTGTTTCGTTTCTTTGCCAAAAAGTAGAAGAGAAAGAAATTCAATTGCTGAACCTTGCATATCATTCCGTAAGACAAAGGACTGCGTCCGCTTTGCTTAAAATCAAAAATGTGAACAAGGATGAGTTTATGAAGATTCACAGAGAAGACCTGGCCAAGTTGGTGGGTACGGCTACAGAATCAGTGATCCGCGTATTATCAGACTTCAAGGAGGAGGGTCTTATTGATATTGAAGGTGGCAAAATCAGGATAGTCAATCCAAAAAACCTCGAGCAGATTGTAAGATGGAACGTTGTCAAAAAATAACAGAAGAGTTACCCGATACTACCCGGCATTTTCCGTGACGGCCAACTCTTCCGATACGCCTTGCTCAATTTTTGGCAAAAAAATCGTGAAGGTGGTACCCTTTCCAAATTCAGAATCAAAACGAATACTGCCTCCCAACTTTTGTGCGGCTTCTTTGGCAATATAAAGTCCCAGGCCAGAGCCCTGTGAGCGGTCTGTAGCCCTGAAAAACATAGTGAAAATCTTACCCTTATAGACGTCTTCAATGCCAATCCCATTGTCTTCCACGCAAAGGGTGAGTCCAAAGTCGTCCTGCTTCGCAGTGATCTGGTAATATTGTTCTGGCTTGCTCCTGTCACTATACTTTATGCAGTTGCCAATGATATTGCTAAGAATAATTTTCAAACGGATGACGTCACCAAAAGTCTTAAAATCCTTTGGGATATCAATGCGCGCAGCGACACCTCCAGCGTTTAATTGATGTTCGATAGCCCCATTTACTTCGATGACCAGATCACGTAAATTAATCTCTTCAATATCTATTGACGTCCTGGAGTTCCGGGAGTAATCCGTGATTTCCTTAATAAAATCCTCCATGGTCAGTATCCTTTTTTTCATTAACTCAAAATACTCCGTGAGTTCACCGCTTTTATTCGTCAGGCGAACGATTTCTAATAGTCCCAGCAGTGAGCTCAATGGCGCACGCATGTCGTGAGAAGCGCTGTATACAAACCGATCCAATTCTTTGTTGGCTTTTAATAGCTCATCATTTTTATCAAGCAACGCCTGCTCCGCCTCCTCTCTCCGCTTGATGTTCTTGAACAACGATTGTTCGGACTCATTATTTCTGGCAATGGCAAAATGAATAATCAGGATACAGGCCAGCATTCCAACAATGAAGTTGATAATGAAAGTTGCCCGAATGTATTCCTCGGATTGATCGACAACTGGAATTAGCGACCAGTCAGTCGCGTAGGCGATCAAACCAAGTAGTAAGGAGATCGCAGCAAATATAAATCCAATGTACTTTTTATGCCTTGCAAAAAGAATCAGTGCGGCAGCCGCGGTAGCCGTAAAGTAAAGAAAGAGTCCACTATAGGGCGAGTCAATAGCCGCAAACATGTAAACCAGAATATTGGAAAACCCTAATATTAAGACAGATGCCAAAGTGGACCTGCGGTAGCGGTTAATAACAATGATAAAAGTTGCAACTACAATCCCAATGATATAGAATGGCAAGAAAACGCGCATTCCATTTATCGCATCAAAAATGATATAGAGAAAGCACACCGTCCCGATCAAAACGCCAAACTGGGCCCGCAGCAATGATTCTTTATAGTCACTCCGGGACGGAATCCATTCCTTGCCTATCAGGAAATTGCGAATTGATTGGCTAAAAGCCATGGGCGCGCAGGTTCTTGGTTTTGATCCAACTAGTCAAACGTTCCGGTTTTGAAGAATTAACCCTCTTTCAAACTTGAAATTAAAAACATTACGGCAATAAAAAAGGTCCGGTTTTTCCGGACCTTTTTAAAAAGTCAATTAAGAATATCTAGCCCAAATAGGCCTTGAGCTCTTTACTTCTCGAAGATTGGCGAAGCTTGCGGGTGGCTTTTTCCTTGATTTGCCGAACGCGCTCACGCGTCAGGTCAAATTGATCCGCTATCTCCTCCAGGGTAACGGCATGTCCGCCTGAGAGTCCATAATACAACGATATCACGGCAGATTCCCTTTCACTCAACGTTGCAAGGGCGCGTTTCACTTCAGTTTGTAAAGACTTGATCATCAAATCCGAGTCTGGTACTTCCGCATCCGTGTCCTCCATAATATCAAGCAGGGTACCATCACCGTCTCCCTGAGCAAATGGTGCATCCATGGAAACCTTGCGTGCACGGAAGGTAAGGTTGGTGCGAATTTCATCAGGCGTCATTTCCATCACTTCTGCCAGCTCCTCCTCGGTAGGCTCCCGCTGGTGCTTTTGCTCCAATTCTGAAAACGCATTGTTGATCTTGTTTAGCGATCCTACGCGATTCAATGGAAGCCGGACGATTCGTGATTGCTCGGCCAGCGCCTGTAAAATGCTCTGACGGATCCACCACACAGCATATGAAATAAATTTAAAACCCCTGGTTTCATCGAAGCGGGTGGCGGCTTTGATAAGCCCCAAATTTCCCTCATTAATAAGGTCACTGAGCGTCAGACCGTGATTTTGGTATTGTTTGGCAACAGAAACGACAAACCTAAGGTTGGCGTTGACCAGTTTTTCCAAAGCAATCTTGTCCCCTTCCCTTATGCGCTTGGCCAGTTGCACCTCCATCTCTGCAGTGATCAGGTCAATCCGCGCAATTTCGCTTAGGTATTTATCGAGAGACTGGGTTTCACGATTCGTTATCTGCTTGGTAATCTTGAGTTGACGCATCTATACTTAAAATTAAATGTTAATACTTATACCTGTCGATTCAGCGCGATTTACCTCAAAAAACAACCCTGCCAGAGGCATCGCTCTAACTTAATTTCATCACGGCTTCACCGTTGATGTCGAATTTTAGGTTGGTTAAAGGACCAGGGAAGGGCAGTTCCGGGTAATGCACAATAAACCGCCAGCAAAGGTACAAAAATTAACCGTTAGAACCTAATAAATCGCCATTAAGCGAGTGTATAACAATGGGTTACGTAGAAAGATTCAAAGAGTTATAAAACTACCTGCCTTTTATCGCGCTATAGGAGCCCAAACAGAAAAATGGTAAACATGCCCCAGGCGGTGCCGGATACCATGCTCAAAATAGCCAACAGAATGGCATGCGGCATCCACTCCTCATTGTAGGCGGCCGTAACGGCAGGTGCCGTTGAAATTCCTCCCAAATTGGCCATGCTGGCAATCGGAACCCAGGCCATGTGCAACCTCAAAGCCCGTGCGATCAACATCATCACCACATAATGCGCTATGATCCAGATCAGGGCTACGATTACAAAAGGTATGGGTAATGAAAGGCCGCCAAAGTCAAGCCTCAAACCAAGTATGGCCATAATAAGGATGATCAATACCCCTCCTACTTTAAGCACAAATGCATGGTTCCATCGGGGAACAAAATTTCCAAGGGCGAGTCCGATAACCGATAATACGATGACGCGCCACAAAAAATCCTCGATAAAAAAATTAATACCCACGGTAACTCCCACGATGGCGCCAACCGTGATGATGATAGAGCCTATCGTCCTGCTGTTTGGTTTGATGTCATCCGCTATGAAGTCGGGTATCTTCTCCGTAATACCAAAAAAAGAATTCAATTGATCACTTCGCTTAATGAGCTGAAACATGAGGATAGTCCATATGTTAACTAAAATATTATCAAGCACCAGTACGGACAAAAACAGCGACTCCGGGGTCCCCACCAACTCTTTTAACACCAGTTGGCTCGTGCTTCCTCCTATCCATCCACCAACGATCGGCACCAGTCCTTTCCAATATGCCTGCGTTATAAACAAATCATAACCGTCCGCCATGACAAACTGAGAAGCCAATACAAGTATCACCGGCAAGGCCGCAATCACGGCCGAGCCCAGCACAAAAAGAATGATTGGCCGCGCTCCCACTATCCTTAGCTGCGGAATCGACAAAGCACTCATCACCGTTAGAATCGCAAACGGAATAACCCAGTTGCGACTGACACCGTGCAAAAATACGTCAGCCAGGTCAATGCCGGTGCTATGGGTAAACCCAGCCGGTATCACGTAGGCAAAAAGAATTGCCGGGAACCAGTTCAACAGACTTTGTATCCACGGTGCCTTTTGCCTGTTGAGCCAAAGCACAACGATCACCGTGAACACCACAACAACGAGAGCAATTAACGGCTCCATGAATTAGAATGATTGATGCAAAAGCTTAAAAGGTAACAAAAAAAACCTTATGCCAGGCCCGCACTGAGCCACTCAATAAATGAGTCTTCTTTGAAAGGTATCCATTACAATGCGTACGGCTTCATTTGACTCCAGAGATCTCCAAATTCGTTGAGAAATGATTTGACCAGCTTGGCATCGGTGGTCAGCACGACATTCTCGTGATTGTATTTTGCCGCGCTCAGTGTCCAGTTGTAACTGCCCGTAATCAGCGCGTTGTCATCGACAATCATAAACTTGTGATGCATGTGATCGGGCGTGCTGTCCATCTTAATTGTTACGCCATGCTTGGCCAGTCGGGCGATGTCGGACCCCATGTCGAGGGCTTTGTCATTGTCCGTAATTATCCTAACCCTCCTTCCCCTTCTGTGTGCATCGATAATCGAACTGGTGATGCGGTCATCGCTGATGGTGAATACACAAATATCGATCTTGTATTCTGCATACATGATCTGATTTAGAATGATATTGCGACACGCCTCCCCGGGGCTGAAAAACGCTCCAGACTTATTGTGATCTGATCTGGGCAATAAGAGGCTGTTGGCATTCTTTACCCAACCTAAAATCGCAGCATAATTTTCTTTTGTCGCCTTTTCAAGCGCAATGTCATAAATTTTACTCCTAAGAAAATTAAGTTGATCCTGATCCAGCGGCTGGTCTCCGATTAGGTTTTTCAAGGATTTTTTTTCCGAGCGGCTCAGCACCTCATCGTCAATACTTTGCAGGAGTTGTTCTATAATTTCTTTCATTACTTAATCAACGGATGGCCGTCTGATTGGCCCGATCATACAAGTAAGGAATTTATCATCCAGGAAGCAATCCTTGCACTATGATGTAAAAAATGGAAGGACATAACAGCGCTCCTATTCCTGTATAAAATGTAGCCGTAAGGGCGCCATAGGGAACCAACTTTGGATCGGTGGCCGCCAACCCCGCTGCAACTCCACTGGTGGTGCCGATCAGGCCACCGAAAACCATCGCTGCATGTGGATTGTTCAAACCAATATGTCTGGCAATGATGGGCGTACCAATGGTAATCATGACCGATTTTACCACACCGATGGCTATGCTTATCGCGATCACATCTGAACCTGCTCCGACTGCTGAGCCCGTGATCGGACCAACAATAAATGAGCAAGCTCCGGCCCCCAGGGTCGTGAAACTTTTGGTGTCGGTATATCCCATGACGTAACCAATGAACCCACCTATAAAGAATGCCGCCACCACACCGATAAAAAGGGAAATAATGGCTGCAAGGCCAGCCCGCTTGATTTCGGTGTAGTTGGCACCCATCGCAGTAGCCACCACCGAAAAATCGCGCATCATGGCTCCTCCCAACAAAGCCATTCCGGAAAATATGGGTACATCGGCAATTCCCTTTTTTCCACCAAAACATGCCAGAACCAATCCAAAAGAAATGGCGATGGCTGCGCCCGGTATACGGTTGTTGGTCAATCTTTTGGAAATCCAATAGGACAAAAACATGACTACCCCCACAAAGAGAAATGCAAAGACAAATCCGTTGTCAATCAATACATCGAGGATGGCTTTCATTCCTGGCGGGTAAGTGAGGTTTCATCAGGCCTGCCTCCTATCCTGGACACGACAGGAACCAATAACAGACAGGATCCGGTGGCCAGCAATCCAACGACCAGCGCAACCCAGCCACCAGACAATGCCGCCTTCACGTTTTGGATAGACGACATGGCCACCACGATCGGAATGTACATCGCGTTCCAGAACATGATCCCCTTTTCGGTATCGACTTCGATGCTCCCCTTCTTCCTCATTTTTTCGTTGAGTAGGATGAGAAAGAACATGGCAAAGGCGACACCGCCCATGTTACCTGGAACATCGATCCAAATGCCTACCAGATTTCCGATGATCTGCCCCGCGAGAAAACAGCCAGCGAGAATGGCAACGCCATAGATTTTCATAGTGGATGGGTCGAGCTATGCGATCAATATAGCGGATTGCAAAAGCTCGTGCAAGGGCTTAATGATCAATACCAATCAGACCTGCAGGTATCGTATGAATCTCCTTGCGCGTTAGAACGTGTACCTAACACCCAGTCCACCCCATGAACCAATGAATCCCCGGTTGACACCAAATTCAAACGAGGGCTGCCAGTCGATCGAAAGGTTGATAGGGACACCATCAAATTTATAATCAAGACCCAGCACACCATCCAGCCCGATATAGGAGCCAGACCCATCACCATCGAAGTACCTGCGGTCGTAATATCGGTTATTGTACAATCCAATGTGGGCACCGGGCCCGATGTACCACTTCAGTCCGGGCGCTCCTTGAATGTCATAATGAAATTCATAAAGCCCGACTATCCGCGCACCTCTCTCCCAGAAATAGCCGACACCTTCGACTGCATGATTCTGCCCCACAAAGTTCTTGAAAGTAATTCCACCGCCATCACCCCAAATCTTAAGACCCAGTGCCGTCTTATACGATTGCCCCAGGCTCTGCGCTGACACAATACCTATCGTGGTGGCCGCAACTATCGCGAATATTAAACATACTTTTTTCATTGCTTGTTTTTTTAAGGTTAAATTTTTTTACCTGACTAAACCACCAAGAGAAAAGTATGCCAACGAAAACACGCTGGCCAACACGGCAGCAAAGGTACATGCAGCATAAAAGCCACAGCATAAGTCTACAATAGTGTGGAAATCACGCCCCAATCATTTGCAGAAACACGCAGACCGGGCGGACGGCTGCAAATCTCTCGCGATAAACGTTTACTTCGGCATGCTGGGGCGCACTTCAATCTTACTGGGCAATGTGCGTGGATTCATTTCCAGCAAATTGACCACAAGCTGCCCGATGTCCTCAATATGAATCTTCCACGCATCGCCTGACGATGGCGTGTGGTTATTAAAGTGAGTGGCCACAGAGCCCGGCATTATCGTGGATACTTTGATGCCATGCTTCCTTAAATCCAGCATCACGGCCTGCGTGAAGCCTGTGAGGCCAAACTTGCTGGCGTTGTAGGCCGATCCGCCTGCAAAAAAATTAGTACCCGCTAGACTCGAAATCGTGATAACATATCCCTGAGATTTCTTTAAGGCGTCCAGAGATGCCTTGATGCTGTAGTATACACCCGTCAGATTGGTATCGATCGTTTCATGCCATTGCTCATCGGTCATGTCCTCGATGGAAGCGAAGTGGCCCAGGCCCGCATTGGCGACAAGAATATCCAATTGCCCCCATTTGTCAATCAAAGTCTTCACGGCTTTCTCCTGTGAAGACTTATCCCGCACATCGGCCACTATTCCTATAACTTCTGCACCTCCCAACTTATTGAGATGGTCTGCTGCCTCTTTGGTTGCCTTCAGACTTCTTCCGGTGATCGCCACTTTGACACTCTTTTTTACCAGCGCCTCAGCGATGCCATATCCGATCCCCTTCGTGCCGCCAGTGATTAAGGCTGTCATTTCGTTTACTGCCATAAGATTTTGTATTTCCAGACCTACTGATTAAGTACATGATTAAGGAGCGTATAGTTCCAAAAAAACAAAACCGCAGAGATGCAGAGGGCATCCAAAAAAACCACGCCTCTTTGCGCCTCTGCGGCTAAAATTTGTTATGCAATGGCCGGTTGACTCCAGCTCAAAAAATAAACTACAGCTTCAAAAATTCCTCAAACGTCATCAGTTTGGTTGGTTCAATGCCGTTCTTGGAACCATAACTTTCGATTTTACCAAGGCTTCTGCTCTTGGTCAGTGAGTAGTCAGACTTTGCCTTATTAAAGGTGTCTTCCAGCAATTTAAGGTTCTCCATTTCTGACGAAGAAGGTGGCGTAAACCCGGAAGCCACTTTGCTGTACAAATCAGACAACTTTTCGCGCAATTGTTTTTCGGCTGTTCCCACGTAGTTGTCGCCCTTGGTCACCACCAATGACTCTTTGATTCTTGTAAGGTCATCGATCAGGGGTTTGGACATCTTTTTGGCACTGGCGCTTGAGGCGCTTACTTTTTCAGCGTGGGCCAATGTTTCATCAATCTCATAGACCATGTATGCCAACTCCTCTGACATGTTAAAAAGTTTATTGGAAATTTCCTCCAGGCGCTTTCTGTCAGCATCCGACCACAAAGAGTTTGGATCGGGAATTAATTTAATCGAAGACTCATACGTGTCTTTTCCCTTGGTCATCACCACCTTATAATCACCAGCTGGCGCTCTCATTGGCGTAAAGCCACCGAAGCTGAGCGTTTTTGCCTTGGCCATTTTGGGCTGTCGTGTGAGTCCATTCCATGTCACTACGTTGATGCCTTTCGACTTCCCGGGTGTAAGCTCAATCATCTTCTTACCCGACATGTCCTGAATCTCAATATTCATGGCACCAAAAATATGTTTCTTCTTCAGGTAATAACTAATTTTTGCATCACGCGATGGGTTGGCGCCTACAAACTCCATCTCGGTAGCTGTCCTTCCAAAGTCCGTTTCCTCCAAAATAACAGCGGGTTTGGATTTAAAGAAATGTACTTCCTTCTGCAGCACATCCTGGTTAATCTCGCGAAGCGGAGTGATATCGTCTATAATGATAATTCCCCGGCCGTGAGTCGCCATAACCAGGTCTCCGGTCTTTTTATGAAGGTCAATATAGTGCACAGCAGTTGCGGGCATGTTGTTGGTGAACCTTGCCCAGTTCTTTCCATCATCGATGGACACAAACAATCCGAATTCGGTGCCCAGGAAGAGCAAGCCCGGTTTTTCATAGTCCTCCTGAATACTCCGCGCAAAACCATAAAGATTGGGTGTAGCCAGTGAAGTCCATGTTTTTCCATAGTCAGCTGTCTTGTAGACGTAGGTCTTCATGTCTCCTTTGGTGTGGCCGTCAAACACCGCATAAGCTACTGCCTTATCATGCACACTGGCCTCGATGTGATAACACCAGGTATTGGCAGGCAACCCGGTGATGTTGGCGGTGGTATTCGTCCATGTTTTTCCACCATCACGCGTCACCTGCACATTGCCATCATCCGTGCCGGCCCATATCACATTGTCATCCAATGATGACTCTGCAATCGTGAATATGGTACAGTGGTTTTCAGCGCCTGAATTGTCCTTTGACAATCCTCCGGAGTCTTCCTGATTCTGCTTCGCCTTGTTGTTGGTGGTGAGGTCACCCGAAATTTTCACCCAGGTATCCCCCATGTCATCCGACTTGTGCACAAATTGGCTGCCCATGTAAAACCGGTTAGGGTTTTTCGTACTTACAGCCATGGGTGCGTTCCAGTTGAACCTCAACTTCGGATCACCTTGTACCGCCAGGGGCTGAACCGTTTTGGATTGTTTTCGGTCAATGTCGTAACGCCAGACATTTTCGGCACCCTGCATTTCAGAGTAAATAATATTTTTGGTAGGATGTTTTAGTACCCTGAAACCATCGCCAAATCCTACGCTGTGCCAATCCCTTGCTTCAATGCCGCCTGGTGAACTTGACGGACCATACCACGAGCCATTGTCCTGAAGTCCGCCATATATATTGTAAGGCTCGTTATCGTCCAGGCTTAAATGATAAAACTGCGAAACGGGAATATTGGCAACAATTTCCATAGTAGTTGCTCCATCCCAGGTGCGATAGATACCGCCATCCGTTCCGACATACATGCGGTCCGAATTTTTAATATCAAAAACGATGTCATGGATGTCCGCGTGCATTTGACCCAGGCCTTTAAAAGTTTTGCCTCCATCGCGGCTGATGGACCCAAACAATCCTGCTTTCACAATGACATCCGGATTGCGGGGGTCAATTACAATACGTGAAAAATAAAACGGCCGGACGACCAGCCCAAAGTCATTATTTAGATGCTTCCATGTGGCCCCCGCATCATCGCTTCGGTAAAGTCCTTTGGTTTCATCTTTTTCAGATTCGATGACCGAATACAAGATGCTTGAGTTTGATGGAGCGACTGCCACAGCAATCCTTCCCAATTTGCCCGCAGGAAATCCGTTGTGAATCTTGGCCCAGTTCTTACCGCCATCCGTTGATTTATACAACGCACTGTTCGCTCCTCCCGAACTGAATGACCAGGCGGTCCTTCTGAACTCCCACATGCTCGCATATAGCACATTGGGATTGTTGGGATCCATGATCACGTCCGAGCATCCTGTATTGGCATTCACGTACAAAATCTTATTCCAGGTAGCTCCTCCATCCGTTGATTTGTATACACCGCGTTCTTCGCTGTCGCTCCACAGGGCACCGAGCACGCCCACATACATTTCCTTGTTGTTGTCTGGATTGATCTCTATGCTGCTGATGCGTTCAGACTTTTCGAAACCATTCTTCTGCCAGGTCACACCGCCATCGACAGATTTATATAATCCATCACCTATAGACACACTGTTGCGGGTCCAAATCTCACCGGTACCCACCCACACCACATTGTCTGGATCCGTTGGATCCAGTTTCACTTTTCCAATGGACTGAGGGTGTTCATCGAAGATCGGCTGAAAGGATGCACCTCCATTACTAGATTTCCACACACCGCCTCCGGCAGCGCCAGCGTAGATGATGCGATCGTTGGTGGGGTGATTTTCAAGGTCGATGATCCGGCCGCTCATGATGGCCGGGCCGATTTGTCTGGCCTTAAGGTCACCGAACAACTGCTTACCAGTAAGGACTATATCTTGGCCTTGAACTGAAAACCGAAAAAATACTATTGTAAGAAAAATGAATAGAGCCTTCATGGTTTAATGTTTATTTGTTTGGGAATGCAAAATCAGAGTCCGAAAAAGTAGGATTAACCTCGATACTTTCAATAATAAAAGGTTGTGAGGGACCACCTTTAATCCCATCAATCATCGAATATGGGAAATACAAACCGTTCACTTCCAAATAATCGCTCAACTTTCTTTGCGAAACCATTCCCTTCGCAGGTCCCTCTTTAATTTCTGATTCGATTCCAATCGGCACAAAATATTCCTCCTCAAAAAAAAAGTAGCTCACATCTTCCACGGTCTTGCCGTCAACGATGCGTGGCTCTTTCGTCAGTTTAACTTTAAATGTCTCGGCCCCGTCAAAACTTTCCTTTCCAACCAATTCAATTTTGTAGCCCTTAGTTTTGTAGTCCATAAACGAATGATCTAAAAGGAACCTTGGAAAATCGTTGGCGTCAAGTTTGGCATTGGCTAAACTCTCTTCATCAGCTCTTTCTGCCTTCATGGTAGCGAAGTTGGTATTCCAAAGGCTGGTTCCATCAAAAACGTCTTGCATCAACACCTGACCTTGAAAAGTAACTTTAGTATACTGACGGCCATCCATCGTCTGCACAATCTCAAGGGGAATTTCGATACCACCCTGGTTGACCTTGGCATTAACCCTTATGCCCTTCAAAGCTTTCCAAGAATCAATTCCGCCAGTTTTTTCAAAATAATTATTAAGAATTTCATCTACGCTCTGCGCCCTGGAAGAATTGGCCATGGCCACCAGCGCTATGAAAAACGCTATCTTGATGCATTTCATAAATTTTGAGTTTGTTTTGTTTGAATTGGTCGTAATAATACAAAGGTTGCTTTTAAAGGCAATAAATGGTGTTCGAGGGGTTCGAAAATGAACAATATTTAATCAGTGAGACGCCATTTTGACCTATTAGTTGCAGTCAGGGCCAAAGAAATTACACGAAACGGCAAATATCAGTCGGCCGTCACGGGTGGTATCCCATTGGCCGCCAGTTTCAAATGGGATTTCAGCAAAACGAGTTCGCCCAACAGCTTGGTTTGGACAATGTGATCAGCGATGCCATGTTGAATGGCCCGCCTTGAGATTTCCAGGTTCAACGTCTCAATCTCCGTCTGCCGTCCTTGATTAATATCCTGCAGGGTTGAAATCAATTGGCCATCGGAAGACCTGCTGATCTGCAAAAGCTTTTCCTGAACCTCGCTGGCGCCTAACACGATACCTTCCCTTTTTGCAACCTCCACGCATTCACCTATCACGCGGTCAGCTAACGCCAATACCGCATCGTCCCGGTGAAAAATTCCGTTGTCTGCTTCGAGCAACGGACAAATGGAATTGAACACGCTGTTGATAATCGCCTTTTTCCATATTACTGCCTGTATGTTGTCTTCGGCCTTGAACGGAAAAAAGGGACTTGAAAGGTCCTCCACGATAGCATTCAGCTTTTTCGAATTACCCTTTATCGCCCCAATGAGTGAGTCCGACACAGGGCGAAAACGAACGGTGGATTCATCTACGAACTGGCTGGTTACAAATAGTACACAGCGGTAGACTTCCGGAAAATGATTATCCAGGAATGGTTGTTCAACACCCAGCCCATTTTGCAGGAGTACAATGGCCGATCTTCGGGCTTTGCTGGCCAACCGATCGCTGAGCATTTTGTTGCTATACGATTTGGCCGTTAAAATGATTGTGCCGTCAAGTTCAGGCAGGTTGTCGATCGTGTCAAATACAACTTCCTGTTCCTTGATTTCATGGCTTTCGGTTGTCAGCCGGATTTTTTTTATTGACCTCGCTCCGCTGCTGGCGCGGCCATGCAGCAAGATTATTTCTTTTCCTTTGGCCTTAAGACCAAACGCCAGCGCCTGTCCGATGGCTCCGGAACCGATAATATATATCCTGTTCATATTCTTGGTTGTTCAAATGGGTAACTCACGGCTTGCCATGTATCACTACCCGGTCATTGGAAACTTGTGGATACATCGCCAAGTGTTGGTCACGGTAATTGATGATCACCTTATTCTTTATAAAAAAATCAGCCCCAATTATTCCAGCAATGGTGACTTTCCTTTGGTGTAAGATCTTTCTCAGGTGACTGATGTCGGCCAAGTAGAATTCATGTCTAAAGGCAACCTTTTCATTAAATGTAAGCATCACACCTGGCACCCAGCTGATCTCGCGCTTGCCGCCAAGGCCTATGATCCACCCATCCGCCTCCGAGCGATCGAGGCGAATTTCATATGCAGCAGCCAGTTGCTCATCGAAAATGGAAATGCTGGACCCCGTGTCCAGGATAAACACTGCATCATGACCATTGGCCTGAAGTGAAGCCAGCGCTATCGTTTTTTCAACATTAATGGTAATTAACACTGTGTCTCGCTGTGCCGCTGCATCATAAAGTCGCAAAAGTGAAAATGCCATAAGGATGTATCTCAAAAGCGCCAACATGAGGTAAAAATATCAATGGTAACGCGATGAAAACAGATTCAGAATTGTGAATTATAACCATATCAGTTTACGCGAAACGGGCCATAACGACCCAGAAATAGAGCCTGAATGTAACTTTGAGATTTGCCCTAGTGAACTGGAACTGGTGAGAAGCAGGATCAGTAATCAGCCATTATCAATAATGCCTGAATTAGTTTCTTTGGATGCTCTCAAGTATTTCATTGACATCAAAGGTGGCCGCTTGTTGCTTTTGGTCATAATTGATCGCCACCCTGAGCGCCCTAAGCCCGGTGATGCCTTGCAGGTTTTCGACATCAAGCACTTCGGTAGAATTCTTTATCAGGTAACCCTTGCTTTCCAAATAGGCGATATACCGGCCATAATCTATGGCATCCTGCTCACTGGAGTAGATGATAGCAATTTTTCCTGGTGCAGTGATTCTTTCCCTGGTGCCTTTTATGTGTGCCTTGTCGATGCGCTTCTTCACGATTTCGTAGCGGGCATTGTAGGCGCCTTCCACATCAAATCTTTTCTCATCCATGCGGAAGTGAACGGAAAGCGGAGTATTGTAAACCAAAATTAGTGATGCGATTTCGATATCCGTGTCAAGTGCAGACCTGATGTTCACGAACTTTTGTTCCAACTCACAAGTAACCATCAATTGCCACAATTGCAGGTTGCGAAGAAAAACCGGATCGAAGGTCAGTTTGTTTGAAATTGACTGACCCACATACATGTTGAATTCGACTCCATCGGTTTTGTAGCGTTCGAAGTAGTGCGGAAACATCCGCTGTGCCTCCAACTGTCTTTCGTCCAGTAGCGAAGCTAACGCCTGATTGATTGTATTTACGCTGTGATCATATTTTTTCCTCTGGTCGTAAATTGAATGAAGCTCCGGATGCAACATACCAAAATAATCATCCACCAGTTTGCTCAAGCCGTTGACCTTTGACTTCAATTGCGTGAGGACCGGATGAATTTCAGTTTCAAGGAAACTGATGACCCGTGGCTCGCTGCCCGACAGCAACTCACTGCCCAACTCGTAGCGAAAAGAATTCACCCTAAACAGCAACTGGTCGTAAATGGGCATCTTCGTTTTGGTGAGCGCGGCCTCCAGCACCTTGCTGATCAGGGTAAGTTGCCTGTTAAGGTCTGCCCGTACTGCTTCATTTCTTTTTTCCGATGAACCTCTGATGTCCAGTTGACCAAATAAAGGATAGACATTTTTAAATACAATGTCACTGAAAACGGGCTGTTCATCACTCAGTTCCTTCGCCATGAATTTATCCGCTTCCTCTTCAAATCGCCACTTCACGGAAGGATGTATCGTAGTGCATTCTTCCTGAATAATGGCTTCCCTCCGATTCTGATACTCTTTCTTAAAACGGCTGATGGCCATTCCAATAATGGGCATTACCGAATCCAGTTTTTGCAGCGAGGCCCCGTTCAGGTCGTACTTTCTGGGTGAACCTAACTCCAGGAATCCGAGCGACTCATCTCCGTTGTTTATGGGGGCAATGATATAACTCTTTATGGGCAACGCGCGGAGGTTGTGCGATATGGTACTGCGCGATAATTTGTCATAGCGCTCCACATCCGAAACGATAAGGGGTTTCTTTTGATCGATTAGCACGTTGTAGGTATGGGCGCACAAATGATCTTTGCAATCCAGTATCTCGTTGTTTCCCATGATCATGCTTCTCATGCCCTCCTTCGAATGTGTACGAAGGGTTTCGTTTTCATAGGTAACGAAGCCGACCTCCAAATCTCTTATCCCAAACAATTGACGCAGTCCTTCATGAATTTTTTCATTAGAATCAACTGACTTGTTTAGTAAATTGGACGTGATGCTGGAAAGCGATTGGTCAATGGTTACGTCCATCAGATTAGTCACCCCTATCCCCCTCATGATCCAGCTATTTGGAGGAAATTTCGTTTTCCAAAGGTCTATATTATCGAAGTTGTCAAGAAGCTCAAGGTAGTCTTCGAGCTTGATCTCAGGGGCTTTGTCTGTGGGCACCATCTCCAGGAGATCACCATTCATGGCCATCCGGTAGGTCCTTACTGTGTCCAGCTTCTTGTTACGTATATCCACCAATGTTGGCGAGCCGGCAGGGAAAGCATATTTATAATATCCTCCCAGTAATGCAGCACACCCGTAGATATAGAGTTGATCTTCGGTGTAGTTACTTAGCTCAAAACTAAAATCTTCTTCGGAGGCATCCAGGATGTTTTTGAACCGGGTACTAAAGTAAAAGGGCTTGAACTCAAACGGTGGCATGATCCCTTTGATCTCATTGGTCAATAGCACATCCGGAAACAACGTGCGGCAAAGGCGCTGAATAATCTCGAGGCTGGGGTCAAATTCTTCGCTGCTGATACCCTCTCTTAATGCTGGATATGCCTCACAGTCCTTAAGCAATTTCCGGGCAAACGCGGCCACATTGGGGTCGGGGTCATTGGCTTGCTTCTCAAGAGCTTCAAATACCTTAAAAAAACTGACCTGCGTGATGGCTGGAAACGGTATCTTTTTGCCTTTTATAATCATTTCTTAAACTTAAATAAGGTTAGAACCTGCAAATGCGCTCATTTGGTTCCCCAATGACGAATTTACACCTGCATACGAGACGAATCCTCAACAGGTTTTAGTCTAATAACTTTCTGAATTCTTCCAGCGCGGTGGCATTGCCGATCACGGTGACCAGGTCACCGATCAGTAAATGGGTATCACCGTGGGGAATAAATATTTCATTGTCCCTGCGTACCAGCACCAGCGAACCGGATTTTGGAAAGGGTATATCTTTAACGAGTATCCTGTCCATGGCACTATTTCTCACCGGGATTTCTTCAACGCTATATACCCCAAAGCTATCCGTGAGGGCCTGTGTGGTGGTTGGCCGCATGATTTCATTCTCAATCCGGCTGGCGATAATTTCATAGGCATTAACAATCTGTACGTCCTGCAGGCTTTTGTGTTCCAGGAAAAGTTCTGGTTTGGTTGTCACCGTGATCAATTTGCTGTGATCCAACTGCACCCTGATCATCTCCGCGATAGAAATATTCTTTTTGTCCGAATTGGTGAGCACTACAATAGTGTCCACCGGGCGAATATTCAATGATTGGTAGGTCAACAATTTCAGGTCATTTGCAAAAATCGATTGTATACCCAACGCCTGAAGTTCCTTGAACTGATCAGATTGTGATTCAATAACCAGGTGTGAAATGCCATGCAAGTCCAAACGTTTTGCCAACTCTAACCCTGCCTGCCCACCGCCAATTATATAAATGCTGTAATAACGATCTTCTTCACTGCTCAGCAGTTTATATAACAGCGGGCAGAGAACACTCGTAACAATTGATACGACCACGATCCCCGCATTGGTAGCCGGAGTGATAAGCCCCAGGCCCAACCCTATTTGTGCCGTGGCAATGGCCAATCCCATTCTGGAGGTGAGCAAGATGGCGGCTGACAACGACCTTTTCCAGCCAAACAATTTGACCATGATAAAAGATGGAATCACCTGAATGATAAAAAACGCCCCAGTCAGTGAAAGAATAAAATTTAGGCTTGTTCCGAAATCTTTTAATGAGTTGATATCAAGGTTAACTCCAACCATGATAAAGAAAATGGGAATGAAAAAACCATAACCCATTCCATCCAATTTGAATAACAACGCAGATCGCTCGCGGGCGAGGAATATGGAGAGCAACGTGCCGGCAAAAAACGCACCAAGGGCGGGCTCTGTGTTGATGAAGCTGGCAATGGTGACAAAAAGCAGAAGTATCGCAATGGATCCGCGAATTCGAATTTGGGATGCAGCGTGTTCAAGCTTGTACAGCAGCTTTTGGAAAATGCTCACCCGCACCAACAAGGTTCCCACCTTATAAGCAATAAAGAAGACTACGAAAATGACAAGGAAAAGCAACAGCTCAAACTGGAATCCATTGTGGCGATGGACACCCGAATAAATTGCGATCAGGAGGATCGTCATGATGGTGGCAATGGCCCCCTCTAATAAAATGATCTGGCCAAACTTTCTGCCGATCTCTCCATCATTCTTGATAATGGGGACAATGATGCTCAAGGCAACGGATGGAAGCAGAATGGTCAGAAATACTTTGTCGATGCCGGGGAAAATCGGAAGGGTGTAAACCAGCAAGGCGGATAGTGCCAAACTTCCGAAGTAAATCAGTATCGCCACCAAAAATGTGTTGCTGATGATGTCGATGCGATGGAGCCTGCCCCTGGGAAAAGACGAAATAATTTTTTGAATATCGATGGAAAGGCCGCTGAGGAAGATCAAAAAGAGAAACCCGGTATTGGAGAGGAACTTCAATGGCATCTCGTCACCGGAGACCAGGTCCAACACAAACGGCCCAATGATAACGCCCATCACGATCTCCACAATAACAGATGGAATCTTGGAGATTTCCAACCAGGAAAGGAGCATGGGGACAAACCATGCAACGACAAAAATTAGAAAAAGTCCTAAATAGTTTTCCACAGGTTATCGGTTGTGACGAAGGTACGACCTTCACCTCAACCATACACACTTCTGTGGTCAGAACTTTTTAACCCGGTAATCACTCCTAGTCATAGCGCAGCGTTGAACTGGGATCGATATGCATTACCTTGATTAGTTCCTTCAACACCGTAAGGAGCGAAATCCCAATCAGCCCAAACAAGGTGATCACAAAGGGAAGTGCAGTGATTTCGATGCGATAATCAAAACTTTGCAACCAAAGGCTGGAAATATAAAAGGCAACCGGAATGGCAACAACGTTGGCGATCAACAATGCAATGACAAATTCTTTGGAAAATAAAGTGGATATCTCAATCAGGCTTGCTCCAAGTACCTTTCGAATTCCCACCTCTTTTGTTTTCTGTTGTGTCAGGAAACGCATGTAGCCAAATAGCCCCAGACAAGCAGTAACCAATGCCAGCAATGCCATAATCCCAAGGCCATCGGCCAATCTACGTTCCTTTTGGTAAAGCCTTTCAAACTCGGCATCCAGGAAACTATATTCAAATGGTAAATCTGGAAATAGACTGTTCCATGTATTTTCAAGATGCGCAATGGATGAACTGATATCACCACCGTTTATGCGAACGTTGATATAAAAATACCAGTAGGGCTTTACCAAAAATATCATCGGCTTAATAGCCGTATGCAGCGATTCAAAATGCACATCTTTCACCACACCGATCACTTTGCCTGTGCGTTGCTCAAAAGGTAAAGTTGGATTACCGGTTTGAAATGAGGTCTCCAGTGTGGTGCCAAGCGGTTCATCCAGGTGAAGGTACTTCACCGCTGACTCATTGAGTATAAATACACCATTCAAATCCATCCCGTCTTTTTGAAAGGGGCCGCCAACGATAAAATCAATTTTATAGGTAGCGAAAAAATCCTCATCAACAGAAGCAGCGGCAAGTTTAACCTGTTCCTGCCCTTCGGCCTTAACATCAATCGCATTCCCTACATTATCGGTTGGTTTATAAAATGAAAGCGAAACGTTTTCAATGGAAGGATTAGACAGCGCAAGTGTTTTAAAAAGGTGGGGGTTGTCCCGTATCACCCGACCGTGTGGAATATACAATATCTGATCTTTATCATAGCCCAAAGGTTTGTTCTCGATGTAGCTGACCTGACCGAAAATGATGATACAAAAAGTAATGAGCGTTGCCGCTATCACGTATTGCAAAGTCAGTAGCATTTTCCGTAAAGAAATTCCAGCCCTTCTTTTCTTCAGGTGAATGGTTTCCATGATGTTCTGTGCGGAAAAGAAGATAGCCGGGTAAAGGCCAGTGAGCAGCGTTAGAACAAGTATGAACAACGGAACGCTCCATAAGATCCAACCCAGCGATTGGATTGAGACAGCCAATTGTGTGAGCATAAACTTATTGAAGAGGTCAACGGAAAGGTACAGTCCAGAAAGGCCAAGCAGGAAACTAAGCGTGACAAGAAGAAATGTCTCAAATACGAATTGAAGAATTACCTGCCTGCGGGAGGCGCCTACGGCTTTGCGAATCCCCACTTCTTTGGCCCGGTCGTGAAATTCGGCAACGGTTAGCGTAATGAAATTGATCGAAGTAATCAGCAAAACAAGAAATCCAATGCCAACAGCCAGCTTCGGATAGCTTGGATTGGTAATATTGGTATAGGCTGAGAGCACCTCTGGTTGAAGGTGAATGAGGGTCAGCGGCTGAAGGAAGCCCAGGTAAGACTGATAAGGCTTTTCGGTATCCTTGATATGTGAATCCACAAACGAGCTAAATGAATTTTCAAAGACGGAAGGGTTAGTACCGGGTGGCAATTTTACATAGCTGTAACAATAGTTCATGTCCCAGGAGTCGATAATACCACCAGGAAAAATAGAACGGGTCGTCTCAAAGGAAACAAGAATGTCAAACTCAATGTGCATGTTAGTGGGCCATTGCGGAATCAACCCCGTGATTTTCAAGGGATAGTACGCGTCACCCCATTTGAATTCTACCACGTCACCCAACTGAGGGGCATTAGAAAAGTATTTCTGTGCGGCCGCCTGAGTCATCACAACGGTGTAAGGGGCCGACAAAGCTGTGTTGGCATTTCCCTTAAACCCTTCAAAATGAAATAGCTGCGTAAAATATTCATCCGCAAAAATCATCTTGCTCTCGTAAAAATGCTTCTCATCCCTGCGAAACAACGTATTTGATCTGTCCTTGAAAAAATGGGAGAACTGGTATTGTGGAAAGTCTTCACGAAGTGTAGGTACCAGTGGAAAAGTTGTGCTGGCCACCCTACCCTTATCAGTCACACGGCCGATGCGATAGATGTCAGCCGCGTTTTCATGAAAGTCGTCATAGGAATTCTCATAGACGATATACAAAAGGGACAAAAGGAACACAGAAATACCCAGCGACAATCCAAAAATCCGGATAGAACTGAATGTCCAGCTTTTGCTGAAGATTCGCATTGAGGTAGTAAAGAAATTCTTAAGCATACTGAGTGATGTTAAATGTGATACCGATTCCTCATTGAGATCTGGCAGACCCCTTTTGGTAAATTTTTCTATGGCATGGTGATAGGCATCCATGAAGTTTTCGCCCCGATTGATCCGCTCCTCTACGTCACAGCAAATATGATCTACAAGATCTTCGCGCAATTCCTCCAACAAGATGCCCCTGGCGAAGAGGTCCTTTTCAATAAATTCAATTTGCGATCCCTTTAGTTTCAAGATTCTAGATTAAAAATATCTCTAGTCGTATTTCAATATCTTCACGGGATTAATCAATGCCACTTTTATTGTTTCAATGCTTATCGTGAACAAGGCAATCACCAACACGATAACAATTGGCAGCAGGTAAATCCACCACGCCAGGGTATCGCGAAATGCAAATTGACTTTGCCAATTCTGAATACCAAAATAAGCAAATGGCAAAGCCACCAGGCCGGCAACCATGATCAACTTGGAAAAATCGGACAGCAACAGAAGAACAATGCCTCCAACCGATGAGCCTAATATTTTCCGGATACCAATTTCCCTCGTGCGCTTCATGGTCACAAAAGATGCCAGTCCATACAAACCCATACATGCAATAAAAATAGCCAATATTGAAAACGCTGTAAATATCTTTTCAAATTGGATGTCAGATTTATACTGCGCATCAAATGATGAATCCAAAAAGAAAAACTCAAACGGGTTGTCCGGGTACACTGACTTCCAATGGCCTTCAATTGAGGCCAGTGCCTGAGACAATTGTTCTTCTGCATTATCAATTTTTACAGAGTAATATTCCTTTGATCCGCTTCCAATTGGGTAAATCAACAAAGGGTCAATAGCCACCCTTAGCGAATAGTGGTGATAATCTTTGATAACCCCTATCACCTCCATTGGCCTTCCCCTGAACGCAATTTTGGAATTAACGGCCTCCTCTGCGGATTTGAAACCGAGTTGGGCCGAAGCGCTTTCATTAATCATAACCACCGAAAAAGCTGACGTATCCACGCCTGGTAAAAAATTTCTACCCGCCATCAGTTGCAGTTGATAGGTATCAATAAATCTTTCATCCGCACCCATTACGTTGTAGGAATTGCTTTTCCCCTCCTCCGATCCCTGACGAACAATGTTTGAAATTCTGCTGGTCCAAATTCCAGGCACGCTACTGGAAACACTTACATTGACCGCAGCACGACCTGAAACTGATCTTGTGATAAATGGATCCTCCGCGACAGCAACTTGCTCCATGTTATTTATTCGAGGTCCCTTCACCACCAGTAGGTTATTGATGTTCATCCCCAAAGGTTGGCTACGCATGTATTGCATTTGGCTGTAGACCGCATAGGCGGCAATCATCAGGCTGATGGATGTGGCGAACTGAAGAAGGACTAAAAATCTTCTCAAGAATTGGCCGCTGATATTGTGGCTCAGTTTGCCGCGCAATACCGCCATCGGCTGGAAGGAGGATAAAACAAATGCCGGATACAGGGAGGAGAGAACTGCACCTGAAATAAACACCACACCCAGCGCACCCCAAAACAGGGGTCCGCTGTAACTCGTAAGGTCAATGGCTATCCCTGCGTAGTCAAGGAAAACCAGCGTGAATGCGCGCACCAAAACCATGGCAAGCAAAAGTGCCAGTAAATTAATGGCCATTGCCTCCGTTAGAAATTGTTTCACCAGGGCAACACGTCTTGAGCCCAATGTTTTGCGAATGCCAACCTCTTTCGCTCTATCCAGGCTGCGGGCTGTGGAGAGGTTGATGTAATTGGCATACGCTATTATGAGGGTTAATATCGCCACGCCAAAAAGTAGAAATACCAATTGTGCATTTCCATTGGGTTCGATTTCATACTCGAGGCTGGAGTGGAGATGAATGTCCTCAAGTGGCTGCAGGAATAGTTTGATTTTTCTTTCATCGCGTTCGGGAAAATGTTTGGCAACCAAACCAGTCAACTTCTGCTCCAACACTTTGGATTCCGAACCTTCGCGCAACCTAATGTAGTTCATATAAAAGGGCCAGTCCCATTGATTATCTCTCACGTCCGGAAGACTTTCATAACTGGAGAGCGACATGACCATGTGCGGCTTAAGGTGTGAATTAGCAGGAGGATTCTTGAATACTCCAGTCACCAACAAAGTGAGGTCATTAAATTCCTCGGATAACCTGATGACCTTTCCAATCGGGTCATTGTTGTCAAAATATTTGAGCGCGGCCGTTTCGGAAAGCGCCACGGTATTTACAGTCCCTAATACGTCAGCAGCATTACCACTGATCAATGGGTAAGAAAAAAATTGGAAAAAATTAGCATCTGCATAAAGCACTGCCTCTTGTTCAAACTTCCTGTCTTCATACGACACGACCGCGTGCCTGTCCAAAAAATAAAGCCGTGTATAATCCTCAATTTCTGGATATTCATCTTTTGCCAGTTTTGCAACGGGAAGCATCGTGGCGGCCGTATGAAAAGATTCTCCTCCCTCCTGTGTTGTGTTTTGCGTCAGCCGATAAATGGATGACGAACCGGGGTGAAACCTGTCAAAGCTCAATTCATAATTCACATACTGCAGAATGATAAAGCAGGCCGCCATCCCGAGGCTAAGGCCGAATATATTGATGAATGAAAATGCTTTATACTTTGACAAGTTCCTATACGTGAGCGTAAGGTAAGAGCGGATCATGGTGGCAGAATTTAATATCGATGTGGTCTCCTTATTCAATTTCCTTAGGCCTGTCTTTTCAAAAGGTTGAATGGCGGTGTGGTACGCATCCATAAAGGTCAATCCGTTCGCCATATAGCGTTCCACTTCACAACAAACGTGGTCTACGAGGTCTTCACGCAATGCCTCAAAATCGATCCCACGCTCCTTCAGATCCAACTCTATAAACTCAACTTGTGAATTTTTAAGCTTCACCGCCCAGCAACTTTGGTGACAGCAACTGCCTCATCGTGTCCATGAACCGTTCGAATTCATCAACTTTAAATTTTGCCTCCGTAGTACCAGCCTTCGTCAATGAATAGTACCGTCTCACCCGCTTGCCGATGTGCACCTTCTCCATTTTCACCAAACCCTCCTCGGCCATTTTGTGCAGTATCGGATACAGCGAGCCTTCCGGAAGTAATATCTCTCCGTCAGTTACTTCTTTTACCTTTTGGCTGATTTCGTAGCCGTACATTCGGCCATTTTCCTGGAGTAATTTCAAAATTATGGTCTGAAAAGTCCCTTTAAGCAATTGAGAAGGGTACATAAGCGCATGAGTTGTATAACAATATATCGGTATACGATGTATCGAGTTATAGGTTTCAGGGATTGTTAATAATATTTAAACCCTGTTGCGGGCCGTCCGCCACGCGAACTCGGTCAGCGCCTTTTGGTCCAGCATTCGATTGCGGAGGGACAGCAACCGTTTCAGATAGAATCGTATTACTATCAAACTAACGAATTCCTGAATTCGGGAAATGCGAAATCGTGGTGTTCAAAACTTTTCTCAGGCGAATTCGTGTAATTGTGCAAAGCAATCGGTCGTTCTCCTTCTTAATTCATTAATAAAATAATTGTGCAACTATTTAAATTAAGAGATACATTTGCCCCGTTTTGCCACTAGTTGTCATATCCAGGTTTTGAAGGCTTCCTTAAAATATTCATTGGTACTCCTTGTTTTCGTTCTCAGCGCGCTAAGTCAGTTTGTCGCTCACTCAAGCAACGGAACTACCAACCGCCCTCATAGCCTGCCTCTCCTCCGCTCAGATGGGATTAGTCAAACGCAACACCGAGGGGAAACTATTCATTCCCGATGGACCGCGGTGTGGCAAGACACGAGATCAACCAGATCGCCACTCGAGATAGAGGAAAAGGAGGTAGAAGACGATGATAAATTATTTTCGCCCTCCAAACTTAGGACCTACGCACACTTTGCAGGGCAATTCGCTGCCCCTCCACTTCACCCGCAGTATTTTACCGACTCACCCTCCAGCAGGCTGCTGTTCCTGCAAGTATTCCGAATTTGATCTGACTCCGCAGGCAATTCTCTTTTGCCTAACCCCTACCCGACCATTAGTGATTGCGGGAGGATGAAGGATGCACTGCGCTACCACGCTCTTGCCCTTCCTGTTTTATTTTTCAACAAACACCGTATCGTTTTAACAAACAAAATCATGATCGAGAGAATTCTCAAGTTCACGAGCGTATCCGTACTTCTGTTTCTGGCCAGCTGCAGTTCCCACAAGGAAGAGGGACACGAAACAGAATCAAAATTTCAGGTCACCAGTCCCATAAAAATGGACACGTCAACGAACAAAGCGTACGTGTGCCAAATCCGCAGTATCAATCACATTGAAGTGAGGGCGTTGGAAAAAGGCTACCTGCAGAAGATTTATGTGGATGAAGGACAACTGGTAAAAAAGGGACAGCTCATGTTCCAGATCATGCCTCTGCTTTACGAGGCCGAAGTGCAAAAGGCCCAAGCTGAAGCCAGCTATGCAGAAATAGAGTATCAGAACACCAAAGCGCTGGCCGATAGCAATGTGGTATCCAAAAACGAATTGGCTCTGGCCAAGGCTAAATTGGACAAGGCCAATGCAGAACTTGCTTTGGCACAGGTTCATCTTGGTTTTACACAAATCAGGGCACCCTTTGACGGAATCATGGACCGATTTTATGTTCGGCTGGGCAGCCTGGTAGATGAGGGAGAGTTGCTGACAGTGCTCTCAGACAACAGCAAGATGTGGGTATATTTTAATGTTCCCGAGGCCGAGTACCTGGAGTACAAAACCACCATAAAGAAAGACAGCCTGGTAAAAGTCAACCTGCTGATGGCCAACCACAAACTTTTTAAGTACCAGGGCCAGATTGAAACCATCGAAGCCGACTTCAACAATGAAACCGGGAACATCGCGTTCCGGGCAACCTTCCCCAATCCGAATGGTTTGCTCCGTCACGGAGAAACGGGCAACGTATTGATGAACGTGGCTTTCAATGATGCGCTACTCATTCCCCAAAAATCCACCTTCGAAGTATTGGATAAAAAATATGTTTTTGTGATTGACGAAAACAATACGGTCAGGTCAAGGCTGATTACCATTGCGGCCGAGTTGCCGCACATTTTTGTTGTGCAGGGTGGTCTGGCTGAAAATGACAAATTTCTGCTCGAAGGTCTTCGCCTGGTGAAAGAAAATGACAGGATAAATTATGAATTCGTGACGCCCCATAAGGCCATCACGAGTTTAGAATTATACGCAGAGTAACCACGCTTCTTAAAAAACGAAAGAAATGTTTAGTAAAATTCTTCATCGACCCGTCTTTGCCATTGTCATCTCTGTGATTATCGTTTTCACGGGCACACTGGCGATTAAACAACTTCCTATCTCACAGTTTCCGGAGATTGCGCCTACCACGGTAAGTATTTTCATTTCCTACCCCGGCTCCAGTGCCGATGTATTGATCAAATCAACACTCATCACGTTGGAAAATGCGATCAATGGTGTTCAGGATATGCGTTATATGACCACCGATGCGACCAGCGCGGGAGAAGCAACCGTGAACATCATCTTTGAGCCGGGCACTGATCCAAACCAGGCCGTCATTCGGGTGAAAACCAGGGTGGATCAGGTGATGCCGCTTCTCCCGGAGTTGGTTCAACTCGAAGGTGTCATCATAACACCCATTCAGCCCAGCATGCTGATGTATGTCAACCTGTACAGCACGGATGAAAACCTGGACGAGAAGTTCCTCTACAATTACGCGAACGTAAAAATGATTCCTGAAATCAATAGGATTCACGGTGTTGGAAGAACACAAATATTAGGGAGCCGGGTGTATGCCATGCGCGTTTGGCTTAACCCCGATCGCATGAGGGCATATAATATCTCCATAGAAGAGGTAATGGAGGCCATGGCTGAACAAAGTCTCATAGGGCGACCAGGAAGAATAGGACAAAGTTCTGGAATTGCCGCGCAGTCGCTCGAATATGTGTTGACCTACAAAGGAAGATACAATAAGCCGGAAGAATACGAAGACATCATCATCAGGGCCAATGCCGATGGCGAAAGCATTCGTTTGGGGGCGATCGCGAAGGTCGAGTTGGGTAGTCAGTTTTTCGACATCTATTCGAATCTTGATGGACATCCTTCCGCTGCCATCGTCTTAAAACAGAATTACGGCAGTAATGCGAGCGATGTAATCAGCGAGGTAAAAGAACTCCTTGAAGAAATGAAAGCCAGCTTTCCACCCGGAGTCGACTACAAAATCAGCTATGACGTGTCCAAGTTTCTGGACGCCTCCATTGAAAAGGTACTCCACACATTGGGTGAGGCATTCGTGCTGGTGGCCATAGTCGTTTTTGTGTTCCTTGGAGACTGGCGTTCCACGCTGATTCCAACGCTGGCCGTCCCCGTATCGCTCGTGGGTGCATTCTTCTTCATGCAGTTTTTTGGATTGTCTATCAACCTGATCACTTTATTTGCATTGGTCTTGGCGATTGGAATCGTGGTTGACAACGCCATCGTGGTGGTGGAAGGGGTCCATGCCAAGATGGAGGAAAAAAACCTGTCCCCCTACAAAGCCACCCAGGAAGTGCTGCGCGAGATCAGTGGCGCCATCATTGCCATTACCCTTGTCATGTCCGCAGTATTTGTGCCCCTGGTTTTTATGACCGGGCCTGTTGGCGTTTTCTATCGCCAATTCTCCATCACCATGGCCACCTCGATCATCCTTTCAGGCGTGGTGGCCCTTACCCTTACCCCGGTACTTTGTGCCATGATTTTGAAAAACACCCATGGCAAACCCAAACAGAAAAACAGACTGACAAGATGGTTGGATAGTTTTAACCGCGGGTTCGAAAAGGTGACCGGAAAATACACCGGCCTTCTCCGGTTAATCGTCAACCGAAGATTGGTGACGATGGTTGTATTGTTGGCATTTGGGGTGGGTATATTTTTCGAAAATCAAATCCTCCCCGCAGGTTTTATTCCGGGCGAAGATCAAGGCACCATTTACGCAATCATACAGACACCTCCTGGTGCAACCCTGGAAAGAACGAATCAGATATCACAAAGGCTACAGAAAATATGTGAAGAAGTTGAAGGTGTTGAGTCGGTTTCCTCGCTGGCGGGTTACGAAATCATGACCGAAGGAAGGGGCTCCAATGCCGGAACATGTCTCATCAACCTTAAAAACTGGTCGGAACGTGACCAGTCTGTGAAGGAAATCATGGAGGAGTTGGAAGAAAAATCCAGGAACCTGGGCGCGATTGTAGAGTTTTTCGAGCCCCCGGCTGTTCCCGGCTTCGGATCTTCAGGTGGCTTTTCCCTCCGTCTGCTGGATAAAAACAGTGAAACCGATTACCAGGATTTTGATAAGATCAACAAAGAATTCATGGCCAACCTAAGTAAACGCAAGGAACTTACCGGCTTGTTTACATTTTTTGCCGCCAACTATCCGCAATATGAATTGGTAATCGACAACAAAGTGGCGATGCAGAAGGGCGTTTCAATCGGGAAAGCAATGGAAAACCTGAATATTTTAATCGGAAGTACCTATGAGCAGGGATTCATTCGCTTCGGCCGCTTCTTTAAAGTTTACGTTCAATCAGCACCCGAATTCAGAAGACTCCCCTCCGATTTATTGAACTTGTTTGTGAAGAACGACCACGGAGAAATGGTACCGTATTCATCTTTTATGAAGCTCGAAAAGATGCAAGGTCCCAATGAGATCACACGATACAACATGTACAATTCATCGGCAATCCGAGGCCTGCCATCCAAAGGGTTCACCACAGCTGAGGCGATTGAGGCCATTCGCGAGGTGGCCAGCAAAACGTTGCCGACCGGGTACGACATCGCCTGGGAGGGACTCTCCTACGATGAGTCGCAGCGGGGAAATGAATCCATATATATCTTCATCATTGTGCTGGCATTCGTTTACCTGGTACTTGCCGCACAATACGAAAGTTTTCTGCTGCCATTGGCTGTAATTTTTTCCCTACCAGTCGGTGTCTTTGGCTCCTTTCTTATGCTTAAGCTCATGGGACTTGACAATGACATTTACGCCCAGATCGGCATGATCATGTTGGTGGGGTTACTGGGAAAAAATGCCGTGTTGATCGTAGAATTTGCTGTTCAGAAGCACCGGCATGGCGCCACCATTTTTGAAGCAGCCATCGAGGGTGCGAAAGTCCGCTTTCGCCCGATTTTAATGACATCGTTCGCATTTGTTGCCGGACTGATTCCACTGGTGGTAGCAACGGGTGCGGGCGCGATTGGTAACCGCACCATCGGAGGTTCTGCACTGGGCGGCATGCTGCTGGGGACCGTTTTGGGTGTCATCATTATCCCCGGACTGTATTACATCTTTGCCACCATGGCCGAAGGGCGTCAGTTACTCAAAGATGAAATCGACAGGCCACTGTCTGAAGAATTCGAACACAAAAAGAAATAGAGATGATTAAGACGATATTTTATCATACCATTGGTGTAGCGTGCATGTCTTTCGTGCTTTCATCTTGCGCACCCGACATAACGCCAAGAAAAGAAAATACAACCACGCCCCTTAGTTATAATCATTCGCAGGATACGACCAATACCGCGGCAATCAAGTGGCGCGATTATTTCCATGATCAACACCTGATTGGGTTGATAGATCTGGCATTGAGCAATAACCAGGAACTGAACATCACCCTGCAGGAAATTGAAATTGCCAAAAATGAAATCAGGGCGAGAAAGGGGGAATACATACCATTCGTCAGTATAGGAGGGGCAGCCGATGTCGACAAGCCGGGACGATACACCAGCAAGGGCTCGAGCGAAGCCACTACCGACATTGAGCCGGGGCGGGAAACACCCGATCCGTTACCCAATTATATGGTCGGAGCGTTCGCTACCTGGGAAGTGGACATCTGGAATAAACTGCACAATGCAAAAAAAGCAGCGGTAAACCGGTACCTGGCTACCATCGAGGGAAAAAACCTAATGGTCACCCACCTCGTGGCCGAAATTGCCAACTCCTATTACGAGTTGCTGGCACTGGATAACCAACTGGCCATTGTTCAACAAAATATAAGTATACAAAGTGATGCGTTGGAAATCGTAAAGCAACAAAAACTGGCTGCCAGGGTAACTGAGCTCGCTGTTCGCAGATTTGAGGCTCAGGTGCTCAACACCCGAGGGCTTCAATACGGAATTCAGCAGCGCATTACAGAAACAGAAAACTTCATTAATTTTTTGGTCGGCAGATTTCCACAGCCCATTCAAAGGAATTCGCAAGGCTTTACCAATTTGCTGCCGGACAGTATCCATGCCGGTATCCCAGCGCAATTGTTGGAGAATCGACCAGATGTGAGGCAGGCTGAATACAATCTCGCGGCAGCCAAACTCGATGTGCGCGTAGCCAAGGCGAGGTTTTATCCATCGCTTGGAATTTCGGCTGGCATTGGCCTCCAGGCATTTGATCCAGCCTATTTGATTAAAACCCCCCATTCTCTTATTTATTCCATCGCAGGGGACTTGACCGCACCATTGGTCAATAGAAATGCCATAAAAGCAGCGTACTACAACGCAAACGCCATGCAGGTACAGGCGGCATATAATTATGAGCGAACGCTTTTGAATGCCTATGTTGAAGTTGCTAATCAGTTGGCCATGACTCGAAATATGGAGCAAAGCTTCGATCTCAAATCGCAGGAAGTTGGCAAACTTACGGAGTCGATCACGATTTCAAACAGTCTTTTCCGGTCCGCCCGTGCCGACTACATGGAAGTACTATTGACCCAACGTGATGCGCTGGAATCAAGATTTGAATTGATCGAGACCAAAAAAAGCCAAATGAATGCCGTGGTCAACATTTACCGTGCGCTTGGAGGAGGATGGAACTAATGTGGATAGCAAAATCAATTATTCCATCCTTATCCTGCGCACTACGGTTGGGGTAAGAATTCTGGAGTCAGACAACGTGTCTGCCTCCTCATTTACATAGAGGAATTTTCCATCTGGGCTAAAATCCAGATCATTGGGAAAATTGAATGAGGCTGTCAACCTATCACCATCCACTCTCCCTCTTTTGCCTGAACCAGCGAAAAGTTCAACCTCACCATCCATTGAAACCTTGTATATCTGATGGGCTGCACGCGCCACGACAAATAAGTACCCATCATAATAATTTATGTGACCATTGTTATTGCCCGGTATCTTTGCGAACACGCTCGCCTCTCCAGACGGAGCCACCTTTACCACACTGCTATCATAAAAATTTGACACGTAGTATTGGCCATTGTCATCCCTGGTGATTCCATTTGGGCATTTTAGCAGCTCACTTTTGACAAACAATTCAGAAGTGCCATCGGCATTCACTTTTCTTAACGTATTGTTGCCACAATTGCAAACAATCAGGCTATTGTCATCATTGACAATTACGCCTACCGGAGAAAATAGGCTATCAGCAGTAATTATTGTTTTTATTCCGTCAGGTGTAATTCTTGTAATTTCTTTGTTGATGATATTGGATTGAAACAAATTCCCTTGTTGATCAAAGTGACTGCCTGAAGCACCTTTAATGCTATCCGCAAAAATTGAAACAACGCCCTCTGGTGTGATCTTAAATATTTTGCATTGCGGCAACAAATTTTGAACGGCTCCAAGAAACGGCCCAAAGTCTGAGCTGTAAACATTCCCGTACTTGTCTACACTCAAGCCACCTGTGCCTCCATAAAGGTTGGCCGCGAAAGTTTCGACTTGGCGCTGTTCTAATTTAGGCGCACAACCAAAATTAAAAAACACTGCACATGCAAAGATTGCACTTGGTAATCCATAAAATTTCATGGGGATGATTGTCTGATAAAAGGTCAGACAATCTAGGCCAAAACGAAATTTTATACATTACCGCTTAATGGGGGAAATCGGGGAAGGCAATTTATTCATACCTGAGCGCATGGGCAGGATTGATCGTGGCCGCTCTGATTGCCTGAATGCTCACCGCTGCGAGAGCAACCACCAGGGTGATCAAAATTGAAAAGACAAAAACCCCCGGTCCCACCTCAATTTGATAGGCATAAGTTGCCAGCCAGTTTTTTGTCATGGTGATCACAATAGGTACAGATACCAGTCCTGCGAGCAATACCATCACTATAAATTTCTTGTTGCCCATAAAATTCAACCCAGCCACGGTGGCGCCCATGATCTTACGTATTCCAAATTCTTTGGTCCGCTGTTCGATCGTAAATGAGACCAATCCGTACAATCCCAGACAGGCAATGATGATACTCATTACCGAAAAAATGATCACCGTCTGGAACAGTTTTTCATCTGATTCATACGCTTTCGCAAATGCCTCATCCATAAAATAGTAGTCGAATGGATATCGGCTTTCAAATCTTTTCCAGGTGTTCTCGAGATGACTGAGCAGCGCGGTTGGATTGCCTTCAAATCGAATGGAGATGTTGGCGCGGCCACGCGTTGAAATGTACATCACAATGGGTTCAACATTCAGGTGCAACGATCGAAAATTGAAATCTTTCACAACCCCGATCACGGGATAGGCAATGGGGTCCTCCTGAAACTTTATTGTCTTTTTAGTTGGATCGTCCCATTGGAGTTGGTGCATCAACGCTTCGTTGATCACCAGGCCAACTGAATCGCTGGCGATTGTCGGATCAAAAAATCGACCCATCACGGTGGTGAGTCCATAGGTATTATCAAAATTGAAATCCACAGGAAACATTCTGATTTCCACCTGGTCAGGAGGAAACCCCTCGGGTTGTACAAAAGTACTGGAAGAGCCTGCGCCCAACGCCAGGCGGCTAAGGGATGTGGTCACCACCGAGGAATGACGGGATGCTTCCTGCTGTATGACCTCACCCTGCTCCACCATTTCAGCGGTAAGGGGCACCACAAGAATGTGTTCCTTGTCAAATCCCAAATCCCTCGACATCACGTATCTCAATTGTTTGAACACGATCAATGTGCTGGAGATCATCACAATGGCAATAATCAACTGTGAAATAATAAGTACATGCCGGCCCCAGTTACCTCGCACATGACTTGTTGCTGAGGGTTTGAGCACAGCGGCCGGGCGAAATGCCGACAGAATAAACGCAGGATACCCGCCCGCAATAACAGAAACGAGAACTACCAGAATGACTATTGCTCGGACCACATCAGGCGACCACAGCAAGGTATAGTTGAGCGACTTCTCTGCGATTTCGTTGAACACGGGCATGGCAAAATACAACAGCAAAATCGCCACGAGTCCTGCCAGCATCGTTGTCACCAATGATTCACCCAAAAATTGATTGATCAACTGTTGCTTGTTGGCCCCTAATGATTTTCGCATTCCCACCTCGCGCGCACGTTTTCCTGACTTGCTGGTGCTGATGTTGATATAATTCACGCAAGCGATAAATAAGATAAAAACCGCAATGACGCCAAAAAAGTAGCTATACTGTTTGTTCCCAGTTTTCGCCTGCCGATGGTATTGGACCAGGTGTGAGTTGAGGTAAATTTCCCGGAAAGGCTGCAAGTAAAATTTATAATCATCCTTGCGTGTGGGAATATGCATGGCCGTGAAGTCAAGAAGTTTTTCGCGCACAGCCTCGGGATCACCATTCGGATGTAAAAGAATATAGGTTGTGATGCCCTGGGAATGCCAATTGTTCATCCACTCCCTATCGATTGGTCCAATGCCAGGCGTGGTGGTGACGTAGGAAATCAGTGCCTTGTATTGTATATGGGAATTTCGGGGGGCTTCGTCTGCAATACCCGTGACCTCAAATTCAATTCCGCGCATGCCGGTGACAGACTTACCGATTGGATCTTCGGTGCCAAACAAAGACGCTGCAACTGCAGGCGTCAATACAATGGTTGACGGGCGTACCAACACCGCCTTGGCATTTCCCCTGAGGAGATGGAAGTCAAACACATTGAAAAAACTTCCGTCCACCAAAAGTGCATCCTGCTCCTTCAACTCCACATTCCGATCTTTGTAAGTCAGCACGACCGGGCTAAACCATGGCTGATAGCGAACATAATCGTCTACCTCGGGAAATTCATCTTTCATGCCCGGTCCATAAAGACCGGATGACTCTGCGTTTAGGTTGTCGCCATCCTTATTGTCGATACGGACTTTGTTTAATCGATAGAGCCGGTCCCCGTTGTGGTGGAAGCTGTCAAAGGATTGCTCATCCAGCATAAAGATCAGCGCTAATAAACTGACCATGAGACCAAGCCCTAATCCGAGGATATTAATGGAAGCATGAAGTTTATTTTTGCGAAAGTGCCGAAGCGCGGTGAGGAGGTAACTTTTTAACATCAGGAAGGCAGTTGGTATTCAATGGGAACCTTGTCTTTTAGAAATGGTTACAAATCGACTTTAAAATAAACCCAATTTTTAAGGAAGGAGCGGATCACTATATTGGCTTTTTGCCAGTGGATAAAATGACCCAAGAGCATTCATGGAAGAGGATAAATCACAATACACCTCAGGTTTAACCACCATTCTCACCATGGTTGGTGTAGCTGTTGGTCTTGGCAATGTTTGGCGATTTCCCTACATGATGGGGAGCTATGGAGGCAGCGCTTTCCTGGCTGTGTACCTGGTACTTACCATCCTGTTTGCATACCCAGCGCTGATGGCCGAGATGACGCTTGGCCGAATGAACCGGAGAGGCACGCTCGATGCTTTTCGATCCGTCTTTGGTAGGGGTACCGGGTCAGCGGTTGGCTACCTGCTACTGATGGTGGTTACCATAGCTGGCTCATACTATGCCGTGGTTGTGGCCAATGTCGTTTTTACAGCCGGTTTCTCTTTGCTGCTGGGCTTTGGCCAGGGTGAAGGCAGGACCCAATTTCAGACATTATTATCGAATAGTTTGGTTCAATATCTACTCACGATTCTACTAATAATCAGCTGTTTATATGTCATTCATAAAGGATTGGTCAAGGGAATCGAGTGGCTGAGTAAAATCATCATGCCATTTTTTGGGCTGGCTTTGGTTTACATGATTATTCACGCGTTGACCCTTCCAGGGGCCCTGCTAAAATTTGGCGATTTTCTCACCCCGGATTTTGAAGCATTGCATGCCACTGAGGTTTTTGCAGCTTTGGGACAAGCCTTCTTCTCCGTGGGGCTGGGCGGAACTTTTGTGGTGGTCTATTCCGGGTTTATGAGACCCACCGATAGCATTCCAAAAATGGCCTTGTTCACAGGCCTGGGCGATGTGGGAGCCTCACTGTTGGTGAGCCTATTTCTGGTGCCGTCTATGCTTGTGTTCGGTCTTGACATGGCGTCAGGTCCTACGCTCATATTCAGCACATTCCCACAACTTTTTGCTACCATGCCCGGGGGACGATTTGTGGGTTCTCTGTTTCTGCTGGCACTAACCCTTGTGGCATTTTTGTCGCTGGTGGCAGCCTACCAGGTTCCTTTTGTCAGCATCAAAAATGAGAAGCCAAACATAAAACCCGTACGAATTCTGATAACCATCGGCATCATACAGGCTGTATTGGCCCTGCCATCCAGCCTCTCCCCGGATCTAATTGGCGTATTGGATCTTATTTTTGGATCAGGCATGCAAGTCCTGGGAAGCATGCTGTGTATCCTTGGATTGACCTGGTCGTTGAAAAAAACGACTGTGATCAGCAGTATGTTCACACCCGTAACCGATGACCGGTTAAAGTTAGTCGCCTATTCCTGGATCAAATGGATCATCCCTCTTGCCCTGGTGGCCGTATTGCTCGGATACATTATTGAATCGGTGGCTTAGATTATTTAAATTCACCTGACCAAAAAGGCTATTGCCATGAAAGATTTTACAAAAACGGAAGACAACATTCAACTGAATGCGGTGGAAGATCACGATGGCATCGTTACCATCAGGGGTGGAGGTGCCCAGCGCGACTGGAACGGTATCCATTACAAGCAAGGTATGTCGCAAAAGAACGTGGGGTCCGAAAAACTTTCCGTCAACATCGCTACCATACCTCCGGGGGGTGTTGCCTACGCACATATCCACGATGGCTTTGAGGTTATGCTTTACATTCTCGAGGGCAATGTCAGGCATGAGTTTGGCGATGGACTAAAAAAGACTTTAGAAAATACAGCAGGCGATTTTATCTTCATCAAATCCGGGGTCCCCCATGAGGTATTCAACATGAGTAAAACGGAGCCGGTAGTCGCATTTGTTTCCCGTTCGGCAGCCAACGAATGGGATAACATCGTTCCTTATGATCGGGAGAAGGGTGTTTAGCCGTTAGTTGTTAGTCCTTGGTCTTCAGCCATTGGTCAATAGTCCATAGTCACTGGAACCTAGTCAATAGTCCTTAGTCTTTAGCAAATAGAACTATTGACTAATGACTTGTGACCAACGACTAAATACTATGAACTATTTAGCTTAAGTTAGGGGGATTAATTCCTGTTTTGATCTATGATCACTGTACTGAAGGAAAGGAAAGCAGAGGGCTTTGAATGGATAGACATTACACAACCCGATAAACCCGAGCTCAATGAGGTAGCTGCTAAATACAACTTACACAAATCGTTGGTAGAAGACTCTCTCCAACCCGAACACCTTCCTAAATTTGAGATGATCGATGAAACGCAATTCATCATTCTCAGGGTTTACAGCAGCAAGGCCCCCAAAGAGGCAGACACCATTCAGGAAGTAACGGACAAGATCGCCATTTTCTTTGGCAACAACTTTATGATCACCATTCACAGGCGTGAATACGATTTCCTGAAAGAAATCAAAACGAAGTACGTGGATACCGGAAAGTGCACCACACCCTTTCAATTGCTGTTCCGTATCATGAATTCGTCCATTACTTCGTATAGTTCGCCTATCGCTGCGGTGGCCAAAGAGCTTGACTTCTTCGAACCAAAAATATTTTTACAGGAACGGACACCTACGCTGCTGAAAAGCCTGTACTACATCAAAAGGAAAGCGTCTGTAATCGATCTCATATTTGACCTGAGTCGCTCCGTGCTGGAAAATCTGAAAGGCAAGATTGCCTCTACGCACTATAACCAGTTAAAGGATGAAATGTTGCGGCTTCAAACCAATGCCAGAAACACTATCGACAACGTAGCCAACCTGCTGAATATTTATATTTCACTTTCCTCACAGCGGACCAATGAAGTTGTACGTGTACTCACTGTATTTTCTGTATTTTTTATGCCCCTCACATTCATCGTGGGTATCTACGGTATGAATTTTGATTTTATGCCCGAGCTGAGAATGACCTTTGGCTATCTCTATGTAATGCTATTCATGGTCTTCATTACCATCCTGATTTACCTTTGGTTCAAAAGAAAGGGCTGGTTATAGCACTTTAAAATATGCTCCCTGTTGGCCACTTCATGACCATGAATACCATGGCCATCAAAGGCGTAATCATGGCGATCAAACCCCACAACTCCCAACTTGTAAAAAGTCGTTCATATTCTTTCCAATCCATATCAAAATCCCGTCTGGAAGAATCACTTGACATCTTAAAAATCTTTTTCTGCAACGGTGCCACTTTCCAGGCAAATGCTATTCCGGAAATGGAAAACATCACAATGGACCAAAATATCCACCCGGTTCTGAGAATGGGAAACCCGCCTTGCATCGCTGATACAATGCCCCCCACAAGAATGACGATAACACCTGGTATGGTAAAATAGCGATCCGCCAGAATAATTCCGCGCATAGCGTGATTGATGATTAATATATTCCTGGTTCTATGCGCGAACAACATCCAGAACAACCCGGTAATAATATTTCCCAGAAAAATCACCACCGCCAAAATATGGATTGACTTAAATAATAAATAGGTTGCCATAAATCGCTTTTTAACTAATGCCCCAAAGGTGGTGAGAGCAACTTATGGAGAACAAAAAATGTGACTGGATCGTTGGGACACTTGACCCAATTGACGAACTGGCAAGATGGACCTTTTGCCGCTCAACCAGCCGCCAATGGTTTATGTGACCGGATTTCCTATTTTTAATCCCATTCTAAAAAATTACACTATGAAACGAATTGAGTTCATCAAATCGTCAGCCATCCTGGGTGGAGTTTCGCTTTTACCAACCAATAATGTATTCTCTCAGGGATTGCAGCAAAGTGGGATGGACAAACTGGTGGATGCTGATGGCAATTTTGAACTTCAACCCCTGCCCTACAGCAAAACTTTCCTGGAGCCACATATGGATGAAGAGACCCTCCACCTCCACCATACTTTTCATCACGGTGGCGCAGTGAAAGCGGCAAACCACGACCTGGCCATGGTTAAAAAGTCCATCGATGAAAATCTGGAAACCCTCGACTACTGGACCAATAAACTATCTTATCACCTCTCATCCCATATCCTCCACACGATTTTCTGGACCAACCTTACCAATAAAAAAACCAACCCTTCAGCCGCGCTGCTGAAACAAATTGAAAAGGACTTTGGATCGTACGACAAGTTGCAATCGCTGATTGCCAAAACCTCCAAGGGAGTTGACGGCAACGGATGGGGAATTTTGGGATATCACCCTGCCATGCAAAAGTTAACGGTACTGCAATGTGAAAACCATGAGAAGTTAACGCAATGGGGTGTGATACCGATCCTGGTCATTGATGTTTGGGAGCACTCCTATTATTTGAAGTACCGAAATCGAAGGTCGGAGTTTGTGGATAATCTTTTTGGCGTTCTTAATTGGGACAATGTGGCAGAGAGATTTGACCTGGCAAAAAAATTAGGTTAGCCCTACTCCCCTCAGGATGCACAAGTCACTGGTTTTGGTCTTCATTGCCCTTCCTTGCTTGCTGTTCGGCCAGCATTCACAGCCCGATACACTCCTCGCATATTATTCCAGCGACAAGATCGATTTCGATGGCCAACTTGATGAGCCGCAATGGAATGAGGCGATGCGCATTTCAAATTTTACACAACGCGACCTCAATTTTGGTGAACCATGCACGGAACGAACTGAAGTAGCCGTCATTTACACCAACCTTGCCATGTACATCGGTGTTTGGGCATATCAGCAGAATCCGAAAACGATGATTGCCAAGTTTCTACAACGTGATTTTGATTTCGATACCGATGACAATTTCAAGGTCATTATCAGTCCATTCAATGACAGGAGAAATGGTTATGAATTTGTAATCAATCCGCTTGGCGCTCGTGCCGATTTGCTGGTGTCGGGCAACGAGGATAGCAACATCGATTGGAATGGCGTGTGGGATGCAAAGACTACCATCAATGATCAGGGTTGGTTTGCTGAAATTATTATTCCTTTTACCTCTTTGAAATTCAGAAAAAGTGATCAGCACCTCTGGGCCATCAATTTTGAAAGAAACATTCGCTCAAAAAACGAGCAGGCGCGATGGCAGGGGTGGTCGCGCGATTTTAATTTTGAAAGCATCGTAAACGCGGGTACCCTCAGGGGTATCAATGACATCGGTTATTCCAAACGATTTGAATTTAAGCCGTATGGTTTGACCGGGTACGCAGATTCAAAAGACGCCAAATCCGACTATACCAATAAGCTGGGCGCTGACCTCAATGTAAACATCACACCTACCCTGAAATTGAACCTGACAACCAACACGGACTTTGCGCAGGTAGAAGCGGACAGAATCCCCGTTAATCTTACGCGGTTCAGCATCTTTTACCCGGAGAAGCGCGAATTTTTTCTTGAAGGCTACCAGAATTATGAATTTTCTTTCGGTAGTGAAAACAGGGCTTTTTACACCCGGACTATCGGATTGGAAAACCGCCTGCCGGTGCCTGTCATTGCCGGAGTTCGTCTTTTTGGAAAAGAAAGACGCAGCAACATCGGGTTTCTCTCCATTCAAACGCAAGCGGAAGACTCCATTCCCTCAACCAATCACACCGTTTTCCGCTATCGTCATGACATGGGCAAACAATCCAATATTGGTTTCATTACCTCGTCAAAGATTAATTCTAACCGGAGCAACCAGGTGGGTGGTTTAGATGCTACATACAACACTTCGGAATTCCTCAAAAACAAGAATTTGGTGATTTACGCCAACTATGCACAGAGTTTTACATCTTACCAAAATGAAAATACCTCCAATCCAGATGGTGACGGTCACGCATATAGGTTCTTCGTGGATTATCCCAACGATGCCATGGACATATTTGCGGCTGTCAGTGAAGTCACCAACGATTTCAATGCTGAATCTGGTTTTGTAAATCGCCAGAACTACCGGCAATACAGGTTTAATTTCCGGCTCACACCACGATGGCTGACAGGCTATGGTGTGCGCAAAATGAACCTGAAACCCTGGGGAATAGACTACTATGAAACACTAACTACCGGAGAGATGGAGACCTTCTTTAATGAGACCCGACCTGTTGGGTTTTTCTTTAAGAGTGGAGAATTCTTTGAATACAACCTGATTCAACAGTACGACCGCCCGGACGTATCATTTGATTTGACCCGCACCATTTCAATTCCAGCCGGTAAGTACTGGATGTACCGACAGCAATTTCAGTTTGGCACATTCCAGGGACGGAGGCTATGGTTCACCGCCAAATATGCCTGGGGTGGATACTACACCGGCCATATCAAAACATTGGATTCCGAAATTGGAATCAACGTAAGCAGGCACCTCAACCTTAGTACACAATATACCTACAACAAGATCAGGTTGCCGGAAGGGAATGTGGATACCAATGAATTGGCCCAGTTCATCAATTATGCATTCACCACCAAACTGGCCATCGCCTACTTTATTCAATGGAATTCCGTAGAAGACTACCTGGCCGGAAACTTCCGTCTGCACTGGATACCCAAAGTAGGAACGGATTTCTTTTTTGTGCTGAATCAAAGTTATAACCAATTGGAACAATTGAATCTGCGCACGCCCAATACCAATACCGGTGTAGCGAAGCTGGTGTGGAGAATCGTGTTTTAATAACGACAATTAGTCTTACCTTTACTTTATGAAGGTCGCTACCGATTACTTTGGGAAATGGGCTCTCAACTTATTGCTGTTGCTGGGTTTGTTCTCGTTTTCGGGAAGTAGTGCTGAACCCTACAATGCGCAACAAAGCCATCCCAAGGGTCAATTAATTTCTGCTCCCGGCATCTCTAAAAAGATCGTTGAATTTCACAATTGCGTTACTGTCAACAGATCGGCTACATCACGCAGGCCAACTCATGCCTCACTCCTTCACATAAATAACGAGGTTGCTGTTCGATTTTTGAGCAGCGAAAAAATAGTCGCTTCAATAGTAAACACTAACCTGATCGTACCCTTGATCTATGCCCCACGAAGCGTAGTCGATCTCGCCAATTCCTCTCAGGGATAATCTGTCCCATTGCCAATGAACGCCATTGGCCTTTGCTCAACCAACTACTACAAACCGGCTATCGAATTGAGGTAGCCAATGACATTATTTAATGAAAAAAATAAAAAAGGTAATCCGTCTATTCGGACTGGCGTTACTTATTGTACTGGCCTCATGTGGGGTTGGTATCACCGGTGCATTTTTGCAGGGAAACAGAGAACGGTATTTGGATAAGGAGATAAGGATTGAGCAAGTTGACAAAAAGGAAGATGAGGAATCGGAAGAGAAGACTTAACATATTATCAGGTTTAAATATTAATTCGTTATTTGTCAGCTATGCAACATTCAATAATCCACTTGTTATCGTAGGTTTATAAACATGGTTTTTATCATACTGTTTGTTGCAGCTTGCTTCCTGGCATTTAGCAATGGTGCAAATGATAATTTTAAGGGAGTAGCCACACTCTTCGGCAGCGGAACAACCAGCTATAGAGGCGCCATCACATGGGCAACGGCAACAACCTTTCTGGGCTCTGTTGCGGCCCTGGTGCTTGCAGGCACCTTAGTGAAAAACTTCTCTGGTAAAGGATTGGTACCTGATGAACTAATTCAGGCTCCAGAGTTTGCTGTCTCAATTGCTTTGGGTGCTGGTATCACAGTATTCCTGGCCACGCGAATTGGGATGCCCATCTCTACCACCCATGCGCTGGTCGGATCGTTGTTTGGTGCTGGCGTTATCGCTGCCGGCAGTGCATTTAATTTTAGTAAACTGGGAAGTACTTTTCTGGTTCCGCTCATCGTGAGCCCTTTGATGGCGGCAGTAGCCAGTCTTCTAGCCTATTTAATTTTTAGGAAACTAAGAATGGCAACGGGAATTTCGAAGGAAACTTGTGTATGTATTGGAGATGAATATAAGCCTTTTTCTGAATTCTCAGGGAATACTTCCAACATGGTAACGGGTACAACATTCCAAAAATCAATTACCCTTGATAGTCAACTGGCTTGTGTTGAGCGCTATAATGGGCAACTTGCAGGTATTAGTGCACAAAAGCTTTTGGATACACTTCACTATTTAAGTGCCGGAATAGTAAGTTTCGCTAGGGGTTTAAATGATACACCAAAAATTGTCGGATTATTAGTTGTTATCAGCACACTTGATATAAAATGGGGAATGGTAGCCATTGCACTTACAATGGCATTGGGCGGAATCAGTGCCAGAAAAGTTGGTGAAACCGTGGCTCATAAAATCACTCCCATGAATCCAGGTCAGGGATTTACAGCTAATTTGATTACAGGATTGTTAGTAACGACCGCCAGTGTGCATGGTTTACCAGTCTCCACTACCCATGTTTCTGTTGGATCTATCTTCGGAATCGGAACCGTCACTAAAAAAGCAGACGTCAAGGTTGTCCGCAACATCCTTTTATCGTGGCTATTGACATTGCCTGTCGGAGCTTTGTGTAGTGCAACTGTTTATTGGATCTTGATACAGTTTAGTTGAACATTGTCAAACCCAAATAGCCGTTAGTTGTTTCTCGACTTCTCTACATAGGTCAAAAGTATTCTAAAGAACTCTTCCGGTTGTTCTTCCACAATCTCATGCCCACATTTTTCTATAACTTGCATCTCGCTGAATCTCAAATTTTCCTTCTGCAAAAAGAATGTGGATTCGCCCTGATCATCCTGCCGCCCGTAGACAATCAGGGCCGAAGTTTTTAATCTCTTTAATTCTGCCGTTATATCCCATTTGGTTTCCAGGACTTCCTGGTCAATAAATGGAATTGGTTGAAAATTGAAATCAGCAAACGTTTTTTCAAAATTCTCATTGGATATCTTACTCCGATCATAGTACATGGCCCTTATGTGTATCCTCATGAATGCCTTATAAGCTACAACTTCCCTGCGCCCTGGGTCAACTCTTTTGAGTGAATCAAGTTCACGTTCTGTTTTGGTGGAGAAAATTCGTTGCAGCCTTTCAATCGAATCCAACTCCACTGCCGAACGCCTAGCATATTGGTTGTCAAATAACACATCCCATACTTTGCAGGATGGAGGAGCAGAACAGATCAAAATCAAATTAGCGACTGCAGCCGGATGTGCTACTGCATAGCTCATAGCGAGTAGTCCACCCCAGGACATGCCAAGTAGCGTGACCTTCTTGTCGTTTCTGATTTTTCTTAGAATCTCAATATCTTCAACATAATTTTTGATCAAAATGGTGTTTTCGTTGATCGGAATATTTCTCGATGCCCCAGAACCTCGCTGATGCAGAAGCACACAGGTATAAAACGACTTCAGGCTATCAGCGATTTGCCGATAAGGATGATCCGGGGACTCACCGGGGCCACCCGAAAGAATATAAAGTGCGGGGCCTGTTCCAATTTCTTCGTAGTATAGTTTTACAAATCCATTGTTGTAACTCTTTAATTCCTGACCCTGGCAATAAGCCGATAACAGAATGACTGCAATAAATGTGCTGAAGGTCAATTTTGCGCTGAACATAAAGAGGTTGATTAGGCTTGCAACAACATCATCCAATAAAGATATATCTAAGCCGTATTCCTTTTGCGCAAATAAAAAAAACATTTTCCGTTAACTTGTCTTATTTCCTCGCCATGGATCGTCATTCGTGCAAAATAGTATGGTTAACGTTTTTACTGATATAATCATCAAGGCGCCAGTTGAAGAAGTAGCCTCCTACGCTTCCAATCCGGACAAAGCGCCTGAGTGGTATATCAATATAAAGTCTGCCGTTTGGCAAACGCCAAGGCCAATGCAGGTAGGGACCAGGGTCGCATTCCGTGCGCAGTTTTTAGGGAAACAACTCTCCTATATCTATGAATTCACAGAACTGATTCCCAATCAATCTTTAATGTCATGAATACCAACGAGACCAAGGGACCCGTTCATAATCGAAGATTTGTGTACCGGCAATGGTCAATGGATATTGACACAGAGTAATTGGGCCATTTGAATCTTTAATATTAATTCAATAAATCTCTTATATTTATTTTATTTGATACGTGCCACCTGCCAAGACACCAAAGGAATTTGTTCTTAACGGAAAATTACTAGCAGATGAGCCATCTCTAATATCTATAAGCCCTAGGTTATTCAGAAGCATTAAATTGAGATGAAATCTATTTGATATGGATAGTTTAGTCCCCATTGCAAACGATAGACCAAAATCAAATTTCTTATGTAAATTGGTCGCATCCAAGATGTTGTCCGGGTTCGTTCCAAGCCCACCTGAGACAAATTGAGACTTAACCAAATGACTTGCAAAAGTCCCGAATTCAAAATAATATCTTACTTTATTTCCAATTGTAAACTTAGTACTTAATGGTAAGGTTAAATATTGATAATCTGATCTTAACTTGGCTTTAATGTCGATTCGACCCAACAACGGATCCAAACTATAGGCAGCAATAATTTCACCTTGAGAACCTTTTTCCTCATAAAGAAATTTGAGCCCTACAGAGAATTTGTCATTAAAGTAGTAATTGAAACCGAGACCCGTTGTTAACCCTGTCTTAAAATCTGTTAATATTTCAAAACCTTTTACATATCCTAAATTGGGGCCAACTAGAATTTCCATATCCATTTTTTGGCCATGGGAAATAATGACAGACGAGCAAAAAGCTGCCGTGATTAAATAGAGTTTCACGCAACTACGAATTGACTCCTTTCTCATACTTAATACCTTATTCTTGGATAAATGTAATTCAGGAATGAGTTTTTTCATACTAGAAATGGGGCAATAACAATAAATTTGATAAAAATATTTATTCCCTTATTGTCCTCATCTTGATTCACTAATCGTCATTTTATTAAAGCAGTATGGTTAATGTAGTAACTGAGATCGCCATCAAACGGCCCATAGAGGAAGTAGCCTCCTACGCTTCCAATCCGGACAAAGCGCCTGAGTGGTATATCAATATAAAGTCTGCCGTTTGGCAAACGCCAAGGCCACTGCAAGTAGGGACCAGGGTCGCATTCCACGCGCAGTTTTTAGGAAAACAACTCTCCTATATCTATGACTTCGTAGAACTGATTCCCCAGCGAAAGCTGGTGATGCGCACAGCCGAAGGCCCTTTTCCCATGGAGACAACCTATACATGGGCGTCCACCCCGGACGGGTTTACGCACATGACATTGAGAAATGCTGGTCAACCGACTGGATTCTCTGCCTTATTTGCACCGTTTATGTCTATGGCGATGAAACGCGCCAATAGAAAAGATTTGCAGCTGCTAAAGAAGATTCTTGAAACGCCTGAGAACAATAATAACGCTAACACTTCAAATAATTGATGACCTTCTACAGGTTGGCGATTTCCATCCTGTACAAATCCAACCCGGGCCCCCAATGGTCTTTTTTGATTTCCTGGGTGGTAAACCCAAACTTTGCGTAGAACGGGTAGGCAAGCTGCGAAGTCCAGACGGAAATCTTTCTCAGTTTTTTGTTATTTCTGATTTCTTCAAGGCAGTGCGAGATCATCTGCCTGCCAAGTCCCCTGCCCTTATACGTGGGATCAAAAAAATCCCATGACAACCTCCCTGTCGTTTTATCCCCTTCAAAATGATAACCACCACACCCGATTATCTTACCCTTGTCCTCCATGACAAAGTAGGTGCCCCCGTGCTCATCCAGGTATTCTTCCAAATCCTTTTGTTCGTTCACATCGAAGAAATCAGGCGTGTTGCGGATAAACACATCGATAACCTGCAGACGATCTGAGGTGCGATAGGCTCTTATGGTTGGTGCCGTATGCATATTTATCTATTGACTGACCAGCTTACCGTTATTCCTCACCAGCACCCAGGTAACAATGACGAGGGCGACCATCTCGACCGCTGTTCTGGCGATGTGATAGTTCCACCACTTGTTTCGATACGTCATCCAGTCTGCAGGCATGGTATCAACCGTCCAAGACATGACGAGGCTATCGATGGGAACGTTTCCGAATTTTGTAATCAACATGCAAGAGATCAAAAACAGCGCAGCAATGATCAATGAAATAAAGATGAGTTTATCTTGGCGATGAAGGAAGGCGGTAATTAGCGTGACAAGGGTGGCTCCCACTACCAGGGAGATCATCAATGCCTGCAATGAGCCAATGGTGTTTTGTTGCTGCTCCAAATAAGAAAGTGGTGTTAATTGCATTGGGTTTGCTCCTTTCCAAATACCAAAACTAACTCCGGCCAATAAAGCCACCAGGATGATTGTCAAGAACCTGAATATTGTATTTACCATAGAATGATCTTTGCAAGACTAAAGATAGTGAGTTGTTGCCAGGTAAGTCAATCAGGGTATGTCAAAAAAATCAGGCCGCGGTCAGGTCGGAAGACCTGACGAACCACAAATTGAATTTCGTTCTTTGTGTCTTTGTGCCTTGGTGGCAACCAGAACCACACCCAAGGTTCGTGTCGCCACGAACCCTCGAGCACCTCCAGTCAACTATCGCCAACCCAACCTACCGGGCGGCACCACAGGGCCGTTCTTCTCCACTTCATCCCAAATCCGCTTCCCTACCTTCCCTGCTTCTGCAATAAGATTTTCTTCGTCCACGGTAAGTATTTTATGATCGCGCATAATAAATTCACCGTCCACCATCACCGATTCCACATCCGATGGTTGACCGTTGTGTAGCCACGCGGAAAGAATGCGCCCTGACGGAACAAGATGGGGTTGCAGTGTATTAAGCACAATGATGTCGGCTTTTCTTCCAACCTCCAGCAACCCCAATGTATTCGATTGGCCAATAGCCTGCGCACCAATCTGTGCCGCATCCCGCAAAATGTCTTCGGGTTGCGGATTCATACCAGGATGCTCGTCATCACCACGATGAATACGTTCTGTTAACATGGCCACCTTCATCACAGCAAACATGTCGTTGTTGTTGTTGTCGGTCCCAAGGCAGATGGGGCAACCTGCCTCTCGCAACGCTGGAATGGGTGGATAGACGCCACGGTTGGCAGCCATGGCCGCCTGGTGCGAGATGATGGTTTTGGTTTTTCCAAGTAATGCAATTTCACTGTCATCGACATAGCGGGCATGTGCGGCAAACAGCTTTGGACCGAGAAAGTCGTGCTTGTGAAGGTACTCGGCAGGTCTTACACCATGAAATTTCATCATGTAGTTGATCTCCGCATGCGTCTGGTTGAGGTGGATGGTATAACCCAGGTTGTGCTTCTCTGCATATGTTCTGATGGCCTTCAGTAGTTCAGGAGAGGTGTTTTCGGTGTGCACCACAGCAGGAAAAACCTGAATGCGCCCGTTGTTTTTGCCATGCCAGGCGCTGAACAAATCATCAACCCGTTTCAGACCGTCATCCCTTAGCTTGGCCGAAAACTGGGGTGTGGTGCTGGCAGCAAAACTTTCAGGAGACATCACCGTTGCACCTACCCGGTCATTTACGCCTTCGGCAAAAACCCAGCGTAAGCCTGTCTTTGACAATTCGCTGGCCTCTGACATGATGCGGGATGCATACTCGACCACCGTGGTGGTTCCGCACCGAATGCTGTGTAGTGCTGCCATCACGGACATTAACGCTCTCTCCTCTTCAGAGAGGAGGCTTTCCGGACCCACTTTTAATCCTGCCCGATTTGGAAAACTAAAATCTTCATTAAATCCCCTGGCCACCGCAGCGGATAAGTGTGCGTGACAGTTGATAACACCGGGGAGCAATGCCTTGTTCTTTCCGTCAATCACAGTCGCCTCGGGAAATTGCTTCAGCACAGTGTCCGTAGCACCGATAGACGCGATTGCACCGCCTTTGACGGCAAGTGCCACATCCTTCATTGGTGCGCGGTTCGCATCGCCTGTCACTACGGTAGTGTGCGTGAATACGATGGTATCACCGGGAGCAATTTTGTGGGAGTTAGGCTCCGCATGTTGACCTGGGATTCCCGCTGATACCTGGCCGGGCAGCAGCAGGCCGGTGCCAAGTGCAGCTCCGGTGCGCGCGAGCATTTGCCGCCTGGTTATGGTTTTAGAAGAATTTTTCATGGGCTATAAGACGTAGGTAAGCTAAAAATATAGGCATGAAATTATCCTTAAACAAGGGGAGTATGATGGCTGGAGTGAACTCAGTGTAGACTTTAGACTGGTAGAAGTAATTCATACATGTCAGGGTCGGAAGACCTGACGGCACAAAATTCATTTGTCGCAATAACTGATTCTCAAAACAATCTATCCGCTTTCATCTTCTCAAAGATCGTTCTTGCAACCTTTTGTGCAAAGAGGGAAGGTCCATATGAACTACTTGAAGTAAACTCAGCCTTCCAAACTTCCTTTTTAGTTCTTAAATCTGTCCCAGTGATTATATAGGTTGCCGTTTGCAACATTCCGTTTTGATAGGTAAGCTTTGTCGGTTGAAACACAAACACGACATCCTTTTGATCCTCAGCTATTCTTTCATTAATCTTGGTTTTAATATCGGTCGTAGAATTCAATGCTAATTTATTGCTTGATGTCTCAAAAGTGATTACCTCAACCCTTCTTTGATCCTCAAGAAATACTTCTTGTAATCGCTTAGCTAAAATATCCGTGAAATTCTTGGTTACATTATTTTCAAACGGGATTACGATAAGAGGATTAATAAAAGGTGTCGCTAGAGCATCATTGTCAACCACAGATTTAATCGGAGGAACACATCCATAGACAAGTAGTAAAATCGAAAATGAAAAGAAAAATTTGTTCCTCATTTCATTGATATATGTTCCCCAAATCTAACATAAAGATAAGTCGATTTCCAGTATCGTCATAAAAAAAGGGGTTTCCCTATGAGGGTGATTATTTCAAATCAAACGCCAGCTTCACCCCTTCCACCGCCATGCCGGTGCCGATGATGGCGAGGATTAGACCCATGATTTTACCGATTACCTTGATCAGGCTGTTACCCATCCTTTTTACGATGGTGTCGCTGAGGGAGAAAGCGACAAAAGTTAAATAGGTGATGAGGGCAAAGATCGCGATGATAATGCCCAGTTGTAAATAATTGGCATCTGCCGAATAGTTCATCGCAGTGACAATGGTACCGGGCCCGGCAAGGATAGGAATGGCAAGGGGAGAAATGGCCATTTCATCACCTGCCGCTTTTCCAACAACTTTTTTCTCCTGCTTCTTAGACTGCAGCATACCAAACCCCACAAAAAAAATAAGAATGCCACCCGCCAATTTGAAAGAGGGTATGGTGATGTCAAATATTTCAAAAATATATTTGCCGAGAATGACAAAAAAAACAACAATCAAAAACGCAGTAATGGTTGCGGTTTTTGCTATCGCCCTTTGAGACTTCTTATCCCTGCCCTCCACTAGGGCAATGAAGATAGGAATGTTGGCAATGGGATTCATGATGGCAAAAAATCCCGTGAAAACAGTTAAGGCAAAGGTTAGTAGGTTATCGAACATGGAGGTTGGTGAACTAAGTTAATGAGGTTTCAAAATAGCAATGATATGGCACTTAACAAATCATTGAATTTTGCTGTTTGTGTCTTTGCGCCTTAGTGGCAATTAGCATAAGTCTCTGTTACCGCCACGAAGGCACCAAGTCACAAAGCTAACTTAAAAAAGCAGGATTAATTTCTTTAGGACAAGCTTACTTCACTTCATAGAGCAAACCGTTTACAACGGCATATTCAACTTTGCCATCGCGCTTGAAAAGCAATGACGGATTTCCACCCATTCTGATTTCTGCTATCGGATTTATTGATCGCGCATGAACGTTGAATCTATATTTATGGGTGAATGGGTCGTAACCATCTTTAACAACAAAATCGGTGTAGCCCTCTTTAAATAATTTTTCGGTGTCAAGCGCTTTGAGCTGGTCCATGTTTTCAAGCTCCTCCTCGTAAACTTTCCCTACAGTCACTTCATAATTTTTCGCATCCAATGTAAAAAATGCATTGGAGGTGCTCAGGTCACCCAAATCCGTGACGAAGCCCTGCGCATAATAACTCCTGAAATCTTCGCTGTCCGTTTCACGCCTGTCAAAAGCGATATCTCGCATCAACCCTTCAAACTGCACATTTTTAACGATCAATTCCCTGATCCTCATTTCTCCATTGCGCGGTATCTTGTTGTAGTCCGAAACTGGTGTTTTCTCATAACCCCTGGTCGCAATCGAATGGGCTGCCGTAATCAACATCACAAAATTCAACTTTCGGATCTCCTGCTTTTCCCAATCATCCTTGTAACCACCTGACTCAATCAATATGGTACGTGTCCCCCATTTCTGAATATTATCGCCAAAAGCACGCGGTTCAAAAGTATCATCATAAATACCAATCTGGCCAGGAATGTACTGGGTAATTTGATCAAACATAAATTTGGCGAGTTGCATGGCATCGCCTCGCTTTTCATTGACTGACTTTTTCACATCATACGCAGGCGCCAACAGCGAAATGGTTGCTGGTAACTTCCCCTCTACCGATGTGCCCCGACCCTGGTCATGCAGGTTATAACCCCAATCGGCATTGAGACTATCGCGTACACGCTTCAGGGTTCTTCCTTCTGGAGTTTGCAAGTGAATGGCATCACGGTTAATATCAACCCCATAATGATTTCTTCGTGTAAAACGTGAGGCACCATCCGGGTTGAGCATGGGAATAAAATGCCACGTAATACCCGATTTGATTTTATTCCTGACTGGGTTGAACTGATCATCCGCCTGCAACCAATGAAATACGTCCATCAGCGAACGGGTTGCAGTGGTTTCATCACCATGCATTTGCGACCACATCAGAACATTGATCGGACCGGTGCCAATGGAAATAAGTTTGATCGCCCGCCCCTCCACCGATGTGCCTACTTGCTTTACTTTAAACTCTTTACCCAATTTGTCGATGACAGCCATGATGTCCTCATGTTTGAAGCGCCTGGTTGAAATTGAGGTTTCAGCGTACTGCTCATATTGGTCGTACAATTGGGTGTTGAGTTGGCAGAAAGCAGGCAACGAGATTACAAAGAGGATGGTGGATAGGTGAAATTTCATACAGCAAATAACAAAGTTTATTGTCACCCCTTTAATAATTTTTTGTGGGCGGACAATTGAATTAACAAAACTACATGCGAATTGCAACTAACCCCATAGCACCCACCAGTGCCAAGTAGTAGATGGTCGGAATAATGGTTTTTCGCAGGACGATTCCTTCGTTACCCAGGTAGCCTACGGTAGCTGAAGCCGCCACCACATTGTGTATGGCAATCATGTTTCCTGCTGCCGCCCCCACTGCCTGCAGCGCAACGATAACAGTTGTTGGCATCGCGAGTCTTTCAGCCACACCGAACTGAAAGAAGCTGAACATCAGGTTGCTGACCGTATTGCTGCCAGCGATAAAAGCACCAAGTGCGCCCACTGAAGGAGCAAACAACGGATAAATCGCGCCCACATTTACGGCCACCCACTCGGCCATCACTATCGGCATACCCGCCAAGCCGTTTATATTAATCCCTGAATTAATATAAATCCGGACCATGGGCACCGCAAAAAGCAGGACGAAACCTGCACCGAAAATCATTCTGCCACTTTCAGCAAATGCTAATCTCGCCTGATTGCGTGTCATTCGATGGAAGTAAATGGTTATCAGACAAACCATGAAAAGAATACTGGCAGGCAGATAAAGGGGAGTACTTGAAGCAGAGATTGAAGTACCCAGGATATTGTCCCAGCCAACGCTGACCGATGAAAGCCAGGCTTTGAGGGGCAACGCTGAAAGCCTTGTAAGCACCAGCAACGAAACCACGAACACATATGGTCCCCAAGCCCTGGATAGTGAAAGATCAGACGGTACTTTCGCCTCGTTTGAGGGGTCTAGTTTGCCCATCCATGTAATTGGCCATGTCTGCTTTTCAGGAAATGCCCAGGCCTTTTTTGGTTGAAGAAATCCTTTTTTGGCCATGAATACAACGATGGCCATCCCAACAAGCGCACCCAGCAGGGATGGGAACTCGGGCCCCAGGAATATCCCCGTGAGCAAATACGGAATTGTAAAAGCGAGGCCTCCCAACAGCGTAAAGGGTAAAACTTCGAGACCCTCTTTCCATGATTTGTTCTCCCCAAAAAAGCGGGTCATCATGCACACCATCAATGTCGGCATAATCGTGCCGGCTACTGCATGTAGAATGGCCACATTGGTCGTCACCATTTGGATGTAATCCATAAAATTCAACCCCTGCGTTGCCAGTTGAACATCTAACTCAGGATTTTGCAAACCCCCACGTATACCCACCAAAACGGGTGTGCCCACGGCTCCAAATGTCACAGCAGTGCTTTGCACCATCATACCAAGCATGACAGCCGTCAATGCCGGAAACCCAAGTGCCAGCAGCAACGGGGCCACTATTGCGGCCGGTGTTCCAAATCCAGAAGCCCCCTCGATGAATGACCCAAACAACCAGGCAATTATTACAACCTGAATCCTCCGATCAGCAGTAATATCAGCAAAGCCCTCGCGAATAACCTCAATGGCTCCGGAGTATTTCAATAAATTGAGCAGAAGGATGGCAGCAAAGATGATATAAAGAATATCGATCGTGATAAACAAACTCTGGATACAAGAGGCGAGCAGTGTTGTGATCGATAATCCCCACACAGAAAATGCGATGATCGCAGTCATTAAAAAGGCAACGGGCATTGCCACCCGCGCTGGCAACCGAAACCCCACCAGCATTATACCAGCAACAAGAATGGGAAGAAGGGCGAGGAAAGCGAGGGCGGTTAACGTCATCGCGAGCGCAGCGAGGCGATCCCCCAATTTCGAACGTTATAAAACGAGATTGCTTCGGTCGTCCCTCCCTCGCAATGACGATTTAACTTTTTAATATTAAATCTCACGTCCATGAATTTCAATTTTTGAATCTTTAATCTTGAATTACAAAGGCCTCACCACCTCCACCCAATGTTTTGGTTTCACTCCTGTAAAATGTTCAATCTGATGGCGGCAACTAAAACCATTGGCCACCAGGGTTGTTCCTTTCTTCAACGATCGCACCTTCGGAAAAAGAATGCTCTCCCCTATTTTCTCTGATAAATCATAGTGCTCCTTTTCATATCCAAATGATCCGGCCATGCCACAACATCCCGATGGAATTTCATTTATGGTATTTCCATTAGACTGGATCGTCTTTTTCATCGCATTTGTACCATACAGCGCCTTCTGATGACAATGGCCATGGATGGTAACATCTTCATCCAGCTTAAGTTTTACATTTAGTTTTCCCGATTCCATTTCCTTGTTCAGGAACACATCAATCATCATGACCTGACCCTTGAGTTGGGTGGCAAGTTCTTGTGATGCGATTAGGTCCGGCAAGTCTTCATTAAGGGCAGATGCACAACTCGGTTCGCAAACCACTACATTCAATCCCTTACTTAGGTACACTTTAAGTTGATCCAGGGTATTTTGGCCTTCCTTTTTTGCTTCTTTCAGAAAGCCATGCGAGATCTTTGGTCGCTGACAACAGCCTACATTAGCCAGAATGACTTCGTAACCACAGGCGGTTAGCAATTCAAATGCAGATATGCCAATATTCGGTTCGTGGAAGTTTAGGTAGGTATCGGCAAACAAAACCACTTGCTTATCCTGCTTTGATTGATTCCTGCCGTGTCTGGCAAACCATTTGTAAAAAGGTTCTGGTGCATAATCAGGTAACGTCCTTCTCTTGTCAAATCCTGACAGACCGTCTAATGCTGATTTGAAAAGTGAACTGTGCTGAATGGCATTCATGACACCGGCCAATGCCCCAGCAAATCGACTTGCTGCTTTCGCAGAATCACGAATCATTTTATCCCTCAACTTTGCGCCATGCTTATCGTAATACAACTGCAACACATCGCTTTTCATCTTGGCCATGTCCACGTTGCTGGGGCACTCCGACTTGCAGGCTTTACATGACAAGCACAAATCAAGCGCCTTGTGTAATCTTGGACTTGCCAGTCCCAGATCGTCCAGTTGACCAGACATGGCCATGCGCAAGGCATTGGCACGGCCTCTCGTGGAGTGCTCCTCATCGCGTGTTGCTTTAAAGCTGGGACACATGGTGCCACCCATAGTCTTCCTGCATTCCCCTACTCCCGTACACATGTGTACAGACTCATTGAAATTTCCTTCAGCGCGGTAATGAAAGTGGCTGGCAACTGGCTTCTCCTTAAACACCTCACCATACTTGAGATTTTTGTCCATCGGTTCCGCCTCCACAATCTTACCCGGATTCATCAGGTTATCAGGATCAAATAACTTCTTCACCTGGCGAAAAGCATTGTAAAGTTGATCTCCGAAAAAACGTTTATTAAACGGGCTTCGCACCATGCCATCTCCATGCTCACCACTCCACGCACCACCATATTTCACCACCAGCTCAAAAGCCTCGTTGGCAATGTTTTTCATCTTTTCAATGTCCTCTGCTTTGCGCAAATCCAGAATAGGCCGCACATGGATCAATCCCACGCTGGCGTGTGCATACATGGCGGGAAAAGTGCCATATTTCTCACAAATCTTGATCACCTGGTCGATGTAAGCAGGCAAATGTTCAATGGGTACTGCCGCATCTTCTATAAAAGCCAGTGGTTTGGGGCCGCCTGTCATGCCCATCATCAGGCCTAAACCTTTTTTACGCACTAAAAGCACTTCATCATACTCCTTACCCTCCATATAAATAGGGTAAGCGTAACCTTTACCCTGCTTTTGCAGGTCATCGGCCATTTGCTGCGTACGTTGCAAAACGCCATCATAAGTATCATCGTAAAACTCCACCAACAAAATGGCGCCTGGATCTCCGTTGATGAAATGGCAATATGCTTTTGTCGTCAGGTTTTCTTTGCTGAGCTTGATCACTGTTTCATCAATGATCTCCACAGCAGCGGGTTTGTATTTCAGGATATGACTTACCGTTCCAATGGCGTCAAGGAATGAGTTAAAGTGCAACGCACAAACCGATTTGTGTTTCGGTAGTGGCTCGAGATTAAGTTTCAGCTCAAGCGTAATGGCCAATGTGCCCTCGCTCCCGGTAATGAGTTTGGCCAGGTTCCAATGATCTTTGTTAACAAATTCATCAAGGTTATAACCGCCAACCCTGCGCATCACTTTTGGAAACCGCCTAACTACCTCTTCCGCATTCTTATTTACGATGGATTTAAAATGGGTGTAAATTTCGCCCTCCCGCCCAGGGGCTTTTTCTTTTTGTTCAAATTCCGGTCGCGATAAATTCTTAAGATACAATTCAGTGCCATCGGCAAGAAGCACCCGCGCTTCAAGCACGTGATCCACGGTCTTGCCGTAGAGTATGCTTTTCATACCCGAAGAGTTGTTGCCGACCATCCCACCTACGTTGGCGCGACTGGTAGTGGCTGGATCAGGCGCAAAGTGCAGGTTGTGTTTCGCCAGGTCCGCATTCAGTTCGTCCCTGATTTTCCCAGGTTGCACCCTGACCCACTTTTCTGCCGCGTTGATCTCGATAATTTTATTGATGTGCTTTGAAAAATCGAGAATCATAGACTTCCCTATGCTTTGCCCCGCCAGGCTGGTGCCCCCACCCCGGGGAAGGATGGATACTTTGTAATGGTTGGCCAGAGACAGGGCCTGTCTTACATCCTCTTCATCAAGCGGAATCACCACGACAACAGGCTTGACCTGGTAAATGCTGGCGTCAGTGGCATACATGCCAAGGGAATACGAGTCATCGAGTACTTCTCCCTTTACGGTTTTTCTCAATCCCTCGATAAAGCTTTTTGTGCCCGTCATTCTTATCTGGATTCCAATAAGAAATCAATTTAGGCAATGGATTGCTAAGATTGTTAACCGTTAAAATAGAAATAAATCCGGTTCGTTTGCAGTCATCTAACTTTTGGTAGAATCCCGTTGATTATCAACCTAAAGGCCTCCTGTTCGGTTGCAAATGGAGCGCCCACCGAACTGGATTGGATCCAATTGGTGGTGACGACAATGACAAGGTTTTTCTCCGGCACGATATAAATGAATTGGCCCGCATAACCCCATGCGAATATGGCTTTTAACTCGGCATCATGAACCCACCACAAACCTCCATACACATAATTGCTGAGTACACCGTACTGCCTCCGCCAGTCAAATGCCGGTGACGTGATGGAGGCAATCCAGGTTTCATCGACAATTTGGTCGCCTCCTGAGAAGCCCTTTTGCAAAATCAATTGGCCTATCCTCGCCATATCTTCAGGCATCAGCCTGATTCCCGATCCACCATTGACATCATTTTGATCCGCTTGTTCCCATGCAACGCTGCTAATGCCCAGTTTGCTAAACAGAAACTGGTTGGCAAAAACTGGTAGTGGCATGTCGGCTGCCTCTGCGATTATCACGCCCAGGAGATGCACTGCCGCGGAGTTGTAATTGAAGACCGAGCCAGGATTGTTAACGATAGGTTTTTCCAGAAGAAATTCGATTGGCCTTTTTGAAAGAGCCCATTCATTGTATGCATTGCCATTTGTTTCATTCCATTCAAACCCTCCCGACATATTGAGCAGGTGCCGGATGGTGATTGTTTTTTGTATCTCCGTAAGTTTAAATTCGTCCGCAGTCAGATACTTTTCTATTGGGTCATCGAGGGATTGAATAAATGCTTTCTCCAGCGCGAGCCCCGTCAGCAGGGAGACAACGCTTTTGGTGACGGACCGCACGTCATGCAGGCTGTCTTTTTTAAAACCTTTGAAAAAATCTTCATACACCATCCTGCCATTTCTTACCACCGTTACGCTGGTGATCCGCAACGAAGCCTCGGCTTGCCCTTTAATAAAACTTAAATCGCCAATATTTTCGGCTTCGGGAGTACTCACTACCCAGGGGCTTGAAACATCAATTGGGCTGAAAAGAGGGGGTATTGAAGAATCATTGGAGGCGCAGGACAGCAACGCCCCAGCAATCATCAGTATGCCGACATATTTTCTCATCATAACCAAAATCATTCGCTCATTAAAACTGGCGATTGATTTCGTCATTTACATCACTCACATTAAGTGAATTTAGACACCAACGCAGAACAGCATTTCCGGGTCGATCAAATTCGTTCAGGGGAAGAAAACCTGTCGTTGGGTGGCGATCGTCAACCACTCCTACAAGATAACAGGGCAAGTATGTACTAATCTTTTCATTTGCGCCCGCTTTTGGATACTTTTCATCACCAACCGTACTGCCATGAAAACAAGAAACCTGATTAGTGTATTCCTCTTCTTTTCTACCATGATCGCCCATGCCCAGGGGGATAAACAGAAAGTAATTAAGTCGCTAGATACCAAACACGATTATTATGCGGGTATTGCAAAACAAATCTGGGAGTTCGCAGAGCCAGGCTACCTTGAGGATAAAAGCTCTGCCCTTCTTCAAAGCGAGTTAACGAAAGCCGGATTCAAAGTTGAAAAGGGTGTGGCTGGAATACCCACGGCATTTGTCGCCACCTATGGCTCCGGCAAGCCAGTCATCGGTATCCTCGGGGAATTCGATGCGCTTCCGGGATTATCTCAGGAGGCGTTTGCTCCCGAGCGCAAAGTAGTAAAGGACGGAGCTCCCGGCCACGGCTGTGGCCACAATCTTTTTGGAACGGGTTCCATGGCTGCCGCGATCGAAACCAAAGAGTGGCTCGTCAGCAATAAAAAATCCGGAACCATTCGCTATTATGGGACACCGGCTGAAGAGGCAGGCGATGCAAAAGTGTTTATGGTGAGGGCCGGTCTTTTCAATGACCTTGATGCCGTCATCACCTGGCACGCTGGAGACAAAAACAATGCAGGTCCAAATACTAACCTGGCCACCAAATCCGGAGTTTTTAAATTTCGGGGAGTGGCAGCGCACGCAGCGGCTGCCCCGGAACGCGGACGTTCGGCACTCGATGGCGTAGAGGCCATGAACAGCATGGTGAACATGATGCGCGAACATACGACCGAGCCTACGCGAATTCATTACGTGATATTAAAAGGCGGAGAAGCGTCCAACGTGGTACCGGCATATGCAGAAGTGGAATACCTTATTCGTCATCGAAGCCGCGAAGAAGTGCGCAGTTTGTGGGATCGGGTGGTGAAATGTGCTGAAGGTGCCGCACATGGCACCGAAACAAAAGTAGAAGTGGAAGTACAGGGAGGAACATTTGACCGGTTACCAAATGAAGCGATATCAAAAGCCATGCATAAGAATCTGGAAATGGTGGGCGGAGTAAAATACGATGCCGCTGAAACAGCTTTTGCAGAAAAATTAAGGTTATCCTTTGGCGCGAGCGGTGTCCCGATATCAAGTGCCGCACAAATACAACCCTATGGGTATAGCCACACGAACGCTTCAGCTGATACGGGTGACGTGAGTTGGGTAGTACCTACCGGAGGAATGACAGCAGCCACCTATGTGCCCGGCACACCCGGACATAGCTGGCAGGCGGTATCCTGCACCGGATCTTCTATCGGTTTTAAAGGGATGTTGGTGGCCGCAAAAACATTGACATTAACTGCGATGGACTTATTTACTGATACCCAGCTATTGGAAGCATCCAAAAAAGAGTTCAATGAAAAACGCGGTCCGAATTTCAAATATGAATCCCTGGTAGGTGATATTCCGCCACCGTTAGATATCAGAAAAACCAAATGATATGAGATCACTTCTTGTCATAGCGGTAATCACGGGTCACCTGGCACTTGCTCAGGACGGCATGATTACGCTGAAGCCTGACAGAATACTTGATGGCAAAGGAGGCATGGTGGAAGGGAGAAATGTCGTGGTAGAGAATGGAAAGATCAGGGAGATATCAAATCGGGAAGTCGGTAAGGTATACAATTTGAAGGGTTTCACGCTGCTACCTGGTGTGATCGACACCCACGCGCACCTCGATTGGCATTTCGATCCGGATGGTAAACTTCACGATGCCACTCCCGAAGAAGAGTCGCCCGCACAGCGCGTATTGTATAATGCCGAGAATGCCTACCAGACGCTGATGGCTGGTGTGACAACAGTACAGTGCCTGGGTGCTGCGCCAGAAGGCGATGTGCGCGATGCCATCAAGCGTGGCACATTGCCCGGGCCCCGAATCCTAACCTCCATGGGCGCTGTGGGCGAATGGACCGGCAATATCGATAGTATTCGGTTGGCCGTAAACAGGCTGGCTGACTTGGGCGCGGATGTCATCAAGATATTTGCCTCGGCAAGTATCCGCGTTGGTGGAACGCCTACGCTGAGCCAGGAGCAACTTGACGTTGCCTGCGGGGAAGCGAAAAAGAGAGGCCTCAGAGCAGTGGTTCATGCGCATGGCACCGAGAGTGTAAGGCGCGCGGTCGCTGCGGGATGCACCACCATCGAGCATGGTTCATTGTTGGACAAGGCAACATTGGAATTGCTCGCCAGCACAGGCACCTACTATGACCCACACATCGGATTGATCTTTGACAACTATTTTGCACACAAAAGCAACTATATCGGTGCGCCCGGTTTCACGGAAGAAGGATTTGCCCAAATGGCAACAGCCGCTGACAAAGCAACCGCAACATTCAAGATGGCCCTGCAAACAAAAGACCTCAAGATTGTTTATGGGACAGATGCCGTTGCAGGGGCACACGGTCATAATTTGCAGGAACTGGTCGCAAGGGTCGAGAAAGGTGGTCAGAATCCAATGGATGCGATCGTTTCAATGTCTTCACTTGCCTCACGTTCGATTAACATGGAGAGTGTGACGGGAGCCATTGTGCCCGGCCTGGCAGCCGACTTAATAGCTGTATCGGGAAATCCGCTGAAAAATATCAAGACGATGCTCAATGTCCAATTCGTCATGAAGGACGGTAAGGTTTATAAATTTTGGGAATAATATAAATGATGCTAAAAAAGGTAAACGAATGAAACAGCTTATGAAATTCTCAGGGTTGATCACGCTGGTGATCGTATTTATCCCTGCACTTGTACTTGCACAAAAAGAAAAGGATGCCATCATCAAGTCGCTTGATGCCCGATCAGGTGAATTTACCAGCGTTGCCAAACAACTCTGGGAAAATCCTGAACTGGGTTACCTGGAGGAGAAGAGCGCTGCGCTGCTGCAAGGCGAATTGCAAAAGGCCGGATTCAAAATAGCGAGTGGCGTGGCGGGAATGCCCACGGCATTTACAGCAACTTACGGTTCGGGCAAACCTGTCATCGGAATATTGGGAGAATACGATGCGTTACCTGGCATGTCACAAGAGGCAGTTCCTGAAAGAAAACCAAGGGTTGACGGAGCTCCCGGTCAGGCGTGTGGGCATCACTTGTTTGGAACAGGATCGATGGCGGCTGCTATTGGAGTTAAAGATTGGATGGTGGCCAATAAAAAATCAGGGACCATTCGATTCTACGGAACACCAGCAGAAGAGGGTGGCTCCGGGAAAGTATACATGGTTAGGGAAGGTCTCTTCAATGACGTGGACGCCATTGTAAGCTGGCATGCCGGTGACGCCAATGCCTGCAACCCAAGCACGAACCTTGCAACCATCTCAGGCAAGTTCCGGTTCAACGGAGTTTCCTCCCATGCCGCAGCTGCACCCGAACGAGGTCGCTCAGCATTGGATGGCGTAGAGGCCATGAACGATATGGTCAACATGATGCGTGAGCACACCACTGAAGGCAGCAGAATTCACTACGTGATCAGTAAAGGTGGCGATGCACCCAATATAGTTCCTGCCAATGCTGAAGTTTACTATGTGATACGTCATCAGAACCGCGAGGAAGTCCGTTCGATGTGGAACCGCGTGGTGAAATGTGCCGAAGGGGCTGCCATCGGCACCGAGACCAAAATGGAATATGAAATCATCGGTGGCACGTACGACCGCCTTCCCAACATGGCGCTTAGCAAAGTGATGCATGCAAACCTTGCCAAAGTCGGTGGCGTAAATTATACCGAAGAGGAAAAAGCATTCGCTGAGAAGCTACGCAAGACACTGCCTGGAACGGTCCCTCCTATTTCGGATGCTGCAGTTGTTCAACCCCTGGAGCAAGAGGACGGCAAAGCCTCTGCCGACACGGGTGACGTAAGTTGGAATGTGCCCCTTGTGGCAATGCGTGCTGCCACCTGGGTACCCGGTACTCCGCCACATAGCTGGCAAGCGGTTGCTTCTGGTGGAACGTCAATTGGTTACAAGGGAATGATGGTAGCAGCCAAAACGATGGCCCTGACAGCGATCGACCTGATGAGCAATCCTAAATTACTCGAAGAAGGACGAAAAGAATTTTTGGAGAGACGCGGTGCAGACTTTAAGTACGAGGCCCTATTGGGCAACAGAAAGCCCGCGTTGGACTATCGGAAGTAGCCATCTATTTTTCCAGGCCCTCCAGATATCGGGCCAATGATTGTGTAACGATAGGCCATGCCTGCTTGACGGAATCGTAATACCAGTCCCAGTCTCCCCCACGCTGGTAGCCATCCTGACACAGATAGAGTGACGACCCATCGTCCATTTTTGTGGCTTCAATGGTTAATCTCATGGGCCCAAGCAATGAACGCACTGGGTTGAGGTACGTGTAATTACTGATTGATAGCAACCGGTCTGGAAGGTACTTCGCAATGGTGCCGGTTGAAACATATCCGAATCCGTTTTCTGATATATTCCAGGCGAGCATGTACAACCCACCTTCCTTATGCTCAATGAGCGACCTTTGCACATTCCACCACGAGGATAACATCGTTGGATGCACAAAAGCCTCTATGATCCGATTCGGAGAAGTGTTAATGCGCGCGTTTACTTCTACTTTTCGCATTGGCGATTGGCTAAATAAAATATACTATTTTGCCTTCATGAGCTTCCATTTATATTTTCTCGATAGCACCCACTCGCCATTTTCATTTTGCTGATAAGACTCCTGGTGCGATACGTCATCGATAACCTCCTGTACGTGTCTCACTTTAAAGTTGCCCTCCGGGCTGTAAAAAGAGGCAATATTTTCCGACCGGGAGGCGCCCGTTATCCACGTCTCTCCCACGCCCAATGTTCCGTCACTTCCAAATTGATAGCTGATGAGGCTCTTTTGCAACGGATGGTAAAACACCCTGAATTGATACACACTGCCAATCCTTTTACCGTCCCTGATCACGTAGAGGTCACCTATGACAGACTTCTTGCCTAAGCCCCACTGCCATTGCAACCCATACTTTTCATTGTCAATGGGCTTACCACTGGCGTCTTTGATTTCTATGGTAACCCAGTCCCCGCCATCGCGGGTCATAGACTCGAATTCATCCATGACATATTGCGGGATAAAAGGTTTTTCCTGAGAAAAACCATGAAAACAGGGCGCGAGGACAAGTGTTAATAAAATGCCAAATCGCATCTTAAACTTTTGCATAAAATGTAAATTGAATTAAAGCAGCAACTTATGCGAGGCAACGCATTTTTAGGATGACCTATGGGTGAAGCCTATAGGATGTTACTCCTTTGCTCAGGCAGAGTGATTGCGCAGGAATTGCGAAGGTGTAACACCCGTATGTTTTTTGAACAACCGGTTGAAGGTGTTCTTGTTGTTGAATCCTGAATCCAGCGCAATTCCCATGATCGAAAGATGAGCGTATTTTGGATCGGCCAGCTTTTTCATCGCCTCACCGAGCCTGTACTCGTTGATAAATTCAAAAAAGTTTTTGTTGAGTTCCTGATTAAGTACCTGCGACAGTATGTTGGTCGTGGTCGCTAATTGAAGTGCGAGTGTCTGAATTTTCAACTGCTGGTCGAGGTACGGCTTTTTTTCCTCCATATAATGTATCAGACGCCTCAATATGGCTTTGGATTGTTCAGCAGAAAGTGATGACCTCTGATACTTTTCTGCCTGGACAGCCAGCAGGTATTGGGTAAACTCTTTATTATAATACAAGGCAAAGTACGCCAGCACATTAATCAACATTGCTGCGGAGAGCATCACAATATAGTCGGCCTCGTAAAACAAGTTGTTGGTCAGTGATAAAATCATCAGCCAGGTAAAATCAAGTGCCCAATACGCGGCAAAAACAATACTGAACTTCCGATGCCATCTTACGATCGACACACTGCTGGACCTTTGGTTGAATTGCTCATACCGAACGAGCGCCTTGTAAGCCATGACAAGATATAATAGCGTTTGGCCTGTATGAATAGCAATAAAAAAAATAACATTGAGAGATGCACTTCCATCGTAGTGAGCAATGGACCACTCTATATATTGAATTTTTTGAACGCCATCCAGAAAAAAGAAGTCCCAGAGAAACAAAACTGAAACCACGGGCACGAGTAGGTGCAATAAGTAGCGCCAACCGCCAACCTCCGCTTCACCAAGAATCGCTCTGACGTAGAAATAATAAAGGGGACCGATCAGAAACAGCAGTGGCTGCGAGAGATAAAGCAAGTGAGGAACTTCGCGGAACATACCGGTCACAATCAGAAGATAATTGCAGAGGTTAAAAGTGATGACCAGAATCAAACCCGCCAGCCAGAGTCCTGGGCGCTGCCCTTTTCGGATCAGGTAGGGGACGATAAAAATAGCCTGGAACACACCTGCAAAAAGCAGCACTGACCAGATAGTGAATGATGAAAAGTTGATCATAGCGCCATTCGTTATAGCATATTAGTGTATCCAAGCCGGAATCGGAATACCGACCATAGTCGTTGAGGCCATTGTGGGTCGAAGAAATTGAATGCCACGTTATTTTAGTTTGAGAATGAATTGTTGAACATGCTTCAAAAGTTCATCTGGTGCACTTGCTGCCAGGTCATGCGATGCCGATTTAATGATGACGTGGCGGTGCAACGGAAAGGGCGAAAGGGATTCCCGTTGAAGATCCATCCACTTTGTGTTGCACTCTGCCAGGGGAAATTCAGGCATGGCCCTGGCGAATCCATCAAAACTTTTCTCCGCTGTGATGGCCAGCAGCGGGATATTGTAAACATCGGGTAGGTGGCTTTGCGTAAACGTCACCGGGAGGAGATACATTTCGTCATGCATGGCCTGATAAAAGGCTGGCTTTGCCTTGCACTGCCGGTAAGCGCTCCAATACTCTTCGCGAAGCAACGAATCAACGCTGAACGCTGAGGGTTCCAATTTTCCCTCGCGCCCCATGATCGCCAGGCTTCTGAATTCCTGCATGCCATAGTTTAACATGTCGTTGACGACAGATGGTAAGTAATTAAACTGATTCTCATGTGCGCCTTCGGCAAGGATCAATCCAACTACTTCGTCAGGATATAATTTAAGGAATGCCTTCATGATAAAGGCGCCATAAGAATGGCCCATTAAAATATAAGGAGGGCTAGCACCTGCGTTTCTTAGGGCCTCGTGCAATTCAAGGGCTTCTTGGCCAGCTGTGCGCGGAAAGGGAGACGCTTCGCTCCATCCGTAACCGGCCCGGTCGTAGGTGATCACTTTGGCAGACGAACTGAGTTTATGCTGAAAGTCCTTCCATTGAAGGGACCATTGACCCACTCCGCCTTCAATGATCAGGGTGTGCTTTCCAACTCCCTCTATATTCATCAGTAACTTAAACCCGCCAGCATCGAACAACCTGCCGTATAAGGGAGTAAGCGGTTGGGCCACTGAAACTGAATGAAAAAGAAAGAGTAAAATGACGGTCGTGATGAGCTTCATAATGTGATTATTTTAGTCATGATAAATCACGACAAAATGGATCACACAGCGAGTTAATTATCATTCTTAAGGTCACACCGTATAGGCAACGACCCAAAATAAGCACATGATTCGGCTTTGACAGGCCGGTCACATCAGTAGTTCTGACGGGGAGGGTTTATTTCAGTATTCCCTTGTACGTCTTTTTGAACAGTTCGTACCTTGGAATCGACACACCGATCACGTATGGGCTGTATGGGTTATGTTCGATATAATCCTGGTGGTAGCCCTCCGCGCGGTAAAATTCTTTCAACGGCATGATTTCACTCACAATAGGATTTTTGAACATTCCAGATTCTGAAAAAGACTCCTTGGCCTTGACGGCAATGTCCAATTCCTGCGGTGTCATATAGAACAAAATCGATCTGTAGGACGAGCCCCTATCAGGTCCTTGCCGATCTTTGGTGGTTGGATCGTGTGAGGTAAAGAACACCTTGGTCAACTCCTCGTAACTCACCACGGATGGATCATAATAGACCAGCACCGTTTCCGCATGACCTGTCGTCTCTGTGTTCACCAGCGCGTAAGTTGGATTGGGCGTGGTGCCACCCGCGTAGCCTGATATGACGGAATCCACACCGACAACCGCTTCAAAAATGTGTTCCGAACACCAAAAACATCCTTCGGCAAAAGCCGCGATGGCCCGACCGAGTGGCGCCTCGAGTTTTACTTTGCGCACATCACTTTTCTGAGGCGCCTGGTTTTCCTCGCCTGAGCTATTTGGTTTAGCAGCGCAACTAATTAAAAAGACAACAACCAGTGAAAGATATGATATAGACCGTGGTTTCATAGGATCTTTAAAGTCGTTTTAGACATACGTAACAACCCACTTCAACGGATGATGAGGGTGAAGGTAGGCCTGCGATCGAAGGAATTAGAATCCTATTTGAATAAATTGGATCAAAAAGTCAATTGGACGACCAAAGTCACTTACCAGGTGGTGGCCTTGAAGTTTTTTGCTGCGCTTAAGATACTTCTCCGGCTGATCTGGCCAAGTAATACGCCATGTTCTACTACAGGCATTCTCCGTATGGGTGTGCTCAGGAACTGATTGGCGGCAGACACCACGTCACTGTCCGGAGACACGGTCTTCACGTTGGCAGTCATATAATCTGATACCGTCCTCGATTCAATGGGCAAATTATGGTATGCCTGATCCACGATAATCCTGAGGCAATCTTTTTCAGACAACATGCCAACCAATTTTCTGTTTTCATCCAACACGGGGGCTCCCGAAATTCTCTTTTCGATAATCAAATCGATAGCGTCCTCAATACTTTGGTCCGGCCTGAAAGTAATCAGGTCATTCACTCCCACCATATACTTTGTCACCAGTTCGTACTTAGGCTTTTCAGCCTTGATTTCCTCCTTGGACTTGAAATGTGGCTTAAAATTCATGATAAAATGAAGTTTTGTAGTGTTTTGTAGTTAGTGCGTCTTACTAAAGATAATGGATTTTACATAAACTAGCAAAGCTTGCCTACCAGTCACTAAAATCGATTTAATCAGATTGAAATCGTCCTTACGCATCGGCATCGGGCTCGGCACCGGTGGCACGCCATGCGACACCTCAATTTGCCCGATCAGCAGCTGAAAGTTTTTCGAAGTTGACCAAACCAATAGAACAGAGGCCATTTAATAATGGCAACATCAAATGTCATTACCCCAAAACCACAAGGTCCCTGATCAATTGCATCATTCCAGTTGGGCTGACACCAAACCACAACAGCAGTACCACAAGCACGGCAATCACCATTACGCTGGCCAGATAAACAGTGGGATGCAACATCTTTTTGCTGGCCGCCTCACTTGGTTCCTCAGCCATCTTTGCGATGATTCTTATATAATAATAGAGTCCGATCACGCTGTTGATCACCAGCATCACTACCAACAACCAAAGTTGGCTCCCAACTCCGGCAGCCAACAGGTAAAACTTTCCAACGAAGCCTGCAGTCAAAGGAATACCTGCCAGCGAAAGCAACATCCCCGTAAACACCGTTGCCATCATGGGTCGCCTCCAAAACAATCCCTGGTAATCTTCGATCCGGTCTGCATCGCGGTCTTCATCCGATAACACCGTCACCATTCCAAACGCACCCAAACTGGTAATGAAGTACGCCATCAGATAGAAGCTCACCGCTTCAACACCCAACGTGCCACCAGCCAAAAACGCAACCAGCAAGTATCCCAGGTGTGCAATGGATGAATAAGCGAGAATACGTTTAATATTGTTCTGTCGCAGGGCAAGGAAATTTCCTACAAACATGGAGGCTATGGCAATAACGGTAAACGTTGTTATCAATTCACCAAATGAGTGCCCATTCACGTAAGTGAAAAACCGCACCATCAATGCCACCATCCCTCCTTTTGAAACCGTGGCAATAAATACCGTCACTGGAGCCGGGGCGCCTTCGTAAACATCTGGTGCCCACATATGAAATGGCACAACGCCCAGCTTGAATCCAACCCCCACCACCATCAAGCCAAATCCCGCCATCAGCAGCGCGGAAATTTCTCCCGTGTTGATCATGTACAAGCCGATGCTGGTAAATTCCATGAAGCCGGTAGTGACATAAACCAGCGCCATGCCAAACAGAATGAATGCTGAAGAGAACGCAGCGAGGATCAGGTATTTCAATCCAGCCTCATCGGATTTTTCGCGCTTGCGCAAATAGGCAATCATGCCATACAAGGCAACGCTCAATATTTCCAGACCAAGAAACAGGGATGCAAAGTGTTTGCTGATCACCAGCACGCAGGCGCCAAACGTGGCAAGGATCAACAATATGTAATACTCCCCTTTTCGTTCTTCACGCTGCTCAAAGTAGGCATACGAAAGCATGCTCACCGCCAGCGCAGTCATTAACAATAAGCCAATGTTAAATAAACCAAACCCGTCAACAATCAGCAGCGGTTGGATTTCATGCGTAACGCGATCGCTGCGCATCACAAAAGCAAAAGCAGCCACCAGCGATACCGAACTAATAATGTACGTTAAACGATGATCGCGCTTTATAGAAATAACCAGCATGATCAGGATGGCCGCACCAAAGAGGACCAGCAACGGCAATAGGCTGATAAAGTCCGCCCTATTCATTGACCCCTCCTTTCTCTTCTGCTACCGGCTTTTGTATTGGGTCTGGCACCGCCTTTAATATCACTGCCTCTTTCAAAACATTTTGTATCGACTTGCTTGCCGTATTCAGCGTTGGCTGTGGGAAAAATCCCAACCATACAATAAATATCACCATCGGCACCATAATTAACTGTTCACGCAAAGTCACGTCAGGTAATGAAACCTTGGGATCAACAGCTCCATAAAATACTTTTTGCATGATGCGCAGTGAATAAATGGTTGCTGCCACCAACCCAATGGTCGCAAATATGGTAAGCAACGGATTCGCATCCCATGCGCCAAGCAGGGTAAGAAACTCGGCCACAAAATTCCCCAAACCGGGAAGGCCCAACGAGGCCATCACAAACACGAGACCGATGGTACCCATGAAGGGTGCTTTTTTCCAAAAACCGCCCATCGTTGTGATATCGCGGGTATGAAGTCGTTCGTAGAGAATTCCCGCAATGATGAACAACGCGCCCGTACTGATCCCGTGGGTAATCATTTGCATCACCACACCTTGTAATGCCAACTCATTCAATGCAAACACACCCAACATTACAAATCCCATATGGCTTACGCTGGTGTAGGCAACCAATCTTTTCAAATCTGTTTGAGCAAACGCAAGGATGGCTCCGTATAAAATTCCGACTACGCCCAACAACATGGCCCAGGGTGCAAATTGTTCAACGGCTTGAGGAAAGAAAGGAACAACAAAACGCAATAGGCCATATGCTCCTGTCTTCAGCAGCAATCCGGCCAGGATCAAACTTCCGGCTGTAGGTGCTTCTGTGTGTGCATCCGGAAGCCAGGTATGGAATGGCACGACAGGTAATTTGACGACAAATGCAGCCAGGAATCCCAACATCAACCAATAGGCTGTCTGTAAATCCAACTGTGTGCCTAACAACGTAAAGTAATTAAATGTATATATCCCCGTTTGGTCTCCGTGGATGAAGTACATACCAAGGATAGCCAGCAACATCAATAAGCCGCTGGCTTGCGTGAAGATGAAAAACTTGTAGGCCGCATATCTCCTATTTTCATGTCCCCAGATTGCTATCAGGAAGTACATGGGAATCAACATTACCTCCCAGAAGAAGTAGAACAAAAACAGATCCATCGTTAGGAACACTCCGGCAATTCCCGCCAGCACCCACAACAAGTTGAAATGATAAAACCCGACCCGGTATTTGATTTCCTTCCAGGAGATCAGCACCGCAAGCACACCCAGAAAGAACGTGAGCACCAACATCAGCAAACTAAGACCGTCAAGGGCAAGAGAAAAACTAATTCCAAATGTGGGTATCCACTGTGCGCTAAACTTCACCAACCAGGATTCAAGTCCCCCAGCATTATAATTGCTCACCCACAACTCGAGGACCAACGCGAAGTCAATCAACATCGCTGCCAATGAAATCCATCGGGTAAGCAAGATGTTGCGCGATGACAGCAGCCAGGCCAGCAGTCCTCCAATCATTGGGATCACTATGATGGCTACCAGAATCATAACAGAAGGCTAATGGTCAAAATAAAAATAGCACCCACCACCACACCCATGATGTACCAGCGCAGCAAACCACTTTGTGACGCAGCAAACAAACGATGAAAGAAATTGGCGATGGAAACCAGTGACGTGTAAATCTTATCAACCCTATCCCCCTTGTTAGCCTCCGCTGCCCATACAAATGGTCTGACAAAAAATGCATTGTACATCCTGTCAAAGCCCCACCCGGAAAACCAAAATTGGTGCAACGTAGTGAAAGATGCTTTTAAATGGTCGGCTCTTTCCGGTTTCAGCAAGTAAAAATAATAGGCAAGGTAGATTCCAATCAATGCAACCCCTGCGGCAACTATTTGTATCAACCACTCGGAGTTTTCAATTCCACTCTTCAACTCAATAACCGGGAGCACTGGCGTCAGAAAGTCCGTAAACAAGGTAAGATGCCCAAAGGTGTGTGGCAGCTCAATAAACCCACCGATTACCGAAAGGACAGCCAATACAATCAATGGAATCAGGATTCCATTTTTCGGTAGGTGATGCACATGCGTTTTCTCTTCGCCATGGAAAGTAAGGAACACCATGCGGAACGTGTAGATGGACGTGACGAATGCGCCCAACAGTGCCGCCATAAAAAAGAGGGAACTCCCCTTTTCGCCAGCCAGTGCCAGCCACAGTATTTGATCTTTGCTATAGAAGCCTGCAGTAATCAAAGGCAAGGCAGCCAGAGATGCCGCCCCAATTAAAAAGGTCCAATAAACCACGGGAAGTTTTTTTCGAAGCCCGCCCATCTTGAACATATCATGCTCGTGATGCAACGCCATTATCACCGCACCAGCGGCAAGGAAGAGCAAAGCCTTGAAGAACGCGTGGATCATGAAGTGGAATATACCCGCTGACCAGGCTCCAACACCCAGCGCCAGAAACATGTATCCGATTTGGCTGATGGTTGAGTAGGCGAGCACACGCTTGAGGTCCCACTGTGTAAGCGCGGTGAAACCAGCCAGCAGTAGAGTGACTGCACCAACTACACCCACTGCAAATTGGGCCATTGGAGCCAACTCGAAGACAACATGCATCCTTGCTATCAGGTAAACACCAGCCGTCACCATAGTCGCTGCGTGAATTAGTGCGCTCACCGGTGAAGGACCAGCCATGGCGTCCGGCAACCAGGTTTGCAGCGGCAGCTGGGCCGACTTGCCAACGGCTCCTCCCAGCAACAGCAGACCAATGGCCAATGCCGTGTCTGGATTTGACGCCAACAACGCTGGCGCATCAGCTAAAATGTTTTGAATATTAAGCGTTGCAAAATTTTTGAACAACATAAACAAGCCAATGGCCATGGCCGTATCGCCAACGCGAGTGACAATAAATGCTTTTCGTGCCGCGTCCCCGTTTTTCGGATCATCGTACCAAAATCCGATAAGCAAATAACTGCACAACCCCACACCTTCCCATCCTAAATACATCAACACCAGGTTGTCTGCCAAAACAAGGATCAGCATGGCCCCAACAAATAAGTTCAGGTAGGTAAAGAATCGGGCATATCCTTCATCGTCCACCATGAACTCTGCGGAGTACACGTGAATGAAAAATCCCACGAACGTGATGACGAAAACAAACACCACCGATAGCGCATCGAGGTGCAGCGTGATGCCAGGATTAAAACTCCCAACACTCATCCACTGCCACAAAGTTTGCTCCACTACGATGGATGAACCTTGAATAAACTGGTACCCGATCGTCAAAGTAATGAGCGCGGCAACGCCCACACTTCCAGCACCGATCCAAGGGACCATCGCGCGCGGCAGTCTCGATCCCGACAAGATCAAGATCAGTGCCCCCGCAAAGGGTAGCGTTGGTATCAACCAAAGCAAACTGGTCATATGGCGTGCTTTGCTTTAATCATCCTTTCATCTTATTGGCAGCGTCACTATCAAGGGTCTTTAATTGGTGGTAGATCTGCAAGATCAGTGCCAGCCCTACAGAAACTTCTGCGGCCGCCATGGTAATAATGAAAATAAACATAATCTGACCATCTGCCTGTCCCCACTTTGCTCCGGCAACAATAAAGGCGAGGCCCGCGGCATTGAGCATGATCTCAACAGAAATGAGCATGAAGATGATGTTGCGCCTCACCAATACGCTCAATAATCCAAGCACGAATAAAATTCCTGCCAGCAGCAATCCATGTTCGATAGGTACTGTTGTCATTCTTCCTCTGCTTCTAAAAATCGATGTACAACTTTTTTCTTTTGTCTGCCCAAATGGTAGGCCCCCACAATACCTGCCATCAGGAGTATTCCACACAGCTCCACGCCTATTACATAGGGCCCGTATAAAGCCTGACCCACATCTTTAGGGTCTACAATTTTCATCGCCATCGGAGCTTGCGCCACATCCACAATGATGTATATTATTTCACCCAACAGGATGAACGCCAGGATTGCTGGCCCAACAAACAAACTGGCGGGCAACCATTCCCTTTCCTGCTGCACGGCTTCCTCTTTCAGGTTCAGCATCATGATCACAAAAATGATCAACACGACTATGGCGCCTGCATACACGATCACCTCCAACGCGGCAACAAATGGAGCTCCCAACAGAAAGAAAATAATTGCCACTGAAAGAAAGGATACCACCAAGTACAGCAACGCATGAATCATGTTGTACCGGGTGATCACCATTAGGGTTGACAACACAGCAACGGCAGCAGCGATATAAAAAACAGTGTTCATATCAGGGCAACAAACTTTTCGTGTCAATCGGTGGTTCCTCATTCTCCGCTTCTCCTTTGTCCTTGCCGCCAATCGCCATTCCGGCCACCTTATAATAATTGTATCCGGGATATTTCCCTTCACCATCGATCAGCAGGTCTTCTTTCTCATAAACCAAATTCTGCCGATTGTATTCCGCCATTTCAAAATCCGGAATAAGCTGAATGGCATAAGTTGGGCATGCCTCTTCGCAATACCCGCAATAGATGCACCGCGAGAAGTTGATCCTGAAAAACTCAGGATAACGCCTGCCATTTTCATCTTCCGTAGCCTGCAGTGAGATACAATCCACCGGACAGGCGGCAGCACACAAGTAACAACCAACACATCGTTCACCCATGTCGGGATCCCGGGTGAGCACGATCCTGCCCCGCCAGCGTGTAGATAATTTCGCCTTTTGTTCCGGATACTGTATGGTGTCGCGTTTATGAAACGTGTGCAAAAACACGAGCCACATACTTCTGATTATGCTAAACATAGGCGTTTGATTTTATTATAACCGTTCGTTCGGATAAATGTATCTTAATGTCTTCGTGTCTTAGTGGCACCAAAAAATTCGGCCACGAAGGCACTAAGGCACGAAGTGTCACACGAAAGAAATTGCACAACAAATATTTGCTATTCATAAGAATTAACTCTCCATATATAATAGTATAGCTCCTGTTACCAATACATTCAGCAACGTGAGCGGTAACAGAAACTTCCAGCCATATTCCATCAACTGATCATACCGTGGTCGTGGCAAAGACGCTCGCAACAAAATAAACACAGCAATAAATGCAAACGTCTTAATGGCAAACCAGGCAATGGGCGGTAGAAAATCCGGACCCAACCAACCTCCAAAAAACAACGCAACCGTCATTGCCGATATCAAAGTGATGCCCAGGTATTCGCCCACGAAAAACATTCCGAACTTCATTCCCGAGTATTCAGAGTGAAATCCTGCTACCAGCTCACTCTCCGCTTCAGGAATATCGAAAGGCAACCGGTGTGTCTCTGCAATGCCTGCAATGAAGAAAATTACAAAACCTAAAAACTGTGGAATCACAAACCACATGCCCTCCTGCGCTTCTACTATCTTGTGTAAACTAAATGAGCCAGTCATCAGCACAACGCCCATCAACGACAAGCCCATGAACACTTCATAACAAATCATTTGTGCTGCTCCACGCATGGCGCCAAGCAATGCATACTTGTTGTTCGATGCCCATCCACCCAGAATAATACTGTACGCACCCATCGATGACATCGCCAGGAAAAACAAGATGCCGATGTTCAAGTCCACTACGATAATACCCGGTGCGAAAGGAATGATCACAAAGCTCATCAGCACCGTAATGGCCACAATGGCTGGCGCAATCACAAATACTTTCTTATCGGCAAAGGGTGGTATCCAGTCTTCCTTGAAAAAAAGCTTAATGGTATCTGCCAGCACGATAAGCACACCGAAGGGTCCTGCTCGGTTGGGACCATATCGGTCCTGCCACAGCGCCAGCATCCTTCGCTCCAGCCAGATCAACCCAGGCGCAATTGTAAGCAATGCTGCCAGCACACCAACAACGATGAGCAAATGAAACTGTGTTACATCATCCATAACTATTGATAAATTTGCCAAAGGCAATCTCAAAAATCCGCGTGTCCGTCATCGCGAGCGCAGCGTGGCGATCCCCAACTGGCTGCACCAAGCAATTTTGGGATTGCCTGCCTGCGCGTTGCCGATTCGGCAGGGCAGGCTTCACTTCGTTCGCAATGACGATCTGATTCTTGAGAACGCTCAACGAATTCACTTTAGCTCTTTTTTATTTTCACTTCCTTAAAATATTCCACAAAACCGATTCCCCTGAGTCCGCTTGGGATCCCCACAACACCTTTTGGCAATGAGGGATCAACCATCACCAACACATTGATTGTCCTTTCTCCAATATCCACTTCAATCTTATCTCTATTTTCGACACCAATTTTTTCAGCATCGTGTTTGCTAACTGCCACATAGGCCGCAGGTACACGCTGAGCAACGGCAGGCGCTTTTGCACTTAACTCCTCCGATCCGAAGATATGGTGAAGTGGTACGCTCACCAGTTTTTGCGCAGCATTGAACGCAGCAGGAATCGTATCGTAATATTTCGCAGACTTTTCAGACACAATCATTCTCAAACCAGCGTTGCCTGCACGCAAAGCTCCACCGACTTCCTCCTGGTATTTATTCACCGACTGCACTGAGTTCCATCCCGGTGACCAGAAAAAAGGAATAACATGGGTTGGCGACTGTGGTCGTAAACCCTCCATGGTGTACGACATCGGTGAATCCGGATCTTCCAAAGGTTTTAACTCACTCACCTCCAACTGCGCATTCATGGCAGTTCGACCGCTGTAGCGATGGGGCGCGCGTGGAATCTTCTGTCCGTTTACTCTGAAATCTGATTTTGGCGAAACTTGCTCAATACCTTTGAGTCCTTCAACCGATTTACCTATAGCCTCCGTGATCGGGTCAATGTTTTCCCAGGCAGCTATTTCCTTATTGCCCAACGCTTTCGCCAGCGCGATGATCCATCGCCAACTCTCGTTGATATTACCATGTGGCTGATACACCTGAAAAAAACGCTGCGCTCGCCCCTCATTGCTTACTAATGTTCCATCGGCCTCCGCGAACGACCCTGCCGGCAATAGGTGTGTTGCCTGTTTTGTTGTCTGATTAGGAGTATGGTCTATGGCTATCAATCCTTTGGCATTCGAAAAAAATATTTCCAATTCTTTTTCGCCAGCATGCAAGTACAAGTCATTTTCCAATACAACAACAGCATCAGCATCTTTAGCGGCCTTCAACGCTTCACTCAAATTCTTCCCACCAAGCATACTTGCACCCATTGAGTTGCATTCAGGAAGCGTCATCACAATGCCCGCCTTATCGTTCTTCGCGTGCAAAGCTTTTGCAATATTGGATGCCGCTTTCATGACATCGGCATCACCAGCACTGGTGCCAGAGATAACCACTGGCATTTTTGCGTTCAACAAATCCTTGGCCAGCTCTTGAGCAAGTTCCTGTTCACCCTTTGATAGATCACTTACAGATGGAGCGGATGGGTCAATACAATTTGCTACCGCATGGCCAAGCCGGGCCAAATCCTGAGGCGCAGCATTGAAAGTCTTCTTTGAAACCTCGTCCAATTTGGTGGCGGAAATGGTGGCTACGTAACAGGGTCCTTTTTTATCTTGTATGACTCCGCGTACAGCCGCATCATTCCAGATAGGGATGTTGGTTTGTAGCGCTTCTTGTATAGGCTCTTGTCTTATCGCTTGCCTAACCGCCAATGCAAGCATGGGTGCCGTATTGGTCAAATCCTCGCCCAACACAAACACAGCATCCGATTTCTCCACTTCTTTCATTGAAAATGCGCGGGCCGGGCTCTCCTTTAATATTTTATAAGCCAGATCGTTCAGCTTCCTCTGATGATCAGACTCACCAACATAAAAATTCTCCTCTCCCACCAGTTTCTTAAGCGTATAGTTGGACTCCAGTGACGCACGCGAAGAGCCAATACCGATAAGTTTTTTGTTCTTGAATTTTTCACCAAACTCGGAAAGCCACTTTTCCTTGCTTAGGGTTTCACCATTGATGATGGGTTCGCGAATGCGGTCTTCGGCATTTACAAATTCATAACCAAAGCGACCACGATCGCAAATGAAGTAACCGTTAACGTCACCATTGTATCGGTTCGCCACCATCCTCAATCCACCGTATCGCTCACCGGCAATGATGTTACATCCCAAACTGCAATGATGGCAAACTGATGGCGCCATGGTCAGGTCCCACTTGCGTGTGTAATGTTGCTTCAACGTTTTGTCGGTGAACACACCCGTAGGGCAAATTTCTGATAAGTTGCCGCTGAATTCATTTTCCAACACACCTTCTTCGTGCCGCCCGAAATAAACACGGTTGCGCGAAGCAAATGCATCGAGGTCGTGACCTCCAGCATAATCCTTATAAAATCGCACACATCGATAGCATTGAATGCATCGATTCATTTCGTGATTGATGAATGGACCGAGGTATTGGTTCTTGTAAGTCCGTTTTTTGAATTCAAAGTTTCGGTAAGTATGCCCAGTCATTACCGTCATGTCCTGCAAATGGCAGGATCCCCCTTCATCGCACACGGCGCAATCGTGAGGATGGTTGGTCATTAGCCATTCAATCACATGCTCCCTAAATTCAACAGCATCTGTGTCTTTGATGGAGATCCGTTGTTTGTCAGCTACCGGTTCCATACACGACATGATCAAGCGGCCCTGCTTGTCGTTTTCGTCTTTGTATACCTTGATCGCACATTGACGGCATGCGCCCACCGATCCCAGGGCAGGATGCCAACAGAAGTAGGGCAAATCAAAACCCAACGTAAGACAAGCCTCGAGCAGGTTTTTGCCAGCTTTTACTTCATAAGGTTTGTTATCGATATAGATCTGCGGCATCTGCTTTTAATATAATTTCTTGCCACTAAGGCACGAGGCACCAAGGAAGTAAACTCTCCCTTTGTGCCTTAGCGTCATTGTGCTGTCACATACATTTTTCTATTTCCTCAATTATTAATTTCATTACCATTCATTGCCACTAAGGCACAAAGGCACCAAGAAAGTAAACTCTCCCTTCGTGTATTAGTGTCTTTGTGGCTGTCACATACATTTTTCTATTTCCTCAACTTTTAATTTCATTACCATTCATTGCCACTAAGGCGCAAAGGCACTAAGAAGTAAACTCCTCATCGTGTCTTAGTGTCTTTGTGGCTGATACATACATTTTTCTATTTCCTCAACTTTTTAATTTCACAGCCATCATTGCCACTAAGGCACGAAGGCACTAAGAAAAGCAAACTAGCCTCTTGTGTCGTAGTGTCCTTGTGGCGCATAGTTCTTATACTTTCGAATGTGTTCAAACCGTCCATGCTCTTAAACTATTATTCTCTTTATCCCTTCTTTGATTACCGGAACATTAAAGTTTATTAAGTATCCAAGTCGAAGGCCAGTTAGTTTCAAGTGGCTCAAAACCTGAGCTTGCCAAACCGGATTTACTTGGTCCACCGCTTTAATCTCAATAATCACAGCATTCTCTACGAGTACATCCAGTCTAAGGCCTTCATCAAAAGTAATCCCATCATACGCTATTGGGATATCCAACTGCCTGGCTACCTGGTACTCTTCTTTTCTCAGTTCATGAACCAGACAAACCTCATAGACTCGTTCAAGCAGTCCTGGTCCCAATTCCGAATGTACTTTATAGGCAGCGTTCACAACCGCCTTCCCAATCTCCTCAACTCTTACTTCCAACTTTTTATAAACCATATTCATCATTGCCACTAAGACACGAAGGCACCAAGAGAGTAAATTAACCCTTTTGTGTCTTGGTGTCTTTGTGGCGTTTTTATTTCCACGGACATTTTTTATCCTCAATGTGTTTTTCAAAATCGCTCTTAAAATATTTCAATGCGCTCTGCAAAGGCTCCATCGCTCCGGGAGCCAGCGCACAAAAGGTGTTGCCCGGACCCAGGTATTTAGTGTGAAAATTCAGCAGGTCCAGGTCCTTGGCCTTACCTCCACCATTATCAATGGTATTCAGAATTTTCTCTACCCATGGCAGCCCTTCACGACAGGGCGTACAAAAGCCACAAGACTCCTGCGCAAAAAAGTGTTCCAGGTTTTGCACAAAACCAACCGGACAGGTCTGATCATCCATAACGATAACCGTCCCTGTTCCCAAGCGGCTCCCCGCTTTTGCCACTGAAGTATAATCCATGGGCACGTCCAGGTGTTCCTCAACAAGAAAGTCAGTCGAGGCACCCCCCGGCAATGCACCTTTGAATTTTAATCCGTCACGCATGCCCCCAGCGTGCACTTCAATTAATTCACGCAGGGTTGTACCCATCGGTAATTCCCACGCACCTGGTTTTTTTACTTTGCCACTGACTCCATAGATTTTTGTGCCTGCATCTTCAGTCTTGCTCAGTTTTTTAAACCAATCGGCTCCCTTATTAATAATGTGTGGCAAGCAGCAGAGCGTCTCCACATTATTTACAATAGTTGGTTTACCGAACAACCCACTCACCTGTGGAAAGGGTGGCTTGGCGCGTGGCGTTGCACGCTTGCCCTCCAACGAATTCAACAGGGCCGTTTCTTCACCACACATGTACCGGCCAACACCAGTGTGCAAGTGCATTTCCAAATCATATCCGGAACCTAAAATGTTTTTACCCAAATAGCCAGCCTGGTAGGCCTCATCTATTGCTTTTGTAATGGTTACGGCCGCCTCCTTGTATGCCCACCGCAGAAAGACAAACGATACGTCCGCCTGAATCGCGTAAGCCGCAATGATCATCCCTTCTATCAACTGGTGCGGTGTTGATTCCAGCAGAATCCGGTCTTTAAAAGTGCCCGGTTCCATCTCGTCCGCGTTGGTGATGAGGTACTTTGGTTTTGGCGCGTTTAATGGAACAAAACTCCATTTCAGTCCCGTGCTAAAACCTGCTCCACCTCTTCCTCTTAGATTGGACTCCTTCACCAGATCAGTGACGGCTTTGGGCCCTATGCCTTTCAGTAATTTTTTCACACTTTCATAACCACCCACACGCTCGTATTCCATCAAGCTCAATGGCTTGCGGTCCTCGCGAATATGTTGTGTCAGTGGCTTCTCCATCTACTTGTACTTATTCAATATGTCATCAAGTTGATCTACAGACAGGTTTCTGTACAAATCGTTATCTATCATCAGCGCGGGCGCGCAGTCGCAAGTACCCAAACAAGGATTGGGTAATATGGTGAAGCGTTCATCCGCAGTGGTCTCTCCATATTCTATCCCCAAACGGTTATAGAGATGGTCCCTGATTTTTTCATACCCCATCACCCAACAACTTATGCTATCACAGACCAGAATAACATGTCGTCCAACTGGTTTCCTGAACAACAAATTGTAAAATGTTGCCACTGAATCCAGTTCATCGGGACTCATTTCCATGTAGTCAGCTACCTCCTTGAGCGAGTCATCACTGATCCACCTCCGGTGATGTTGCACCACCTTCAACGCCTCAATACACGCGGCCTTCCTTTGGGGCATCATATGAATGGCCTTCTCTATCTCCGATATTTCTTCTTTCGATAACATTACCTGTCAATATCTGCTAAAACATAATCCATACCACCCAATATGCTCAGCAAGTCTGCTACCGTGTAACCCTTGCTGATATAAGAGATCATCTGCATATGAGGAAAAGATGGCGTTCTAATACGCATCCTGTAGGCAGAAGTATTTCCATCGCTGATGGCATAGTAGCTGTTGGCTCCCTTCGTAGCCTCAATACAACTCATCGCTTCGCCCGGGGGAATTACCGGTCCCCAACTCACATTGAGAAAGTGAGTAATCAAGGTCTCAATGTCTTTCATGGTGTGCTTTTTCAAAGGCGGAGTGGTAAGCGGGTGATCCGCCTTGTAATTTCCCTCGGGCATGTTTTTCATACACTGCTCGATGATGCGCAGACTCTGGCGCATTTCAGCTACGCGTACCTTAGCGCGATCAAAACAATCGCCATTTTGTTCAGTGGGAACTTCGAAGTCAAACATCTCATAGCCTGAGTAAGGCATTTGTTTTCTAAAATCCCATTCGAAGCCACAGGCTCTCAATCCAGCGCCAGTCACACCCCATTCTATTGCTTCTTCCAACGTGTAAATCCCAATGCCCACTGTCCTCGCCTTAAACAAAGAGTTCTTGATCACCATGCTGTCGTATTCCTTCAGACGCTTTGGAAAGTAGTCGATAAAACTTTGCACCAGTGTCTCCCATCCTTTGGGCAAATCCTGCGCTACTCCGCCAATGCGAAACCAATTCGGATGCATCCGGCCACCGCAGACTGCCTCCACCACGTCAAATACTTTCTCGCGGTCGCTGAACATGTAGAACACAGGCGAGAGTTGACCAACGTCCTGCGCAAATGTGCCATACCAAACCAAGTGACTGGCAATGCGAAAAAATTCGCACATCATCACACGAATTACCTTGACACGCTCAGGCACCTCGATGCCTGCGAGTTTTTCCACCGCAAGAATGTAAGCAAGGTTGTTATTAACTCCGCCCAGGTAATCGATCCGGTCAGTATAGGGAATGTAGGTGTGCCAGGATTGACGTTCCGCCATCTTCTCTGCACCGCGATGATGAAATCCGATTTCCGGAACAGCATCAACAATGTCTTCACCATCCAATTGCAGAATGATGCGAAGCACGCCATGGGTTCCTGGATGTTGGGGGCCAATGTTCAAGAACATAAAATCGGAATCGTCACTCTGCCGCTCCAACCCCCATTCCTCAGGGGAAAATTGCAGGGCCCTCTGCTCACTATCTACTTTTTCATCAAATAGTTTAAACCGACCCATCTCTGTAGCGCGGGCAGGATGTTCTTTTCTTAGCGGATGTCCCTCCCACGACAAGGGCATCAATAGCCGCTTCATGTGCGGATGGCCATCGAACTTGATCCCAAACATGTCGTACACCTCCCGCTCATACCAACTCGCATTGAGCCAAAGTGAGGTGATGCTAGGTGCCGAGGGATATTCGTCTTCCAACGCAACCTTCAGGCGTATAAATGCTTTGCGCTCAAAAGAAAACACGTGATAAACCAGGGAGAATTTGCCGGCAGGATAATCTGGATCTTTCTTCCGGCTTCTTTCATCAATAGCCGTCAGATCATAAAGCAATTTGTAGGGACGTGGGATTTCGTTTTTCAGGTATTGCAGCACCTCCTTTAGCCTGTCCAACCGCAACCAAAGGGACACTATCCCATCTCTGGTGGCCTGCTCGGTGAACACGTCACCGAACCGGCTCCTTAGTTGCGCTGTTGGACCAAGTGTTTCTTCCATGTGCCAAACGATGCTTAAATACCTACATACCAGTTAAACCTTTACCTGTATCTACATTGCTATCTCTCTCATTTACAGTTCAATTGATATGTTTATTTGTTTTTCTAATTAAATCTGATCCGGTGACCTGAACGTGACCATCTTTTTCCTTTGCTCATCCTTTCTCGCTTTCATGGAGACCTTCCCGGGCTTGACCACACCCTGATCACCAATCATCCAACTCAGAGGCCTTTTCTCTTTGCCTACTGACTCGGCCAGGAGGGTAACTCCCTCCATAAACGCGTCAGGCCGGGGCGGGCAGCCCGTGACGTAAACATCCACAGGCAAAAACTTGTCAACGCCCTGCACGACACTATATATATCATACATTCCCCCGGAATTGGCGCACGACCCCATGGAAATCACCCACCGGGGCTCCATCATTTGTTCGTGAAGCCTTTTGATAATGGGTGCCATCTTGATGAATACCGTGCCCGCGATTATCATCACATCTGCCTCACGCGGTGTACCGCGAATAACCTCTGCCCCAAACCTTGCCAGATCGTACTTGGGCGTCATACTCGTTGCCATCTCTACAAAGCAGCATGACAATCCAAAGTGAAAGGGCCACATTGAGTTTTTCCTCCCCCAGGCCAGCAAGTCCTGAACCGTGGTAAGCACCATGCTTTGTTTCACGGTTTCCTCGATAGAACTGGTGCCTTTCAAGATGCCGGTTGGTTCTTCTGTATTGCTAAGCCACCATTTCATTTCTTTTCTGTTAATTTCTTATAAGCGCGCAAGATCTTTTTGCCATCAGGTCCGAAGTCAAGCGCTCCATTGCGCCATTCGTAGATCAAAACAATAACCAGCAGGAGGATAAAAACAAGAACACCCACGTATCCATACCACCCCAGCTCCCTGAATGCAATCGCCCAGGAAAAAATAAAAATGGTCTCCACATCAAAGATGACGAAGAGCATGGCGATAAGATAAAACTGTGAAGAAAACCGAAGCCTTGCCGAACCGGTGGATAGGATTCCGGACTCGTACGCTTCACCTGTTGCCCGGTCGCGATGATGCTGCCCTAAAACATACGATAAACCGAGGATCGCGCCAATAAGGCTTACGACTATTGCACCATAGACGATGATGGGCCAAAGTAGAACATTATGGTCGTTCGGGTTTTCCAATAATTGCTATTGTTACATACCGAGAAACCTACCAGTGTGAGTGCAATTATCCTGCTGTTTATGCCGAGCGTCCCAAAGAACTCACTTGGCTTAAGGTATCATTTTTAGGTGAAAAACAAAAGGTTACATATTAAATTAGGTGATCGCATATGGGGTGATTTTCTGAAGAACACCTAAATTGAAACCTTCAGGCAATTTGTTATGATATGTGGTTAAAATCCTCCCTGCTCCTGATTGCTTCGGTCGCAATCTGTGGCTGCACCAACAAACCTTCAGAAACCCCAAATGAAACATGGGTGCTTAAGGGCGCCACAATAATCGATGGAACGGGGGCCGCCCCGATAGAAGACGGAATGTTGGTTGTAACAAACGGCACCATCGCGGCAATCGGTCCGGCCGCATCCATCACCCCGCCCGCAAATGCATCGGTAATCGACTTGAAAGGCAAGACGATAATTCCCGGAATTATCAATGCGCATGGGCACATTGGCCAAACTTCCGGTTTGACGGCAAACTATTCGCAGGAAAATGTACTCCGCGACCTCAACCTAAATGCGGCCTACGGGGTGACCACGGTATACAGCCTCGGTGGCGATGGCATGGAATCCGCAATGATTCGAAATGAGCAGCAAGGTACGGCTCCGGGTAGAAGCAGAATTTTTATAGCGGGCGAAGTAATTACAGGCAAGACACCTGAAGAAGCACGGGCAATGGTGGACCAGAACGCATCGATGGACGTGGATTTTATAAAGATCAGGGTCGATGATAACCTTGGCGCAACCGAAAAAATGAAACCCGAAATTTACGCAGCGGTGATCGACCAGGCCAAAAAATACGATCTTGACGTGGTTGCTCATATCTTTTACCTTGAAGATGCCAAGGCATTGCTCCGCCTTGGTGTAAAATTCATCGCCCACAGTGTTCGGGACCGAAAGGTAGATGAAGAATTTATAAATCTTATGAAACAAAATGGCGCAGTGTATTGCCCTACCCTGATGCGCGAGGTTTCAACTTTTGTTTACGAGACAACGCCAGACTTTTTTCAAGACCCGTTTTTTTATTCTCATTCTGATACATCGGTGCTGCGGCAACTCAGGGACCCTGAGCGGCAACGTGCGGTGAAAGAGAATGTGAGCACCGCCCTTTATAAAAATGCTTTGAACATCGCCCGAGAAAATCTAAAGATCCTGTCGGATGCCGGTGTCCGGATTGCATTCGGCACGGATACCGGACCACCAGGAAGATTTCAGGGTTATTTTGAACACCTGGAGCTTGAACTGATGGTTGATTCGGGTCTTACCCCAATGCAAGCCATTGTTTCCGCCACCCGGGATGCAGTCCGAATTCCACAATCAAACAAACTGGGTACGTTACAATCCGGGAAACAGGCAGATTTTATTGTCTTATCAGCCAATCCGCTTGAGGATATTACGAATACCCGAAAGATAGAATCAGTGTGGATTGGCGGGAATAAGATCGCAGAGAATTAAAACTCAAGGCGGTAGCTAAGGATGGGTATGATCCCGACTGACGTCTCTTCGCCAACAGCCTGGCCCGGGACGCTATAAAAATCGTATAGCACATTTTTCTTGTTAAACAGATTTTGCACATCCAGCCGCCACTCGCTGGTGGTCCGTTTCGTATTCCTTCTAAAACTGATTTGCAGATCAAAACGGGAATGATCAGCATATTTTAACTTGAAAGCATTAATAAGCGGGCGAATCTCGGCACCCAACTGCCGCGATGCCTGTAATGAAATAGGTGTATAGCGCTTGTTGCCAGCATAGGCAAACTTGGTGCTGATCCCCAGGATATTGTTCTTTCCGTTTCGCCCCACATTAAATTCCTTTCCAAACAAAAAATTTGATGCAGCATTGCCATTGAATCTGGTGTCGCGCTGCACGCGGTCACGCGCCCTGTACTTGGACTCATACACGGAAACGTTCATCAGGTAATAATAACTATTTGCGAATTTTCGCTCCAGCGTAAGTTCGATCCCATAATTTTTCCCGGTTCCGGAATTCACCAGCGGCTGCGAAGCGTAACCATCGCTCAGGTTGAGTGTGGAGAACGCATTTTGAAGGGAGTCGAGGAAGACGGGAACATTGTATAAATGCTGATAGTAGATTTCAGTACGGAAATACGCATTCTCATTGAAGTTTTTCTCATAACCCATCACATAGTGATCTGATTTCGTCAGCCCGAGGTTTCTGTTATAGTTAAGTATCGCACCATTGTTGGCGATGAAATTCCCAAAATAGAATTCCAGTGACTCAATCCTGCTGTGCTTGCCATAACCCAATGTGAGTGCCTTATCTTCTTCCATCTGCCACCGTAAACTTCCACGGGGTTCAAATGCCGACTCGCCTGTTAAATCAAAATGAAGCCAATGCATCCCGGCAACCATGCTGAGTTGGTTGCTCATTCTGTATTTCCACGATAGGTACGATTGTTTAGACCCCGACTGTCCAAGGTCATTAAATTTTACGTAGTTGTCGAAAGGTGGTTGGTTCAAAGAATTCCTGACATGGTTTAAAAAATTGTATTCCAGTTTACTGTACGTAAATCCACTCTCAAGCACGTGCCGCGCATTGAATTTTCTATTGATCAAAATCGTGCCCCGCTTATAGGTCTTCCGGAAGTCCTGGATCTCTATAAACTCGGCATCGCCTATCCGCATAAAGTTATTTTTTATGTTCGTGCCCGAAACGGACAAGGTAGTGCGCACAAACATTTTCGGGTCTGTATAAAATTGGTTAGACAAGCCAACCACCCCCATATCGTAAACCTCTTCACCCGATTCCTGCAAAAAATCTTCCGTTACACTGCTTTTCCCGCCCAGCCCAAACAGTGAAAATGTCCCCAAGGATTTGGTCGGAAAATTGAACTTGAAGGAAAGATCCTGGAATGACGTTTTTTCATTTTCATCCAGCAACTCTAGCCCCAGGCCATCCAACATCGCCAGGGTAGAATAGCGATAATTAAATAAGTAAGACGATTTGCCCAGGCCCATTGGACCTTCTGCTGACACATCCAATCCCAGGAGCCCCGCCTGAACCGTGCTCTCTTGGGCCTCATTGTTTCCGTTGCGCAAATGAATATCAAAAACCCCGGCAGTGGCGTTGCCATATTCAGGTGCAAAAGCTCCTGTAAAAAAATCGGACCTTGAGATTACCTGCGTGCTGAACATGCTGATCCCTCCACTGGAAGTTCCCTCGGAAGAGAAATGATTAGGGCTAGGAATTTCCACTCCATCAAGCTTCCACAGAATTCCCCTGGGTGTATTTCCCCGGATAACGATCTCGTTATTGACATCGTCAGTGCTGACTACACCCGCAAAAGAAGAAGCCAGCCGCAGGGGATCACCCACGCCCACCGGAAAGCGTTTTGTTTCTTCCACCGTAAAAGAACGCGCGCTGATTTGTGCCATGCCATTTACGGGCAACGTGGCCGTGCCTTCGTCCGTCACAATCAACTCTTGCATTTGGGTTACCGACTCCGTGATATCGATGACCACCACTGCCTCCTTGCCGCTTCCAATCAGGATGTTGGGTAAAATAAAGTCTTCATAACCCACGTAGCTTACCTTGAGATCGCGCCTGCCCAATGGCACCTCGGGTATTCTAAAATTGCCATCCATATCCGTGGCCGATCCGAGCACGGGCGTAATCCCCAGCACAGTAACTGTGGCGCCAATCACAGGGCTTTGCGTAGCCTGATCGCGGACACTGCCCCTAATGGTCTGTTTCAATGTGCTATACATAAGCACCACCTTTCCGTTCACCATTTTATACTGCAGCGGAACCACCTCAGCAAGTTTGTCCAGCGCCTGAGTGAGTGTATTGTCGGAAAATGAAATGGTCGTTGGCTGGTCTAAAGGCAAGGCGCTGCTGCTGTACGAAAATTTTTGATTGGAGGCGTCTTCCAAAAATTTGATCACGTCAATCAACGGTGAGGCATTGAATGACCGGCTTATTGGGCCTTTCTCCACTGACTGCGGCAAGGCTTTGCCTCCCAGGCAAACAACCATTGCAAAAAACAAATATCTCAACCTCATAGTCAGTTGGATTGGCAACTCTCTCCTATCAGGATAAACCCACTGGAGGTCTTCTCGACTGTCAGGCTCATGGTAATAGAAATAATTTCCAACACTTCCTCCAGTGAAGGGTGATTGAATGAGCTGGTGAACCTGCACTCCCCAAGAGTCGGGCTGCTAACCGTAGTCGGCAAATCAAAATTTTTATTTAAGTCAGCGATAACCTGACTCAATGGAACATCTTCAAATATAAGTTGGCCCGTTCTCCAATAGTCAATGTTAAGAGGAGCATTTTCTGCAAGACCCAGTACTTGACGATCCAGGTCTAACTTTCCATACGCACCTTTTTCTATAATAATTTCACCTGCTTCGCCCTTGCTTCTTAAAGCGACCCTTCCTGTCTTAACGTCCACAGCAACGTACCCTTTTGCAGGATATGCATCCACATCGAATGACGTCCCCAACACCTCTACAACAGATTCCCCCGTTTCAATCCTAAATGTTCTTTGCTCGTTTCTAACCACATCAAAAAAGGCCTCGCCCGAGAACGCAACATGCCGCTCTTTGGCATTATAGTCTTCTCCATAGGAGAGCCTGGAGTTTTCGTTCAGCCACACGCGCGTACCATCAGGTAAATCAATTTCAATTTTTTCGTTGGCCGTGGTTTCAAAAACAATATTGTTTGCCGGTGATTCGACAAAAAATAAGTAGCCAACTCCCAGCGCAACAATGAGCACGGCAGCAATCCGGAGCAAATAAGGCATCCAAACCCGTGTCCTGGTTTCTTTGAGCCTTTCGTTAAACCGAATCCATGACCGGTCGGTATTAACGGCAATCGCGGGTCTGAATCTTGCCGCATCGGCCCACGCGGCTGATAATTGATCATGAAGCGCTTTTAACTCCGGTGTTTCAATTAGCTTATCCAGCTCGCGCTGCTCGTCCTCGGTCAGCACACCCGAGGTCTTTTTTGCCATCAGGTCGATCAGGTACTCTTCATTCATACGACATCTATTTACTGCAAGACCGGGCAGCCCAGCACAACACGTAAAATTTTGAGAATTTTTTTTTAGGCCAGAAGGCCAAGCAGCAGCAACAATCCGATTGCGGTAATAAACATCGGTTTGAGATCCGTTCTGAATCTCTTAAAAGCGGCAGATATCTGAGTTTCAACGGTACGTTTTGAAATACCAAGGTATTCGGCAATCTCCTCATTGGTCAATCCCTCAAACCTGCTGAGGGAAAAAATCAAGCGGCATTGGGGACTCAATTGTGAAACGGCTTTTTCGAGCGACTTACGAAGTTCCTCATGTTGGGTTCCTGCCGTTGGCTGATCGTCCATGCTGATTTGATGGTCGCGCAGGCCAATCAGCTTGTCGGACTCTCTTTTGGAAGATTCGATAAAATCGAAGGCAACATTTTTGGTCATCTGCACCAGGTACCCCTCAATCGAATCAATTGTATTCAAGTCTGTCTTGTTCCACAATTTGAGAAATACCTCCTGGGCAATATCTTCGGACAGGTATTTATCCTTTATGATGTAATACGCGACACGAATGACCCGCGGATGGTGTTGAAAGTATAACTCTTTAAATTCTTTGGCGTCCATGCCCCGTTCGGTGAAGCTAAAACCGAGACTAATATAGTGTCCATTTATTTGTTAATAACAAACTGGCGCTTCACTGGGCCACCTATGGTTATCAGGTTACCCCAAATTGGGTCAACGCGATTTACCGTATTAGCCTATTTCAGAATTTCTAATAATGTCCTTTTCGAATTGCCATTGGGATTAAAGTGCTACTAATTTTCTATTTCGCAGCCGGTACAGCCTCCATCAATAATGTGTAAGCCTTATCTAGTGCTTCTCCTCCCGCTCGTGCTGCCTTGTAGTGTCCCAGCCTCACCACCACCAGGTCATGAGAGGGAATAATCGTGGTGGACTGACCGCCAGCTCCCAGCATCATGTAGGCATCTTTGGGAATGGGACGCCCGCCATCTCCGTTGATCCAGAAAAAGCCTCCATAGATGGGCCGTCCATCTTTTACCCAGGGCTCTGCCAGGGTGCTCACAAACTTTACAAATCCTTCCGGCAAAATTCTCTCCCCATTCCAAACACCATCTTGCAAATACAAATTACCCAGTCGCGCCCAATCGCGACCGGATGCAAACTCATATCCCTGCGTCAAAAAATTTCCGTAAGGGTCAGCCTCCATGATCATGGTACGTATGCCCATTTTATCAAACAATGCACGTTGAGGAAACTCGTGATATTTCCCTCCACGTCCTTCCACGCCAAGCCGCACCAGGTAATTGATCAGCACGGGATCTGAATTTCTGTATCTGCCCACCAAATTGGGCAGCCATTGTTGCGGGCGCGTGGCCGCCCACTGGAAAGAGTTGATGCTCCCGGTATAAACATATAAGTGGTCGGGATATCCCAACGATGGGTCAAAATCCGGATCCTGCGGTGCGCGAAATCTCAACCCGCTGGACATGTGAAGAATGTCGCTGATTTTGATCTCTGCCCTCCCATCGCCCTTCTCTTGCCATTCGGGCACGGGCGCAAACTGATCCAGCGCATACACACCCTGGTTGATCAACACACCCATCATGGTAGCGGTAAGGCTTTTGCCCATCGACCAGCTTTCAAGCGGAGTATCTTTTTTTATCCCTTCACCATATCGCTCGCCAATAATTCTTCCTTTGTACGTGACCACAAACGCGGCCGTCATTCCTTCTCCTTCGAAGGCGGCATCCACTGCCTGCTGAACCTTATCCATGTTCAATTCAGGCGGCATGGGTTCGCTGGAAAGTACATCGCCCATCGGCCATGGCGTTTGGTCTGCATCGGGTAGGTTTCTCCTGATCCGGGTTGGCTCATAAAATACTTTTGACATCCCTACGGGGAGGGTCACGCAGCCCTGGCTTTGATCGCCCAGGTACACGGCCGTTCTCGTAACCCCATTGGGCAACGTGATGGAAACGGTTTTCTTTTTATAATCCACCACAGGCTTCCCCACTTTGGTTCGCTCTTCAAAGGGGCTTGCAAATCCTCCTACGTTGGCAGCAGCAAAGTCCGCGTCAAGGCCTGTGATAAAAACGGCTGAGCACATGATTTTAGCAAAACCGGCAGTGTGGTGCTCAAGCGCATCGCCCGGAGGCGCTTCATAGGCCGTCTTTAGCTCCATGGAGTCGGCACGGGCAAGCATGTTGGTTCGGGCTGCCGCGGCCTCATCGGCAACGGGGGCTTCCTGTCGCGCAGTTTGCTGGCAGGCGGTCACTACTGTGAGTGCGGCTATTATAATAATGTAGCGTGTGTAAGCTTTCATAGGGCAAGGTTAGGATTCTTAAGGTATAAAAAATGCCGGTAGAACAAAACCCAATTTATTGCACTCAGGGGCTTTGGGCAATAGACTGCGGATCATCCTCTCCCGAACTCGGGGGTAGGCGGAAAATCCAAATAAATCGTAGTTTGGAATGATTTAAAACGAGCTAAGGTTGAATTGGTCACAAGCCATAAATAATTTGAAACCCAGCGGAATGACATTTCTTGAACAACTTTATGATTATAAAAACGGACTTGAGGTAGCGATCACATTCTTCGCATTGGCCCAGGGACTGTACTTATGCACCAGGCACAGCCGCAAAAATATTGCACTGCTCCACGGCAGCATATTTTTATTACTCACCCTGCATTTTCTTCTGCTTACGCTGAGGAACACCTTTCATTTGAGGGAAGATCAATTTCTGTCCGCTCTTGTTTTCGCCTGTTATGGGCCGCTGAGCTTCTTTATGACTACTCGCCTATTGTACCAGCGGCCGTCTATCAACTGGATTCAATTGGCAGGTCTAATTCTGTTGGGTACCGGAATATCACTTGCGTTTGATTACTACTACCCCATCTACAGCTTTGAAGAATATGCGTGGAACTTATCATTCCTCGGCATTAGCCTTTACTTAGTTTCAACACAGGGGACACAAACACAGCCGGTAAGAAGTTGGCTAGTACAGTTCCTCATTGGGTTTAGCCTCGTATTTGGCATTTATCCAGTTGTCTATCTCACCCAATTATACTACCCCGCTGATTTCCTGTCTTTGAAAATTCCGTACACCATCTTTTTTCTCCTTTTTATTATAAACAATTTTAGGCATGTAATTCTGAGACCTCATGTCCTGAAACATACGGCCATCAGACGTGAACCGGATGATAACGAAATTTCCACCATCATAAGGCGAATAGATCAGGAAATGAGAATCCACAAACATTACCTTCAGGGCGATCTTGACCTGAAGAAGCTGGCCGGATCAGTGGGCTACGGTAGTCGGCTGGTTTCACAAGCCATCAACAGAACCTGCCATCAAAATTTTAATCAATTTTTAAATGAATACCGACTGAACCATGCCGTTGAAATAATGCATAGTGACACCAACCAAAGTAAACTGATCAAAGAAATCATGTACGATTCAGGATTTACCAATAAGGTCAATTTCATCAACTCCTTCAAACATAAGTTCAGCGTAACGCCATCAGTGTATAGAAATATGATCCAGTCAAGCCGCCAATCGCTTAATGCAAATCATACCATCAGGTAAATCATCGCGCCAGTCTGGTGATTTATCCACGAACCGACTACTATGAACTGCACACTACGGTGATGTTGTGCTCGTGACCATTGTCATTGGTTGATTTCAGGGCAATTTGCTCATTATTACGTAGTCTGATAAAGTCCGAATCCGTTATCGTTACCGAATGCCCGTGATTGGCGGTGCCTAGTATATTGTAAGATTTGGTCGCACCGCTCACGACATCATCCTTTGACACGACCAGGGTGTGACCGTGATTGGATGAAATCGACAATGGCTTGGCACCATGATCGAGGCAACTTTTAACGGGGGGCGCTGCATCGTCATCGCTCGAACAGTGTTGCAGGGCAATACCACCAGTGATCCCTGCCACCAAACTTGCTGCCGTCCGCTTAAGAAATGTCTTTCGCTTCATAGATAAAATTTTTATTAGGCAAAGAAAGCCACCGCTGATCGCATGATAAAGGTGTCTCGTCCGTGCTGAGGTAAACAATCACGATTATTTACCATTTTATCGCCAATCAAGATCTCCTTCCGGGCTACATCCTCCCATAAACTCCGTTTTGCAACTGCTCGACCAAAAAAAAGGTCACTGGCAGATACTATTTTTTTTACCCAACACCGGTTCAATATATTGCGTATGTCGGTGGTTGGTGATAAATAAAATTGCATGGCAGCACAACTTCCCGACATGATCTGGCTTCAGTCGAAATGGATGGACCTCTATACCAACCCGCTGGAGGATTACTGGCAGAGCAGCGGCAAAAAAAGACCGGAGTTTCATACGAAGGAATCCTGTAAACGCGGATACATCGCCTCATGGTCGCTGGAAAATAATGAACTCGTCCTTGCATCCATCGAGGGTAAACAATTCACATCATCTTTCCTGTGGCGCAAAAAATTAATCGAAACCTCCTTGTCCAGGATATTCCCAAAATGCCGCGACAAGGGTGTACTGGCCAATTGGTATTCTGGTAAATTGAGAATACCCGCAGGGAAAATGACCCAATACGAACACTACAATTACGGCTCACGCTTTGAAAAAGAAATCATCGTGACCGTTAAAAATGGAACAGTAATCAAGATGGTGACCCTTGATTACACCCAACAGAAACTTATTGTGAACCTGGAGAAAATATGGTGACCGGGCTCCAACTTCATCAGGCACAACTGATCGTTACGCTGTGGGTATGGCCATCGTTATCCGTTGACATTACTGAAATGCTCTGATTTGACTTCAGTCTCAAAAATTGATCAGCAGTCACGGTAACGGTGTGGCCGTGTGAAGCCGTACCGGCTATGCCGTAGGTCTGCTCCACCCCACTCATCACATCCGCTTTTGAGACGGAAAGTGTATGTCCATGGTTGGCGGATATGGATGATGACGTTCCGTTGTCAAGACAATTGGCCGTTGGGGTTGGAGCCGGGGCAGCATCATCAGAACTGGAACAACTTTGGATGAACAAAAAGCCTGAAATGGCAGCCACCATACCGCCAAATGTTCGTTGAAGAAATGTTTCCCGTTTCATGGCACGTGTTGTTTTTAGTGTAGCCTCCTGGCCAATTATATATTGTATCTAATTTAGTTAGCTGACGCTCAAAATCCAGTTAAGCGGGCGACAATTCGAACGGATTTCTTTGCGTAACAAGTTTGTATCACCCATCGGACGTGAGCATCCTCCGCTAGGTCGTAATCAACTTTTCAAACAAAGTCTCACAGTGTGTTAAAGTGGAGTCAGGTGTTTATAGTGGAGTCAGGTGTTACCACCTGACTCCACCAATCAATCCGCGTTAAGTTCGTGAAACATTCATTATAGACGCGTTGTTTATCAAACTCTTTTTCTTTTAGGGTCTGATCTTGTGTCAAAAAAATTTAATAATATTATTTCCTCGTTCGTTACCCTGTAAAAAAGTCGATTATGTTTAGTCAGCAAAAAACCTCTAATTTTTTTCTCGGAGTTTTCTAATGTGCCTAAATCAGATTGATCTGAAATCAATTCAATAATATCGTAAGTCTTGGCAACGAAATTTTTCGTCACGTTAGGACCCCATTCCCGTTCTAAATATTCAATTATTTTGTCGAATTTATTATTGGCTCTTTTAGTCCAGACTATTTTCTTAGCCATTTATCATGCTTTTTCTTAACCTCATCATGGCTGACTAAATTGTCTGGGGTAAAACTCTCTTCATATGATACAATAAGTTCATCTCGCTCTGCGGGGCTTAGGCTGTCCCAAAGTTTACCTGTCTGGCTGTTATTAAGCCGCTGAATTAGCTCAAAATAACCTTTTAAAACCTCTTCGTCCTCAATCTTTTCAATCAGGCTGTGGAAGTCATCTTTTATTTTCATAACTCAAATTATCTGAATGTGAATTTACCTATAATTTAGCTAATCAGAAAACTTATCACCACGCCCATATACAGTGCCTTCACTCACTTTACATGTGCACTTCGTGGCGTCAGGTAGTAACACCAGACTCCACTTGCAACTTCTATCTAATCGAAATTCTTAAGCAGCAAATTGCCCCAGGTGATGATTGAGATGCCATACAACAAGCCGGGTCCAACTTTTTTTATTCATGGGCCCAAAATATGGATGGGGGGCATAACTGAAACCTTCAGGAAGGTGATGGAAGTCGAGTAAGTGTTGTTTTAAAACTTTTATGTCGGAGTTCCAATCTGTCGGTTTTGTCCCGTCTCCTTCGATTTGTCCAAGCCCCTTGGGTGTCGGAACCGTCTTACCGGCTTTTGCCATGGCGACAATTTCATGGGAGTCAACCGGTCCATCTTGAGGCAACACCTTTATCCTCATTGCCACCCTCAGCTGGTCGGTGCAATGGCAAACCATCTGCTGTACGCTCATTTGCCCGAACAACGCTTTGTGCTGAGGACTCAGGTGGTCAATGCGCTGAAGGAACTGTTGTATTTCTTCATCCGTCATACCAATCTATGAGACAATTTTGCGTTGCAATTATCTCTCGTCATCAGTGTATCAGTGGAGTCAGGTGTTAACACCTGACTCCACTGATGATTTGCAATTATTCATCTCCCTTTTTAAATGTGATGTCGCCCACCTCATGCTCTATGGGTTCCAGGCTACTTAAGAACATCCAGATGGAAGTAAGGTCTTCATCGCTGATTCTTGAAAAGGGTCCCCAATCCATGGGTGAAATCGGGATGGTCCGGCCCTGCCGAAAGCGCCTGATGAAATCTTCAGGGGTTGTGTATCGGGCAAAGACACCGCCCGGGTGGGGTGTAATGTTTGGCGTTCGGAGCCACAGGGTGGTATCCAGGTTAAAATGTTTGTTGAGTGCAGGCCACGGTTCAAATTCCATTCCACCGGAAAATTCAGGGCCGGTAGCCTCGTAGGTAGTTAAATCACGTGGCGTATGACAGCCCACGCAGTTCGTGACATACCGGGACAGGTATTCACCCCGTGCAATAGACGGAGGTGACATGGGTGGAGCAACTTTCGCGGCATCCGGATTTTCAATGGGCTTGAAGGTGGGTGTCAACGCGCGCACGGCCTTCCCGATAAACGTCCATTCATTTTCCGGAACATTGTTCTCTACCGGTTCTATCGACCGGAGATAAGAGACCACGGCAACCAAATCATCATCGGCCATGTTCCAGAATGGCATCAGCAACGGCAAGGATGCAGTGCCATCTGGTCGTATGCCATGCCGCATCATTCTGAAAACCTGTCCATCTGTATATCGTCCGAGCCCTGTGGTTTTATCGGGCGTGATGTTGCGGGTGAACATGGTTCCCAATGGGCCCATGGGAAAACCAACCCCACCCTTCAGCGGAATGGCAGCGCCCTTGTCGGAATCTTCCAGATCCTGGATGGACGACACGTGGCAGGAGTTGCAATGCGCGGGCCCCAGGACGAGGTAGCGCCCACGGGCGATGACAGCGGAATCAGCGCTTGATGCCAATGACGGTTCGGGCCAGTCGTGATACTTTTTGTCCCACGTAAGGGACACATAAATAAAAAGGGACAAAATGGCCAGTAGAATAACCGCCAGGGAATAGAGCAGGATTTTCTTAAGCATTGGGTTTGGTTTAGGTTAGCCCGTCCTCACTAAATCCTTACTAAAATAACAAATTTTGGGAGTCAACCTTAATAGAGGAGAAAAGTCGATTTGACTTTTTTGTTGGTTAGAGGCTGTTTTACTAGGTCCTAGGGGCCGGGGGTTTGGCTATAACACCTGTGCGTATACAAGCTAACCCAGGGTTCTGCCAGGAACGGTGAGCCTTGAGAGCATCCGTATATTTCAGCCAATCTTCAGTGGAATCCGGTGCTAACACCTGACTCCACTTGATTCAATTTCTCCCTTTTGTGTGTCTTGTCTATTAGCTTGTGGTTGGGCTCTTTGCACGCATTGGTCTTCTTATAATTTTACCTTCTTTCCCTGCGAAAATATATAAGATAATCCCAATCAGTAATAAAAACACGGTTGTAAAAATTGAACCTTCTACCCCCACTGCACCTCCTGTAAATATTTCAGGCCCATCCAATTTAGATTGAATTATTCTTCCCATATCATCCAGGCCGGTAAGATTAGAACCATAAAAAGGTTGCGCAAAATTCCACCCCAGGTGAAAGAAAAAAGGCAACCAAATTCTCTTGGTATACACAAAGAACATAGACATCGTGAATCCCCAAATTAGAATAAAAAAGACGCTAAACAGATTGGCATTAGGATTAAACAAATGGTCTGTTTCGAATAGCATCCCAATGATTAAGGCTACGTTAGTGCCCAACCAATTTTCACATTCCCGTATTATTATACCTCTAAAAAAAAGATCTTCAATTAGCGCTGCAACCATTAATAGTCCGAACAGTTTTAATGAATAGTGAGCTGTTGAAATGCTAAAAAACTGGTAATAGCCTAAGAAATATAAGATGAAAATGGTTAGTGAAATGGTTAAGAATCCTAAAGCAAAACCTCCAAACATTTCTTTGGGCAAATGTTTTATAGAGAGCTCTGTAATTTTTCTCTTGTCATACAAACGAAACAAACACCAGTAGCTAAGAACTAAAACCACAACAGAAGCCAAATGGATAATGGGGTCTGCAATATTCTTATCTTGAATTATGTTATAAAAAAGTGGCTTGGATACAAAGTTTTGAAATCCTACAAATAGTGAGAAGCAGACAACAATTCCTATTGTCATTTTTGTAATTGGAAAAAATAGCACTCTCTTTATTATTGCATTCATTTATTATCTTGTTCGAGGTTTATGCTTTGACGCCTAACGCCCACTGTCGGTTACAATTTGTATAGTCGTGTATGGGTCGTTGAGTTAAGGCAAAATGCCAACTCTCCAAGGAACGAATCTTGCCCAACGTCATCTTCTCAGGGTTACCTGCAAGGAACACCGGACGTATCAAGATTTTTAGAGTCCTCTTAGGTGATTCTTATTAAGGATTGGACTTTATGGGCAAATGTTTTGAACTGAATAGTATATTGGCTCAAGCTTGACGCTTGCGCCAGATTGGGGGGACACATAAATAAACAGGGACAAAATGGCCATTAGAATAACCGCCACGGAATAGAGCAGGATTTTCTTAAGCATTGGGTTTGGTTTAGGTTAGCCTGTCCTCACTAAATCCTTACTAAAACAGCGAATTTTGGGAGTCCATTTCCTCTTTTACCATTCACTTTCCAATACAAGTCGTAATTGTTCTGAGATGGTAGTGAATCGAAATAAACTTCATCTCCAATATTTATGTCCTCTATTTTATACTTGTTGCAAATCATAAATGTAGACCGGCCTTAGTTTATCGAACTACAAGATATCAAATATAGTCTTACCAATTTTGTTTAGCTCCTTAGCGGCATCCTTAACCTCATCTTCTGTGTAGACCTGTTGAAAGAAATTATCCGTTGCAGTACTAAAAATACCCACTTCAATACTCTCAAGCTCAGTTCCATATATTTGTTCCGCAAAATATTTTTGAAGAATTGGGAATCTAAGTTCACTTTCCCATCCTAGTCCACCCTGTGAGAAGAAGTAAACTGAAAATCCGCCCTTTGGATTCATGTACGTTACAGGAACCTGTCCACTTATAAATACCTTTGTATTCAAATCAATATGAATCCTCTTTCTAAAATCCATAACTGTAAATCCTTTTTTAAGAAACTCCTTCACATAGGAGTCCAATGAGGAAATGAGCTGCGCCACTTCTTTTCTGTTCTTGGAATTGTCAGCTCTGTTACTAAATACTTTTTCAAGATATGAAACGGCAGATGCCAAGTCATTTTGTTTGTGATATTCACTCACTGAATCTTGCCAACGCATAAATTTTTCTCTCCCGAAGAATGATGGTTTTGAACCTCCAGTTGCTTTCAGATTATTTGCAAACTGCTTAGGGTTCTTTCTTGCAAGCTCTAATTGGGTTATTGAAAATTTCCTCATTTGATTATACTCAAAACTTTAGGATAATTTTTAAAGACACTAAATGATTGTTGTGAAACTCTTTCATACAATTTTAGTGCTTGGTCTTCATCTATTGAAGGATTGATTAATTCTGGAAAGTCACATATTAGTTCTTCTTTATTTTGAGGGGTGACTTTTTTGAATTTTGTGATGAACTCCAAATAATCAATTAGATTTCTTTTTCCCGTATTATCATCAGATAGTGTATTAACGTCAGTTGTAAAAATATCAGTGTGATATTCATTTACTTCTACTCCGTTGAATTCAATTGCAATTCGTCTTGAAATGCATGGAATACAAATGCCACAGTGCTTTTCTTGTGGAACATGAGAAATCATCCAACAACTAGCCGAGTTATGAACCTCCTTTTGCAACTTTTTTTGGCAGTACCGCGAAAACTTCAGATTTTGTCTTATAAAGAAATGGATTGGAAATCTCAAAGTTGGGGTTGGTTAGCACAGTCTGAAATATGTCTTGAGCGTGGGTTACGAAATTAGGGTCTGCTGTGTGCGTAGAAAATGGGCCAACCCTCGCGGAATTTAGAGGTAAGTGAATTGCAAATTGCCCATTCTCCGCCATAAAGAGAATTTTATTGAAGCCGCATCGCTTTGTTATAAGAGCCGCCAGAGAAAGAAATAAGAACGACCTTGTCCTTTGTGTATTTTCTCTTTTGCCTCCCTCTGGGAAACTATGAGTTGAAGTTTTTCTACCGTAAACTTTAATATGAACATGTCGCACATTCGTTTTGTAGAAACGTTCAAGTGCCTTATGAACATTGCGTTGAGTTTTATCTACAACTCTATTCGCGTGGGTGTTGTGACTTACCAAAACCAAGTCCGTCCTTTTACTAATAAAATCAGAAGCAGCACACATCGAATCGAGGCCACCTGAAAAAAGTAAAACTGCTCCCTCCTTATTTTGCCATTGGAAATTTGTTACAGGTGTCCCAGGTTTTTGAATGAATTTTATAAACCAGTTGTCTCTACTTAGGATTAAAAGAGCGCTTGAAAGTTTAGCTTTAATCCTCTCAAAGGCGTGAAAATTTACTACTTCAACGGTAAGCTCAATAGTGCGTAGAAAGTTTTCTCTTTCATCTCGCTTCACAGCCAGGTCTGCTGCATAAATTCCGGAGGAAAGGTTCAGCATATCCACTTCTAAAGAATCTGCAATTCCAAACTCCTTCTCAAAATATTGTAATCCAGTATAAAGGTTCTTTCCGGGACATAGTTGAAGGTCTGCATCAAAATTAGTTTCCCCAACCGATACTCTATAAGGTGCCATTATTTTGCTGATTTAAGTTTGGTTATTGCTGAATCAACGAAAGCAGCCCAATCCCTTTTATTCTTAATTCTAGTTTTGTCGGAGCTTACAATCTCATTTACCTTTTGGCTTATAGTTTTCTTAAATGCTATCAAGTCATTTACTGACTTATTTCTAAAACTCTCACCTACAAAACCTGATGCATCTCGTGAAACTACATAGTTGGTGAGTTCAGTAAAAAAACTACTTCTCCATTGTTGAATTGGATTGTCTGATTGAAAGGCAGTAGGAATTACTCTTTTAGCGAATTCTGCGACAATCGTGTTTTGTTTAGAATTAAGGATTATATCATTGAATTTTTGAAGTGCCTCGCGATAATTGTTTGCCTTACTCACCGCATTGTGGCATTCAAAGATTGTATCGGATTTCATCATCGATGATATTGGTGTTGCTTCCTTCTCGGAAGCCCTCCATACCTCATTTATCACTCGCTCTTTAGAAAAGTTGTTGTTGGCGTAGCAAGCTAAAACTGGCTTCCAATTTGAAGTTCTTGGTGAACCATGACTTACAGATGTTCCCATGTTAGTTGATATTATCCTTTTTTATTCTTGCAATTTCTTTTTGAACAATTGATGAGTCGATTATTAATTCCGAAAAAATATTCTTCCAGAGAATTGAGGACCGAATGTTTGGCTCTTTTTGCAACAATTGAACAATGTCTCCCAGTTGTCGACTTGTAATACAGGATAGATTGGTATTGCACTTTTTATAAAGCTCCTTTGACCGTTTTGCTATTGAGGCATTTGATGGATTAAGCTTGCCTGTAATAACCGTGAACGTAAACACATTGCCTAACATTCCAGAGTATCGTTTATTGAACTCCTCAACATAGGAAGCAAATCGTTTAATGTCGTCAGCCGCAAAATCGAACCCATTCGAGTAGGCTTTTGAGTCATAAAGAATCATCATTCCATTTTTACAAATTACCACACCATCAGGAATTGATTCAAATAATCTGTCCTTACCATATCGTCTGGTTGGAGATTGCATAATAAATTGTAAACATTCCTTCACATACAACTCATGCAAGTCAAATGCATCACCTGAGAGAAGTGTTGGAAGTTTATTTAACCCCAATTCTTCCAGTATATCCGGTAAATTTGAGATGAGAATCAGGCCCGTATTTACCATGCCTCCAAAGAAGTCATAAAATTCTTTGTGTGTATGCGTAGAGCATTCCGTTGAAGTAAAATTGTCGGATACTATTATAGCCTTTGATTTATAACTCTCAGATAGTGTCATCAATGAGGTTGTTAATGAAGTTTCATTCTTGTCTTTTGTGAAGAGAATGCTGTATCGAACAATCGCGCCCAGTCTGTCTAACTTGCATATATTAAAAAAGATATTACCCTTAGAAAATCTTTCCATCTGGTCTATCTCAAAACCGTTGGTGACAAGAGTGGAAACAACATTTTGAATTTCTTCCTTGGTCATATCTATAAAGTGCCGTAAGCGAATATAAGTCTTATAACTGTACGATTTATAATTTGTAGACCGGGGAGATTGGCTCTTGCCATAGCTTTGGTGTCACGGTGGGTTTGTGTGGCTATGGCATGTGCCAAATGCGTGGGCAATTGGGGAAGAATCTCTTTAAAAATGCGAAGGGTCGATTGCATTAATTTATAGTCTGTCCCATGTTTTTCATTGTCCGAGTTATCGCGAAGCCAATCACTTGTCCTCGTGGGAAAATCTTTGTTAGAAAATTATCAGCCGTTTGTTTGAAGCACAAATTTGTCCGGACCCTATTACTGCCAGCCTAGGAATAAACCTCAATTGGTTTATCCCTATCATTTTAGGGCTGCTGAAATTAGTAAAAATCCTCCAAATACACGTTGAATAAACGGTTAATATTCGCATAGTACATACCGGTCTACCACCGGTCGCGCCCGGAGCAAGCCCGATCCCCCACCAAAACTCCCCTGTCAGAATCCCCCTTTCCTTTGTATTTTTAGTAAACGGAACCAGACAGAAACCCGAAAAACCATGCTCTCCTCGCCTTTCTTAAAAAACAACCCCTCCCTCTACGTATTCCTGCCCATCTACTATGCCGTGTGGGCCGATGCCGTGCTCACCCCCAGCGAGGTCGCATCCATCCAGGGTCTCCTGGAACGACAGGACTGGCTATCTAAAACGGAAAAGGAATTTTTACTGGCCCAACTCGATCCCGCCTCGCCCCCCACTCCCGATGAACTGAAACACTGGCTTACGGAAATTCAAAAAGTTGCCAACCAGGCCAGCGCAGACAAAAAACAGGGACTGGTGGATATCGGTCTCGCGCTCGCCCAACTCCACGCGTCCAAAAAGGAACTGAGCTCGGAAGCCAAACAATCACTGGCTGAAATCGAAGAGGTACTGGGCATCATCAGCAGCGAGTCGGCTTTCATTTTCAACAGCGCCAAACGCAAAACCATCACCGACCAGCAAGTCACCAAAGCCTCCTTCGACATCGATGCCATGGCCGCACTGCTGGATGGCGACCACGCAGACATCATCAAAAAAGTAAAAACCGTCATTGCCGATCCGGCCTTCCAATACACTGACACGGACAATTTATCTGCTCGAAGAGAAAAAGTACTGGAGTGGTGCCAGCACCTGGCCAAGCAGGGTTTTGGCGCCATGGCCTTTCCTAAGGAATACGGAGGCGGTGGCAGCATGAGCAACTACTTCGCCATCATGGAAGCCTTGAGCTACCATGATCTTAGTCTGGTAATCAAGTTTGGGGTGCAGTTCGGCCTGTGGGGCATGAGCGTGTATTTCCTGGGAACAGAAAAACACCATAAGAAATACCTGAAGGACATCGGCACCCTGGAGTTACCCGGTTGTTTTGCCATGACGGAAACGGGTCACGGCTCCAACGTCAAGGGAATCCTCACCACAGCCACCTACGACCACAAGGACAAAAGTTTCGTCATCCACACGCCCAATGAAAACGCACGCAAAGAATACATCGGCAACGCTGCCGTGCATGGGCAGGCGGCTACGGTGTTTGCCAAACTCATCATTGACGGCCAGGATTATGGCGTCAGCGCATTTGTAGTGCCGCTGCGGAGCAAGGATGGGAAAACGCTACCCGGAGTCACCATCAAGGACTGTGGCAGAAAAATGGGACTCAACGGGGTGGACAATGGCGTGATTTATTTTGATAACGTACGCATTCCAAAAGACGACATGCTGGACAGGTTTGCCGGTGTGGACGAAAACGGAAAATTTACCAGTCCCATCGCCAGCGACAACCGGAGGTTCTTCACCATGCTGGGAACGCTGGTGGGTGGGCGCATCGGAATCCCCCGCTCTGGCAACAGCGCATCCAAGTCAGGGCTGACCATAGCCATTAAATATGGTGATCAACGGAGGCAATTCGGTCCGGAGAATGCAGCCGAGGTGCCCATCTTGAATTACCGCACCCATCAGCGCAGGCTCATGCCGTTGCTTGCCAATGTGTACGCATTGCACTTTTCGTTGCAATATTTAACAGAACGTTTCCTTAACCGGTCGGAAAAAGACATGCAGGAGATTGAAGCGCTGGCGGCAGGTATGAAATCTTTTGCCACCTGGAACACCACGCGCACGCTGCAGGAGTGCCGGGAGGCGTGTGGCGGCAAGGGTTATCTTTCCGAAAACAGAATTGATGACCTGAAAAATGACACAGACATCTACACAACCTTTGAAGGCGACAATACGGTGCTGATGCAACTGGTGGCCAAGAGCCGGTTGACGGAGTTTAAACAGGAGTTCAGCAACATGGACTTCTTTGGTATATTAAATTATGTAGGCTCGCAGGCAAAAACTTCATTTTCGGAATTGAATCCAATCATCATCCGCAACACCGATGAGGACCATTTGCTGGACCCTGAATTTCACCTCAGCGCATTCAAGTACCGCGAGCGGGATATCCTGACGTCCGCAGCCAAGCGGTTAAAAAAACATTTGGACAGTGGTATGGATTCTTTTGATGCTTTCAATCAGACGCAGTACCACCTGGTGAACGTGGGGCACGCGCACATCGAACGAATAATTTTAGAGCAATTCATCTTGCAGGTTGAGCGCACCAAAGACAAACATTGTAAGGCGGTGTTGAAAAAACTTTGTGACCTGTTTGCGCTTACGCAAATCGAGAAGAACAAAGGGTGGTATTTGGAACATGATTATATGGAGGGTGTGAAAACCAAGGCCATCCGCAAGCTGATCAACAAACTGTGTTGGGAAATCCGGCAGGAGGCGGTGCCGTTGGTGGATGCTTTCAGGATTCCGGAGAGTTGCTTGAGTGCGCCTATTGTGGTTGGGTAGAATTAGAAATTTTACCGCAGAGACGCAAAGGCGCTAAGGTCCCTCAATGTTATATTTCCTATTGTGACTTTGTGCCTTCGTGGCAAATCATAAGCCGCATTTAGCCACCAAGACTCAAAAACACAAGGGTTCTCTCAATGTTATATTTCCTATTTGTGGCTTTGTGCCTTCGTGGCAAAATCATAAGCCGCATTTAGCCACCAAGACTCAAAGGCACTAAGCATCTCCCAGCGACTCTGCGACTCCGCGGTAGAAAAAAAGTACACAGTAGAGATTCTTCGGTCGTGCCCTCCCTGAGAATGGCGGTAGGTTGGAGGTCTTTCAATCAATCCGAAATTTCTTTGTTAGTTCACGCCTCTCTGAGCGATAGCGAAGAGTCTCATGTCCGATTAGATTTTTCGGCCGGCCGCCCTCAGAATGGCGGATTACTCATTCTTGATTAGATTCTTCGGTCGTGCCTCCCTCAGAATGGCGGTAAACTCCCGATGATGCGTTTAATATTGTGGCTTCGTGGCAAAATCATAAAACCGTATTGGCCACCAAGACTCAAAGACACTAAGCATCTCCCAGCGACTCTGCGACTCCGCGGTAGAAAAAAAGTACACAGTAGAGATTCTTCGGTCGTGCCCTCCCTGAGAATGGCGGTAGGTTGGAGGTCTTTCAATCAATCCGAAATTTCTTTGTTAGTTCACGCCTCTCTGAGCGATGGCGAAGAGTCTCATGTCCGATTAGATTTTTCGGCCGGTCGCCCTCAGAATTGCGGATTACTCATTCTTGATTAGATTCTTCGGTCGTGCCTCACTCAGAATGGCGGTAAACTCCCGATCATGCGTTTAATATTGTGGCTTTGTGGCTTCGTGGCAAAATCATAAGCCGCATTTAGCCACCAAGACTCAAAGGCACTAAGCATCTTTTTCCGGTGAGGTATCCCAGCGACTCTGCGACTCAGCGGTAGAAAAAAGGTAAGCAATAGAGATTCTTCGGTCGTGCCTCCCTAGTCATGGTGGCAAATCATTCCTGGGTAATTTTACCGCAAAGGCGCCAAGAGATAACAGCCCTGCGTCTCAGCGCCTCAGCGGTGAATAGCGGCAGCGAAGCAGACACCAGCAAAACCGCTTAAGTATTCTCCCTTGCGGGGATATTTTGATTTGCCTAGCATTATGCATATTCCAAAAAACATGATAAGACAATTTATCCCCCTTTTGTTTGTGCTGCTTACCAGTAGCCTATCCTTTTCCCAGCAGATAGATATGTCACTATTTAAAGACATCAAACCCCGCAACATCGGCCCGGCCGGAATGAGCGGGCGCGTGACTTCTATTGATGTGGTGGAATCGAACCCTGACATTATATATATAGGTACCGCCTCCGGAGGTCTGTGGAAATCGGAAAATGGCGGCACCAGCTTCACGCCCATTTTTGAAAATGAAAAAGCAGCATCTGTGGGTGCCGTGGCCGTCAACCAAAAAAATCCTGCCGAAATATGGGTAGGCACAGGCGAAGGCAATCCCCGAAACAGCCTGACCAGTGGCAACGGGATATATAAATCCATTGACGGAGGGCGATCATGGAAACACATGGGACTGGAGGCCACCCGAAATATTCACCGCGTGATCATCCACCGCGATGACCCCAACACCATTTACGTGGGCGCCATAGGTTCACCCTGGGGTGAACACCAGGAACGTGGCGGTTACAAAACAACGGATGGCGGCAAGACCTGGAAAAAAGTTTTGTATGTAGATCCGAAAACCGGCATCGGTGATTTGGTGGTGGACCCTTCCAATCCCAACAAACTCATCGCTGCCATGTGGGAACACCGAAGATGGCCCTGGTATTTCAACTCCGGTGGACCGGGGTCGGGATTGTATGTCTCTTATGATGCAGGTGAAACCTGGAAGAAAAAAACGTCCGCTGACGGATTGCCCAAAGGCGACTTGGGCAGAATTGGGCTGGCCATTGCACCCAGCAGTCCGAACATTGTCTACGCGTTGGTGGAAGCAAAGAAGAATGGTTTATATAAATCAGAGGATGGCGGGGAGAAATGGAGCCTTGTGACCACCAAGAACATTGGCGGCCGTCCTTTCTACTATGCCGACATCTTTGTGGATTCCAAAAACGAAAACAGAATTTACAACATCCACACTTTTGTAGATGTGAGTAACGATGGCGGAAAAACTTTTGAACGGTTGATCGACCCGAGCCTTGTGCATGTCGACAATCACGCCTGGTATGTCCATCCAGAAGATCCCAGCTTTCTGATTTGTGGCAACGATGGCGGTGCCGTGATTTCTCACGACAGGGGAAAGACGTGGCGTTTTATAGAAAACCTGCCGCTTGCACAATTTTATCACATCAATGTGGACAACGAACTCCCCTACAATGTGTATGGTGGACTTCAGGACAATGGATCGTGGCGCGGACCAAGCAGCGTGTGGAAAAGGTATGGCATCCGCAATATGTATTGGGATCGCGTGGGCGGTGGCGATGGATTTGACGTGGTACCTGATCCTATGAATGAAGGACGGCACGGGTACAGTTTGTCGCAGGGTGGCAACATCATGCGCTACGATTTAAAAACAGGTGGCCGGCAATTTATCAAACCGTTTCTGGCCAGTGGCGAAGAACTACGCTATAATTGGAATGCTGCGGTGGCCGTTGATCCCATTGATAAAACAACTTTATACATAGGTAGCCAGTATGTGATGAAATCCACCGATCATGGTGCAACGTGGGAGAAAATTTCTCCCGACCTCACTACCAACGACCCGGAAAAACAAAAGCAGGCGACTACCGGAGGATTATCTTTAGACAATAGTGGAGCGGAAAATCATACCACCATCCTTAGCATTGCACCCAGTCCGCTTCAAAAGGGCGTGATATGGGCAGGAACCGATGATGGCAACGTGCAACTCACTATCAACGGTGGTCAGAGTTGGGCAAATCAAATTAGCAAAATGCCAGGGGCGCCAAAGAACGCCTGGATCACACAAATCCGTGCCTCTACCTACAACGCCAACGAAGCGTTTGTTGTCATCAATAATTACCGGCAAAGCGATTGGAGTCCGTACGTGTACCGAACCAGGGACATGGGCAAGACGTGGACCAGAATCGTTAATGATCAAAACGTATATGGGTACTGCCTGGCCATCGTGCAGGATCCTGTCGTCAGCAACTTGTTCTTTTTGGGAACAGAGTACGGTTTGTATGTGTCCATTGACGATGCCAAAACCTGGACCAAATGGACCAGCGGTTATCCAACCGTATCCACCATGGATTTGCAGATTCAACCCAGGGACGTTGACCTTGTATTGGGCACATTCGGAAGGGCTGTGTGGATTTTGGATGACATTCGTCCTTTGAGGGAGTTGGCAAAAACAGGTTATAATACCACGCTGGCGAAAAACATCCGAACGTTCGAGGCACCGACTGCCTACATCATCAATGAAAGCGATCCCAACGGTTACCGCAGCACCGGAGATGCATTTTATGAAGGGGAGAATCGCAAGTCAGGAGCCATGCTTACTTATTATATCAAGGACTTGAAGGCGGTAAGCAACGAAAAAGATTCCGCCAAAACTTCCATCATGGTTTACGATAATTACAATAAGCTGATCCGCACCATAAAACATCAGCCGAAGAAGGGCTTCAACAGAATCTATTGGGAACTGGATGTAAAAGGAGTACGGATGCCCGATACCAAAAAGCCAAAGGACGATGCACCAGAGCGCGGAGGAAGAACCGTGACACCTGGTAATTACAAAGTGGTGATGGCCTATAATAATTTCAAAGATTCAACCATGGTCGAAGTGAAATTAGATCCTGCTGTTCAGATGACCACCAGCGAAATGTTGGATAAGGCGGCATTGATTGATCAATTCAATGAGATGGCAGGCAATGCCACGGCCAGCACCGATCGCCTCAACGAATCCAAAGAAACCATCGATCTGATCCTTGAAAAACTAAAAACACAAGAAAAAAGTGACGTCAACAAAAACCTGAAACAATTGGCCGATTCAACAAAAACCAAAATCACCGGGTTGATAGCTAAAATAAATCCGCCTGAAGATATTCAGGGGTTCAGTGATGATCCGAAGCTGGTGAGCGAAAGGCTAGCCACCGCAAGAAGGTACTTACAGGATACCATTTACCCTGTAACGGAGACCCAGCGAAGCATATTGGCGGACACCGAAAAAAATATCAGGCCGGTGATGGACCAGGTGAACAAATTCTTTCGCGAGGATTGGGAGGCCTTCAAGAAGGCCGTAAACGATGCCCAGTTTAGTTTGTTTAAATAGCTACAGATTTGAACTGACATCACAACTTCGAACCGAAGCAATCTCTATTATGGTTAGCTGCATTCGCCACCAAGTCACAAAGGCACAAAGAGTGCTTTCAATGAAATTGCTTCCCCTTAGTGACTTAGTGCCTTGGTGGCAAAAATCATAAAGGATTAAAATTCCAGTGGTCTCAGGAGTTGACACCTGATGCCACCTAGGGTCAGGTGGTTTCATTTCTTAACAACTGATACCCACATCGGTGAACGCGAACCGAACCAATCTCTATTCTGGTTAGCTGCATTCGCCACCAAGTCACAAAGGCACCAAGAGTTCTTTCGATGAAATTGCTTCTCCTTAGTTGCTTAGTGCCTTGGTGGCAAAAATCATAAAGGATTAAAATTCCAGTGGTGCCAGGAGTTGACACCTGACACCACTTAGGGCCATGTGGTTTCATTTCTTAACAACTGATATCCACATCGGTGAACGCGAACCGAACCAATCTCTATTCCGGTTAGCTGTATTTGCCAACAAGTCACAAAGGCACAAAGAGTTCTTTCAATGAAATTGCTTCTCCTTAGTGACTTAGTGCCTTGGTGGCAAAAATCATAAAAGATTAAAATTCCAGTGGTGCCAGGAGTTGACGCCTGACGCCACTTTGGTTCTAAGTTTTCTTGAACGTCAGTTTGAAATAAATCAGCAGCAAGCTGACGCAGGCAATAAATGCATTGGCCAATATTACCGGCCACAGCTCCAGCGACACGCCATAAATGATCCATACGATGGTGGAAGAAAACACGATGATCATCATGGCAAAACTGAGGTCGCCTACACTCTTCGATATCCACGCTTTATACGCCTGCGGCACAAAAGTGAGGCTGCTCAGCAACGCACCGGTGTGTCCGGCAACTTGTATCCAATCCATAAAATTCAATCAATTAATACACGGAACTCAATGCAAGTATAGGTGTTTATCTCGGACAGCACGTTTGCTTCTTTAGCCAATTTATATGTTGGCTTCTCATCTTTGATTCACCTGAAATCCATGAAAAATGCAGCTTCGCCACCTCGTCTCATCTATTATTGGAGAAAGACATAAAAAATGATAACCTTTGTTATACCTAACCGTATTAGGTATAATACAAAACACAAACATGGCATCTAAAGAACTGGTGGCGGCATCCACGCTTTCTGTTATTCTGGCGATTCTTGCGCGCGGAGAAAGTTACGGCTACAAGCTGATCAAAGAGGTGACCGAAAAATCCAACGGCAAACTGGAGTGGAGCGAAGCCATGCTGTACCCCGTACTGCAGCGCATGGAGAAAAACAAATTGATCCAATCGCGCTGGGTGGAAAGTGAAAGTGGAAAGAAGAGGAAGTATTATAAAATAACCAAAGAAGGCCTTGAAGTATTGGAAGATAAAAAAGCGGAGTGGCTTGAACTTCATTCATTCCTTTTGAAAATGTGGAAACCCGCATAAATCAATGAGCGACTTCAACCTGAACCGGGAAATACAACAGTGGAGGAAAAGCCTGCAAAAATACCAGGGTTTTGAACAAGGTACGGCCGAGGAGTTGATGTCGCATGTTGCGGATGCCATTGACGATCTCGTGGCATCCGGAATGACCGAGGAAGAAGCCTTCAAAAAAGTAACCAGGGAAAAAATTGGGGATCTCAAATCCCTATCTGAAGAATATCATAAAGCCAAAAGCATTATGTCAAATCCATCGCCACGTTTCACCAGGTCATTGGCTACCAATTTTATCAAAGTGGCCTATCGCAACATCCTTAAAAACCGGCCGCATTCAATCATCAACCTGGTGGGATTGGCCATCGGCCTTGCGAGTGTAATTATCATCTCGGTATACACGTACGCGGAGTTGGGTTTTGATAAATTTCATCACGATCACCAACGGGTTTACAGGGTGCTCAATAAACTGGTGCGGTCGGGCAACGAACTGGTTTTTCCACAGGGCCCACCTGCGCTGGCCCCTGCCCTCACGGCTAATTTTCCAGAGGTGGAGCTCGCCACCAGGATACGGTATGCCGATCGGCCCCTGATTCAGTACGGTGATGCCAGCTATTACGAAGATCACGCGTTCTATGCCGACTCGTCCTTTCTCAAAATATTTGATTTCAATTTGCTGAGGGGTAATCGCCTCACCGCCTTGAACCAACCCAATACAGTTATCCTATCGGAAAAGATTGCGAAAAAATATTTTGGCAATGACGACCCCATTAACAAAATACTCATTATGGATGGAGGGCGTCCTTTGCAGGTGACGGGAGTGGCTGAAGAAGTGCCGCACAATTCGCATTTCTCCTTTGAGATGTTAATCTCCTTTCAAACCTTCGTAGTGCCACCAGGATACCTGGAGGATATCCACAGCTACGTCTGGATGGGTTTTCTAACGTATGCAAAAACGGTCGAGGGCGCAGACATCAGGTCATTGGAATCAAAAGTTGTTAAGCACTACAAGACCAGCGACAAAAGGTATGAGGACCGCGACATTTCCATAGCCTTTCAACCCCTGGCCGACATCTACCTCGGATCAGCTGATCTGAGCAATCCCCACAACATATTCAGGGTGAACAGTTACACCACCATCTATAGCCTCATGGCCGTTGGCATCCTCATCATCCTTATTGCTTCTTTCAACTACATCAACCTTTCAATTGCCATGTCCATGTCGAGGTTCAAGGAGATTGCGATGCGAAAGGTACTGGGATCGACCAAAGGAAAACTGGTGACACAGTTTATTATGGAGTCAATCCTATACGCGCTGATCTCCCTAACCATCGGAGCCGCCCTGGTGTTCTCCCTTCTGCAAATCCTCCCCGCCAACATTACATCGAGACTCTATTTGAGCAGCAATGGGGTGGTGTTGTATGGCCTGGCCCTGGTGGCATTTGTGATCCTGTTGGGGATTGTATCCGGTATTTTCCCGGCCCTGCGATTGGCGTCACTGACATCCCTCGACATGCTCAAAGGAACTTTCAAGCTCAAGGACGGACCTCTTAGAAATGTGTTGATAGGATTTCAGTTTGCGTTGTCGGCTGCACTCATCGCCATCAGCCTGGTGATCGGAAAACAAATCGAATTTTTTTCCAATAAGTCGCTTGGCTACACGAGGGACGGCATCATTTCCATCAACGTTGGTGCCGATCAGGTCTCCGGGCAGGTCGGTGTTATTAAAAATCAGCTTCGCACCATAGCCGGAGTCAGGGCAATAAGTCATGCCAGCCATGGTATGGGTGAGGGATTGAGCAGTGGCCCGCTTCATCTCCGCGAGCAGGAACCGGACGATGCCATTCAAATGAACTACATACAATCCGATTATGATTTTCTAAAAACCATGGGGCTGGAACTGGTAGACGGTCGTTTTTTTTCCGAGGACATTCATCGCGACTCGACCGAATCGATTGTGCTCAACGAGGCTGCCGTCAAGACGCTTGGACTAACCAATCCCCTCGGCCAAAAAGTAATCTTCACTACCGGACCTGAAAAAGAAATTATCGGTGTCGTGAAGGATTTTCACTACAACTCCCTTCACCAGCGCATCGCTCCCATGGCCATCATCATGCCTTTTGGAATACCCCGAAACTTAATTGTTCATATTCAGAGTAATAATCTTTACAGAACCATCAATGAAATTGAATCGGGCTGGCAAAAGACGTTCCCCAATGTGCCTATAGAAGTCAGCTTCCTCGATGAGACCCTGAGGTCACTCTATGAAAAGGAGGAGTTATTTGCCAATGTCATTCAGTTTTTCACGGTGTTGGCAACCGCTATCGCCTGCCTGGGCCTGTACAGCCTTGCTGCCATCTCCCTGGCTGGCAAAATAAAACAGATCAGCATAAGAAGGGTATTGGGCGCGCCCGTAAAATCCGTCATGCTGCTGGTGGGCAAAAACTTCCTGCTGTTGGTTATCATTTCAACCTTGGTTTCATGGCCGCTGGTATGGTATGTCATGAACCGGTGGCTCAGCAATTTTGCTTATCACATTGACCTGAGCGCCTGGTTCTTTGTAGTCACCGTGGTTGCCATACTGGCAATTACCATTGTCACCATCAGCTACCACCTGTACAAAGCGATTACCATTAATCCCGCAGAGACGCTCAGGGACAACTAGCTCTCGCATTAAAGCAAAACGAACTCCGCATTAGGTAAGCATGAACGGGATTACCAGTCCTCAAATCCTGCTTTTATTACCTTCTATGATTGGCTACTTTTCCCCATCTAAACCAGTAGCTTATGCGTGCACCCATCCTTTTCTGCTTCATTTTTTACTTTTCATTTTCATTTGGTCAGTACCAGTGGCTCCCCAACGGCACCTACGATGCCAATGTGCCAACACCGCAGTCCGTTTTTGGATACGAAATTGGCGACTACCTCACGGACAATCTTCAGATGGTAGATTATATTCATCGACTCGAAGCCACATCAAAGCGGGTCAGGGTATTTCAGTATGGCGAATCAATTGAAAGGAGAAAGTTGTGGTTGCTGGCCATCAGCAGCCCGGAAAACATTCAAAAGCTGGAGGAAATAAGAACGACCATTCAGCGGCTTACTGATCCGCGAGCTACGTCACCAGCGCAGGCAAATCAGATCGCTGAAAGTACAGTTCCTATCGGATGGATGAATTATGGAACCGATGGTAACGAAACGGCTGCTTTCGAGGCCAGCCTTCAGGTAGCCTACCAGTTGGCTGCGGGAACCGATCCGCTCACAATGAAGATCATCAACAACACGGTGGTGATTATTAATCCTGCATTGAACCCCGACAGTCACCAACCTTTTGTTTCGTGGATGAAGTCGAGTACCATCGGCACGGGCACCGCAGATCCCAATGCATCCGAACATCAGGGTGAATGGTTCATCAGCTCAGACGGCAATCATTATTTGATCGACCTGAACAGGGACGCGTACGCACTTACTCAACCTGAAACGCAAGCCGCATCGAAAGCATTGCATCATTGGAACCCGCAGGTGTGGATTGACAACCACGGTGAGCCGAATGAATATTATATGGGCCCGTTCGCTTTGCCGATGAATACCAATTATCCCGAATCATTGAGAAAATGGTCCACTACGATTGGCAGAAACACGTCAAAAGCATTTGACCAATATGGGTGGACCTATGCCAAAGCGGAGAATTATGATCTCTACTTTCCCGGCTATTGGGATTCGTACCCTGCCTTCAACGGTGCCATTGCCGCCACCTACGAAACCAGTGGTGGTGGAAAAAAAGGTTATGCATGGGAAAGGGCGGATGGTTCGATTGCTACGCTGCAAAATGCGATTCACAAACATTTTACTGCCGACATGGCCACCCTTGAAGTTTTGGCCGATAACAGAAAAGGAATTTTGGTCGATTATTATAATTTCTTCAAATCAGGAATGGATGAAACTTCCTCAGAATCTTACAAAACCTATATCATTCACGAGCAGGCAGACGAAGGCAGAACCAAAGACCTCATTGATTTATTGTTGAAACACCGCATTGAAGTTTATAAATCCAATTCACCGGTAACAGCAAAAAAAGCGCAAACGTATTTTGATAGAAATTTTAAGGCCAAAACATTTCCTGCCGGCAGCTACATCATTCCGCTCAGGCAACCCAAGAAGAGATTTATCAAGACGCTTTTCGAAGCGGATACCAAAATGGAAGACTCCTTTCTGCGCGAAGTTGAGGCGAGAAAAAATCGCGACAGCAAGTTGGGAATCGACACGAAAAAGGAGGGTCATGGTTTCTACGATGTCACTTCCTGGGCGCTCCCCATTCAATACGGGATTGATGCTTCCTTTACGGAAGATGAAATTTCCACCACAAACATGGAGAAGGTCACACAAGTGGTGAAAACAGGAAAAGTGACGGGCGGTCGGGCCACGTATGCTTACGCTTTTAGTCAAAGTCATAACGCGGGCACGCGCCTGGCCGGAAAACTGTTGCAATCCGATTACAAAGTGGCCATCACACTTTTGCCCACGCAGGTTGGTGGCGTCAGCCTGGACAAGGGAACCTACCTCGTGCGTGTCAACAGAAATCCCGATTCGCTGCACGAAACCATCGAAAGGCTGGCAAAAGAATTTGGCACGGAGGTGCAGGCACTCAACACGGCCTGGGGAGAAAATGGGATCACGCTGGGTTCCAAGTACGTAGTCAACCTGGAGAAACCGCACATCATGGTGATGACGCAAGAACCAACGCAAGCGGTGACGTTCGGGTGTGTCTACAGCGTGTTGACCCAGCGATTCGGCCTGGGCTTTACAGCAGTTCGCACCAACATGTTCAATGACGTCAATTTGTATCGTTACAATGTTATAATCTTTCCCGATGGCAACGCTGCGGAGTATGAAAAACTATTGGGTAAAGAGGGCATTGCAGAACTTGCCAACTGGATTAAGAACGGAGGCACATTTATCGGTTTGCAGGGCGGGGCTGCGTTTACGGCACGAAAAGATGTAGGGCTGTCCGATGTTGAGATTGTCACCAAACAAAACAACGAATCAGGAAAATCGATTGAAAGCATTCCCGGATCGATGTTCAAGGCGGATGTGAACAACGATCACTACTTAGGCATTGGCATGAAAAAAGAAATCGGTGTTCAGTTTCGGGGCAATTTCCATTTTATGCCCAGCAAATCCGGCACCAATGTGATCACCTTTAAACCAAACGGTCACATCTCCGGCCACAAATGGGAGAATACAGAAAAAGACCTGGCAGGTAAAATGTACCTGGCAGATATTACGCGTGGAGATGGTCATGTGATTTTGTTCGCCAACGATCCCACCTTCAGGGCATACTGGCGCGGGCTTGATAATCTGTTTGTCGGATCGATTTTGTTACCGGGCGGATTCTAAACCTTGGTGACTTTGTGCCTCGGTTGCTGTTCCTTTTGCCACAAAGGCACAAAGACACAAAAAATTACTTTAGTCTGGTCTCCACTTTCACCTCATTTTCAAGGGTGCGATGAACAGGACATTTGTTGGCGATCTCAAGCAATCGTTGCCGCTGCGAATCATTCAGTTCGCTTTCAATTTCGATGATGCGTTCGAAGTGGTCAATTTTACTGGATGACTTCTCGCAATCCACGCAGTCGTCACTGTGTTTCTTTTCGTGGTTGAGGTGGACTTTGATCTCATTGATCTCCCACCCCTTGCGATCAGCATACATGCGCATGGTCATCGCGGTGCAGGCACCCAATGCAGCCGTCAATAATTGATATGGCGAGGGCCCGCGATCTTCTCCGCCCACGTCAGCGGGCTCATCGGCCAGCAAGGCGTGCGCTCCTGTCTGTATATGCGTCAAAAATTTATTCGTTTTATCTCTGATGACAACCACCGTTTGAGATTCAGTCGCGATCGATGGAGCCGCATTGATGTTCAAATACCTTTCGGCCCAGGACGCAATCATTTTTCCTGCGTAGATGGAATCTGCCTTGTTGGACATCAGGTGATCAGCTCCATCCAGTGAAATAAAACTTTTGGGATGATGGGCAGCTGTGTAAATGCTCGCTGCGTTTTCGATACCCACGGTGGCATCCTGTGGGGAATGCAAGATCAACAGCGACTTACGCAAATCCTTGAGTGTAGAAGCAATCGTATGCTTTTTAAGGTCATCGACAAATTGCTTTTTGATGGTAAAGCTCCGGCCTCCGATGTTGACTTCGGCCCTCCCCTCTTTTTGGATGGTCTCCACGCTTGATGCAATCAGGTGCTGTACATGCTCGGGATTTGCCGGAGCCCCAATGGTAGCGATCGCCTTCACGCTATCGATCATCCCGGCAGCCATCAATACCGCGGCCCCGCCCAGCGAGTGACCAACCAGTAAGGCAGGAGCCTGATGATTCTGCTTTAAGAATTCGGCAGCCGACACGATATCACTCACGTTGGAAGAAAAATTGGTGTCGGCAAATTCGCCATGGCTTTCACCCAGCCCCGTGAAATCAAAACTTAATACCCCAAATCCCGCCTCCGTCATGCTGCTTACGATATGCCTTATCGCATTGAGGTTTTTGTTGCAGGTAAAGCAATGAGCAAATACCGCATAGGTATGGACTTCGCCCTGTGCGGGTAGTTCGAGCTTCGCAGCTAGTTCCTGTCCATCTGCATTTTTGAATTTAACTTTCTTTGGTCTCATCACTTTAATTTTAGTTCCTGATCGCCTCCTGGCCGGCACTTTCCTTTTCTTTAAGCCATTGATGAATTGCCATTTGGGCCCTCGTGGCACCAGATCCGTTTTTGGCCGGTAATCTCTTGCCAGTTGAAAGACTTGTCAATTTAACCTGGTCGGCAAGCTGAAGGTTCACGATGTTTATGATTTCATTTTTCAGACCTTCATCAAGGATTGGAAATCCTACTTCGATGCGTCTGTTCAAATTTCTGTTCATCCAGTCTGCCGATGAGAGGAATACCTTCTCGTCCCCACCATGGCAAAACCAGTAAACCCTGGCGTGCTCAAGGTACATATCCACCAGCCGGTGCGCTGTGATGTTGTCGCTTAGCCCTTTCCGCTCCGGAATCAGTGAGCATCCCGCCCGCACAATCAGTTGAACCTTTACTCCGGGTTGGGACGCCTCGTACAACTTCTCGATCATATCGTGTTCGTCCAGCCCATTGACCTTGACCACGATGAACGCTTTTTTCCCTTTTTTTGCCGCTTCAATTTCATCGTCAATCATGGCGATGAGGCGCTTCTTCATATTAAAACCGGCCACCAGCAGGTGGTTAAACTTGATGGATCGCGATTTGGTTTTCAGAAATTCAAACAAGGACTCCAATTCCATGGTCAGTGCCTTATCGGTGGTGAATAGGCCATGGTCTGCGTACAAGGAGGCTGTCTTTTCATTAAAATTACCTGTGCCCATATAGGCGTACCTCACTTTTCTCCCATTCGTTTTCCTTTTTGTCACGAGGGCGACTTTGGCGTGAACCTTTAATCCAGGAATACTATATATAATAGTGATGCCTGCTTTTTCCATTTCCCTGGCCCACTGTAAATTATTCAACTCGTCATACCGGGCCTTCACTTCCACAAACACCAGTACCTTTTTTCCGTTTTGCGCAGCGCTGATGAGACTTTGTGCGATGTGCGATTTTTTGGATATCCGGTAAAGGGTGACTTTAATTTCCATAACAGATGGATCGACTGCGGCTTCGTTGAAATAGCGCAACACACTGTCATACCGGTGGTAGGGCAAGTGAAGCAGATAATCTTTTGCTTCCATGGCGTTCAATACCGACTCGGCCGCGGTCAACGCGCTGTGATCCAGCTGTGAAAGTTTTTGGCCGGGCAATTGGTATTCCAGCAATGCCGTCAATTGAAACAAGTCATTCAGGTTGTGATAGCGGCCTCCACGAATCCTGCCGGAATCGGAAACGTGGCAACACCGTTGAACAATTTCAGCCAGGTCAGCGGGCATATCGGCATCGTAAAGAAATCGGACGGGATCGCCATCCATTCGTTTGTTGATCTTTTCCTTGATTTTCTCCACAAGGTTTCCTGAAAATTCGTCCTCTATCTCGTAGTCCTCATCCCTGTTCTGTTTGATGCTGTATGCCTCACCCTGAATTTCATAGTCAGAAAAAAGCAGCGGAAGATTGATTCGTATGACATCGTCAATCATGATGTAATAGCTGGTGTCTTCAATAGACTTTAGTCTCTTGAAGCGATCTACCTGCGAACCTGGGATGTTGACAAATCCCAATACCTGCAATTTTGACCCACGCTTCACCATGGGCACAACCAGGTATATCTCCCTGTTTTTTAGGGTTACTTCTTCTACCTTTTTCGCGATCGCCAGGTTTAGGAAGCCCTGAACATGTACCCTGAAGTAAGATTTTACCTCCTGCAAATGGGCGGGCAAAATCTTGTCGGTCTGATAAACATGAATACCCTGCGCCTCAAGCATGGGCAACACTTCATTTCGCCAGGTTGTCCCAAACCTTTCCTGCTGAAGGCCAACCGTGTTGTATATACTGGCCAACAATTCAGACGGGGTATAACCCAACCACTTGGACGCCTTTTTCTTCTTTAAGACCTCCAACTTTCGCAAGGCGGCCACCTTCACCCTAAAAAATTCGTCCAGGTTGGAAGAAAATATGGCTAAAAATTTAATTCGATCCAGCAGTGGAACACTGGTGTCCTGAGCCTCATCCAAAACCCTGGCATTAAAATCACACCAGCTGATATCCCTGTGTATAAAATCGCCTTCCTTCATCATGCTCAACAGTCTTTATGATCCTTTAACCCAATAGCCACATCGGATGCTACCGGGTGTTCTCAAATTTAACTTAATATGATTACCCAGCCAGTATCCACGCATTTCAAGCCGCGGTGATTCTTCCGGTAACAAGGTCTAAAAATCCGATATTCTGTTAAATTTGATAAAATTTTGTTCTATGGCGGCTTTTGTAAAGCAACTTGTCACTCCGTTGGTTGCTGTGTTTCTCTCTTTCAATGTCCTGGCTCAGGCCGACTCATCAGCACTCTCGGATGAGTATTTTAGAATGGGCATGGAAGTCTTTGATTATACACATCGTAAACAAGCGACTGAGCTTTTTGTGCTGGCGACCCAAATGAATCCGAAGAGTGCACGGGCCCAGTTTATGGCTGGCCAATCGATTATGCTAACCGTCAACAAAGAAAAATCCCTGGCCTATTTCAGGAAGGCATTTGAATTGGATCCCAATGTGGACGAGGACCTGCTGTACTTTTTAGGCCAGGCTTACCACCACAATCTTAAATTCGACAGCGCGATACTCTTCTACGACAGGTACAACAGGATGCTGGCACGATCTCTCCAATTGGAAAAATCAAATAAGATAAATGAAGTCAATCGAAAAATATTCGAGTGCAGAAATGCCGTAATCTTTATGGAGAATCCCGTTGATGTAACGATTAACCACCTTAGCGACAACATCAACTCTGAGTACCCGGACTATGCACCCACCATCAATGCGGATGAAACGCTCATGGTGTTCACCTCACGCAGGCCAGATGGCAACGTCAACGCCACAGTAGCTACTGACCTGGAATATTATGAAGATATTTTTTATACCGAGCTCATAGATGGAAAATGGACTCCATCTAAAAACATGCGGGGACCTTTGAACACCAACTACCACAATTCAAGCGTGGCCATTTCCCCTGATGGAAAAGAAATGATCCTCTACCACGACAGCAATGGTGGCGACCTGTTCCTATCGCAGCGTGGTGCGGACTTTCAATGGTCGTCCCCAAAACCCATGGAAGGCATAAATACGGAATACCTGGAAAATTCGGCCTCATTGACTGCGGATAACAAGGTGTTATTCTTTACAAGCGACAGGCCAGGTGGATATGGCGGCACCGACATTTACAGGGCTGAATTAGGAAAAGGCGGACGGTGGGGAAATATTACTAACCTCGGTCCGCTGGTGAATACAGAAATGGACGAAGATGGCGTGTTTATTTCTTCCAACCGAAAACATTTGTACTTCAGTTCCAACGGCCATGCTGGAATGGGTGATATGGATCTCTACAGGACCCAACGCGACTCGGTCAACGGTGCGTGGAGCAATCCTGTCAATCTCGGCTATCCGATCAACTCTCCGGAAAACGATATTTATTTCGTGCTCAATCAGGACGAAACCATGGCATACATCTCATCTGTACGCAAGGAAAACATTGGTGAACAGGACATTTATAAGGTGGACATGCAAAACTGGAAACCCATCGACCTGAAAAAAGAAAACTATGCGGACTTGTTTGCAGAAAGCGCATCGATCAAAACTGTGGTTGCCGCTACGCCAACCCAGCCCGTGCAGGCTTCAGCATCCAGTGCGGAAACAACTGAAGGTTTCGGTGACGCCAGGATTTCAATAGTCGTTCAGGATGCAATAAATCGCTCCCTGCTCAACTCGCAGGTATTTCTGAGGAGCAAGGACGGCACAAGTCATGAAATGACGAACCCTGAAAAGGGCGTATACACGGCCACGCTAAAAACCGATAGCAATGTGCCCGGCATGTATAAACTGGAAATCAATAGTATCGGCTACACTTCACAAGTTGCAAGCATCTATTTGGGAGGAATATCCTCAACGCAAATGAACTTCAGCGACACCATCCGGTTGCAAAAGCTTGCCATCAACGTGCCCACGCTGATTGACATCTATTTCGGACACGACAGTGATGAACCATTGTCATTCAACGGTATTCAGGATTTTATTGCCATGATGGAACGATCTCCAAATATGAGAGTTGAAATAGGTGGCCACACGGACTCTTTAGGCCCAGAAGAATATAACCAGTTGTTAAGCCAGCGCAGATCCAATGCCGTTAAAAAATACCTCGAGCGTCTTGGCATTGATCCTGGACGGATCAGCGCGGTTGGCTATGGAGAATCGCGGCCTGTTGCACCCAACGATTCGCAGGAAGGGCGAAGGTTAAATAGAAGAACGGAGTTTACGATTTTGCAGCAGTAGTGACTTTTAAGGCTTCCTGCACTCCACCATCCAATCCCACGGATACGGTTCCTTCATCCATTTTGGCGGGCTGGCAAATTCAGTTTTCCAATCATACTCCAATCGTTCTATGGCTGTCACCTCCAGCCTGGCTTCTTTAAAGATCACCTGCAGCTCGGAATGTGAATAATGTTTGGTGGGCCTGCCATCGATCTCTACAATCCCCTGTAGAATATCCTTAACATCCTTGCGGTAGTAATTGAATTCCGACTTCGGTATTTTATTGGGCTTCACCCCTTCCCTGCGGTACCAGTCGATCATGCGCCACGCATAAAACATGGTGGACTCAAGGGAAGGCACCACGAACAACGCATTGCCATTTTTCTTCAGTGCCCTGAATACGTTGCGCAGGATGTCATAGTTCTTACTGACTTCAGCGAAGATGGCGACATTGCTGCACAGCACAAAGTCGACAGGAGTCAGTGTTAGTTTTTTCCTCGTCAGGTCTTTGCGCTCGAACCGGATATTGTCGTACGGTTTTTCTCTGGCGATGTCAATGCAGTTTTGGGATATGTCGATGGCCAGCACTTCCCCGAAGTTGGGCGCCAGGTAATGAAATCCGTTGCCAATTCCACAACCAAAGTCAATGGCTTTGTGATTCTTGTTGCCGTGCTTCTTGAAGTACCAGGCTAGTTTCCGTTCTTTGTCCGACTCAAAAGCGTTCAACACCTCATCTTCATATTTGTCCGCTATCTTATTCCAATGTGATTCTTCGTGCATCGTTAGTTGTTGACAGGCTGTGTTTCGCAATAAGGACCTCCATGGCAGTACCCAGGTGTAAATACCTCTACCCTGAGCCGCCACTGGCCGTTCACCTTATGCCATTTGGCATAATACGAGCCACCCAGTTGAATTTTATTGCCACCAGATGTCCAACTCCCTACCCAAGTCCCATTTTCAGCTGCCATGTTCCACTTGTCCATCACTTCAATGGCAGAAGGTGTTCGTACATAAATAACATCGGGTTTAGTTTTGAATTCAGCCAAAAATAATTTTCTGTTTGCCTCCCACCCTTCGATTTGATAATCCCTTGAAGAGATCACCAGAAAATTATCCATCCATACTTTCGCAACGGCAACCGTGTCATGTTCAGCGATGGCTTTGTTGGACAACGCACGCGCATCCCGGATTGCCAACTCGTCTTTGGACGCTTCTTGCTTCCCTGAATTTTCCGTACAAGCATATAACAGCACAACGAATAACACGAAAAAGGCTCTCATATTTTATTTCTTGATTAAATGCCTTTGGAAATAATCGGCTGTCGCGTTGCCGACCCTAACTGCATTGGTCCACTTCATCCAGTGGTGTGTGTCGTCCACTACCATGATCGTTTCCATAGGAACACCCTTTTCACGGAGACGTTGCACCAGGTCTGTGCTCTCTGAAACCCGCACATTGCGATCGTCATCTGCATGAATAATTAAAACTGGCGAAGTCCAGGTTGACACCGAAGAAACGGGAGATGACTGCCATGCGACTTTTAGGGCTTCCTCCGCATCGGGGGCTCGCTCATAGTCATCAGGCATGATCATGCTGCGCGTTCGGCCTGCCGTTCGGTCGTGCACGCCATGAATGTCAACCCCAACGGCAAATAACTTGGAGTCTCGTCCTAATGCCATTGCCGTAAGGTAGCCACCATACGAACCACCATAAATGCCGATGCGCGTGGGATCCACGTTGGGCTGCTTCGCCAGCCACTCTCCTGCGGCTTTTATGTCAATATATTCTGAGGCACCTGCACTTCCCGCTTTTTCTGGTTGATGAAACTCATAACCATATCCAATGCCCAACCGATAGTTGACCGTGATCACCAGGAACCCAAGGTTTGCCAGGTACTGATTGTATGAATAAGCATTGGAATAATAATCCGAATAGTGCCATCCCAATAACATCTGACGTGGCGGGCCGCCATGTACATAAATGATGGCCGGTTTTTTTGGTGGCCCACCAGCGGCCTCAAATAATTGACCACGGATGGTTAATCCATCTGGCGACTGAAATGTGATTTGCTTTGGGATGACCAACCTGGACATGGGAAACTTTGAGGGTATGTTTTTCTCCGCGATCAACTTGGGGACGCCTTTGTTAAATTTCATAAACGTGGGTAATGGCGGGCGCTGCGTAGTGGCACTGATGTAGACAATGTTTTCGCCATCACCGGTTACCAAAGGCGCCCATTCCAACCCATCCCCCGGGGTGAGCACTTCCATTTCAGGTTTGTCTATTGGTACCCTGATAATATGTCGTCTGTCAATATCTAATTTATCCTTTCCCGTATTCGCACTTGCCAACAACCACTTGCCATCGGGGCTCATGCTGATATATTCACACATAAAATTTCCGGTGGTTAATTGAGTGGACAAGCCGCCCTTTGCGGATATCGAATACAGGTGTGGCCATCCATCCTGATAGGAAAGAAATGCAATCCTGTCTCCCGCTCCCCAACGAAGGTTGGTTCCGCCATGCGTAGTCGGCCGTGATCCGGCCAGCGTTTTTGGTGACTCCCACAATTGTCTTGCGTTGCCGGTTGCCACATCTGCGACCATGATTGACCACGGCCTGTGATGCCGAATCAACAATGGCTTAGGTGAGCCACCCTCTCCAGGCGTTCTGACAAAAGTTATTTGTGTGCCATCGGGCGACCATCTTGGAGAACTGTCAACGGAAAAGGAGGGCGCCATCCAACTGATCGTTGCATTGCTAAATGAATATATGCCTACTAAATCATGATCGTCACGATCCGTAACAAATGCCAGCTTACTCCCATCCGGAGACCACTGCAACTCCCCCACACTGCCTCGCGTTGTAAAAAGGTTAGCGGCTGGTTTGGATCCATCAGCCGATGCCGTCCAGACTTGCCCCTTATGGATAAATGCCAGCTCATTACCTGTTGGCGAAATGACAGCCGCATCACCTTCGCCAATAAGTTTTGACTCACCTCCCTTATAGGGGATTGCCCAAACACTTACCTTGACAGGCGTGGGACTAAAAGACGGATTCACAGGTTCGAGGTCGCCCCAGTTTGACCCGTGGTCGCCACCCCGAACATACACGACCCACATGCCATCGGATGAAATAGAGATGCTGGTTAATTCCTGTCCATCATCCGCGTCATAATTGGTAAGTTTTCTGGGATTAAAGTCAGGTCCTTCGGCAACATAAATGTTTCTCTTACCCTGCTCATCGAATGCCCAGGCAATCTTACTTCCTGATGTTGAAGTTGTCAGTTCCGTTGGAAAAGGATAGCTTTTTATTTCCTCCAGTGTAAATTTTTGCGCCTGCGTGACATAAATCCCGCAAGCCAAAATAAACAGAAAACTTGTGTAATATTTCTTAGTCATGTTATTGGGTTAGGCCGATCCAATTTAAGTAACAACCCACAAATCTCAACCTGAAAAATGACCGGTGGTAGTCATTCAGTTAATTCCTAAACCCGCTTCGCAGGACCTAATTAGTCCTCTAATGTTCGTATCTTGCCGTCCAAACAATTTTCCATAATCACATCAGACATGAAAAAGAAGATATTTATTGGAATCGGTATGGTGATAATCGCTTTTGTGCTTTGGTCACTATACGGACTATTTTTCGCCAAACCGGCCAGCCCTCCTGACACCGCTGAACGCAGTTTTGGAGACCTTACGATCAAGGTCAATTACAGCAGACCTTACAAAAAAGGCAGGCTCATATTTGGTGACGAAAGTGCCGGTGCGCTTCAGCCTTACGGCAAATACTGGAGGCTTGGTGCCAATGCCGCCACCGAAATCACTTTCAACAAAAACGTCAACTTTGCAGGTGAACCCGTTGCGGCAGGCAGCTATAGAATGTACGCTGTACCTGGGGCTGACACTTGGGAAGTTTCACTAAACAGCGAGTTAGGCGTTTTCTTTGGCGCAAGAGAGCCAGATTATGAAAAGGATGTGGTGAAAGTGAAGATTGCACCCGGAAGCGCCCCCGAAACCGAGCAGTTCACCATCGATTTTGAAAACGATTCCACGGGTGTTCAAATGAACTTCATTTGGGACAAAACAAAAGTGAGTATCCCCATCGCGGTACAATAATTTAACGTGTTAGACTTTCTAAAAAAGAAATGGTGGATTGCATTTCCACTGTTTCTTCTTTTTCTAGGTATAAGCTACTGGTTGATCGGTAAAATCCAGTACAGGCTCAATGTCATGGACGTGGAGGATTATAGCCCCATATCCACGCTGAAGGTTCCGGAGCACAAACCAACCAAAGCTAAATTTCCTTTCGTTGATGTGCACAACCATCAATTTACCATGCCGGTTCAAAATCTCGACAACCTTGTTGCAGAAATGGACGAACTCAATATGCGCGTGATGGTCAATCTCAGCGGCTTTCGGGGCAAATATTTGGAGTGGTCGCTGGACAACGTCAATGATAAGTACAGCAACCGGTTTATTCTGTTTCTCAATATTGACTTTGAAGCGTTGGATGATGAAGGGTGGCCGGAGAACACCTTGAGCATGATGGAAGAGGCTAAACAACTTGGTGTCAATGGACTGAAGGTGTACAAAAGCCTGGGATTGACCGACAGGGACAACGAGGGAAACAGAATCGCTGTGGATGACCCGCGGCTCGATCCGATTTGGGCCAAGTGTGGAGAACTCGGTATACCCGTTTTGATTCACACCGGAGAACCGAATGCTTTTTGGAGTCCGAAAGACAAATACAACGAACGCTGGCTTGAACTGAAACAATACCCAAGTCGCTACAAAGATCCTGCAACGAATCCGTCCTTTGATGAGGTGATGAATGAACAGCACAACGTTTTTAGAAAACATCCAGAAACCAGGTTTATCAATGCGCACCTGGGTTGGTATGGCAATGACCTGGAGAAGCTCGGAAAGTTGATGGACGAGATTCCGAATATGTATACTGAAATCGGGGCGGTGATCGCTGAACTCGGAAGACAACCGAGAACAGCCCGCGCATGGCTAATCAAGTACCAGGACCGGGTGATGATGGGAAAGGATGTTTACAATAAATCTGAGTATTACACCTATTTCAGGATATTGGAAACAGCTGACGAATATTTTGATTATTATCGTAAACGGCATGCACACTGGAAAATGTATGGATTGAATTTGCCCGATAGCGTGTTGAAAAAAATATATTACAAGAACGCAATAAAGGTCATACCGGGAATTGACAGCACTTTATTTACTCACTAAAAGAGAACCAACATTATGGCAACGAAAATTACAGTAAACAGCAACGGCTCATTAAAACTTGATGGCGATTTTGAGATTGTAGACATGCAGGGCAATAAGTATGGACTTCAAGGCAGAACAATTGTATCTTTGTGTCGCTGCGGAAGGTCGAACAACAAACCCTTTTGTGACGGGTCGCACAAAGGCGGATTTGATCATGAGGCAAAGGCATTTGACCTTCCACCAAAAAAAGTGTAGCGATAAAAATGATAGCCAGCAAACACCAGGAGATCAAGGAGGCGCCAGTCAAACTCAAGCCAGCAGTTGACACGGAAATTCTGGCGGCAGTCAGTGCTAGCACCATGGAGGAGGGCTGCGTTTACGTTCACTGCAGGTGTGCCAATCCAGGCGATGACATGTTGGTTCGCATCTGGAAAACCACTTTTCTCATTGACCATCACTCGAGTGCCAAGCCGCAGTTGCTGCATGCTGAAAATATTACCATTGCTCCTCAATGGCTCCTGGTTCCAAAAGGAGCCACGCACAATTTTTTATTAATTTTTGGATCTCTGCCTAAATCATGCACACAATTTGATCTTGTTGAAGAAATCCCCCAACCCGGAGGTTTTGAAATCAGGGACATCAAACGCAATGAGAGTGATGTATACCACATCGACATTCTGTAAGAACAAATAAGTCTCACGGAGGGAGGAACGACCGAAGAATCCAATCAAGTATGATTAAACGCCATTCCGAGAGGAACGACCGAAGAATCTAATCAAGCATGAGCAACCGCCATTCTGCGGGAGGTACGACCGAAAAATCTAATCAAAGATGAGCAACCGCCATTCTGAGGGAGGTACGACCGAAGAATCTAATCAAGCATGAGCAACCGCCATTCTGAGGGAGGTACGACCGAAGAATCTAATCAAGCATGAGCAACCGCCATTCTGAGGGAGGTACGACCGAAGAATCTAATCAAGCATGAG
>CAZZNH010000008.1:152251-276894 GCA_964655635.1 uncultured Ohtaekwangia sp.
TACGACCGAAGAATCTAATCAAGCATGAGCAACCGCCATTCTGAGGGAGGTACGAGCGAAGAATCTAATCAAGCATGAGCAACCGCCATTCTGAGGGAGGTACGACCGAAGAATCTCCTAACTACCACAAGCCAAATAAAAATCCCCTATTTTTGATTTATGGTTTAATGTCAAATTACCAAAATGGTAAAAGGAGGTTGTGTCTATATCATTACAAACAAAAATCGAACAACGGTTTATACCGGGTCGACTGCTGACCTTCAGGCCAGATTAATGGAGCACAAGCAAAAAGTATATCCGCGAAGCTTCAGCGCCAGGTATAATTTGAATATTCTCGTCTATTACGAGAGTTTCCATTACATTGAAGAACCAATAGAAAGGGAACGATACATCAAGGGTAAGACCAGAAAATGGAAAAATGAACTAATTAGAAAATCAAATCCTAACTGGGCTGATTTGTCAGAGGAGGTAATGAATTGGTAACTTGGTAGTTGTGAGAGACTCTTCGCTATCGCTCAGAGTGGTGTCAACTAATAAAAAAATTCGGATTGATTGAAAGACCTCCAACCGACCGTCATTCTGAGGGAGGAACGACCTGGAAATCTCTTGCTATTGCTTTGACCGCTAAGGCACAAGGTCGCAAAATTGAAATTCTCAGCGTCTTTGCGACTTTGCGGTAAAATTTATCCAACAACAATAGGCTGAGGACTGCCTGACTAGTATGTTTCCGAGAAAGACGCGACCTAAGAATCTCAATCCAGTGCGGACTCTTCGCTGCGGTTGTTTCACCGCAGAGGCGCTGAGACGCAAGGGATGTTGTTCTCCTAACACCGGTGGCGCCTTTGCGTTAAAATTTATCCAACAACAATAATCTGAGTACTGCCATTCCAGTTACCATTCTCAAAGAGGACAACCAAAGAATTTACAACGGCAAAAAAATACCCGGCCTAGATACTAGCCGGGTACTCTAATCCTTGACCGTCCGAACTTCACAGCCTGGAACACATCAACCCTTTCAGGCAGCGCTCACCTGCACGAGGCAAGGGCTGGGTTTAAATCCTCATTTCAATTTTATCAATACTAAAATATCACGAGGCACAAATGATCAAACCTTCACACCTGTGAATTTTAGTGTAACATTTGATAAAATTTTCGTGGGACTGGACATGGTACCTCCTTTCTTTTAGTGAAACATAAGCAAAGCGTTGTTGCTCAAGTAAAATCTGAACGTTTAAACCCTTTGCCGATAGCGACAACTATCACCTCCAATAACGGAAATTCATTACAAATAACCCCATCTGCCGTGAAAAAAAATCAGGTAACAGGTAATGCGCGCTGCACCTTTACCGCCTGAATAACGTGACGCTGGTTGTGATAGATCACCACCCTTAGCGTATCACCCAACTTGAGCTTGATCCACTTGCTGATGCTGATACCGGTCTTCACTTTCCCCAAATCAACCTGCAGGGCTTTATCCAGCAATACCAAAAGATGCCGCTGCTGCTTTTCAAAACGTTCCAGGGTATTCAATCCCAAAGGTTTGTTGATGGGGTTCATGCTGCCAAAGGTTTTCATTTTATTCAATTTTCCCTTTTCACCCGGCAGCATGCTGACCGCAAAGTAGTTGCCTAACCAACCACTTATAAATGTCTCATTATTAGAAGTTTGTGCTGCATTGATACGACCTTCAATTTCAGGTAAATAAAAGTCTCCATACAGATTCAGATGCTCGAGACATTCCAGAATGGTCCATGATTCAGGCGAATTCCTGCGATTCAATTCCTCTATGCCCATGGATTTAAAGGTTGGAATTTCGCTGATTACCCCTTCTGTGCGGGATTTAAGGTCTTCGATTAGTTCGGTTCGCGTCATCGTTTTTTTCTTCAAAATTGGCATGGCCACTCGGAATTAACATTGATTGAAATCAAGATTTTTTTAACCGGCTAAGTGTCTCTGGCGTCATGCGTAGGTAAGAGGCAATATACCTGCTGGGAATTTCCTGGAACAAGTGGGGGCTCCTTTTCAACACCCGTTCGTAACGCCTGGCCGGAGACGAGGTCAGTATGTCCACCTCCCTTTCCATTTGTTGAATGACCAACTGTTCCAGGATCACCAGGTAGAGTTTTGTATTTTCATGGCTTCCCGAAACTAATTTTTCGAACGCCTTTTTTTCCAATGCCTTGAGCTTGCATCTCTTAATGGCCTGCAAATTAAGGCCTGTTGGGTTGCCGGTAAGAAACGAATCCAAAGCCGTAATCAGCGAGCCCTTGTACCCAAATCGAATCACCTGCTCCCCATCCGGATCGGAAATAAAAATGCGAAGGGTGCCCTCATCAATAAAATAGATATACTTCTCTATGCTTCCTTCCTGCAAGAGAAAATCATTGCGCTGAAGTAAAATCTCTTTTGACCACAACCCCTGCATATCAATCTTATCCCGAATTGCCCTGATTATGTCCATCGCTATGGCTTTATAACATTATGCTTTGATCCTGTTCTAAATTTTATCAATTTATCTCTTTCCTGTTTCTTGTCCTAGGTACGATGGTTACAAACACGCTTGCCATACTCGTTATTCTCTCGTTCTCCGTGATCGCCTCCCTGTGGTTAGAAAAGCGATTCGCCCTGTGCAGGAAGCTGGGTGCAGGCGGAATCGCCATCTTAATTGGTATTGCCCTTTCAAACTCAGGTTTTCTCACCGATGACTCCGTGGCATATGATTTCCTCATGTCGCAGGGTGTGAGCGCATCCATTGTTCTCATTCTGCTGAGCATCGATATTCGCTCTATTAAAGCGGCAGGCCCTGTCATGCTGAAGGCATTTATTCTGGGTGCCGTTGGCTCAGCCCTGGGTGCTATCATCATGTGTTGGATCCTGGCCGATGACATTGGAGAAGAAGCCTATAAGCTGGCGGGGCAATTTACAGGAACGTATGTGGGTGGTGGAATGAATTTTGCCGCACTTGGCAGAGCCTTCAACACCAGCTCCCATCTTTTTACAGCCAGCATTGCTGCAGATGTGATTCTTACCGCCATCTGGCTGGTGATTTGTCTTGCCGCTCCCGTGGTGTTCGCCAAACGGCAAGGCATAGATGAAACTCCATTGCAAGCGAGTCCTACCTCCGATAAGTACACACTGGAAAAATCCCTCTACCGCAGTGACGGCTCCATTCAGATTGTTCATATCGCGGTGCTAATTGCCATCGTTCTTGGAACACTATCGGTTTCAGAAATGCTGGGAAAACAGTTCACTTTTTTACCGGAAATTCTCTGGTTAACCACCATCGTTTTGCTGGTGGCGCAAATCCCCTACATCAAGACCATTTCGGGGGGAGCGATGTTGGGAAACTATTTGCTGCTATTATTCCTGGTCAGCAACGGGGTGAAATCGCTGGTCGCGAATATTGTGGCCGTGGGTCCTGCCGTTTTTTATTTTGCCGCAGGCACGATTGCCTTGCATGGCATTTTCATTTTTGGCGTGGGTGCATTGTTGAAAATTGATGCCGGCACGTTGGCGGTAGCCTCACAGGCCAATGTGGGTGGTTCGTCAAGTGCGTTGGCGCTGGCCAGTGCCCGGGGATACTCGGACAAAATCCTTCCCGGCATTGCAGTTGGCTTGCTGGGCTATGCGATTGGCAATTACCTGGGATTGATGGTTGCCGGCATCATGCAGGCAATCATCTAATTTATCGGAAAAACCACTTTTCCATTACAAAAAATGATTGAAATAAAGCCAAGTATTTTCATAAGATAAATCCTAAATTGTAAAAAAAAATTTCTGAAGAATGGTGATCTAATATGAGGATATCTAAAATGAAAATACCTTTTAGTGAGACTAAACAAGTTCACTTGAAAGAGATTGATCTAACAAGAAAACAACTAGGTTCCACTGTAGCTTTAGTTGGAAAAAATGGGGCCGGCAAATCGCGTATTTTAAAATTTGTTCAAAATTACCTCCAATCTATAAATCACGAGAACTATTTTGACGAACATTTTACTAATATTCCAGAAAGTATCATTTCCCCGTATAAGGAAGTGCTGGAAATAGCAAAACAGCAAAATAAATCATTAAAAGGCAGAGAATTAAGCGATTTACAAGTTCAACAGATAAAACAACAACTAAGGAAGCAAATGGCCGTAGTTGTCAATAGGTTCAAGTTGATTGGACAGGCCTACATTAAAGTTGTGGACAATGATGACTTAAAAGTAATCAAAGCTAATATAAACAGTGGGAACGCGCTTACATTTGACAAACTGTTGCAAAATAACCATTTTGATAACCTTGTTGCAAATCCTGACCTGGTACAACAAGCATCAGGAGCTATTTTATTGAATGAATTCACTGCGCTAAATAATGAATCTACACTTAGCTATATTAAAAACCTAACAACAGAACTAATAACAGAAGAGTTTAACTTATATATAAAGAATAGAGAAAAACCTGAATTAATTCAAAATGAAATAAAGACTAAACGATCCTTTCAGCTGTTTAACAAATTTCAAGGTTATGTTAAACAATTTTTAGGTAGAGAATTTTCATATCAACAAATTACAAATGGCAATACGCTTAATAGCAAACTATTATATAATAACGAACCATTCAATCTAAATCAATTCTCTCCGGGGCAAAAGACACTGTTTGCTTATGCAATTTTATTCTTTTATTTAGACACAAATTCAGGCACTAACATTAGAGAAAGTATTATTATTATCGATGAGCCAGAAAAACATCTTCATCCTGAAGCCCAGATAAGTTTAGTGAATGCTTTGAAAAGCATAGTTGCTAAAACTGGGCAGCTCTGGATGGCCACTCATTCTGTGCATGTATTATCTCATCTCGAGTACGATGAGATAATAATGGTTAAGGATGATGAAATAATTCTTCCTTCTCGAACAACACCTGGAAAATCATTTAACGACTTAATGGGGATTGACGAACATATAGAAGAATTGACAACCTTTATAACATCGATTTCAGAATGGGCCTATGGCAATTTTATGGTTCAATGTTTCAAAGAACCCGATGTCGTTTTTGCTAAGAATATTAATGACCCACAGTTTAGGCTTTTTAAACAATTTTTAAATGATCGAGAGAACGTTGAATTACTAGACTTCGGTGCCGGAAAGGGGAGAATAGGATACACCATTCAGGAAGATGAGGTCGTTTCAAAAAAAATAAAGTATAGCGCTTATGAACCAGATAAATCAAATTATGAACTACTAAACAATGTACCCAATAAGAATAAGGTATTTTCAAGTCAAACTGAAATTCCAAAAAACAGATATGATTGCGTAGTGCTTTGTAATGTTTTACATGAAATAAATCCAAAAGAATGGGTCAGTACGCTCAACTCTATTAAAGATGTTCTAAATGAAAATGGCTATTTGCTGATTATTGAAGATCGCTACTTGCCTAAAGGAGAGACTGCCCATGAATTTGGGTATTTGATTTTCGGATCTGAAGAAATAAATATTCTCCTTGATTCATCGTCAATAGAACTAAAATTGGAAAATATCGAATATAGTGAAAGAATTATTTTTAATGCGTTTATGAAGAATGATATCAACCCAAGTCATGAGAGTGTAATGAAGTCAATTAAGAAATTGAATCAGAATAGCTTTAATAATATTAAGTTATTAAAAAAGAAAGGCAAGGATATTGACCAAGGACGCAGATTTGCGAACGAGACTCAACTTTATATTAATTCACAATTAACCTTGGAATGGTTAAAAGCGAAAAACAGCTAATCTCAAGATCGATAGCTGTCAACCCCGGTGTTTTGGTTTTGTCGAGGTGATCCCATGCACGAAAAATTGTGCTGCACCGCATCAAGCCGATACTTGTTGTTCAGGTATCGACCCAGTGAGAATAATTCAATTCGTTACCTTTAGGTGTTGAATTTTATTAACCAAATCGCCCGCCACCTCAAAAAACCTTTTCCTGAGGAAGAAAGCAGACTTATCTACTACCGAAATCTATTTCTTCTCGCTGTCTTTGTTGGGCTGTTTCTTTACATCTTCGAGCCATTTGGCATTTCTACACTGGAATCCAACCGTTTTTTGATTTGTCTGGGATTTGGAAGCATGACCTTTGTGGGTGCTCTTATTTATGAACTGTCTGTTGGCCAGTTGCTCAGGTTTGCGGGTCTATTGTCAAATTTTACTTTCGGCAAATGGATATTGAACATCATGGCAACCATGCTGTTCATAAGCATGGCCAACTTCATTTTTGCCCGCCTGCTCATTTTTGGCTACATCCAGTGGAGTCTTTTTCCAGCGATGCTTTACAGCACTTTTATGATCGGTATCATTCCCGTGACGGTATTGGGTGGCCTATTGATGATGAAAAGCGAAAGGAAGTATCGAGGCATTGCCGATGAGATCAATAAGCAACCACTACGTCCGTCTGACGCAGTCAACGGTCGTCATACGCTTTTTACTATTCCCGTCACCCAGGTCAGGTACGTGGAAGCGTTGCAGAATTACGTGCAAATAGGTCACATCGATTCTGCAGGAGAATGGAAAGTGCAAACCGAACGCGCAACCCTCAAAAAAGTTATCGAAGAAGTTAATGGCAGCCCCATCGTCAGGTGCCATCGTTCTTTTTTGGTCAATCGGAAGGCGATCTCCTCGATAGCCGGCAATGCCCAGGGATTATTGCTTACACTTACTGATTGTGATAAAGTAATCCCGGTAGCAAGGAGTTACGTAGATGTTTTTAGAACAGGTTAAATCGGTCACACCTTGCTGTTCGTCCCATTTGATTGCAATTCACCCCTGAGAGCTTGTTATTGATCCCAATTTGGGTCACTGGTCACATTGATTTTGCGCTGCACCGACACCCGTGTAGGTTTGATTGATCAATTCACCAAACCAACAAAAAATGAACTGGAAAAAATGGATCAAATACGCTTCACTCGTTTTCATCGTATTCAACATCGTCTTATTCCTGTGGATGACGCGGGAAGGCAAACGTATGTACGGAGGACTGACTGATCGTGTGAATCATGAACAATTTCAACCACAACAGGGAGCGTTTGCCATTAAGGATGTAAATGTGCTGTCGCCAAATGGTGATCAGTTCGTCCAGCAACAAACAGTTTTGATCAGCGGAGGGAAGATCGTTTCTATTGACAGTATGTCAAACATTCCCCCTGATGTCACTGTTATTGATGGATCAGGAAAATATTTGATCCCCGGGCTGATTGATACCCACGTCCACCTTTTTCAAAGTCCCAACGATTTATTGTTATACCTCGCCAATGGCGTTACCGAAATCCGTGAATTGATTGGGGACGAAAATCATTTGGCCTGGAGAGAACAGATAGAAAACGGAAGACCAGGTCCCAGGATGTTTGTTGCCTCGCCCCGACTGGGAACTTTCGGTACACTGGAAGGATGGTTCATGAGTTGGTCACAAGGCTATATGAATATTCAAAACGCGGAGGAGGCGGAGCAGGCCGTTAAGACCCTGCACGACCAGGGATATGATGGAATAAAAGTGTACAGTCAGTTAAATAAGGAGAGTTATCTGGCCATTAACAAAACAGCCAGGTCCCTGGGCATGCCCGTGTTCGGTCATATCCCCTGGGACCTTAAGCTTTCAGATATATGGCAGAGCGGACAAAGTGGTATTGCCCATTTTGAAGAACTTATGAACGCACTCAACCGCGAGTTTGACTATTTCAAAGGAGAAGAAGAGGCATTTTTGAAATTTGTTGATCAACGAAGCGATGATCTCGCGGACAACCTGATTCAAAATGACATTGGGGTCACCTCTACCTTGTGGCTGACAGAGAGTTTCGTGCGGCAAAAGTTTACACTGAATCAAATTCTTAGTGAGGTCGAACTGGAATATGCAAACCCAGGGATCAGCGAATGGGTACCATATATCCCCGGGGGGCTTGGCTGGCTTCCGGCTGTCAACCGGTATCGACTACCCGAAAACATGACCGAAGAAGAGAAAGCAGCCAGCAAAAAATACTGGGAAACCTACGCCAGGGCGTGCCAACTCCTTGCCAAGAATTTATCGGCAAGGGGGGTTAAAATCATGACAGGCACGGACGCCAACCTGCCCCCTGCCGTGCCTGGATTTTCGCTACATGACGAACTTAAAAGTTTAAACCAGGCCGGCATATCTCCTTCACAAGTGCTGAGATCTGCCACCTCAATCCCGGCAGCATGGTTGAAGCGTAACTCCGGAAAAGTTATGCCAGGGCTTGAAGCAAATTTAGTTTTACTTGAAAAGAATCCACTGGAAGATATCAGCCACTCAACAAGTATCCACACCGTAATTGCAAAAGGCAGCGTGTACAACCGGGCGCTCCTGGATGACATGTTGTCGGCTGTAAAGAAGGCCAACGATGCAAGCCGCACAATCAATATAGATCAATTTTTAAAATAAAGCATTGGCCACTTGAGTCACATCTTAATTGGCATAAACGCATACCCATTTAACAGCCATTTGCAAGGGCTTGATATAATTCAATCCATGGCAGCCTAATCATTCGATACCTTGAGAATAAAATCAATAAAAATGTGGTCGATTGGGCGATTAAGGCACAAAAGAATTTCTGAAAAAGGTATCCCCTTACTTCGAATCTGGTTAGGGCTGGTGATGATCAAACATTCTTATCCGGTGGTGCTTGAAAACGGATTCATGGAATTTGGTGACTGGCTGAGTTCAATGGGCATTCCATTGCCGCATTTCATGGCCTACCTCGCAAAAGGTGGTGAGTTCTTTGGCGGTATATTGCTCGCGACTGGATTTATGACAAGAATAGGCGCGCTTTGTATTTTCTCAAATATGCTTGTCGCTGTGCTGGTGGCCAACCATGGTGCCATCTTCTCGAAAGCGGAGTTGCCGTTCGACTATTTACTGATCGCACTGATGATATTTTTAAATGGTCCTGATAAAATGAGCCTGGATCATTTACAAACTAAAAAAGTGAACCCATGAAATGGCCTTGTAGACGTCCTTCCACGAACTCCTGTAATTATTTTGGCCATTCCATTTGACCTTATTCAAAACACAAAAAAAAACACATGAAACGAAATGATTTTATTAAAGGACTTGGCCTTGTTACCGTAGGGTCTGCCCTGGTGCCGGCTGATTTGTTCAGCCAGGATAAACCCGCGCCACTGGCCCAGGAAGTGGTATCCAAGTTTGTAGGCAGCAGTCACAGCAACATCGATGTTGTAAAACAACTGTATGCGGAACATCCGAACTTAATATACTGTTCCTGGGACTGGGGTGGTGGAGATTTTGAAACCGGAATCGATGCCTGTGGTCATGTAGGCAACAAAGAAATCGCTAATTTCCTCATCGACAAAGGAGCACGCCCTACCCTTTTTGTACTGACCATGTTGGGCAAGACCGAATTGGTAAAACCAATCATGGAAGCTTATCCGCAACTCATTCAGTCCTTGGGGCCGCATGGTTTTACCTTCCTTCACCACGCCAAAAAAGGGAAAGAAGATGCGGCAGAATTGCTCGAATATTTTTCATCTAAAGGACTGAAAGAAGACAAGGTGAGCTTATACTAGCGCTCAAATTTATTGAGCCGGGCCAATACCGCCTCCTTGTAATTTCCACCGAGCGGTATCTCCTGGGAACCTACGTCCAATGATGTATTGTTGTAGGACTTTATTTTATCGATGGCCACGATATAGGACCGGTGTGTGCGGATAAAATCATTGGACGGAAGTGCCTCCTGAAGATAGCTGATTTTTTGGTAGCTGATAATCGTTTTGCCGGTTGTAAATATTTTTACGTAATTACTCAATCCCTCGACATACAAAATATCTTTTAGAAATATTTGTACCATCTTTTTGTCGGCCTTCAAATAGATATAGGCATCATCGCTTTCTTTCTGCTCCGATTGCGAGGCGAGTTCTTCCAGGTTGTGCAGGCGAAGCACCTTGTTTACCCCTTTTACAAATCGTTCATAAGAAATTGGTTTGAGCATATAATCAACCACGTCCAACTCAAATGCGCTGATGGCGTGTTCGCGAAAAGCGGTGGTGATGATTACTTTCGGTCGATTTTCCTCTATTGTACTTAAGAAACTCAGTCCGCTAATGTGTGGCATTTCAATGTCCAGGAATATCAGATCGACTTTTTGCTTTTGCAGTATGGAGTTGGCCTCTATGGCACTTTTGCACACACCCACCACCTTCAATTCTTTGAGGGGAGCAATGTATCGCTGCAGAATTCCCTGTGCTAAAATCTCATCATCGACCACCAAACAGTTCAGAACCATATCATTCAGGTTAAATCTATTTCCAGATACACACTATAACTCATCCCGGACCTGCCATGTTTCAAATTATACTTAGATGGATATAACAATTCCAGCCTTCGCTGAACATTGGCGATTCCTAAACCATGATGATCTCCGGTTTCATCGGGGGATGATGGAATACTGTTATCGATTTTAAAGGTGAATAAATTGCCAGTGACGTTTACGCCAATGTTGATCCATCCGCGGTTGGATTCATGCCTGATGCCATGCTTAAAACTGTTCTCAATGAATGGCAGCATAAGCAGCGGAGGTATCAGTATGTCCATATTTCCGCTGGCACTAAGGTTGCAACTAAAACGATCGCCATACCTAACTTCTTCCAACTCAATATAATTTCTAATGTATTTTAGTTCTTTGGCCAATGGGATCGTCTCCTCGTCTGATTCATACAACACAAAACTCATCAGCTCAGAAAGTTTGTGCACTACTTCCGGGGCCTTGTCCGATCGCTCCTGCGTTAAGCCATAGAGGCTATTCAATGTATTGAAAAAGAAATGAGGATTGATCTGCGACCGGAGGAACCTCAGCTCAGCATGCAAATTTTCTTTCTCAAGTTGCTCTGCTTTGTCTCGCAACTTAAACACATGATGCAATACGGAAAAGCCCAGCATAAATACGAGTGGTGAATTAATAATCACACCCGCCTGAAGAATTTTGTAAGGAATAAAAAAATAGACGACATCTGTCGTGTTCGGATACAAAATGGGGCTAACATAATAAAACATTATGGCCCGCTGAATAAATGCAGCGATAATCAACGACAATAATGTGACCCCCGCATACTGGTAATATTTGCCCCTGAGCAGCAGCCTGGGAAAAAAGATAGAATAGTTGGTATACACCACAATCAATCGCAGTGGCAGATGCGCCAACTCAATATAGAACGCCCGGTCAAAACGGTTGTTGTATCCACCATCCGTTATGGTGAAGATGACGGTGTACACCACCCAAAACAGGAGATGAAAAAATACAGCTCGTTTGTTTATGACCAAGGGTTCAGATCGAGGTATCATGGCAAAGTTATGATACCTGTAACGTTAGCCACAGCAATTGTTTACGTGCTTTTAGTTTTTTACGAATTCGCATAAGCAGCAAGGCGATTCGCATCAATTTTTCTAAACAAATAGGAATTAATCCCGGCTACTGATATACCCTCACATAATCCACCTCCATCTGAGCGTATTCCAATGAAGGATCAATCGGTCCACCGAAGCCGCCACCCATCGCCAGGTTCATAATAATGTAAAAAGGTGCATCAAATGGCCATGTTTCTGCACTGTGAGATTCCGGTTGGTAGGTATAATAGGTTTTACCATCTACGGAAAATTCGATTTTTTCTTTAGACCAATTTGCTGCATAGACATGAAACTCGGTATCGAAAGACTCGATTCGCATGTCGCCCTTATCGGTAGTTTCTCCATAATTGCTGGGCGTGTGCATGGCACTTTGCACCACACCAGGGTTTCTGCCCACGTGTTCCAGGATATCAATCTCGCCACATGCAGGCCATCCCACTTCGGAGATACTTTCCCCGAGCATCCATAACGCAGCCCACGTGCCCTGGCCATGTGGCAATTTCGCTTTGAACTCAATCCTTCCATAGGTGAAATTTCGTTCGCCCTTTGTGGTAATGCGTGCGGATGTCCATTGATCTCCATTTTTAACTGCATTGATAAGAAGAACTCCGTTTTCAATTCGAATATTTTCCTTTGCGCTCGTATAAAATTCCTCTTCATTGTTCCCCCACCCGCACAAATTGGGACATCCATCCCCCAGTTCGTAGTTCCAAATGGTGGTATCGGGCGCGTTGCCGCGATCGAATTCATCTGACCATACCAGTTTCGGAGACGAGGGGCCGCAACTCACCACGAAAAAAATTACAGCGCCAGCCAATAAAGCCTTAATTATCATCGAATCTATTTTTTTACGACATCCATTCCGCAGCAGCCGAAACCAAATCCGGCAATATGTTTAATTTGGGCACCTTAAAGGAATGGTCTGCATTTTCAAATTCAGTCAGTTTCGCCCCCTTCAAATCCTTGGCTACTTTTCTTATCAAGGTAATATCGGCCAGTTTATCTTTTGTTCCCTGTAAAAATAGCATGGGTACTTTTACACTTTTTAAATGAGCCGCGCGCTCAATAGATGGATTTCCGATAGCATGAAGCGGAAATCCGAAAAATACGATTCCTTTCAAATAGTCAGGGCATTCTTTGGCCACTCGCTGCGATGTCATTCTTCCACCAAATGATTTGCCTCCGGCAAACAATGCAAGCTGCGGATATAACTCATGTGCCTTTTCAATTATTACCCCTACCGTTTTTTCTGCAACAGCTGGAGGATCAGGTCGTTTGCTTCCCTTTTCCATGTAAGGAAAATTATATCGCAAGGTCGCAATACCTTTTTCACCTAAGGCTATCGCAGTCGATTCCATAAACACATGAGTCATGGATGCGCCTGCTCCGTGGGCGAGTACCAACAGTGTTGATGCTTTTTTGGGGACCAGTGCCAATGCAGAAACCGAACCCGTGCGCTCGGAAACTCCAATTTCGATTGATTTCATTGTCTCAGCCATGACGTAAGTTATTGTATTTGTGCATAAGCATAAAGGGTGGAACGAAATATTCGAATACTTTGTCTGTACAATATTATTTCTAAATTGATCGAATAATTCATATCCTATGCGCAACGTCAACAACCGTGTAGCCATTCTTGGCAGCCTTCGTATTCCCTTCGTCAAATCCTTTCAGCAATACAAACAAACCACCAACCAGGAAATGCTCACCGCTACCCTGCAGGGCATAGTAGACAAGTATAACCTATCCGGCAAACTGCTTGGCGATGTAGCATTTGGTGCCGTCATGCATCCATCTACCGAATGGAATTTCTCCAGAGAAGTGGTATTGGGCACCGGTCTCCACCCCAACACTCCCGCCTTTAATGTCCAGCGGGCATGCGGTACGAGTCTGGAAACCATCAACCTGGTGGCACTGAAGATTGCAGCAGGACAAATAGATTCAGGTGTTGCTGGTGGCAGCGACACAAACAGCGACCTGCCCATCATGGTACAACGTAAGCTTGCCTGGAAACTCATTGAATTGAATGGCGCAAAATCATTCGGCCAGCGACTGTCGAAAATATTAAAGATAGGTTTTGGAGACCTCAGCCCGGCATACCCTGCCGTGGTAGAACCCAGGACAGGCATGTCGATGGGGCAGCATACCGAAAAGATGGTAAAAGAATGGAAGGTCACCCGTGAAGAACAGGATCAGTTGTCACTGGAAAGTCATCAGAAGGCCGCGGCAGCTTATAAAGAAGGATTTTATAATGATCTGCTTGTCTCCTACAAAGGTGTGACCAAAGACACCATCGTGCGCGACAACTCAAGCATGGAGCAACTGGGAAAGCTGAAGCCCGCATTTGATCGAAGCGGAGCCGGATCGCTGACAGCAGGTAACAGTACGCTTCTTACAGACGGAGCCGGTGCAGTTTATCTCGGATCAGAACAATATGCGAGAGCCAACAACTTGCCCGTGCAAGCATTCTTTGCCGACTGCGAAGCGGCAGCCGTTGACTTCGTACAGGGGGCAGGTTTGCTCATGGCACCTACATTGGCTGTTGCGCGATTATTGAAACGCAATAACCTGACATTGCAGGATTTTGACTTTTATGAAATTCACGAAGCTTTTGCCGGTCAGGTGTTGTGCACATTGAAGGCATGGGAAAGTGATGAGTATTGTAAAAAGGAATTAGGTTTAAACAAAGCGCTAGGATCTATCGATCGCAGCAAGATGAATGTGAAAGGCGGCAGCGTTGCATTAGGTCATCCGTTTGGCGCGACAGGCGCTCGCGTGGTTGGTACGATGGCAAAATTATTAAATCAAAAAGGAAAAGGCCGGGGTTTGATTTCTGTTTGCACTGCTGGGGGAATGGGTGTGGCGGCTATTGTGGAGAAGTAGTTTAAGGTAGCAGGTTGCAGGTTACAGGTTGCAAGTTTCAGGTTGCAAGTTTCAGGTTTCAGGTTCGTAGGCCAGGTTGAAGCCAGAACTTGAAACTTGAAACTTGCAACCTGAAACCTGAAACCTGAAACTTGTAACCTGTAACTTGAATTACAAATTCTTATACCAGACATTCATACTCTCGATATCCTCCCCTATCAACGTGTTGTTTACCAGCGTACCGGCAAATTCATAATCCGTCCGGGCAAAAGTTGCGTTCATTCCTATCGACTCTGCCCGCGCTATGGTAAACAGTGTTTTATAATCCTGCCGGATCATTTCCTCCTCCATTTCTTTTAATAAAAAATAGGAGAGATTCTTGCCGCGATGTTTCGGAAGCGTTGCAAAATCCGTCATCTCTGCATTCTTGTTTTCAACGTCCTTTTCTGCCGAGGAAGCCGCGATCAATTTGTCGTCCTCGAACGCCCCGAAGTAATCAATATTTTCTTCCATCGTTTTTTTAATGTACGCTTCATCAAAAATCGGAAATGGATAGACCTTAAATGTCTTTTCATACAAATCAACCAATTGTCCTGCGTCCTCTTGCCTGAGTTCCCTGAACTCGGCATCGGGTTTATTCAGTCCATTTTGATCCTTCTTGGCCAACGCTACCTCGATATTTTGCCTTATCCTCTTCTTTTTAGCAGAGGGAAGAAAAGACCTTGCAGCCCCTATAAACCGGGATACAAAATGTGCCGGCTCTTTTCCTTTGAAAAACTTTGGGATAGTGGCCTCTTCTTTAAAATCGTGATCGATAAAATCGTCCACCATCTTGCCGGGCACTTTAGCAAAAATCTTTGTGTATTTTTTCATCACAGACAGGTCATGCAACTTGTCAATGATGACAGGCGCATCCTTCTCAGCAAGTTTCATCAAATAAACCCGGTCGTTATTCGGACCATGCTGAATCAATGAACTGTCTAATTTTTCAATTTTATCAAACATTCCTTTTCAGATTAAATGTTATGAAATAAAGTATGGCAGCAAGCGCCAATCCATAAACGGTCGGTTCAAGCCCGAACGGTAAATTCACCTCTGCCAGAATAGACACCAGCGTAAATCCTCCTCCCCCAATCATGCTAACGACAGCTGCAGTCGCGTCAGTCTTACTGGAGAAGTAAGCCACCAATGTTGGCACCAGCAACCCGGAAACCATAAAGCCGTAAGCCTGCAGCACAATATCCAATACCGATTGAAAGCGGCTGGCCAGCATTAAGGCCAATAACCCGACAACCAGGGTCACGATTTGTGATAACCTGATAATCGCTATATCCGAAAACTTCGCCTTAAACAACCTTACGATAATGTCGTTGGTGAAATTGCCGGATGAAGCAATCAAACAACTGTCGGCTGTGGACATCACGGCAGAAAAATAAGAGGCCAATAAAAAACCAGATACCCCGATCGGCAGTACATGATTCAACATCAATGGTAAGGCCATCTCTGAATCACTTTGTGGAAATGCCACGCGCGCCAGCATGCCCAGTCCCACACCGACAAATGCCATGAGCGGATACTCAAAAAAGCCTGCAATAAAAAAGGCGCGCCTGGCTTCCTTCACGTTCGGACTTGCATATACCCGTTGATACAATGTCATGGCAATAAACCAGATGGGAATGATAGTGAACGACCAGTTGATTAAAGTAACAGCAGATACATTGGCCAAACTAAAATGAGAATCCGGCAATGCTTCACGGATCGCTTCCCAACCACCCAACTTAACATACGCAAAAGGCAATCCTAAAAACATCAGCCCCGAGAGCAACACGATCCACTGAACCGTGTCGGTATAGATGACCGCCTTGATGCCACCCAGTACCGTGTACAACAGGATGACCGCGGCAATAACGAATAATGAAAATGACAGAGGGTCGAAACTTGATAGACCTGCAAACACACTACCCGCAGCCAACTTGGCTCCAGCCAATATTTGTCCGCCCGTAAAGCCCAGGTACCCGATACCTGAAATGACAGCAGCAAACATAGCCACCTGGTGGCCATATTTGGCTTTAAGAAAATCGGGGTATGTGAGGTAGCCGGATTCGATATCCAGTTTTTTAAGTTTAGGTACTGTAAAAATTGCTGCCAGCCATGCGCCTACGAGGCCAGTGAACAATAACCAGCTTCCCGATATGCCCATAACAAATCCGAGCCCACCAAGTCCTATTGAAAATCCACCACCAACGTCAGTCGCCACGATCGAAAGACCCACGTGAAAAGACGAAATCGACCTTCCTCCTACAAAGTAATCTTCATGGTTTTCGTTCTTGAAGAAAAAATAAATCCCAACGCCCAGTACCCCCAGGAAGTACAGGGCGAAGATCACATAGTCAATGACGTGCAACGAGGTATCTTTTAAACAGCCATGGTTAAATTAGAAAACCCAGATGCTTTGATCGCATTTTCAATCAAATCCTGGTGCAACGATTCATCCTCCCACAATTTCTGTCCTTCTTCAGATAATGAGCTGATCGGATCGAAGTAAAGGTAAATCTTATCCGCATCCACACTCGGGCTTCTATATACACTGATTCCTGTAGTCCTGTCGTAGTAGTCAAAACTATGCACATCACGCTTCCCGCCACCACCTGGTGCGTCTGTTACAAACAATGGTGTATTGAATCCGGCTGTAACACCGCGAACCGCTCGTTCCACTTCCTGTGTCTGCGCCACGCTGGTTCGCATCTCCTCCGTGCCCTTCACCATATCGTGCTGGTAAACATAATAAGGCTGAACGTTCATGTACGCAAGCTTGCGCACCAAATGAATCATCTCCTCCGCTGAGTCATTCACCCCTTTGATCATTACACTCTGATTCCGAACGGTCACTCCTCTCTTGAAAAGTAAATCCATTGCGTCTTTCGTAATCTGTGTGATTTCATTGGCGCTATTGAAATGGGTGTGCAATACGACCTCTTTCCCCATGCTTCTTCCAAGGTCCACCATATCCACCAATGCATCTGTCCATTCTGTGTCCGTCAATATTTTCATGGGCATCACAGCTGGCCCTTTGGTTGCAAAACGGATTCTGCGGATGTGAGGGATGTTCAATAACATTTCACCAATCTGTCGAATGCGGGTGTGTACAAGCATGTAAGCATCACCACCGGAGATCACAATGTCTTCTATCTCAGGACGCGAAGCGATGTAGGCGAACGCCTTATTCCAATTATCGGGAATCGGCTTGAAGTTTACTTTGTCCACCAAATCTGTATCGCTGCCGATGGCATAACTTCTCGTACAAAAGCGGCAGTACACGGGGCAAACGTCCAGCGGCAAGAACAGTGCCTTATCAAAATACCGGTGTACTAATCCCGGTACCGGAGAATCATCCTGCTCACTGAGCGAATCCAGTGTCAGCTTTGGATGATCAGGCTCTCGCGAGGCACCAAGCGGCAGAAACTGTATGCGCAGCGGATCATTGTAGGGATCATCCCAATTGATCAGACTGATGATGTAGGGCGACAACCTGAGATTCATTGGCGCCTCTTCCATCCCCTTGATCGCGTCTTTTACAAACTCCGGGGAAGTAAGTTCTTCAATGATTGCTCCCAGCTTCGCTATCTTATGAACACTGTTTTTATTTTGCCATTTGGTGTCTAAAAATTGTTCTTCTGTAACATTTTTAAATGCAGGAATGCGTTTCCAAAATGGTCCATTTTGAAACTTACGGTGCGCGATATCCCTGGCAGATACCATTTCCTTGTTGGGATTAGGTATCGCCAACTCACCCAGCACCTCCAATTGCTCTGCGTTTGTAATTTTCGATGGCAAATCGGATACCTTATTGGCGTCCTTGATTAAGGAAATTTCGTCTGTTGAGTAATTCATTACTTGGGTCTATGTTAAAGAGAAGTATTCAGTTCGTTTTGCGGATACGATTCCTCATTCTACAGACTATTATGTTCTATAGAACTTATGCAAAAGTAGGCCAAATTAGGCCAAAACACAAGGTTTTCCGTTAAAATCTACCTACCTCAATGTGGGTTTAAACGCTCTATGGGATCATCGATCGTAATAAGCGGTGCGGCCTCCATTTTTCCGATCTCCATGGCCTCTACGATCATGGCCAACGCTTCCTTTATTTTTTGCTGACTGCCTTTCGGTAAAGCCCTGATTTTAGCTGCCAACTGGTCGTGCAATATATCGGGCGCTTTTCTCACCACCTCACTGCCCGCAGCCGTAATACCAATAAAAGTAATCCGCTTGTCGCCCTTCTTTGGCAACCGCCTGGTTAAATTCTTTTTTTCGAGCCGGTTCACGATCCCCGTGACCGTACTGGAATTCAAACTCAGCAACTTCATCAGTTCACCGTGCGTGGCTCGCTTATTCAATGCTTTGTCAATATGACCTAAGCAGATCAACTGAGGGATGCTAATCCCAAAATCCTTTTGAACCCGTTTTGATTCCAGGTTGATTGACCTAACTATTTTCCTGATATCGATTAGAATTTCTAGCGTCTCCATCTGGACAACCGACTTAAATGTACATTCAAGTTAATCAAGGAATTTCAATGAATCTCCCCTGCGTTAGTTCTTTACAAAGATCCAGGAAGCCAGCAGCCTGGTGTTCGGATCGAGTTCAATTCGAACGGGCACCGCATCCACAGCAAATTCATATTCACCGGAGCTATCATTCATCGCTATCGTTTCCAAACGAGGCTTCTCAACTCCCTTTTCGTAAATAGCCAGTTCAATAGGCACATCAAACTTGTACTTCGTTTGGACTTGTCGAAGGGTGACTACAACCTTTTTAGCCCTTGAATCATATCGCCAACTTCCCTCTAGCTCGACATTTCCACCCTGGTACAGCCATTGCCTGAAAAATGTGCTGAGGTCCTCGCCCGATGCCATTTCCATTTCCTTGATGAAGTCAGCGGTGGTCGCATTTGAATTCATGTATTTGTTGTAGTACATCCTGATTCCCTGTTGGAAAGCCTCGTCCCCTATTCTGCTTCTCAGCATATGCAAAATCCACGCTCCCTTTTGATAGGTTTGGATGGTGGTCACTTTTCCCATATCGTTGAGGTTGTCATGGACGATGCGGTAGTCGGGATTACTTTTGTAAAAATTGAAAATGGTTTCACGGGAGGTTTTCAAACCTTTGACAAATTCATCGCGGCCATAGGCGTGCTCTATAAACAATAAGGTGAAATATGTAGCAAAACCCTCGCTTAGCCACACGTCATCCCAGTCGTATTCGGTCACGGCATTACCAAACCATTGATGAGCGATTTCGTGGATGATTACGTTCCGCCAGCGCTCGGTCCGCTCTCCCGTAACGGATTTTGAATCATAAAATATAGCAGAGGCGGCCTCCATCCCACCGCCAACACTGTTAGATTGAACATTGGCTAACTTCTCATAGGCGTATGGTCCAACATATTCAGTATAAAATTCCATGGCCTCCTTTGTGGGCACCGCAAAGTCATAAAAACCTGCTGCACGGTCTTGTTTATATACCCACGTTTCAATTGACTTTCCATCAAACGTATCAACATATTGCACGGCAAACTCGGCAACACCCAGCACGTAGAGCCAGGTGGCGATGGGTACAGACTGTTTCCAATGTGTCCGCCTCATGGCATTGTCTAAATTGCTTTCCTCCATTTTCAGTCCGTTGGATATCACCTGATAGCGAACAGGAGCGGTAACGATCATTTCACTCGTTGCTTTATCATAGGGGTGATCAACAGTGGGTAGCCAATGCCTTGCTTTATTGGGCCAGTTGTCGCTAAAGAAAGTACGGTCATTGTATTTGTTTGGTCCAATGATCAAGCCCGTTGCCGGTACGCCTGCATATCTAATTTTTACTTTAATTTTTTTCTCTGCAGCTGAAGGCTTAGGAAGATCGACAAGAAGTACATCATTTTCGTGAACGTAAACCAGGGCCTGGCCATTTGCCGTCACATCGGTTACCAACATCCCCTTATCTTTGGCGGTCGAGGATTTTTTAATCAAATCAAAACGCAACTGGGTAATGCCTGCCTTCTTTAACAATACTTCAATTTCCGTCTCTCCCCTCACCTCATCCGTGTCGTCAGAGAGAATAAGCGCAAAACGATAATGTTGTATATCGATGTCCGGATTTTTCGGATAATTGTCCGTGGCCAGGCAGCCAAATGACAATATAATGGCCAGGAAAGGAAATGCTATTTTCATGGATTGCGTTTTGCGTGAGCTTCTAATACTAACCAATTGGCAATAAGTCGCCAAAAACTATTCCATCAACCTGCCCTTTTCGAGCCAGTTCGGCCATGTCCAATTTTCCACGCCTTTATGCTAAAGAGGCTTAATATTCTTACCTTTGCGGCTTCATTTTTAACTGCTTATGATTGCAGCCAACAACCTCACCCTTCAATTCGGAAAAAGGGTCCTTTTTGACCAGGTAAACATCAAATTCACAGGCGGAAACTGCTACGGTGTCATTGGCGCCAACGGTGCCGGTAAGTCTACCTTTCTTAAGATTCTGGCAGGCGACATAGATCCCAATGCCGGACACGTAAGCATTGATCCGGGAAAACGCATGGCCGTGTTGCGCCAAAATCACTTTGAATTTGATGAGGTTCCTGTACTGGACACGGTAATCATGGGCCACAGCAAGCTGTGGAGCATCATGAAGGAAAAAGACGCCATCTACGAAAAACCGGATTTCTCTGAAGCAGATGGTGTACGCGCGTCCGAACTTGAGGGGGTATTTGCAGAGATGGACGGATGGAACGCGCAGTCCGATGCCGCTGCTCTGTTGAGCGGACTGGGCATTGATGAAAGTGTCCATTACAGTCTCATGAAAGACCTGAGTGGGAATCAGAAAGTACGCGTGCTTTTGGCCCAGGCTATCTTTGGCAATCCCGACATTCTCATTCTTGATGAGCCAACCAACGACCTTGACATTCACACGGTCACCTGGCTGGAGGATTTTCTCTTAGAATTTAAAAATACGGTGATTGTTGTTTCTCACGATCGTCACTTTTTGGACACGGTTTGTACGCATATAGTGGATATCGATTTTAAGGCGATTAAATTATACACCGGTAACTATTCGTTCTGGTACGAGTCAAGCCAACTGGCGTTGTCACAGCGATCAAGCGCCAACAAAAAGGCCGAGGACAAGAAGAAAGAACTGCAGGCATTTATTGCACGGTTTAGCGCCAATGCCTCTAAGTCGCGACAGGCTACGAGCCGCAGAAAACTGTTGGAGAAAATTAACATTGATGACATCCAGCCTTCCAACCGCAGGTATCCAGCTATCATTTTTCAACAAGGCCGGACTGCCGGTGATCAGATCTTACACGTTGAGGGATTAACTGCCAAAGCAGAAGATCGAACACTTTTTAGTAAACTCGATTTTTATGTGAACAAAGGAGACAAGATAGCTTTTCTAAGCAAAGACAGTTTGGCAATCACCACGCTGTTTAGAATTCTCGCGGGAGAGCTAAAACCCCACGAGGGTGAATTCAAATTTGGACAAACCATCACCAGCGCTTACCTCCCCAACGATAACGAAAAGTATTTCCAATCCGAAGACAACCTTATTGACTGGCTGCGCCAATTTTCGGAGGAAGAAAAAGACGAAGTATACATCCGTGGATTTCTTGGCAAGATGCTATTTTCGGGAGAGGAAGTTTTTAAAAAATGCAGCGTATTATCCGGAGGAGAAAAAGTGCGCTGCATGGTTTCTCGCGTGATGTTGCAGGGCGCCAATCTTTTGATATTGGACGAGCCCACCAACCACCTTGACCTGGAATCCATTCAGGCATTCAACAATGCGTTACAAGATTTTCCCGGTACGGTATTGTTTACATCACATGACCACACGTTTACCAACACCGTAGCGAATCGGATTATCGAATTATCACCTAATGGTAACATCGATAAACTGATGACGTATGACGAATACATATCCAACGATAAAGTAGCGGAGCAAAAGGTGGCGTTATACGCCTAGATAAGTTAATCAAGGGTGTTAGCTCAGCTGGTTTACCTGCCAGCCGTAATTATAGGAGGTTAGCTCAGTTGGTTTAGAGCATCGCCTTGACAGGGCGAGGGTCACCGGTTCGAGTCCGGTACCTCCTACCAAGGCAGGCTGGAAGCGCTTGCTTGATAGGCAAGAGGTCACTGGTTCGAATCCAGTACATCCCACAAAACAACTACTGATTTGCCTTTAAGGCAAACTGCAAAGCCTCTTTTCGATTGGCCACTCCGATCTTCTCATAGATATTTTTAAGATGAAACTTCACCGTGTTCACAGAAATGAAAAGCTTCTCGCCTATTTCTTTATTTGATTGTCCAGCAAGTACCAATTTGAGTGTCTCTAATTCCCGCTCGCTCAGTACGTTTTTAATCTTGCTATTGATTGATTCCAACTCGAGGTTGTCGTAAGAGAGTGATCCGGCCTGAATTTCCATAATTCTTTGCTTCAAAGCGTCCATTTGAAACTCCTGTTGAGCTTTCTCTGCTGCTACTTTTTTATTGCGAAATACAAAAAATACAACGCCCAATGTTGCCAGCAATGCGCCAATAACAATACTCCCCGTAAGTTGACCACGGGTCCTTGCAAGTGTAGCCTCTTTCAAAAGATTTTCGAGTTTCAATCTTTCAATCTCCGCCACCTTCTGTTCCGTCTCATACAGGGTCTGTAACTCGTAAACACGGTTCACCATACGGCTTTCTTTTATCGAGTCGTTTAGCGCATAAATCTCGTCCTGATACCTGATTGCATCGGCTAATCGATTTTGTTTTAATGCAAATTGCTTTGCTATTGCTGTCACTTTCTTTATTTCGTCCTTATCGCGCTGATGTAGGGCGACTTCGAAAGCTTTATCAAGATTGGACTTTACCAAGGGCATATTATTGCTGATCAGTCCATAACTAGCCCACGTCATATACAACGAAGGGTACTCAAATCCCACCCGGTTCAAAATTGTCTGAGCCAATTCAAGCGACTGACGACACTCTTTAAGATGCTTCAACTCAAGATGAGCCTGAGCCTTGTTAATATAGTTAACACCCAGGGCAATAGAATCTTTGCCATCGATTTCTATAAGGGATTGTGTTTTCTCTAAACTCTTCAATCCCTCTTCGTAGCGCCCCAATTCTATTAGGTAAGTTCCGATCTTCATGTGGCTGCGCGGTCGCACGACTCCCGATTGTTCCGAAATCTGTTCCGCTTTTAGCGTATAATCCAGGGCCAGCTGTAAATTGTCAAGCTTTGCATATATCCCACCAATATTTCCCAGCAAGGAAATTTGAAATTCGGCATTCCGGAGACTATCGGCTATCTTGAGCGCGCCCTCGTAGTCGGACAATGCGAGATGATAAAAATTACGAGCCCAGTTGATATTCCCGTAGGCTCTATAGATTTGGATTTCAATAATAGGGTGACCGCTGGGCAAAACTTGTTTGGCCTTATCCACATAAAATACTGCTGAGTCGAAAACCGAGAGTTGGCCGAATGCAGAACCTTTATAATAATAGAAGTAGGACTTGAGAGAATCCTCTGGTACATGTTCAATAGAAAAACTATTGAGGATATCTAGGACAGCGTTAGGGTTGCGAGTTGACAAAATCTTATCATACATCGCAACAGCCTTATCATTAAAAAGAATGCGCTCACTACCCTGCCCCAGTGCAGCTGCCCAAGTGAGTGTCAACAGAATCAGGATAGAACCTAATTGGCGCATACCATGCAATGATATGTACCAAAGTAAGACTTTCTGTTAAAACTCCTTCAGGCTACCGTTTTCAATTTGCTGAAGCCATTGGCAATGAGCGCATTAAATTACTAAGGCTTGCCCTATCCTGGCACCAGGTCGAACACGTAGCCACCGTCAACGCTGCCAACCCGGCCACCTCCTCCTAACCCAGTTACAGAAAAAGTCAGCTTCAAACTAGTTGCTGAAACCTGAACCTGAATCTGCACGCCATCGTTACGATTTACCAGCGTTCCAGCTTCATTGGCAAACGACCATGTGCCGGAAGCTGGCCAGGCTGATGGAAGTGACTTTGAAGTGGAAAAGGTAAAATCGCCTACGATCAATTGGAAGCCCTGAAACTGATCCGTTACATCCAGGCCATCTTTGGTCACGGAACCAAGTATCCAGGCCACCCCATTATTAATAAGCAGCTTCTTCTGATTATCCTGTGGTGTGGGATCGTCATTCTTCTTTTTACAACCGGTCGAAAGTATCACTGCAATAATTAAGGCAGTTGAAATAAGGTATTTTATATTTTTCATCTTAATTTCTTTTAATGGTTAATTCGCAGACCTTCATCATTTCTTTAGAATTTTCATCTGTCTGATACCTATCTCGTTGGCAACTTGAAGGATATAGAATCCTGCCGGCCATGCCGACAAGTCAATGTCCAGCGCTTCATCGGTATCACTTTGCAAGATCATCATCGATCTTCCGTTGAGGTCAGTAAAATTTAATTGATTATTCTTTCCATGAGGTTTTACGGTAATTGAGTTGAGCACCGGATTAGGATAAGCCTGAATCCCTGAAACCATTTTCTCTGGTAATCCGGTAACCAGTCCGATCTTAAAACTTTGTTCCGCTGGTGCGGCAGGGAGGTATATCTCGTTTCCAGATTGAGTCGCCCGAAGGGTGACATCACCAACTGCAGTCATGGTCAGGGTGTTTCCTTCAATAGAAACGGCTCCCGTAACCACTTCAAAGGTTAAGCTTAATCCCGATGAAGCTGAAGCCACCAGTGTAAATGAACCCGCCTCTAAAAATTTATTTTCAATGGGACTGAAAGTAATAGTTTGCTCTGCTTTAGCTACGTCAAAACTTTGTACAACGGAAGTTGCCGGATGATAGGTACTGTTCCCTGGTTGTTTGGCTTTCACCACGACTGTACCCTCACCAGAAAATGTAAGAGAATTACCGGAAACAATGGCCGGCCCATCAACTATTTCAAAACTTACCGGTAACCCCGAGCTCGCGGTCGCATTTAATGTCAAAGCTGTACTGGCAACCTGATCATCAATGGCTGGAAATGAAATGAATTGAACTTGTTTACTTGCATTGAAGCGGTAAGGCTCTTCACCAATATCAATGGAAAATCCTGCAAAATACAAATAGTCATCGATCACGTACAGGTTACGTCTGATGTCTACCCCACCATTGTCAATCGGGAAGGTTCCTGCCTGGGTACCGTCAGATTGAAAAATGGTTGTAGTTCCATCGTTCGATTGCCTGCCGGTGAAATATAATTTTCCATTCGCGAAGACGGGATATTTTGCGTACAATTTTTCATCGTCTTTGTCGGTGGCTATATAGGTTGTTCCTGAAGCAGTTCCATTAGTTGTGAAGATGCCCCGTCCCAGGGTGAAATACAGTTTACCCCCTGACTCAGTTGCGTTATAAAAATAGGCACCATCATAAGAATCTACGTTATCATGGTCAATAACAATATCAGCCATTAGAATACCGGTGCCGGCATTTGTGCCATCAGTGGAATACAAATTGATTATGTAATTTCCATCCTCGTCTAATCCATGGTAGGCCACAAAAATCATTTTGTCGTTCATCACTCCAACTTTGGCTTCAAAGTAATACCCATCAATCTCTTCGTTCTCAATTATCGATGTGCCCGCTGAAGTTCCATCAGTTGACCATATTTTCCCTTCAGTTACAAACAATACTTTATTGCCAATCTCCGTGAATGCCTGCTCTCGAAACTGGCCTGTACTCAATCCTGGATTGAAATCCCCAAGTAATTCAAAGCCATCGGCTGTACCATCTGAGGTCCATAACTCTCGCCCCTCTGGTCCCCCAGCCGTTCCTCTTATGAATATTTTATTGCCAAATACTCCATAAACGTTATCCACGCCAGCGGCCGTACCGGTGTACAGATCCTTTACCATTACCGTTCCACCGGTCGTGCCGTCTGACTTCCATAATTCAAAGCCATTCGCATCGGAATGAGCCTTGAATATGAATTCATCACCAAAAGCATAGAACTGGGAAGGATTAGAACCTGATGCTCCTGGATTAATTTCTTTAACCAGGGTGGTTCCTCCTTCTGTTCCATCAGTCACCCATAGCTCATAGTTGGATGAGGAATTGTTCTGCGCGCTGAAGTAAACCTTATCGTTGAAACTGAATAACCAGTTTGGGTAACTCGGGCCATCCGGATTAATATCTTTAACCATGTGCGTGCCTGCCAGTGTACCGTCAGATGTCCACAATTCATCATCGTCATTTTCCTCGTCCGTAAAAGCTTTGAAGAACAATTTTCCATTTGCGAATTGTCCTTCCAGGGCTGTTCTACCATCTCCAGTGTCATTACTAACCAGCATTCCCGCTTCGTTGACGTTGGTAATTGAGGCTCCATTGATGAAATATAGATTACCAACCTCGCCATCCTCCGAAACACCATTGAAAAAAATTCCTGTTGATGTGGGAGTGAAATTCTTGGGCTTCGAATCGTTGCCCACTTCAACGCTGTGTTGCAGTTTGATTGTTCCTTCCGCAGTGCCATCGGTTCTGTACAATTGCGCCTCCTGGCTGAGGGCAAAGTAAGCCTTGTTATTCAGAGTGGTTACATCAATAAGGTTTTGAGAATTGGTGGTCTCACCCAGGTGGGTTATCAAAACTGTACCACCTTCCGTACCATCCGTTTTCCACAATCCGGTTTTGATTCCATCAACTGCGCTAAAGTAGTGGACGTTATTTAGGACAAAATGATTTTCAGGATAGGATTGGGCTGACACGCCCATGGTGTTGATGTCTTTCACCAGAACGGTGCCCATAGAAGTACCATCTGTTTTGAATAGCTCAAAGCCCGTTCCATCGGCTTGAGCCGTAAAAAACAATTCACCGTTGTGTACGAAAAACAACTGAGGATTGCTATGGTTGTTCAAAGGCCAAATATCCTTCACCATCTGTGTGCCCCCAGAAGTTCCATCCGTCACCCATAGCTCTTGTCCCTCGGTATTGCTACCAACTGCGCTGAAATAGATTTTACCTTCGAAGACTGTAAGTTGCTGTGGGTAACTTCCTGACGGTCCAGGATGAATATCCTTTACCATCACTGTGCCCTCCGGTGTACCATCTGATTTCCATAGCTCTTCACCATCATCATCTGTATAGGCACTAAAGTAAACTACACCGTTCAAGGCTGTCATGTATTCAGGATCCGAATCATTTGTGCCAGGGTAAATGTCCTTTAATAAGCGCGTTCCAGCTACGGTTCCATCCGTTTCCCAAAGTTCATAACGATGTACTTCATCGGTGCCCACCAAAAGTGCCTTGTTTCCAATGATGGCAGCTTCATCGAGAAAGATTGAAGTGGACAGCAGTGAGGTTCCAGCAGCAGTACCATCCGTTATCCAAACATGATCTTCACCTTCGCTAATTCCTATTTGAAAGAGTAGTTTACCATTTAAAATCAGGCTTTCTCTGAGCCGGTGCTCCTCAAGTTCCCCTGTATAGAGCGTCTTAACAACAATGGTACCTTCATCAGAGCCATCGGTTTGGTACAAATTGAATACGCCCTCCCTGTCTGCTCCGGTGAAGTAGGCTTTGCCATTATAGACCGGCATGGTGTAGCTGATGACTCCGTCCGTTATGCCGGGGAAGATGTCTTTCACCAATGTAATTTCTTCGTTGGCATTCATCTTCCATAGCTCCTGGCCATAGGTGGGATGGTTGCTGAGGAAAAACAACAAATGGTCCCCCAGAGGCGTAAGAGCGAGTCCACCCTCAGCGCTTGCAGGGATCACCCGGTCTATGGTGCCGGGGTTCAGGTCCTGAATAAGTTCAATTTGAGCCTGCACACTGCCAAGAGCCGCAAGCCACGCGCCAATTAAATAGATTAATTTTTTCATGGTAATGGTAGTTTTTGATTGTGGGAGAAATTTCATCCCTGAACTACCATAAAGACCTATCCTGACGGGATAGTTTATGCCTACCCTGGCGGGTAGTTTTACTTTTTGAGCCTAAACCAGCATGAAAACAGTTGTCCTTACATCCCAGGAGGTTTGAAATTGACTACCTGGTAGCCGTTCAGGTCATTCGATTCTGTCCTGCCCCCTTCACGTCCAGAATTGGTATAGGTGTAAATAACTGCAGCACCTACATCGGTACCGAGCCATGTATTAGTAAAGGTTTTATTACTAAAACCCATGCCATTGAATGTAAGCGTGTAAGTGACTGACTCCGCTAGAATCGCTCGTTGAAAAAATACAACTATGAAATAGGTCGTTTTGGGATCCGACTTTTTGATTTTAATCGTTTCAAACCCTCCTGTATTTGCACCTGACGTAAAGGTTTTACCTAAATCCGTCACCTGGCCATTGCTAACCTTTAATCCAGTCTGCACATACAAATCCAGATTCATTTCAGAAATTCGATCGTAAGGGTTTGATCGGTGCCAGGTAAGGTCGGCTTGAAAGGTATCCGGTGGCAACACATCGTTATTATTTATGGTGACCTTAAATATAGTTTCATTGGGTTTGTCGCTCAGCTTCGCGCCAGCATCCGCGGGTGGTTGAAGTTGAAGGAATATTATATCATGTGTATCAAGCTGTTCGTCCTCAATTATACTTAACTCGATATGAGCCACCTTTTGGAACGACCCGAATAATACGTTCTCCGTATTAAAGTCAAAGTCACCACCAAAAAAAGTAGTACCATCTCCCGTTGTCCACTTGTACCCAAGCTTGGTTCGAATGTTTCGCTCCCCGTCCATGGTCACCGGTATTTTCACAATTCGATCCGCCTCCGAATAAACCACCTCCTTTGCAAGAAACTTAATGGTGGGTACACCTTCATCCTTTTCCTTGCAGGAGCCAAAGGAGATTAACAAAACAATCGTTGTAATGATATGAGCGCTCGATTTACGCCTGATCTGAAAATTACGCATAGACAAAAGTAGGAAAAAAGCAATTCCAGCCAAATCCCTACTGTACCCACTTTTTTTCAATGCTTCATTAAGGCAATCAAATCTTCATTAAGTCGCACATAGTCCATATTTCCCGCAACTTTTGCCAGATCCATGGCCTTTTTTGCTGTGCCGATCGCTTCTACTTTTTGGTTCAACCGGGCCTGAAGTTTTGCCTTCAGGTGCCACATCCAGTACTTAGGTTCCTTGCTGGCCACAATCGCTTGATCAATCCATGACAATGCCAGTTTTGAATCCCGATTGGTGTCGTAGTAGTACTCGGCCCCGTCATAATAACTGTCCTTGTCTTCTGGTGTGCCATCAATCAATTGCGACTTGATATCCGCCATCACCCTGGAGTCCACTTCCGATTCTATGCTAAACATAGCCTTCGTGTTCTCCCATTTCAAATTCAGGTTGGCCGTGTTTCGGGTAAAATCGGAAAAACTGATGGTAAATGTTTCATAATGACTGCTCGGATGTTTTACGGGAACATCAAATCTAAGTGCGTCTTCGCCAGGGTTGTAACCGGCCGCTCCCCACAAGGTCAGGTTTTTACTCAAAATGATCGTTGCCTTTTCCTCAGAGAAAATCGTGTACAGTGCATATTCGCCAGCAGGAACAGGATGGCCATCCAACTTCACCGCCTCGCTAAAACTAATTTTCGTTGAGGCATTAGCGCCCGTCCTCCATACCTCACCATAGGGAATAAGATTCCCAGCCACCTTCCGACCCCTGGCGCTTGGGCGTGAGTAAACCACCTTAACTTCAGCAAAGCCAACCATACCCTTCTCTTCAAATGTCGGGCTGACGGCAGGAATGTTGATTTGTGCCAAGGCAAATTCACTGACGAGGAGAATTGCCAGGAGGATGCGAAAATTTTTCATACGATTATATATTTTCAATTCGGCTCAAATATATCAAAGTTCATTGAACGATTAACTACTGCTGAAATTACGATTGATGACACGTTCAGGATTAAGCCATGAAATGTGTTATTTTTACTAAGATGTACTCCGATCTGGAAAAGCAGGTTCAACGCAATTGCCCTGACCATGAAGTTTGAAAAGAAAAAGATACTCGAGCCATTTAAGCCGGAAAACCTGATACAGGCATTGAAAAAACCGGATGAAGTTTTGCTCAATAGCCTGCGATCGCTCACCCAGATCACCGGTAGCATCACCGGAATTAATTTCAACTTCTATTCAAAGATTAAGAGTGAAGCAAAAGGTAAAAGCGAACTTACCTTCATCGGTCAGAAAAAGATGGATGAAGTCAGTCTCCAGCTTTTTACATACAATGCAACCGACTGTATCGAAAGCGATAAAAAGGCCGACTATACCATCATTGACACCGCCAGTCAGACCCACAACTATTGGCTCAATTTGCATGGAATTCATGATGTCGATTTAATGGAACAAATTGGGGAGGCGCTTAACCTTGAACGACTCACCATCCGGCACCTGATCGATACCACGCAGCGCCCGAAAGTGGATGATTATGACGATTACATCTATTTCAGCGTCAAGTCCATCCAAAAAGTGGAAGATCAACAACTCAAGATTGAACAGCTTTCGTTTGTGCTTGGCAAAAATTACGTGGTTTCATTTCAGGAGGAGAAGGGCGACCACTTCGAACACATCCGCAATAAATTAAGGGAGGGCCTTGGACTAGTCCGAAAACGGGAATGCGATTTTCTTTTGTTTCAATTGCTTGACGCCATTCTGGACAACTACTTCGAAACCCTGGACACTATCAACCAGGAGGTGGCCTTGATTGAAAAGGAGACGATCACCAACCCGAAACAATCTACTTTGTTGCTCATCGAAAAGAATAAAAAGGATGTTGACAAAATCAAAAAGTCGCTGGCACCCTTCAAGGAAGCGCTGACCAACATCATGAAAGACCGTACGCGTTTTATCGACAAAAAAAACAGAAAATATTATCGCGACCTGAAGAACAGTTGTGCCAATGCCATTGAAGAATCGAATGCCACCTATGCGGCACTGGAGAGCCTGGCCAATATATATTTTTCATCGCTAAGCCAGAAGATGAATGAGACGATGAAAGTTTTGACAACGGTTGCCACCATCTTCATTCCGCTTACCTTCATCGCCGGTATCTACGGAATGAACTTCGAGTATATGCCTGAATTGAAATGGCGCTATGGCTATTTTATCATCTGGGGAATCATGGCGCTGGTCGGGGTCGGGATGATCGTGTACTTCAAAAGAAAAAAGTGGCTTTAAGTAAGGGGAATTTCTGCCGTTCGTAAAGTAACTTTTCATTGTTCCCGCCTATTAAATATATTTAGACATTCCATCAATTAACCAATAGCCTCATGACCTTAAAAAGACGTGACTTCATTAAACTCTCTGCCGGATCAACAGCCGGTGCCGCTCTACTTGCCGGTTGTGCAACGCCAGCCGCTACACCAAAAGCTGCCAGCCCGTTGGACAACCTCACCAATATGATCGGGGATATAAAACCCATTACCAAAGAGGAGCGCCTCACCCGATTGGAGAAGGCACAGAAATTAATGACCGACAATAAAATTGCAGCGCTCTATTTGGACGCTGGCACCAGCATGGAATATTTCACGGGTATCAAATGGGGACAAAGTGAAAGAATGCTGGCTGCCATAATTCCGGCCAAGGGAGACATAAAATATATCAGTCCTGGATTTGAAGCGGAGCGTGTCCAAGAGTTAATGACTATTGATGGTGAGGTACGCGTATGGCAAGAGCACGAAAGCCCTTACATTGTGGTAGCTACTGCGTTGAAAGACATGGGTATCAGAAGCGGTGCTGTCGCGATGGAAGAGAGAGTTCGTTTTTTCCTATTTGATGGCATCAGGAAAGAGGCATCTCATCTCAATTATGTAAGCGGTGATCCGGTCTCTGTTCCGCTGAGAATGTTTAAGACGCCTACGGAGTTGGCATTGATGCAACGGGCCAACGATATCACACTTCGGGCACATAAGGTATGTACCGAAATGATGGAAGAAGGAATGACGCCACAGGAGTTTTCCGCTATTTCTGCTCAAGCTCACGAGCGGATGGGCGTAAGCGGAGGCTGTATGGTCAATTTTGGAGAGGCATCAGCTTATCCACACGGAAGTATCAAACAGCAGTATTTGAAAAAGGGTGACATCGTCCTCATGGATGGCGGTTGTAAGGTCGGTGGATACGGTTCGGACATTAGCCGCACCGTTGTCTTTGGCGCTGAGCCAACGGCCAGGCAGCGAGAAATATGGGACCTTGAGAAAAAGGCACAGGCAGCAGGTTTTGCAGCCGCGAAATTAGGAGACCATTGTGAAAATGTAGACATCGCCTCAAGAAAAGTAATTGTGGATGCCGGATTCGGCCCCGGCTATAGAGTCCCGGGCTTACCTCACCGTACTGGTCACGGCATCGGAATGGATGGTCACGAGTGGGGAAACATGGTGCTCGGCAACAAACAACCATTTATGCCAGGCATGTGCTTTAGCATTGAGCCGAATATATCAATCTATGGAGAATTTGGAATCAGGTTGGAAGATTGCGCCTATATGACCGATGAGGGAGTGAAGTGGTTTACCGAGCCCAGTGAGGCCATTGACAAACCTTTCCCTTCATCGATGTCCTGATCGCAAAAAGATTATGCGACAACATCGATTTATATTTCCGCTCCTCTTCTTGTTGTTGAATGCAACAGCTGGCCTTGCCCAAGACACTTTGCACTTGGACGCCAGGATAAGTCAAGCCCAGGTCGCGCTGGCATTTGACCCTCATGTCGCTACCGAGGAGTACATCAATAGCCTGACAGAGGAACAAAAAGAAAAATCAGATTCCTATTTCGAAGGAGGATACTGGCTGTCGCTCTGGACGCTGCTTTACGGAATTGGAGTGGCCTGGATTTTCCTTGCGAAGGGTTTGTCCCAACGTATCAAAGCGGTAGCATCAAGAGTCAAAAATGTCAATTTACAGAATCTGGTTTATTTCTGGATTTACTGTATAACCGCATACCTGTTCTCATTTCCACTGACCGTTTACAAAGATTTCTATCGCGAACACCAGTATAATTTGTCCAACCTCACCTTTACAGGGTGGTTCAAAGAAGAAATGATTGGATTGCTACTCCTTGTTTTCATCGGAGGGTTATTGATGATGGGTATATACAGTGCTATGCGAAGGTTAAAACAAGACTGGTGGAAATGGGCAGGCGGTTTTACTTTTTTTGTCATGATCATCATTTTCTTTATAGGACCCATATTTATCAGCCCGTTGTTCAACAGGTATGAACCGCTTTCCGATGAAACAGTTAAAGAATCCATTTTATCCATGGCGCGCGCCAACAGTGTACCTGTCGACAATGTCTACCAATTTGATGCTTCAAAACAAAGTACCAGAATCAGCGCGAATGTCAGTGGTATTGGAAGTACCATAAGGATTTCATTAAACGATAATTTACTCAATCGATGTACTCCGGCTGAAGTCAAGGCAGTGATGGGTCACGAGCTGGGACACTATGTTTTGAATCACGCGTACGAAGGTCTCATTTACTTCACCATCATCATATTTATTGGATTCGGATTTGTGCACTGGTCATTTCACAAGGCAATAAGCCGGTGGGGTGCGGAATGGCAAGTTAAAGAGATCAGCGAAATAACCGGGTTCCCCCTCTTTGTGGCTCTCTTTTCGATCTATTTCTTTTTGGCTCAGCCCGCAATCAATAGCATCGTTAGGACCAACGAAATGGAGGCCGATGTATTTGGACTCAACGCTGCCCAGGAGCCTGATGGCTTCGCATCTGTGGCCATGAAACTTTCAGAATACCGTAAAATCAATCCAGGCTACTGGGAAGAAATGCTATTGTTCGATCATCCAAGCGGACACACCAGGGTGCTCACCGCCATGAAATGGAAAGCAGAGCACCTTTCAAAAACCCAATGACATCATTCGCTCCTTAGGGAGTTAACAGGATTGGCGGCCGCTGCCTTATACGCATTGGACAGAATGGTTGCCGCTACGATTACAAGCACAATCCCCAAACTAATCACGTAGGTGATCGCATCGATGGAAGTGTGGTAGATGAAATTTTCAAACCATCTCGAAATCAGGTAGTAGGAAAACGGAATAGCCGCAACGAAGGCAATCAGTATGAGCCAGGTGAACTCCATAAATATGAGTTTGAGAATACCTGGCACTGTGGATCCCAGAACTTTCCTCACACCAATCTCCTTGACCTTGCGCTGCACCACGAATAAAATCAAACCATACACGCCAAGACAAGAAATCAACACGGCAACCACTGTAAAGTAATTGATGATGCTTCCAAAATTCTGATAATTTTGATACTGCTGGCCTAATCGCTGATCCAGAAAGAAATACTCGAACGTTTTCTCCGGAAACAATTCGTTCCAGGTACTTCTTAACAATTCGATATTTTCCTGTGTGTTATCGTTCAGCAGGCTGATCGACAAAAAGGAATAGGATGGTCTGATGTCGACTACCAGCGCACTGATAGCCGCAGTCAATGGCGTAAAGTTAAAGTCCTCAACGACTCCAATCACCTTACCCTGCTTTCCTTCGATGTTAATGGCTTTTCCTAATGCCGCCTCAGGAGACTCCCAATTAAATTCTTTGATGGCTGACTCATTGACGATGTAACTTTCCAGTGGATCAGACGCCACATCTTTCCGGAATGTCCGTCCAGCTACCAGCTTAACACCGTATGTCTCCAAAAAGTCATAGTCGGCTCCCAGGCTAGCCACAAACATATTGTTATCAGCTGTGAACCCTTCAGGAACTACACCTCTGTAGACAACTCCGGCACCCACGAGGCTTGAAGTGAGCGAAGTTGATCGCACCGATGATTGCGATTCAATGGTATTTCTAAAACTATTCAGTCGCTCATTGAAAGATTCATTTTCTCCGGAGAAAACCGAGTTTAGGTTTTGGCTTTGCAACTGCACAACCATGATGTTCTCCGGGTTAAATCCAAGGGATCGGTTTTCAAGGTAATTCAACTGTTTCACAATCATCAGCGATCCCGATATCAAAGCGGATGTGATTAAAAGCTGAAACACTACAAGCCCTTTTCTCAAAATATTTCCTGACGAAAAGGTGCTGCCCTGGTTGCCCTTCAGGGAATTGACAGAATCAAACCGGGTGGCGAAAATGGATGGGTAGCCTCCGGCCAGCACGGTGATGGCACCCAGCAAGATGATGGCGGTACCGATCGTGGTGGTATCAAGAACATCGGCAAATGCCAGTTGACTTCCCGTAAGTTGATTCAGGAAAGGCAATGCAGCGTAAAGCCCGGCAAGCGAAAGGATAAATGAGATGGAACAAAATACAAAACTTTCCATCAGAAATTGCCCGATCAGTTGACCCCGCGCTGAGCCAAGAATTTTCCGAATACCGATCTCCTTCATTCTGGAAAAAGATTGAGCGGTAGCCAAATTGATGTAGTTGATACAGGCGATTAGCAAGGTAAGCAGCCCCACTCCACCGAAAATATATAAGGTTGAATAGGTGTTGGTAGTCGTTGGCTCTGCGAGCATATCAGACTTGAGGTGTACATCGGCCAAGGGAAACAATTCAAATACTTGACCACGCTGAACTTGTGGGAGCGCATATTTCTTTAAAAAGTCATCAAACCTATCGTTGACACCCTGGGGGCTGGCACCTGGCTTGAGCAACACGTAGGTATAAGAATGACTGATGATAAAATTTATTTCCAGGTTCTTGCGCAGAAATTCAGCCGTTTCCGGTTCCTCCATGTCAAACATATTATCATAAGGCACCAGCATATTAAATTGTATATGCGATGTCGCTGGAAATTTCTTCACCACGCCCCCTACCTTAAATGAAATATTTCCACCGAATAATAGCGACTCACCAATGGGGCTTGCGTTGCCAAAATATTTCTTTGACGTTTCCTCCGTAAGGAGAATTGTAAATGGTTCTTTCAGCGCCTGGCGCGGGTCGCCTGCAAGAAACTCCAGGGTCCAAATATCCGCAATGGTGGAATCCGCAAACAACACATTGCTTTCTTCGTAAGACTCAGCGTGATTGGATGGCTTCGACACGCTTACACTCCGGCCGTACACCCGGGCTACTTCTTCCACTTCCGGAAAATATTCCTTCATCTTTGGCGCAATCGGTGGCGGGGTGCTCGCCAACAGCAAGTCGTTCGGACCATAATACTTGATCCGATAAATCCGATCCAGCTTTTGATGAAACGTGTCGAAACTCAATTCCTGCCGGATGTAGGTGAAAATCAACAGAGATAGGGTAAGACCGCATGTCAGGCCCAGGAAATTAATAAACGCGTAGGTCTTATATTTCAGAATATTGCGCCATGCCGTGCGAAAGAAGGTGGATATCATATAAGGTCTGGGATAAGGTTAAAGCTTTTACGGCAACCTCGTGCCATAGGTTCAGGTTTACCCTCGAATTGACCTCCGTTTGTAAAAAAGGAGACTATTTCCGCCCTCGTAAAGGCTTTGGTGGGAAATCTTTTAAAGCCGTTCGAATCCCTCTTTTGATATTTTCCTCAGACAAATCAGGGTGCAAATCCATATACCCGATTGCCTCGGAACGCCATACCATGCTGCTGTGGCTTTGATCAACCATGTCGACCACGATGGTTCCCTTCAGGTAATTGATAACCTGTTGATCGGGAAACGGCTTAAAATCATATTGCCCGTCTTCGTGCCGATGGTAAATTACTGACGATTCGTTTTTAATTGAAATATGGAAATCAACAAGCAAATCCGGGGAATTGTCATTTTGGACGATGCCTTTGCGCTCCAATTCTGAGACAATTGCATTTTTAATTTTTACCCGGAGCAGGCTGTCGTTAAGGTATGTGGGCCCGGAATAGGTAAACTCACAACCATTCAACCAGCAAAACGTTTTGTATTTCGAGAAATCTTTTGACCGGTCGAAAGTGGAATGAACTTTTACGCCACAGCCGGAAAATACGAGCAACATTGAAAGGGTAAAACGAATCGCAATTTTCATTTGTATTTTTTTTACAAAGATTCCACCATCTGATTTGAAAAAAACTGATATTTATCCTACCCTAACAAAATGACATCCACGAAATAATTAAAATTAAGAACAATCTATATTAATCAACTATGAAGGCTCAGTCAAATGTTTTATGGATAGCGATCTTTTCGCTCGTAGCCAATGCTGTCTTCTCTCAGCAAATATTGGTAACACCCGACTGGTTAAAAGATCATCAGAACGACAACGACCTGGTGATCCTGCAGGTAAACCGAATGAAACTGGACTATGAACTGGAACACATACCAGGAGCCAGGTTTTTATGGTATGGCTGGCTGGCTCCCAACACTCCCGATGGCAACATGAATGCCATTGATATAAAGAACGGAGAAAAAGCGTTGCGATCATTGGGGATCGACAACGAGAATCGGGTGGTGATTTGCTTTAGTAAAGATGAAGTTACCGTGACTGCGAGAATGTTTCTAATGCTGGAATACCTTGGATTAAAAAATAACGTATACTGGCTGGACGGTGGACTCGAGGCCTGGAAAGCACTGGGTTTTGACATAGCGAAGGGCGAGACACCAATTGTAAAAAAAGGAAAATTCAAAGCCAGTGTGCAACCCATTATTGTTGACAAAAACTATGTGGTCAGTAGACTGGCGAACTCGTCAACATCCATAGTTGATGCAAGATTTAAACGGTACTACGATGGTGAACCGGTCGGTTATCCGCGCAATGGCCACATCAAAGGCGCCAAAAACATACCCTACAATGAGATGGTCGATGAGAAAAATAATTTCAAGAGCACCATTGAGTTATCCACCTATTTCGACCCTATTTCAACCAATAAAGAAAATGAAATTGTCATGTACTGTTTTATCGGCCAGACTGCGAGCGTTGTTTACCTCGCAGGCAGAATCCTCGGCTATCCAATGAAATTGTATGATGGCTCTATGGAAGAATGGAGTCGTATACCGGATCTTCCCATGGAAACCACCCATAAGGAAAATTAATAGCCGGAACTACTTTATCAACTTGCCGTTTTCCACCCAAACTTCATCGCCCACCTTCACTGTGGCGTCCGGAAAAAAATTCCAGCGAACATAACCACCCGTAACGTTGCCGCCCAGCTCTGAGTTGTCGCCCAAGGAAAGGCGAACTACACCCGCTCCATAGCCATAGTACGGAATCCACGGATTGCTTTCAGGAATGGCTAACAAAGGATTGAATCCCAGGGCAAATTCTCTGAACCATTGGGCGGCCTCACCACCACCCATCAGTTCGCTTTTTACTGCCTCCAGGTTTTGATCGGCATTTACGCTTTCAATTTTACCGCCCTTGATTTTTATCGTTACGCCTGCGGCCTCCTCGTTGTTCCACCTGGCATCTGGAAAAGCAATGGTTCCTTCCACGCTTGCCTCAATGGGTGCCACGCGAATCGCCCCGGCTGGCAGTTCCACTTCCCGATCAATAAGCGTCTTCGCGCTGGTCATGTGATTAAGAGAAGCATCACCATCCTGCTTGGTTACCTGGCGATCGCCAATTTGAAATTTTATGTCAGTGCCTGCAGGCGTTGTCACCTGCACCCAATTTCCACGCATGGCGTTCTCAAAAGCAACTTGTCGCGTTCCCAATTGTTCGTAGTTGGTTTCAAGCAAAACCTTTTGATAGAACCTGTCAATGACCGTATCCACTTCCAACAATTTCCCGTTGAGATCGTAGGCGCCCTGCCAGTGAAAATGAATCGTCCTGCTCTTTCCTTTTTGCAAAACTTTCTGCAGTCCATCATATACAATATCAACAGGTGTAGCGCCAGGCATCATAATGCCCAAATTAACCACCTCGAGGTAGTTGGTTAACTCCTCACCTGCCATCTGTTGCAATGCGTCAACATAGTCTGTATTCCAATCTTCATTGTCAGACTTACCAAGGCTTTCCGTGCCGAGATATATTGCCCCACGGTCTTCAATCGCTTTTTTCAAGTGGCCAACCATGGGATCAAATCTTCCAGGATCAATGACTAACAACACCTTCTCGCCTGATTGTAACTTTGCCTGAGCAATAACCTTTTCAGCCATCGCTTTGTAGTCTAGGTGAGATTTGTCCGATTCTGGTTGATTTGAGCAACCGAGGAAAATAAGTAGTGCGAAAAAAAGTAATACTTTTTTCATTCATCGATGGGGTTAGGGGATTCGAAAATAACAAATTGAACGCGGAAGCCAATTATTGACTGGCTTCAACGATCAACCTCCTGATTATTTCACCGTAATATTCGCCAAAATGCGGGCCCACCCAATTAAGTATTCGCAGTTCTTCGTCATTGTCATTTAGATAGTGCGAATCTTCTGTGATATATCCCGTATAATCTCCATTAAAACTGGTTATGATTAAACGCATTCCATTTCTGCTCGCAAGCCCCTCAAAGTCCTGAAGCTTCGCCAGCTCCCCCGAGAAGTCGCATGGTGTGCCGAGAATCAACAAGTCTCCCATCCTCAAGACAGATATTTCGCCCTCAAGCGGGCCATTAATCGCCCTGAATACCCAGTCCCGAAGTTTCAGGTTTTGGGACAGCCGCAGTTGGGAAGGACCATGCTCTATTTTGATTCTTCCTGTCTTGATGACTGGTATGGAGTCAAGTCGAGTGGCCTTAGCCGAATTGATGATCGAATCAAATAAGATTCCAACTTTTCCTGTTAGCTCAAAATCGTGCGTTCCCTGGAACCCCTTGAATCGCTGACTACCAATTGCACCTGCCAGGAATTGCGTGAACTGGTATTTTTTTGAGAGGAGCTTCATGGTTTCCGCAGGATAGTCACCCGACAGAGATGTGAATTTCTTGTTGATCATGGTTGGGTGCGCACCAATGGAAAATAAAAGAGCCTTTTTACCATCTGCCTTCGTTATCTGGAGTCCTCTGAATTTACCATCCACCGCTGAATTACTGTCTATGCGGTTGTCTATATATTTCGAAGCATCTATGTCCCAATAATTGACTTCAGCGGGCTGCATCGACTCGCTTGCCACCCTCATGTGCTGTAAAGTTCGATTTGCTACCTCCTCAATCCAGCCTGCTCGGTATTCCCCCATGAGTACTTCTCCCAAAATAGAAGCATCCCATCCACCCAAACTGGTGTGCGTATGCGTGGCTGAGTAAAAAACAAAATCAGATGGAGGTGTCTGCAATTTGGTGTTGATGGCATCTTTTAAAGCGGGAGGAAATAACAATAAGTCCGCACTTATGAGGAATACTGTCGCTGCGCCATTTCCAACCGCCAATACCCGAATGAACACCGTATCATGAATGTCTGTAAATTTTTTTCTTGGCTTGTATCCTGCCATCGGCACCGGTTGGTCGGGAACGATGGAAAACTTACTCCATCCCACGCGCGTTGCTCCTAGGCCGGGATGAGTGTTCAGGCGAAAGGTATCCAACTTAGCCGCCATTCGATGATAAAACGGCTGCTGTTCAAGCGGGGTATGATCTATGGGGGCGACCAATGCACCCAACAGGATGAAGAGGCACAGGGCTGCAATAAAAACCTTGCTAATATATTTTTTCACGCAATGCCTACTTAACAACTAACCATTCTTTCAATTCACAACCAATCGAAAGACCTGGCGGCCAGATGACCCAAACACTTGCAGCAAATAAACACCTCCAGACTGGAATTCGGCAATTAATGGAATAATATTTTCACCTGCGTCAACGTGGATGGATTTGTGATGAACCTGTTTTCCTGAAATCTCAGATACGACTACATCAATTTCGCCCGCAGCGTTTGCAGCATACACGATGTTGAGCGCGTTGCCGTTACTGATTGGATTGGGATAAAGCGCAATAACTCCCCTGGCAGGTGCCTCGATATCAACCACGACCATTTTACTGAAGGAAGTGGTACCATCATAATCAGTCTGCGACAGTCGGTAGTAGGATCTCCCCGACAACGGGCTCCGGTCCTCAGTGTTATAGGTCGTCCTCAGTGAGGTCGTTCCGGCTCCCGGTATAACCTGTATCGCGTCAAAACGTTCTCCATCAGGCGAGCGTTCAATGGTGAAATAATCGTTGTTCAATTCAGATGCTGTAATCCATGTCAGCAAAACGGAATTTTTCAACACGTTGGCCTCAAAGGAAATCAATTCTATTGGCAAAGGAATATTGAACGCCAGTGTAAACGCAAATCCATCGCTGATTCCGCCAGCGTAGAAAATACAAGCGGTAGGCGCTACGGCCAACGACACAGGAACACTTTCGCAGGCATTGCTGATGGTAACGGCCACATTTCCCGCGGTATTTCCAAAAGTCACCAATATGGTATTAGTGCCTTGCCCACTGGTAATCGAAGCACCGGGTGGCACAGTCCAGTTATACACTGTACTGGCATTTGCTCCGGCCACGGTGATTGAATATGACTCCGTGGCAAAATCGCAAAATGTGGTTGATCCCACGATAGGTCCTGGTATAAATCCCGAGGTTCCGTTGAGACTGGCTATGCAGGTTTGCGTTAAACTAAATCCATCATTTGATCCTCCGGCATAAAACAAACAACTGGTTGAACTCACCGGAAGGTTAACCACAATGGTTTCACAAGGATTAGAAACACTGACGCTCACGTTTCCTGCCGTGTTTCCAAAAGTTACAAGGATAGCACTTGTTCCCTGCCCACTCGTAACTGAGGCGCCAGCCGGAACACTCCATAGGTAGGTTGTCTCCGAGGTTGCTCCTGCTACAGTAATTGAATAAGCTTCTGTAGCAAAATCGCAAAACGCTGCTGATCCGACTATGGCCCCGGGAATAAAGGTTGATCCACCGTTCAGGTTGGATGCGCAATCGGTCGTGGTGCTAAATCCATCGTTGTCGCCACCGGAATAAAATATGCATGCAGTGGTGCTGACAGCGAGTGACACATTGATAGATTCACACGGATTTGCCACAGCCACGCCCACGTTGCCACCCGTGTTTCCAAAAGTCACGAGAATGGAGGTTGTGCCCTGTCCGCTGGTGATGGTGGCGCCTGGCGGCACACTCCACGTGTAGGTGGTTTCCGCTGTCGTGCCCGCAACAGAAATCGAATACGTTTCAGTAGCAAAGTCGCAAAACGTAGCCGAGCCTACTATTGGACCGGGAATGAATACCGATCCGCCATTGAGACTGGACGCGCAGTCCGTGGTTGTTGCAAATCCGTCATTGTTTCCACCGGCATAGAACAAACAACTGGTCGTACTTACGGGCAGCGCCACATTGATTGTCTCACATGCATTGGCCACGTTCACACTCACGTTACCAGCCGTGTTTCCAAATGTAACAAGTATGGTGTTGGTTCCCTGTCCGCTGGTGATGGTCGCCCCCGCAGGCACGCTCCACGTGTAGGTTGTTTCCGGATTGGTTCCGGCCACGGATATTGAATAGGTCTCGGTTGCAAAATCACAGAATGTGGTTGACCCAACAATGGGGCCTGGTATAAACACCGATCCCCCATTAAGGTTGGATGCGCAATCTTCGGTTCGGCTAAATCCATCATTATTGCCTCCCTTAAAAAAAGTGCATGCAGCCGAAGTGACCGCAAGCGATGAAAAAATGGTAGTGCAGGGCGAACTCACATCCACCCTGACGTTGCCGTTTGTGTTTCCAAAAGTTACCAATATGGTGTTTGAGCCCTGTCCGCTTACAATTGTTGCACCGGTCGGCACAGTCCAGACGATATTGGTGTTTTGAGAAGCTCCGAAAATGGTTACGCTGTATTGTTCCGTTGCAAAATCACAAAATTCAGACGAGCCGCTAACGGCACTCAACGAAAAGACATTACCTCCGCTTAAATTTACAGTACAGGCATTGGCTACCGAATGACCGTCATTAATGCCACCACTGTATTGGCCGTATGCCATGTGCACACAACCAACAATAAAAAAAACAAAAAGTAATACCCTGGCCAACTTGCCTATCCGTCTTATGGTGCAGTCCTTACACCTCTGCCACCCTGGCGCTGGTCACGACCACCCATACCTGTCCACCCGGGATACTGCCTGTCCGAAAGACGCAGATAGGCCGTCTCCGCCCAGGAGCCCGCCCGGAACATAATGCCCGCAAATGAAGTGGAGCCAGGATTCGGCATCACATTGGCGACAGCAATGTTGGCATTGCCGTTGGAGCCCGGCCAGAAGTCACCATCGGCAAAACCTGCCGCGGTGATTGCTCCGTCTCCATGTACTCCCGTAAAAGATCTTCCTGATAATCCACCTACCCCAACCACCAACTCCCAAACGTTACCAGTGATTTCCATGACACCATAATAACTAGCACCTGCCACTACCCTTGAGGAAGTTGCAGTCGCAAAAATTCCAACGCGCATCGTACCTTGAATTCCCGCAACGTTGGCCGTGGTTCCATAAACTGCGTTCCCAACGGTCGTACTGGGCGAATTTGGTAATTCATTTCCAGCGCCTGCGTTGCTCAGCGCAGCATAAGATGCATTGTGGATTGCAGAGGAGCCCCAGGCATATTCATTTAAAACAGCAGGGTTTGTACCACGCCCGATTTTCTCCATCTCAAATTCTGTCATAGGTCGCAGCGCGGCCCAGTCGAGGTAGCTCAATAAATCCATTGTACTCAAATGAAGCATGGCCAGGTTTTGGCCATCATTCGTTTCGTTCACGGTACCGTTGTTGTTCAGATCGCACGCATAGGTGCCAACGGTGCTTGACGCGACTACTGGTAACACCGTACATTTTACTCCGTTTCTGGCCGCGGGTCCCACACCATTCGTGAAAAACCGGTTCACGACTGTAGCACCATGCCTGGCCAGTTGCTGGGTAGGCGTCAGTACATTTAGAAACTCTGCATATTGTTCCTGACTAATTTCATACTTCATCGAATAAAAATTTGCAAAGCCCTTTGGAAAGGCCGCTGGCAAACCCACTGAAATGCCGTCACTAAAATCGTCCTGTGGAGCGGACTGCCCGGCACGGTTGTTATTTCCGACCGAACCCGCACCTCCACCACCCAACGTCAATGCACCTTCGCCCGTCACCTGATAGGGTGTGCCAGCGATACCAGTTTCAAACTGACCATTATTCGAAGCGCCATCTCCGATATAAAAATTTCCTTGCGGGATATTAACCATCTCAATGGCGAACACTTTGATAGAGACGTTGCATGCATCCAAAAGTCCATCGGCTCCGTAATTCCAGCGGAGCCTTACCTGATCCCAGTCGATGGCTCCCGATCCATTGGCAGAGCGGTACATAAAAACGCCCTTGCCATCCGCGGAGGTTGTGATCGTCCCGGCTACTCCATTGTTGGTCGTAATCGTGTGGTTGGTGTTGACAATACTTAGTGTCGCATGTTGCCAGGCTCCCGCTGTGCAGCCTGTGCCGCCCTCGATTCTGTATTTAACAAAAACCCAGGCCGCATCCCAGTTGTTGGGACCGGTACCCACACGCCAGGAATTGCTCCAATTAATGTCAAACTGAGCAAACGTAAAATTGGCGATGTTATTGACGCCAGCCGATACATCCTGGCCGACCAGCGTAGCATTGCTTACCTGGATATCATTGGCCCGGACGCCTGCGACAAAAGTGATGAGGATTAGAAAGGGAAAAAGTCTATTAAAATGCTTCATTGGGGTTTGACGGTTTATTGGCAAGATAGATTAACCAAATTCTTCAAATATCTCAATTATCATACATAATAACCAATCGTGGTAACCGTCATTTATAGCTGCTGGCGCCATTTAATGGAACTACAGGAACTATTTATTACATAGGTACTACCCATCCCGCTCAAAAGCCGCAGGCGCTCCTCATATATAAAACCCATTGTTACTATTTGGATTTAGGGATACTTTGCCCGAAACACAAAAAACGAACTTTTATGAGATGCAGATTTTTATGCACGCTGGGCACAGCTTTTTTAGTTTTTTCAACAATCCTGTTATCAAATGGTCAGGCACCGACCAAGCCGGTCTTTGATCCTGTTTTTTACAACAACCTAAAGTGGCGAAACATCGGCCCCAACCGGGGAGGCAGGTCTTTGAGTTCGATGGGCAGCCCGGGGCGTATTAATGAATATTATTTTGGAGCTACAGGTGGCGGCCTCTGGAAAACCATTGACGGGGGAAATGAATGGTTTCCCGTGACAGACGGTCAAATCAACTCTTCGTCTATTGGAGCAGTAGCCATTGCAGAAACCAACCCCGACATCGTATACATAGGAGGTGGTGAAACGCAGCTCAGAGGAAGTATCACACAAGGTGAAGGCGTGTACAAAACGACCGATGGTGGAAAAACGTGGCGGCACCTTGGCCTTAAGGAAACCCAAGCCATATCCCGTATACGTGTTCATCCAACAAATCCCGACATCGTTTACGTCTCTGCTTTGGGGCACCCTTATGGCGACAATGAAGAGCGCGGAGTTTTTCGATCCACCGATGGTGGCAACACCTGGAAAAAAATATTGTACGTAAGTCCCAAGGCAGGGGCTGCTGATTTGATTATTGATAGAACCAATCCGAAAGTTCTTTATGCCTCCACCTGGCAGGTCTATCGTAAGGCATGGAAAATGTGGGGCGGTGGCCCGGATTGTAAATTATGGAAATCAGAAAATGGCGGTGATACATGGGTGGAACTCACCAAAAACCCGGGAATGCCGGAAGGACCATTGGGAAAAATTGGCGTCACCGTTTCACCGGCTGATCCCAACAGGGTGTGGGCAGTAGTCGAGGCCAATGACGGTGGCGTTTTCCGTTCTGACAACGGAGGTTGGACGTGGACAAAAGTAAACAGCGAACGCAAGCTGCGTCAGCGTGCGTTTTACTACTCACGTTTGGTTGCCGATCCGCTCAATCGTGATATCGTTTACGGGTTGAACGTTGATTTCTGGAAATCAACGGATGGTGGCGTTACATTCGATAAGGAAATAGTAGTGCCGCATGGAGATAACCATGATCTCTGGATAGACCCGAACAATCCCCTGCGCATGATTGCGTCCAACGATGGCGGTGCGTGCGTGAGTGTCAACGGTGGTGAAACGTGGACCGAGGAGGATTATCCCACCACACAATTTTATCATGTAATGACTACCAGTGACGTACCCTACCATGTGGCCGGTGCGCAACAGGACAACTCAACCCTCGCCATGGCAAGCGATGGATGGGATCAGATGCAGGCACGAGGCCCTAACCATGGCTGGTACTATGAAGTAGGTGGTGGTGAGAGTGGATGGATTACACAAAGTCCTACAGATCCTGATGTATTTTATGCTGGTAGTCAGGGAGCATTACTCACAAGATATAATAGAAAAACCGGACAGATTCGCGACATCCAGGTTTATCCCAGGTTTTTCTCTGGAGAGCCGGCCAGTGCCTTACCTGAAAGATGGCAGTGGACTTTCCCAATCATGTTTGCACCAAAGGATCCAAAAATAATGTACACCTGTTCGCAACACGTTTGGAAAACCACCAATGATGGGCAGACCTGGGAAAAGATTAGCCCAGACTTAACGTATGCCGACCCTGAAACCCTTGGTCCAACGGGAGGAATCATCACCAACGACATGAACGGTCCTGAAATCTATGCTACCGTCTTTGCGTTGGCTCCCTCCTTTCACGATGTCAATACGATTTGGGCTGGCTCCGATGATGGCAAGGTGCACATCACTCAAAACGGAGGAAAGAACTGGAAAGACATCACACCCAAAGACCTACCCAAGTTTTCAAGGGTGAGCATTATTGAAGAGTCACAACATCGACCCGGCACATTATATCTGGCAGCCAATCGTTATCAGGTAGATGACCGTCAACCTTATGTCTTCAGAACCACAGACTACGGAAAGACGTGGACTAAAATTATCACGGGAATAAAAGATGGACACTTCGCGCGCGCTGTTCGTGAAGATCCCGAAAAACCAGGCCTGCTGTTTCTCGGCACGGAGCATGGAGCGTACGTCTCGTTCAATGCTGGAGACCAGTGGCAATCCATTCAGCTTAACCTCCCCGACACGCCAATTCGTGATCTTGTCATTAAGGACAGCGATGTAGTGCTCGGAACACACGGCCGGGGATTTTGGATATTGGATGACATCAATCCGCTCAGACAAATTACGACTGAGCTTGCAGGTCAAAATGCCATACTGTTCAAGCCAAGTGATCCGATCAGGGGAGTTTACAATCTCAAGGTGCAGTACTACCTGAAAAAGAGCCTGGATTCTGTAAAAATCGAAATCCTTGACGCGCAGGACAAAGTGATATCAACACACGTGGGCAAGGAAAAAGTATACAAGGTTAATCCTAACCTGCCCTGGTGGATGAGCGGTGGCAGCACCAAGCCCACGACCGGAACGGGTGTAAATTCATTCACGTGGGACTTGCGATACCCCGGAGCAACTGTGTTTGATGGTATCATCATCTGGAGCGGGCGTCCGCAAAGGGGACCTTCTGCACCTCCTGGCGATTACAAGGTGAGGTTAACGGCAGGAAGTTATTCGGCCACCCATCCTTTCAAAATTAAAATTGATCCTAATCTGAAAGGCGTAACGGAAGCCGATCTAAAAGAGACTTACGACCTGGCGATCAAGATTCGCGATAAAGAAAGTGCCGCCAATGAAGCCGTTATTAAAATCCGTGAAACGCGTAAAAAAATCGAAGAGGGACTTAAAGGCGCAGACGCGTCTGCATCGGCTGCCGCGAAAACATTTTTGGATAAGATTACCGTAATCGAGAATGACTTGTACCAAACGAAGAATCAGAGCGGGCAGGATCCCCTTAACTTCCCCATTAAGTTGAACAACAGGTTATCATCGTTAAGAAGAAGTGTAGAGACCGGTGACGCCAAACCAACGGATGGCGCCTACAAAGTATTTGATGAGTTGTCGAAAGAACTGGATGGCCACCTGAACAAATTGAACGCAATATTCAGCGGTGAACTCCCAAGCCTGAATCAGAAACTGAATTTAGATGAAGTGAAAAAATAGATGTTGAACAATGGATACTGGATGCTGATTAACTGGCATCCAGTATTCTATTCAGGCAGATAGTCTCCCAATAAATTCCAGTCCATACTATTCCCCCATCCGTGCCCGTGGTCGCTGGTGCTGTTCATTTTATGACCCTCTCCTATTTTATAATCGCCATAAGTTAGCAACGACAAGATCGATCCCGGCCTGAGATGTTCGCTTGCCCATGTCAATGGAGAGTCACCATTCACATCTTTCGCATCAACTTTAGCGCCATGGTCAATTAGAAATTTGATCGTCCGTTCGTCCGAGTACGCGGCAGCGCGATGTAATGGCGTTTCACCTTTCGTGCGCACGTCCCGCATAAAGGCACCTGTCTCCACATGCGGAATCGTTTTCGCATTGACGTCCGCTCCTTTTTCCACCAGGAGCCTGACCGTGTAAAAGTAATAGGGCCTTCCCGCCTTCGCCAGCGCATTGTGAAGCGGTGTGTCGTCCGTCTTGTTATTTCGCGTGTTGACATGGGCGCCCATTCTTATGAGGAAATCACAAACCTTCCAGTGTCCAAAAAAAGCGGCATTTCCCAACTCTTCGTCCAGGTTCAGGCTTCTAAGATCACCTCCATTGGCGATAATTGCCCTTAAGGCGGTGGTGTCGTTGAAGTACACAAGCCATTGCAGCGGTTTAACCTGCCCCTCATGAAGCAAGTCTTTCCAACCTTGTTGCTTCATCAGTTCGAAAACGAAATCAGTCCGGCCGCGGCTGATGTGGTCTAGTATTTTTTGAAGTTCCATAGTTTAAAATTACCTATCCATTACATAAATCAATAGTCTTAACCTCCCGGACTCGGAACCACACGCAAAGGACGCTGACACAAACAGAATAACAAAGTGTCGCTTTCAGATGAACAAAAAATCACTCAGCACAGCCGAGCGATTGAAAAATACGCTCCTGCGTCAGATTTTCAATTTCCTGTCCTCCTGTATATCACCGATATGATAATACGCAAAAACCTCCACAATGAGATCGCCCTCCAAATGGTACCATTCACTCACGTCCAACTTAAATTGCTTTCCCTGTCGTGCCGTATAACGAACGCAGGCGCGTTCCTCCGAATAAACGGCATCGTGGATATCAAACCTGTAGCCGAGAAATTTGTCTTTGTTTTTCTGAACCAGGTCGATATATGCCTTCTTCCCATCGATTGTGCCGAAAGGGCTGGTATGTTTGAAATGATCGGCAATGGGCAAATGAAAAAAATCTCCAGCCTTCCATTTCTCAAACCACTCTTTCACTAATTTTTCAGCGTTCATTTTTTTCGAGAGCAAGTTTTAAAGACTCATTCCACGTCTCTGAATCAAAATTAGAAATTACTTTCAATATCGACAGGAAACCGTGCTTGAAAAAAACATTCGGGGGAACAGCATCGCATCCCCCCATCTTTTCTCCAGGAGCCTCAATCCCATTAATCAAAACTTTTGACTTCAAAAAAATCTGGTGTTTGCCTATTGGGTCAGGTTGAATTCATGACGAAGTTCTTTCAGAAGTGCCGCATTCACTTTAACATAGTCTTCAAACGGAGTCATGCGAGTAGATTTGATGTTGTTGGTGTGATAATAACTCAATGCATTGACGTACGCAGCCCGGTTAATGTGCTCAGGCTGCGACAGGTGAAAGGGAATATACTCGTCACTATTTTCAAAATTGGCAAGTCGATCAAAAATACCGGTATCGAACAACTTATGCTGAAATTCAAAGTCCATATGGTTAATCATGATTGGTTCGATATAATCTTTATAGACTGCAGCCTCAAGATCCTGCCGCTCATGTATATATTCAATCGCAACAAACAGATCTCCAACCAGCTGCTGCAACCGGTGATTTTTAAAGTACCGCAGGCTTCCCGAGCTTTTTAATTGCTCAAGTATTACAATACGCGGGGTAAAAATAACCGGAGTTCGTACCGTAGTGGCCCATAGGAAATTAATGGATAATTCCTTGGAGGATGTTTGCAGGCTACTGTCTTTCAAAAAGGAAATCATATATTCAATGGCTTTCTCCTTTTTTATTCGGCCTTCTATTTTGGACAGCGCGACCACTGAGTCGTTTTTGAGTTCTTCGTAAAAGCTTTTAGCAAGCTCCTTTGCCTGTTGCTTTTCAGAATTCTCCTCTCTCAAGCTATCGGCAAAAAAGCCAAGGAAAACTGCCAGGAAGAGCAAACTAAATTCAAACAAGTATTTCTTAAAATTTGGTGAAAAGAATCTTGCGAACTTAGGCTTGGAGAATTCAAGAGGATCGCCCATGGCCTTATTGGTTGGTAACTAAAAGTGAATGAATACAGACTGAAATCCTTGATTGGTGTGGACACGGATCAGGGATAAAACGGCTGCGGGTTAGTTCGTCCACCAGATTTTGGGATTCAAATTTCTAAGATCGGCTATAAATTTCTCTTTATCAACAGGTGAGACTAAAACACGCCCACCCTTGTAACCTATCTCGAGCCTATCAATCGATAAAGCCGGGAAGCTGGCTAATTCATTGGACTTCTTTATCCACTCTATTTCATTTACATCGATGACAAGAGATTCCAGGACTCCACACTTAATAAAAAGTCTATGGTCTGGCGTAATCTTGTAGTAAGTCCCTGTATAAATATTAACCATGAGTAAAATGATCAATCCACAAACCAGCAGTCCTACCCAGGCTAAGTTAATAGTCAGGATCACAGTCGCTGCGCCAAGAATGAGCGTTATCGGCACTAAGATTTCGAGTCCAATTTTTGACTTGTGAGTTATTTCTTTTCCATCGTGCTTCATAGTTAGATAAGGCCCTTAAATCCCAAATTTATTTTATTAGAAAGTCGGTCAGGAAGCTTCCGACTCCTCTTTATGGTTGATGTAAGTATTGTAGGCCCATAAAAGATATACGGTCATCAACATGAAGTAGCCCAAGTTGGAAATTAGCTCCAGATTTTTGTAGTTTCGATTCCCGCCAATAAAGAATATTCCCGAAATCAGTAATGGAAGGCAGGCGATGAAACCAGCTACTCTTATCCAATTTTTATAACGCGTATAGGTGGCAATCAGCACAAATGAAAGGAATAAAAGGAAATTTGAGCTGACAGAGATATAATAGAACTTCTCATAGCTTTCGACTGAGTTTATTTGGGTGATTTCAAAGAATCCCGCCATTGAAACGCCCATTGAAATTGCTTGTGCAGTGAATCCGGCCGCGGCTAAAGTTTCTTTCTCTTCTTCAGCTTTCATGCCGATGATCGTCAAGCCCAGTAACAGGAATGCCCCGCCAAGTTCTATCAGTAAAATCCCATCAAATGAATACAATGGATATGCTACGCTAAAATCAGGCGGATACAATATGAATGACAATGGTTGGGCAAGGGCGGTCAAGATTAAGCAGATCACAGTTGCCAGCATGACATGATGTTTTTTTCGAACCTCGTTCATATAAGTGCACAATTTTGCAATTGGTTCTTCCTCATCTCCATCAAAACTCTATAACGTCAAATTAGAAAATTTTAAATTACAAACATCACTCGGCACAGCCGAGCGATTGTAATGAGCGCGGTTTCAATAGGCTAAATCATTTAATTCAACATCCTCAACCTCTTTGTCGATTATTGTAGCAGAAAAGTACGCGCTACAATCTAAATATTTTATATCAAAACTAGTCGGAGATGAACCAAATGCTAGTTGTTCGTATTTTGTTTGTCGCTCAAATTCATTGTTGTAAATTTCGAATTCAATTTCCACTTCACATCCAATTGTAAAATTGACAATCAAACTGTTATCTGCCATTTCATAAATTGATAGGTCATCTTGATTGTACGGATGTATGGCTCTGGCCCTAAAATAACCAGTACAATGATTCCCGGTTTCTCCAGAGTACCATGATACAATTCGATCTGATTGTTTGCCATTGAGCCCTTCGAGAATAATATCCGCAATCAACTCAGTATCTACTCTTTCGGACAACCAATCGTGAGTTATAAACTCGATTTTAGTAGAATGTTTATCGATAAACTCTCGGATAGTTTTAAAGTAGTTAATTTTAATTCCGAGATTTTCACATTCATTCATCAATGCTTGATCCAAATCATGGCCACTTGAATCACCGAAATCCTTGCAATTGTTGCTAATAAAAATTATTTGTTTCTCATGACATTTCATGCAGTAGTCCTTGAGAGTCAGCCAAATTATAGAGTCTCTAAATCCCTGACCACTATTACCGCAAGGTTTGGTTCTTTCAATTGCTCTTTTTATTACTTCGGGCAGATAATCATTATTAACGGGTATTATTTTATCTTTTCGCACATTAAGTTTTTCGATCACGTATGTCTCGAACTTTTCAAGCTCTTTAGAAATATCCAAAGGTTCAAACTTTATTCGAGCTAAAGGATCTGTGATTGCTAGATTATAGTTCTTAATTGCACCATTCAATTTCGATTCCCTTTCATTTAGTATCCTTCTATACAATCCCTTTACCTCATCAAGAATTATCTGAGGGAGTACAATATTCGAACCTGTTTTTCGTAGATAATCATAAATTACTTCAAAGTCTGACGACCTTAATAGCAGGTCACCTCTAAAAACGTTAGAGTCTAGGATTATGTCCATGATTCAGATTGAAATTACGCCCAACAACCGTACAAGCGTATGATATTTATTTGCCTTTATTGATTGGCCTGTACGGCTCCTAAATATAGGGAAAAAGCCAGATTTCCGGCTTCGTCCACACGAGCCATTGATAAGAAGTTAAGTTAGCCGGAGTCCTACTGACGGTAAAACAAAAAAGGCAGAAACCAGCCGTTTCTACCTTTTTGCATTGCATGACTAACCTTTTCCTTACCGGGCTGCCAGGGTAGCAGGCTGCTGATTGAGTAACGCCCGCACTTGCTCCATTTCCTTAGTAATGCTACCTCGCTTGATCAGTGTATAGTGCTTTACCCCCATCTCATCAAACCAATCCTGCCAAACGGCCATGATGCGGTCCCACTCCATGTCCTTTTCCCTGGGAGCTGCCTCCAGTAATACGATGTGCAAATCCGGAAACTCGTTCTTCACTGCCAGTAATTTTTTCTGATTATGGCCCACAATCGGATAACCATCGGTGATAATGAATAAATAGTTCTCCGTAAATTCATCATCCTTGTAATCCACCGCGAGATCTTCGTAAAAATATTTCCAGATGTCCGCTCCGTGGTAATCCTCACGTCTTTGGCTAAAGACCGCGTTGCGGTACAAGGTATCCAGGTTGGCGTAAAATGATCTCCGCCTCTCCTCTTCTTTCACTTTCCGGTAAACGTTCTGGATGTTGTTCATGTTCACGTAGAGCCGGTCCTCAAACACATCGCGCCTGAGCCGCGCACCCTTTTGAGGCGCCATCACCACCTTGATTTCATCACCGGATTTGATGTACAGATCCCTTCTCACTTTCTCTTCAAACAGCATGTAGAGATTTTTAATCAGGGCCTTGTCGCGCTCGGGCTGGTTTTCCTGCACAATCAATCGGTCGGAAAGATCCAGCAACACAATATAATTGTGTTTTATCCTGGGAGGCTGTTCCTTTTTATCCGGTCTGGGAAGTTGACATCCCGCCAGCAAAACAAATACGCCCAGTATGGGAATAAATCTGATGTACTTCATATCGCCAGTCGTTTAGCTACCACTTTCACCGTGCCGCTTTTGATGTCATGCTTGTCTTCAAATTCTTTTTTCAACAGCAAACATTTTTCTTTGATGTCTTTCATGCTGGCCGGAGCCAGGTAGGCAATCCACCCGGATGAAAACTGGTCAATGTATTTCTTAAGGTTGCCGTACATGATCGTGCTCAGGTCGTCCCTGTAATTGGCAATTTGCGCCTTCGGAAAAGATATATCCTCCAACTTGTCCGTCAGTAGTTTCACATCGCCTTTAAGGTGCCTGATGATGCGCTTCAGGTTGTTGGTGATCTCGCGCTTGTCCCACTCCCTTACGAGCGAATCCAGCAGGATGCTCCAAATCACGTACACCAAAAATCCCAAAAACAGGATGATATAAAATGACGGACTGGAACTCCAATGCACAGAGGGTAATCCCATCAGCGCCTTGGCGCCTTCCGTATTGTTGCTGATAATCATGGCCAACAGGAAGTCTACCGTAAAAGTGACCGCGATAAGCAGCGCAACAAAGGCAAATTTCATCTTGCTCTTAAGTTCCAGCAAAACATGAAACGCCCATCCGAAAGCATAAAACACAAATGGTACCACGAACAGCAAATAATTATATTGCAGCGCCTCACCAAGTTCATAAGGTCCCGGCATGATACTGCCCGTCCCTTCCCCGGCCGCAATGCTTGCTGCCACTCCTTCAAAATCAACATACAATGCCTTGTAGGTTGCCGACACGTAAAAGAAGAACAGGTAAACCGACAGCATGGCGAGGATGAAAAAGTTAAGTGAAAACTTGGGCATACTGAAGTTTTCTGTCTTCAGCTTCTCTTTGCTTCTCGCGCGCGACTCCCTGATTTGAAGGAGATCTTTTCGGTACTTGTCGATGTCGTCTTCTTTTTGTTTGATCTCCGCCTCTACCTTCGCGTTGGCTTCCTCCTTTTCTTTTATTCCTTTCTCTAATTCTTTTATTTGGCGCACCCGATCTTTCTTTTCCTCGTCCGTAAATCCCTTGTACGGCTCTTCCACCAGGTCTCCGTTGAAGATGCGGTTCAGGTACATGGCATAGAGATCGGGATCACCGTTGGCGCTTCCGGATTTTTCATATCCAAAGTCATAAAGATTAACCCGATCGATATGGTGCATTACACGCACATTCGATCCATTGGACGTCACCTCTTGTTTTAATTGTGTTTCCATTTTTTTAGGATTAAGTCAGTGGTTGAGTTTCGCCAAACGTCAAAATCATATGCATCTGATCATCAGGCGTTATCCTGTATACGGAGCGATCCTGTAAATTGTCTTCCCCGGGCAATGGGGCGTCCATTTTCACGATGAGGTCACAAAATATCATGGCGAACGGAGGTACTTAAAGGGATGGTTGAGGTTTAAAGCCATCTCGTTCCGGCTGCTTGCCTGTCAATGAAATTGTCTTCCTGCGTTGGTAAACACGCCATATACCATTTCCAAACTAAGAGAACAATAAAGAAATTAGTGCCTGCAATGCAGCGCAAAATAATTCACATCGACATGGACGCGTTTTATGCATCCATTGAGCAACGCGACAATCCCTTTTTCAAAGGAAAACCATTGGCTGTGGGGGGCTCTCCCGAAGGGCGCGGTGGTGTGGTGGCTGCCGCCAGCTACGAAGCCCGAAAATTTGGCGTGCGCTCCGCCATGAGCTCCAAGCAGGCCCAACAACTATGTAAGGACCTAATATTCGTAAGGCCCCGCTTTGATGTATACAAGGAAGTTTCAAAAAAAATACGCACCATTTTTCAACAGTACACCGACCTGATCGAACCGCTTTCGCTGGATGAGGCGTATCTGGACGTCACGACCGACAAACTCAACATTGGTTCGGCCATCGAGATCGCAGAGCGCATCAGGAAACAAATCAGGGAAGAACTGCATCTCACAGCATCTGCCGGAGTATCCATCAACAAGTTTGTTGCCAAGATCGCCTCTGATATCAAAAAACCAGATGGCCTCACGTTTATAGGCCCGTCAAAAATTGAAGTATTTATGGAGCGGCTCCCCGTTGATAAATTCTATGGCGTGGGCAAAGTAACGGCCACCAAAATGAAAACGATGGGTCTCCATACGGGAGCTGATTTGAAAAAATTGACCCAGCCTGAGCTTGAAAAACATTTTGGAAAAGCGGGGCGCTTCTATTTTCAGATTGTACGCGGCATAGACAATCGGATCGTACAACCCCATCGGGTGGCAAAATCCGTTGGTGCGGAAGATACTTTCGCCTACGACCTTTCCACCCTGGACGAGATGAATGAGGAGTTGGAAAAGATTGCCGGTTTGGTGGCTGGTCGGCTGAGTAAAAACAACCTCAAAGGGCGCACCATTACCGTGAAAATAAAATATCACGACTTCAGCCAGATTACACGAAGTCAGTCTTTGACAGAAGGGGTCAATAGCACCCAGATCATTTTCAACCACGCTAAGCAATTGCTGGCCAGGGCGGAAACTGATGACAAGAAAGTTAGGTTATTGGGGATTTCCGTATCCAATTTTGAGAACACGGACGGCACCCCGGATGAGCCGGAGGAGCAGCTCCGCTTATTCACATAAAGCTGTTCCCCGGCCAAACCGTACATGCGAAAAGAGTCTGATGTGGCAGAACCCTATTGGATTTTTAAGTCAGCTATTTCGACCAGTAGATATTTCCCTGACTTCCTTTAGGCATGGTCTGCGCTTTGATCACACGGCTTACTTCGAAAGGGTTCGGTGCGGGCGTGGCCGCAACACCGCGTTCGCTTGTAAAAAACAAATAACTGCCATCTGGTGACCGGGAAGGGCAGTAATCCAGGGCGCCTGAATTGAGCAGCAACCGTGATGGTTCGGACCATTCACTGCCTGATTTTGTACTTGTGTAAATATCTCCTCTTCCGGAACTTTCGCTGCTGTAATAAATGGTTTCTCCGCCTGGCGTGATGTAGGCATTGAATTCACCACCGGCAGTACTTACGGGACCTGGCAACGCAACCGGCTTGGAATAACCCGATCCTTCAGGCGTAGATACCCAGATGTCTTCATTGCCACTGTATGGCGCGGTGTAATACAACGCACCTCCGCTGGTCACCGAAGGATAAAACTCATTCTGGCCTGTATTCACATTACTCCCCGCATTCACCGGTGCTGACCATCCGTCACCCTGCCTGTCCACATACCAAATATCAAAATCGCCACTTCTTTTTGACGCAAAAAATAACCGGTTGCCGCTGGGCGCAAATGCCGGTTCAATGTCTGCTGACTCCAGGCTTGAGAACGGAGCAACTTTGACCCTCCCCCACTTTCCGTTTTCATATTTTACATACGCGATGACAGAACGGGTGAAGGAATATTGAATACTGAAATAAATCTCTTTCCCGTCAGGTGATATCGTCAGATCCCTCTCATTATATCCAGTGGAGATTTTCCCGGCACCAAAAAGAAGGGGATTGATGGCTGTTGTAGGTGGTGTCTCGCCCAGGTACTCAAATTGGGCTGCGGCCCGGAGGAAACAAAAACTTAAAACGAAAATAACGCAGTACTTTATCATAGACTTTACAGTTAAACTCTTTTCATTACAAACAATATCTTCAAAGAACTGTTGGCGGCCATCTCGTCATCCAATTTTTTTCCCAGTTCTATCAACTTCATATTCACCATGTCGAGCGCCACGTCTTCATCCGGTGTGAAGCTTGTTTTTTTCAGATCAACAACTTGTGCAACAAACGTCCACCTTTCATTATTGAAGGTTATCATGTCAAACGTAAGCGCAACGCCATCTGGATTGGTCACTTTCAGTTGATTACTTGAAGGATCAAGAGTCCAACTGCCGCTTAAAGCCTTGCCGCCATCGGTGTAGGAGAACGTTTCGTCCTGAATAGTGATGTTAACAGACGGGGGGTCAGTAATTTCGTATTCAGATTCCCCTAATTGAAGCACAATCTTTTCCAGAGACCAGGTTGCATTGGGTATGGTGGATGGTCCTCCATCCTTGCTGCACGCGATGGATGTCAGAAGTGCCAAGAAATAAACAAGCTTTTTCATTTTCCTTATTTTAACTGTGGTGAGCCCAAATGTAAGGTGCCGATTATTCTGAAAAGGACCTCGTGTAAAAAGAACCAGGTAATGCAGACATAACACCGCAACGGCATGACAAAGACGTAGGTATATCCAATCAGGTGGTTCGTACAGGCGATAAGTGCATTCTTACAACCATTGCCACGCAGCTATCTTTTTTTTAGCAGCTTTGATCCCTGAAAAAGAAAAACTATCCCGTAGCTTTGGGGAGCCCATGCGCAAACTATCCCACCATTTCATATTCTGGATTGTTTACTACCTCTGGCAGGTGTATGTCGAATACACCTTAGATGCCAGTTCTATTCCAAACTTTACCCAGTTTCAAAAATGGACCGGGGCATTCACTGTTGAGATCATCATCCTGCCAGTCAAACTCATCGCCAGCTATCTTTCTTTTGAAGTGATCAGGCGCGCCTATTTGGGCGGCAAAGAGAAACAAAACAATGTAATAATTCTTGTTCAAATCATCACCCTGCTGGCGGTGGCCACCATTGTGCATCGCGTTTGCAGCAACTATATCGCTTACCCATTGGAACTTGGCAGGCCGGTCAGGGTAAATTTTTGGGAACCGGTTTTCTTAATTGGCTCCGCGATAGATACGTTGTTCATTATGGTGATATTTATCGTGATAAACTTTGTGCTGCACCAGGCACGTGTTGCAAAAAAGGAAGTTCAGCTTCGAAAGGAAAAATTAGAAACTGAATTGCATTATCTCCGGGCTCAAATCAATCCACATTTTCTATTCAACACACTCAACAATATCTACTCGCTGTCAATAAAAAAATCCGATCTGGCACCAGAAGCAATTCTGAAATTGTCAAAGCTGATGCGATTTATGCTGTATGAAGGGCAGGCTGACCGAATCTCAATCCATGAGGAAATATCCCTTATGGAGGACTATATCGCCTTGGAGACTATGCGATTTAACGAAAGAAGGATTGGATTAACTTTTAAAAAAGAAATCGATGATGAAAGTGTCAGGATTGCACCCTTCATCCTGCTGCCATTCGTGGAAAACGCGTTTAAACATGGTGCGAGCGAAAGTGAAGCGCACACGACCATCCATCTCAACCTGCAACTGAAGAACCGGAAACTATTATTTGAAATTCACAACACCAACCACAATGGCCGGAAACATGTGGCCAGAAACATTGGCCTTAGCAACGTGGAACGGCAACTGAAGATTATTTACCGAGATTACCACCTTTCCATCTCACCGGAAGAAAAAAGATTTTCCGTAACATTGAAAATAAATCTCGCATCAGATGGCCCAGATTAAGTGCATAATCGTTGAAGATGAACCTTTGGCAATTGATATCCTTAAAGAATATATTCTTCAGGTCCCCCATCTTTCCTTGGTTGCAGCCGTTGACAACGCGTTTGGGGCCATCGAACTGCTGCGGAGCACGGAAGTTGACCTAATGTTTTTGGACATCGAACTCCCTCGCCTCAATGGGCTTGATTTTCTGAAATCATTAAGCCACCCGCCAAAAGTAATTATCACAACGGCCTACCATCAATATGCCGTTCAGGGATATGAACACCGCGTTGTCGACTATTTATTAAAGCCCTTCGCATTCAATCGTTTCCTTTCCGCCATCAATAAGATTCCAACACCGTCCAATGCAACCCCCGGAGGCACTTCAGCGCCCGCCATGGAACGACCATTCAGGTTCTTCACCGCAGAAAGAAAAAAAGTGAAGGTCTATCTGGATGACATTATTTTCATTGAAAGCCTAAAAGAATACGTCAAAATTGTCACCAGCACGCAGAAATTAATCGTCAATGTTCAAATTGGCAATATCACCAAAACATTGCCAGGAAATTTTATAAGAATCCACCGCTCCTTCGTTGTGTCGTTACCAAAGGTTGAATCATATACCTCGCAGTTTGTGATAGCAGGTGGAGTGGAGTTGCCTATTGGCAGAATGTATCGGGACCTGGTTACCAAGTCCCTGGAGAATTTCGAACTTCAATAGCTAGCTCCATTAATCCTCCCAGAAAGATGGTTTTTTAGTGACCGCCCAACCTAATTTTCGGCAATCATCCTTTAATTCAACATCAGGTATCATCGTGAACTTGCGGGCCTCGGATTGGGTAATGTAAAATACTTTGCTGCTGACTCCGGAGGCTGTAAAAACTCCTCTCACGCGATGGTCGCCATTGATCTGCCTGATATTGCCTGTTGGTTGCCCGCCAGGCGGCTGAAACAAATCGTCAGCTCCCTCGATTTGATTTTGAATGATATCCCAAAACGCATAGGCTTCTTTCGTCAGACTCATCTGCTTCACCTCTACCCGAAATTTATCGTAGAAGGTCCACCCGGTAATTGGTACATAGCCGATCTCAATGTCTCTGAAGCGTCCATCTGAAATCATATTTGTCTTCTTTACTTTGGGCGCATGTTCCGACTCGGTTATCCAGCAGACACAGCATTCACATTCGCTGCGGTTCAACTCAAAGTTCCAAACAAATGCGCATTGCGGTGGGTCCGGTATCTCAATATTGGAATTATTAGGACTGGGGCGGGTTCTTAACTCAGGATTGGTTTTTACCCGGTAAGTTCCCTGATACCTCCAGCGGAATAAGCCCTCATTGCCATCACCAGCATTGGAATTAAAATAGATTTTAAAGCCAAAGCGCGTTGGCCCCTTTAAAGGCTTAAATTCGTCAAATTGATAATATACATTCTCAATTTCACCAGATGGCAGAATTTTCTGAGGCGTTGATTCGTAAATGTTACCGAACGCGTCCGTAAAGCGTAAAGTGTAAGAATTTCCCACCACACCAACGAAATCGGGTGAACCGGTACGGTATATTCCAGGTTCGACCCCGACTAAATCTTCGACATGCCCGTGATCATCGGTGATTGAAACCTCCGTGGCAAATACCGGACGACTGGTTCTTAAATTGGAGTATACACCGTATGACCGAAAAATCTTAACCTCATATGGTCCTGGCTCGTTGCTTATAAAACCATCAACTATGATTTCATCCATGGCTGATGTTTCAGGCTCGTCCGGAAGCCTATCTACACAAGACGAAACGCCACACCATGAAATGAATGTGATCGCTCTAACAAACTTTCGAATCATTGGTTAAAATGATGACCAAAGTAGCTACCCCGTTTTGCTAATTCAATCACCCAATCGTGGTTATTTAGAGTAGGGTTTAACCAATTTCAGTCTGCCTCCAGCCGGGATAACTCTGACGTTAGCAAGCCCTGCATCTCAAGCAAAAGATGGGCTGATTTGGGGTCAGAAATAATGTTTTTTAATTCATAGGGATCCTCCTGTAAATCATATAGCTCATCCATACCCTGCAGATCGGTATAGTGAATATACTTATAGCGGTCGTTGCGAACCGCCTTGTAACCCATATTGACGATGCGCGGAAACACGGTGTCACTGTAATATTCGATCAAAAAAGAAGTTCTCCAATCCGTGACCGACCCATCAAAAATCGGTACAAGTGATCGTCCCTGAAAGGTTGGCATCGGTTCCTGAGAGGCCAGCGCAACCAACGTTGGCGCGAGATCGATGCTAAGAACCATTTCATCAGGGCTGAGTCCCGCCTTAATCGCTGGGGGATACCTGATCAACATGGGAATGCGAATGGCTTCTTCATAAGCCAGTCTCCGCTCTTCATCAAGGCCGTGCTCGCCATACCAATAGCCGTGATCACTTGTAAAGACGATAACGGTATTCTCAAGGTCATTCCGGTTTTCCAATTCTTCCATCAACCTTCCCAGGCCATCATCGACAGCCATCAGCATTTCGGCCCGCTCCTGAATGGTTTTTTCCTTTGTTGCCGTCTCGGGACCCAGCAACGGAAGGTCATCTATCTTTCTCGCAAGCGCAGGTTTGTCTATGGGTGGAACGCCATGATTAGGTCTTCGCGAAAATACAGCCCGATCATACATTCCCTTATGCCTGTCCGCGGCCACAAATCCACCCTGTCCTATGTCCTGCGTACTTCCATCATCGCGCTGAATCACATTGGGATGTAACGCCTTATGGGAGAGATACAACAAAAATGGTTTGTCGGTTTGCTTCTGAATGAATTGCAATGAATAATCGGTAAGAATATCTGTCACATAACCATCTTCTACTTTCCTTTCTCCATTGATATTCAGATTCGGGTTAATGGCTTCACCCTGGCCCTTCAGCGAAACCCAAAAATCAAATCCTGGGCGTGCTGAGTCATCGTTGCCCATGTGCCATTTGCCGATGAAAGCTGTCTCATACCCCTTGCTGTTCAAATATTTTGGAAATGTTTCAAGCCGGTGACTTAACTCATTTCTTGCAAGATTGTCCGTTATCCCATTGGTATGGGCATACTGCCCAGTAAGAAAACTTGCACGGCTCGGAGAGCACAGTGGCGTAGTGGTAAAGGCATTTTTGAAGTATGCCCCTTCCCTGGCTATTCTGTCAATATTGGGAGTCTTGATATAATTATGTCCCGCCAGGCCAAACTCATCCCAGCGCATATCATCAACCAGCACAACGATGATGTTGGGCCGATGATCTTTTTTGTCAGGGTTGCAGCCCGTGAGCACCAAAACTGCGATAACCGCAAATAAAAACTTAATATTGTAAGGCGTCATAACGATCGTATTGAGGCATTAAGATAATGAACTTAAATGTTAAAAATCTCATGAAGTATCTTGCGGTTATTGCCTGCCTTGCAGGCGCATCCCATTCTTTCGCTCAGAACCTTCCCTATTATGAAATCCCCGACTACCCAGAAAAGTATACCGCGGGTACTGTAGCGGCACGGATGATCGATGGTCTTGGGTTTCGATATTATTGGGCTACCGAGGGCCTGCGTGAGGCTGACTTGAATTTTAAACCTGGCAAGGATGCCAGGACCACCGAAGAAACATTGCAACATATCCACGGCATGTCATTCAATATTGTAAACTCCCTTAAAAAAATCCCCTCTGAAGCTTCCATGATCAACAGCAAAGTTCCATTCATGCAATTGCGAAAAGAAACCTTGACCAACCTAAAACAGGCCAGCGATATTTTAAAGGCTAATGGAGATAACGGGCTTGAATTATTCAACCTGGTATTTAAAGGCGAGGACTATGAGGTTTCCTATCCATTTTGGAACCAAATCAATGGACCTATTGCGGATTGTATCTGGCATGTCGGGCAGGTCGTCTCTTTCAGGAGAAGTTCAGGCAATCCATTCAATGAAAAGGTAAGTGTGCTGAATGGTAAATTGAAGGACTAGTCATTTTTCACAATCATGCATTCTTATCACCTGAGAAAAATATTCACTGCCCTCCTTGCCTTAAGCACCATCTATTTGATGTTGCTGGTTCTATTTTACATATTCTACGAAAACATCGTTTTTCAACGAACCACCCTGCCGAAAAACCACCGCTTTGAATTTGATACACCCCATGAAGAATTTTTCGTCAATACAACGGGTGGTGATTCGCTCAATGTATTAAGGTTCAAAACTGATAGAGCAGCGAGAGGTATGGTTTTTTACCTTCACGGTAACGCAGATAACCTGACGAGATGGGGTACCTACGCTGTCGACTTTACCCGACTCGGTTATGACGTGGTCATGTTTGACTATCGCGGTTATGGGAAAAGCAGTGGAACCCCTAACGATCAAAATATTTACGCAGACGCATGGACGATTTTTGAATGGGTAGAATCTCATTTCGACTACCCAAACATTGTCTTCTACGGGCGCTCGTTGGGTTCGGCCGTGGCTTCGCGGCTTGCAACCACTCAAGATCCAGACCTGCTGATTTTGGAGACTCCGTTTGCCCGTTTTGGTGATGTAATCTGGCCACTAATGCCAGCACTGAGCATTTTTCCAATCAACGCTGATTTTTCAAATCTGGACAATGTCAAAAAAATCGAATGCAGGAAAGCCATCTTCCACGGCACCAATGACTGGGTGGTCCCTCTTTCATCTGCGCTGAAGCTGAAGCCGTTGCTAGGACCGTCAGATGAATTTATCGTTATCGAGGGTGGTGGTCACAAGAACTTACGGGAATTCCAGTCGTATCATGAACATCTGGAGGCCATATTGAATTAGGGGCCGGGCACTGCCGGTAATTCTGTTCTTTATTTTATAAATTACCGAAACCATGGTCGTTGTCATCTCCATCGCTTGCATTTATGTGGCCATTTGCCTTTCATTCTTTTTCTTTCAACACTTTGCTTTCTTTCGACCCGAGCGACTTGCCACAACTTTCACGTACCAGTATCCATTTCCATTTGAAGAGCTCAACTTCGACATGGAAGATGGAGGTCGGATAAATGCCATTTATTTCAAGGTTCCAAACACAAGGGGCGTGGTGTATTACCTGAAGGGAAATTCGAAAAGTATAAAGGGATGGGGAAAATTCGCCAAGGATTTTCTCAGCAATGGGTATGATTTTTTCATGATGGACTACAGGGGTTTTGGGAAAAGCAGTGGCAAGCGCAGTCAGGAAAAGGTTTTCAGTGATGCTCAATATATTTACAAATGGCTGGCGCGAACTTATCCCGAAAACAAAATTGTCTTATATGGACGTTCCCTCGGCAGCGGTATAGCGGCTCGTATCGCATCGTGGAATAAACCCAGAATACTCATTCTGGACTCACCCTATTTCAGTTTTTATTACAATGTAAACCGATACCTATTTTTCACTCCATTAAAGTGGTTATTAAAGTATGACATGCGTACCGATCAGTACCTGAAGGTCACAGAATGCCCCGTCCACATCATCCATGGAACAAAAGACAGGCTCATCACCTTTTCGCAAAGTGAAAAATTGAAAGCACTTTATCCTGACAAGGTAACGCTCCATCCTATTGACGGGGGGCGGCACAACAACCTGCCGGAGTTTCCCAAGTTTTTTGAAGTCTTGTACGACATCCTTTACATAAATCCCTCAAAAAACTAATGGGAATCGTAACTAAAAGTGGTGCGAATTTCACCAGGCTATTCGATCTGCTGGCCTATCAGGAAATCAAATATCCCAACAAAAAAGCATTCAATGCTGTCGCCAACGGTGTGATCAGATCGATGACCATTTCACAATTCCGTGAGCGGGTTGACGCCTTATCTTGTTGGTTCATCGAGCACAATTTCAAAAAGGGAGAAATGGTTGTTCTTGCCCCCTTGATTGGAAGCCCGGAATGGATGATGATCGACTTTGCATGCCAGCAGACCGGGCTGATTACGGTGCCGATCCATCCCAGTCTTCGTGATGATGAACTTCAGCTCATTCTGACGGAAACCAATCCCCGTCTTTGCATCAGTTCAGAAGATAGTTTCATACAATTGAATCGGATTGCCCGGGCGGGAAATCCCGGTTGTTTGTTATATCAGATTGAGCCTGAGTCGCCAGATTTTTTTAAGCCATTCAAAGACAGCCAGGTCGTGGCGCGTGAAACACTTGATGCCGCCAAGGCGTCTGTTTCGCCTAATGATGTGGCTACGATATTATACACTTCTGGTAGCTCAGGCGAACCTAAGGGGGTTATGCTGAGCCATCACAACATTGTTTGCTGCATAAAGTCCGTGCTCACGTTTTTTCCCTTGGAGCCAACGCACCGCGTGCTCAGCTTCCTTCCCTTCAGCCACATTTTCGAGCGAGCCATGACCTATGGTTATATCGCTTTCGGAGCATCAATCTATTTCAGTGAAAACCGTGAAAGTTTTGCCCGGGATTTTGCGATTGTCAGGCCACACCTGTGCACATCCGTTCCCCGTGTCCTCGAAAAAATGTACGATTACCTGCAGCAACAACTGATTGCCAAAAACATCATTAAAAGAAAAATCATCAAATGGGCCATCGAGGTGGGCAAGCACTATAAAGAAAGAGAGAGAATCAGTTTCACTTACGGTTTGAAACTCAATGTGGCCCGTTTGCTGGTACTCCGAAACTGGAGAAAACGTCTGGGAGGTAAAATAAAATACATGGTGGTGGGCGCAGCCGCGCTAAGACCCGAGATCGGCAGGTTACTTTCTGCTGCAGGCGTCCAGGTGGTAGAAGGTTATGGCCTGACCGAAACATCACCGCTCATCAGCATCAATCGATTCGAACCCGGCCTTACGCGATTCGGAACGGTAGGCCTTGTAGTTCCTGGGGTGGAAGTCAAAATCGAAAAATCGGACGAGTCAGATGATGATGGGGAAATCCTCGTAAAAGGTGAAAATGTAATGCAGGGCTATTTCAAAAAACCAGACCTCACACGAGATGCTTTTACGGCCGATGGCTGGTTTAAAACCGGTGATGTAGGGCGATTTATCGATCAGCGATTTCTGCAAATCACAGATCGAAAAAAGGAAATATTCAAAACTTCATCGGGAAAATATATTGCCCCACTGCCTCTCCAAAATCATTTTGCTCAATCGCCCTTTATCCAACGGTGCTTGATCATCGGATTTCAAAGGCCATTTGTCACGGGCTTGCTGGTACCCCATTTTGAAATGCTGCAGACCTGGTGCGACACACATGGCATCCACTGGACGGCACCGGAGTTCATGATTCATAATATCAAAGTAGTAAACCTGATCAAACATGAAGTGGAGCAACTCAACAAGTCGCTTGCCAACTTCCAACGATTGCGCAATATTGCCCTATGTGCAAAAGAATGGGGCACAGAAACCGGGGAGTTAACAGCCACACTCAAGCCGGTCAGATCGGTGATTGAAAGGAATTACCACAAGGAAATAGAGAAAATGTACGAGCATCCTACTCTCCTCTCATCGAGTGCGCAGGATTAACGCGGGCCACCTGTGCGATCTGATGAGTGATGGTGACACATGTAACCATCAACAGCAGCAGTAAGGCGGAGGCAAAAATCCAGGGAGTCATTTCAATCCTGTAAGCAAAGGTATTCAGCCAGTGATGCAAGTAGTAGGCCACCAGAGGAAATATCACCACAGCAGCGATAAGCACCAGTCTCACATACTGCTTCGACAGCATCCAAAAAACGGACGGTATTGAAGCCCCGAGTACCTTCCTGATGCTCACTTCGCGCAAGCGGTTGCGGACGGTGAAAGCAATTAAGCCATAAAGGCCGAGGCAGGAAAGGACTACCGCGATGGCCGAAAAGGAAAAGATAAAACGGGAAAATCGCTCTTCTCCTTGATACAAAGAATTGAGGTGATCGTCCATGAACTTAATTTCCAACGGTACACCATCCGCTATCTTGCGCCAATTTTCGTCAATCATCTTTACCTTTTCCACCATCGAACCGGGCGTGACCCGTACCAGCATAAACTCCGGCTCGATAAATGATTTCACCAGCACCATAGGCGTGATCTGATCGTGCAGTGACGAGAAATTGAAGTCCTCCACCACACCAATGATCGTGCGGGGTCCGTTCATTGAGAAGAACCTGACCTGTTCACCTATGGGTTCAGTCAGTCCAAGTTGGTGAGCAGCTTGCTGGTTTATGATGATTGAATTCAGAGAATCCGTTGGAAGTGATGGATCGAAATCTCGCCCGGCAATCAACTTGATTCCAAGGGCGTCCATGAAATTCTCACCAACGAGGTTACCGGCAGTCAACTTTCGCTCGGCATCGGGTCGATCATTCAGACGAATAGGATTCATTGGCCATGGGTCTCCTATCAGTCGTTCACATTGGGAGACACCCAACACCTGTGAATTACGTTGCAACAATTCCTTAAATGTCGGATAATAAAGGCTCATATGTTCGGGAAGCAATTTAACCACCAGCACACTCTCCTCTTGAATTCCCGTTGATTGCGTTCGCAGATAACTTAGCTGCTTTGTTACAACCAGTGTGGCCGTGATCAGACCAATGGATATACAAAACTGCGCCATCACCAGGCCATTTCGCATCCATGACCCGGACGCTGTGCTCACTTTGAAGTTGCCTTTCAAAACCATGATAGGGTTAAACGAAGAGAGGGATAGCGCTGGGTAAATTCCGGCCGACAAGCCGATCAGAATGGTAACTGCCAATGCACTCAATCCAAGATCAACCAGCATTGAAGTATGCACCAGCAACGACCAGTCAAACCATTGCATTACCCACTCGCCTGTCGCAATCAACAGCATTATCGACAGCGCAAAACTCACTCCGGCAATCAATAATGATTCAACAATAAGTTGCGCAACCAATGCCGCTTTGGCTGACCCAAGCACTTTCCGTATGCTCACTTCCTTCCCTCTGTTGAGAAACATCGCGGAGGTCAGGTTTATAAAATTAAACGCAGCAATAATCAGCACCAAGCCTCCAACCATTGCAAGCGCGTAAATGATATAGGTATGGCCCGTCTTTAGACCACTGTTGAGATCATCATCCATATCGTTGGAGCGCAAATACAATTCCGGGAGACCTTGCACAATAGCTGTTTGAACAAAACCTGGTCTGATACTCAGCCTGGTTTGGTATAGCTCATTAATCTTCGACTCCAGGGCAAAATGATCGGCACCCGGTTGCAAACGCGCATAGGTGAGAAATCCTGCCCAGGACCAACTGTCGAGGGTTGAAGTATATCCCGCTGGAATCCGGTAGGTGGGGAATGAAATAATATAATTGAACTGCAGGTGCGAATTGACTGGAATCTCATCCAGAATTCCTGTCACCTTTAGCGGAATTTCATCATTGAGTTGCAACAATTGACCCAGGGGACGAGGGTCGTTAAAATATTTTAGAGCCATTTGTTCAGTAATGACTATAGCGTTGACTTCATCAAGCGCGGTATGGGGATTGCCTGCCAGAAAATGAAAAGGAAGGACGTCAAAGAAAAGAGAGTCGGCATAGAAACCAGTCTCTTCATAAAATCGGGTATCACCATTCGCCAAAAGTATCCGCAGACTGAAACGCATTCGGGTGGCAGCTTGAACTTCAGAAAAGTTGTCGAGCAATGCCTCCGCCAGCACAGGGGGAGAGTTCACGTACCTCGTCTCACGGTCATTCAGGGGTGCGTATTGTGTACCAACACGTACGATGCGATCGCTACCCGGATGGAACCGGTCGAAGCTTTGTTCGGTCATTACAAACAGGCCAATGAACAAAAATGTAAGCAGTCCTGCCGTAAGACCGGCCATATTGAGCAGCAGATAACCTTTGTTTTTAGCGAGGTATCGCAGAGAAGGCTTGATGTGATGAAGTATCATTGGTGTAAATTTTACTTTCAACCAATTAGACCGAAGCGTAAAACGGTTGAAGAATAATAAGACATTCAACCAGTATCTAAACCTGGCATTGAGCGAGCTGTATTTTTTTGAATCTTGCTCGAACCGCTCATGCAGATCGCCCTGAATGGACTCGAACAAATGACTTTTGCAATACCATTTCAAAAAGTGGTCCGCAAGCTTTGGAGGGTTGGTTTGCTTTCTGTGAAAATGAGTCATGTCAATTTCATAACGCTTGAAGGTATCGATTCCCACAACTGCAACCTTGCACTGCGGGCTGCCAGGACCGCTTTCTTTCCCGCCTCCGAGATAACAAAAATCCGTTTTCTTCTCCCCCCTCTTTCTGCTGTTGGATCTCCCATCATCGATTTCACATAGCCCTTCTCCTCCAGCCTGTATAACGCGGTATGAACGCTGCTTAACGTTACCGAGCGCCTCAGGTCACGCTCGATGGCATTGGTAATTGACAGTCCGTAAGCCTGATCGTGCTGTGCCGCAACCAGCAACAGCACAATTTCCTCAAATTCGCCAAGGTTATATTTCATTATTTACCCATTTGTAAAAGATACCAAAGGGTGTAACGGGATTGTCCTGGTAAGGTTCAGCATTCTGGATGGAATTTTGGATGTGGGTGCATGAATTTCCTATGCTCCCAAACCGCGTCCGCACAAGCTCCTGATTCGTTTCGCGGCTAAATTACAATCTCACTCAGGTTTACGCTTCATCATTTCCTGCTCGAAAGTGCTCTTGAACCGTTCGTAGTCGTAATCAATCTGCAGGTTCTGCTGGGCGGTAAGTCGCGCGTGGTAAGCACTAACCAGATCACCGGCACTTAGTTCAATGGCCACATAGGCTTTGTACTTCCCTTCGGCTGTTCTGAAATAGCGTTCGCATATCTTGCGTATACCTCGAAGTTCCTGACTGACTACTTCTCGATTCAAGCTTTCAAACCTTTCCTCAATTTGTTCCTTATTATTGCTTTCACTTGAATGGACATAATTATCCGTGACTGCTTTAACAGTCACCTGAATACTTGCCGCCAATTCAGATCGAGCGTTGGTCATGGCCTTTCTTTTGGCAACCGTTAAATCAATGCTCTCGCCAACCGAATTGGCACGAAAAACCTTACCATCTGTGAAATACTCAGGACCAGCGCAGGGAATAATTATTTCGGTTTCTCCTTCGCTCAACGAAGGCGAGTCCGAAGTGGTTTGAGTTTTGGAACTGCTGCAGGACCACGTGAATCCTGTCAATAAAAGGAGGGCAAATGTCCGGACGCGTATAGACTCAGTTTGTTGATTCAATATACGAATCCTTGCAACAAACAGACCAGAACCCCAACATCGAAGCTCGCTAACGAAATTTTTTACAAGCCCAATACTTCCTTCAATTTCGTATAACCTGTCTTGCTCATCGGAATGACGGCCCCTCCCTTCATTTTAGCTACATGGCTATCTTTCTCCTTCATTTCAATTTTAGTAAGCTGTCCCAGCGAAATGATATAGGAACGATGAACCCTTACAAATTGCGTTGCATCAAGTGCATTTTCGAAGAAGTTCATGGTTTTCTTCTTAAGATGAAATCCATCTTTGGTATGAATTTTTACGTAATCGTCATACGCCTCAAGGAAATGGATTTCGTGCACAGGCAAAATCTTGATGGCATTACCCACCTTTACTACCACCCTGTTCTTTTCCTCCGGCTGTTTGACACTGCTCTCCAACAAGGGCACAACAGATTCAGGCTTCATGGCCTGGCTTCTCCATTTCTGAATGGCCTTGTCGAATCGATCTTTACTGAACGGTTTTAACAGATAATCGATGGCATGGGTTTCAAAGGCCTGCATCGCATATTCATCAAAGGCTGTTGTAAAAATCACTGATGGGGGTTGATCCACCAACTCAAGCATTTCGAAGCCTGTGATTTTTGGCATCTGGATATCCAGAAATATAAGGTCAGGCTGGAAGCTGGCAATGGCTTTCACTCCTTCAAATCCATCCCCACACTCATGCACCACGTCAATATCTTGATAAGCAGCCAAGTATTCCTTGACTATACTTCTCGCCAATGGTTCATCGTCAATTATAATGACCTTGATCATGCTGTTTGTGGAATCTGAAGACATGTTCTGAATGTTGAATTCTTTTTCTCGGTGGTAAGCAAGTCATTGCGTCCATATAATAAATACAATCTCCGCTGAATGGAGTTTAATCCAAATCCAACGCCTTTTCCATCGGGAGTAGTTTCAGGATCATAGGGATTTTCGACACAAATCTTCAAATCGCTGCCGGTGGCCTCAGCCTGGATACTAATAAGGACGTTGCCGGCCACATCATATAAACCAAACTTGATGGCATTCTCCACCACGGGTTGCATCAATAGGGATGGAATCATCATACCGATTGTCTTTTCATCCATAAATACCTCTGTCTGCAACCGATGTCCAAACCTTACCTTTTCAATTTCAAGGTACAGTTTCAATTGTTCCAACTCTTCGGTCAGTGTCACTTTGTGCGACTCCTGACGCCTTAATGTGCCCCTGAAAAAATCTGACAATTGCTGAACCATCGAGCGCGCCTTCTCAGGCTCGGTGCCAATCAGCGCATTGATCGAATTAAGGCTGTTAAAAAGAAAATGGGGTTGCAGTTGCTGGCGAAGGCTGTACAGTTCTGCTTCCCTGGATAATTTTTCCACATCTGCCTTTCTGATCTCATCGCGTTGCTGCGTTTGCAAATAAAACCATATCCAACCCAGCACAGAAATGAACGCCAACATTAAAAATGAAAACCCGAACCGAAGCAAGGCTGTGTTGTCCAAAAAAATCAAATAAGCCTCATCATGATCAAACATGATTCCTAGGCTAAACTCGATAACAAGCACACAAATACCTGCCAGGGCTGCGCTCCACAAAAGCAAATAGTAGAGTTTGGTCTTGTCAGGCTGATAAAATCTGAGGATAAGGATGATCGAGTACCCCTCCCACCCCAAAATAAAATTGGAGATAATGGCATCCAGGGCGCTGATCTTCCATCCAAAACCCGCCAAATAGACGGCACCGAACTGAAGTCCGGTCCACGTAGTCCACCAGCCAATTTCCAAAAATGCTATCTTACGATTCCTGTTCATTACGCATTTTCGCGGACTGCCTCAAACTTACTCTGCACATAGGCCGATTTCAGTCGGAGTGTTTCAATATAGTCTTTGCGATCGTCCTCTTCGTGGATCGCAGAGAAAAGTTCCATGCCGTCCTGCAACTCATTGATAGGATACAATTCCGAAATACCCACAAAACTCCATTTCACAATCTCCTGTTTGTCATTCCACAGCATTTCCTCCTCATTGATACCTATGCGGGCCGCTTTTTGGAAAGCCTCCTCCATCGTATCTGCTTTTACCAACCTGTACTGCTCATCAAATTGGGGGGTATGACTTCCATCACCCGATACAATATTGAATACCACTTTTGCAATATACCAATTCATAAAACTCAATGTTAAAATATTACCAACTCAAAAACTTTTGATCTCTATACCTCCAAAAACAGAAGTGCCCTTTAGTATTAAGGTTTTACCACCCTCGCTGGACTGATCCTTTTGAAAAACACGTTTGTCTTCGATCCCACCAAACACTGAAACTACTTCCGAAATTAATTTCCAGTTCGCAGGAATGATCAATTGTGCTCCGCCAAATACCTGGGTGAGTTCCAGCACTGCCTTGTCCTTTATATCTGCCTGACTCATATTGATGGACGATCCGCCAAAGAAGGTTGTTACCTCGCCCCCTTTAAAGTCCTTGGTAACGATGTTCTTCTCTATCCCGCCAAAAACCGAAACGGAATCCAGGTAATCTTCTGCGTCTCCATAGCTCTTGTTGCTTTCGCGGGAGGTACCCATACCGGTGTTGCGCCACTCCCTGTTGCTCCACCTTGCTCCGCTCATACACCTGGGGTTAAAGATGATGAACAAGCCTGCTGCAATAATCGCAACCGGCCAGATGTAAGGCCTGAAATTCAAATCGGGTACGATGTGGTCCAGCAAAAAAACTGACCCTACCAAAACAGGAATCATCCAACCCCAATTGCGAAAAGAATGCTTCGCTCCGATATAAAATCCTATACAAATAAGCAGCACCTCCCAGCTTATCACCCACCGAGGTATTTCAGCACCCAGTTTGTTGGCCAGCAGCACGCTTCCCACTGCGACTACAATAAGTCCGGACAACACTTTACCGGAATTGTTGAACGACCTCATTCTATTGTCGCCTTCTTGGTTATTCGTTTCCATGATTTCTAAATATTTGACTCAAAAGTATTGATGCCATACGGGCCCGGCAATCGGAAAAAGGCCATTCCCGGCATTTTGTAGGTGAATGACGGATTTCGGTAGGTAAAAAAAGTGAACTATATTCATGGGGTTGAATTGAGTGAAGATTTGAAGTACCTTCAATACAAAATATCCGCTATGAAGACCTCACTGATTGCGATTTCCGCTGTGTTCGCTTTTGCCTGTGCCTTTACGCAGACCGTGCCAAGCCCCGAAGTACAGATCAAGGCCGCTGTTCAAGCCGCTCCTGAAGACATGAGGGATGGCGCCATGATTTATGGCTACTCCTCAAAAGGAGAGTTTGTGGTTTTAAGACCCGGCAGTAACAAATTGATTTGTATTGCGGACGACCCTGGGCAGAAAGGATTTAATGCAGCATGTTATTACAAGGACCTCGATGCCTTTATGGCCCGTGGTAGGGAGTTGAAAAATGAGGGAAAAAGTTTTAAGGAGATCTTTGACATTCGGGAAGAAGAAGTAAAATCCGGCAAGCTGAACATCCCGCAAAACTCCAGCTTATTTGTGCTGTCAGGGCCGGACGAAGTACTGAATACAACGACAGGCGAGGTAACAGGCGCTAACCTCAGGTCTGTGGTCTATATCCCGTTTGCCACCTCGGAAAGCACAGGGCTACCCTTGAAACCGGCCGCGCCAGGCATGCCGTGGATCATGGACCCGGGAACGCATCGGGCACATATCATGATTACGCCCCCAGCCAAGGGCAATTAAAGCATTATCGCCAGGCTATTTTCAAGGACTGACGAAAAGCATCATAACTCCAACTCAACCAAAAAACATCTATGGAAGATTTACCAATTAATTATGTGGCCATCTTCGTTGCCGTAGTGGCCAACTTTATTCTCGGATTTCTCTGGTACACGCCTCTGTTTGGCAAAGCCTGGGCTACCGAAATGGGATTCGACACGAACGTCAAACCAACCGGTTCGGAAATGGCCAAGGGCATGATTTTTATGATCATCGGAAACTTTTTAATGGCCTATGTATTTGCCCACAACATGGCCGCTTGGTCGTTTGTACCGGGCATGGACCAAATGCCAAAAATCGGAAACATGATGAATGCCGCCATCTTCACCTGGCTAGGGTTTTACCTTCCCGTGGACATCGGGATCGTGACCTGGGAGAAAAAATCCTGGAAACTTTTCTGGATCAATACGGGGTATCACCTGGCTATGCTAATCGTTGCCGCCAGCATCTTGACCTTTATGGCATAGTTGGCGATGCGTTTGTTTTAAATCGATGATGGCCGGTCGTCAGTTCACAACGATTACATACCCTGTGAGCTGACGACCTGGACACCAACCTTTGCCCAATTCCGAACCGGTCGGTCCATCCACAGGTATAATTTTGCATGTCTAATTCGGGCCTCGGTAGTATCTTGCATTTCCACCTATGATACTCAAATACCTGCAACTGGCCCTTCGGGTAATGAACAAGTACCGCGGGTACACCTTTATCAATATCGTAGGCCTTACCGTTGGCGTTACATGCAGCCTGCTGATCGGACTCTATGCCTCTGATGAATGGATGTTCGACACTTTTCACCCGCACAGCGACAGGCTCTACCGGGCAACACTTGAAATTGATGACGGAAAAACCAGGATCAAAACTGCGCTCAGTCCCGCGCCACTAGTTGACGCTGTTGAGGACGGTCACCACGCAGAGGAGGCAACGCGCTTCGTTGCCTGGAAAACTTTTCCCATACGGTATCTTAATAAAAGTTTCACAGAGGATTATCTGCTATTGGCAGATCCAAACTTTTTTTCATTTTTTAACCATGCACTATTGGCAGGTGATCCCGCAACGGCATTGCAAGGTCAAGGCAAATTGGTCATCACGCGATCTGCAGCTGCCCGTTATTTTGATTACAAGGACGGAGCCGATAGCCTGGTGCTGGGTAAAATCCTCACGCTGGCCCAGGGCTACCAGGCAATCGTAAGCGGGATCGCAGAAGATCCTCCATTTCAATCGCACTTTCACTTCACCCATGTGTTGTCCCTTGCCTCATGGCCGGAAGGAATGGCGAGCGCATGGACGGTGCCGAGAGTTTATACCTACATGAGAATAGCTCCGGGCAAAACACCGCTAGAGGTTGAAAAGAAGCTTGATAGCCTTCTTCAGCTCCAGCAGCAGCGCGTATTCAGGGCTGATACGGCAGTTGTTGAACAACGATCAAATCAAAAATTGACCTTACAACCAGTAACGACTATACACCTGTACTCTTCGCTTGAAGACGAAATAGAAAAAAATGGCAACATCAGAAACGTTTACATCTCCGTTGTCATTGCCGCATTTATCGCGCTTCTGGCTTGCATCAATTTTATAAACCTGGCAACAGCCCGTTCTGCCAATCGCAGCAAGGAGGTGGCGATACGAAAAACTGTTGGAGCCAGCTCTCAAAGTTTGTTGAGGCAATTTTTGCTGGAGTCTTACTTCTACATCTTCATCTCTCTCGTCTTGTCTTATGTGCTTATCGCCTTTTCACTCCCTTTTTTCAATTACTACACGGGCAAGTCCATTTCCTACCTGCGATTGCTCGACCCGAAAATATTGATTTCACTCCTCCTCCTTGGCGCTGGTATTGGTTTAATAGCCGGTCTGTATCCATCCATATATCTCGCCCGGTACAATCCGATAGAAGTGTTGCGCGGCCAACTGCGATCACAGATGCGAAGATTTGGAGTAAGAAACGTCTTGGTGGTCTTTCAATTTTTTATTGCCAGCGCAATGATCATCAGCACCCTCACGATGTACAGTCAGTTGAGGTACGTGCACAATCTCAACCCGGGCTTTGTCAAGGAAAATATATTCAATCTCCTGCACACGAAAAATTTGTTGGGACATGGCGAGGTATTTAAAAAGGAGCTAAAGGCCCTTCCTGGAGTCGTCAATGCAAGTTACACCAACCGGCTGCCTCCAAATGTTACCTGGGAAGCAAGGTTTGTCGTTGACTCGTCACAGCGGGAGCTGCATATGTTTGTTTACGAAATGGATTATGATCATCCCGCCACGCTGGACATTGTCATGCTGGAGGGTCGTTTTTTTTCACCGCAATATCCGGAGGATAGCCTGGCCATTATCATCAATGAAACTGCCTACCACAACCTGGGATGGGTGGACATCGAAAACAAGAAACTCTTCTCACACTATGACCTACCGGATGGCAAACTGAGAAAAGTGATCGGAGTAATCCGGGATTTTAATTTCCAATCGGCAAAAAAACCCATTCAACCACTGGCCGTCATCATGGGTAAGGTACCAAACTGGGAAATGGCAATTCGGACAAAAACACAGCGCCCTGACAGTTTAGCGATGGCCATTCAGAAACTATGGAACAGGTATACGGAGGGTGCACCTTTTGAACTCCGCCAACTGGAAAAGAACATCAGGAGTTCCTACGATGCCGAACGAAATACGGGCACCCTGATTCTTGTTTTTACAATGTTGGCCATTGTCATTGCGTGTCTTGGATTACACGGATTGGCAACCTTTACCACGCAGAAAAGGAACAAGGAAATTGGAATCCGAAAAGTCATGGGAGCGAATATCACTTCTGTCACCTACCTGCTGAACCGCCAGTTTCTTTTTTTGGTATTCATTGGCAATATTGCGGCCTGGCCGGTTGCATGGTGGATGCTAAGCCAATGGCTCTCTCAATTTGAATACAGGATTGAGCTCACCTTATTATATTTTGTCGGTGCCACCGCCATCTCGGTTGCAGTGGCCGTGCTTTCGGTCAGCTATCAGGCACTTCGCGCGGCATCGGAAAATCCGGTTAACGCCCTTCGGGCTGATTAATGCGCAACCATCTCCTCTTGCAGCTTCATGAGCCACTTTCGCGCTTTCTCCTCACTGGTAAATAATTTTGCCGGTATGGCTGGCCGATCGATTTTAAGAAAAATATTTCCAAGCGCCCGGTTGAGTGCGGAGCCGGTAATCAATGCGCCTGCCGAGGCCAGGGTTGTACCCATGGTAGCCAGGTAGGTTCGCGCTTCTTTGGTAGTGGACTTGACGCCCCTCATGTCGACCGACAAGAAGAAGCTCTTTCCCCGCGAAAAGAATATCCTGGACTCAACACAAGCCCTGGCGACCTCAATAGACAGGTGCAAATCATCGGCATATTCGCAGAACATAATATTGCCTTCAATCCTCATGGAAACAAATGGGGTTACCATTTCCTTGCCCTGCAATGCATCAGTCATCATCCCGCTCATTTAAAAATTTGCCCGAATGATAGTTAGCGTTCAACTAAAAAACAAGTGTTTAAACAGACGCCTGCCAACAACTACTTCTTTGGCGGCCTTCTCCCCTTCTGGTTCCTGAAAGGAGGCCGTCTTTTACCTGCAAATTTTGGTTGGCGACCTGCCCTGGGATTATAGGCCGGTGTATCGCCCAGGTCCAGCGGCAATACCTCTTTGGGAATCTCGCGACCGATCAATTTTTCAATGCTGGAAAATTTCTGTTGATCTTTTTCATTCACGAATGTAATGGCCGTTCCGGTGCGCTCTGCCCGGGCCGTGCGGCCAATGCGGTGGATATAATCTTCAGGATCTGGTGGCGCATCATAGTTAATCACCAAATCAATGCCGTCCACATCGATGCCCCGGGAAAGAATATCTGTACCTATGATGGTGGATATCTTCTTACTCTTGAACTCGCGCATAATGTGTTCCCGCTCCTGCTGTTCCAGATCCGAGTGAAAAGCATTCACAGCCACTCCACCCTTCCTTAAAACCGATTCCAGTTTTTTTACACTGTCTTTGGTGGAGCAAAAGATGAGGATACTGGAATAGTTTGCCTGACTGAGCAAGTGCGTGAGCAGCGGCATCTTCTGGGAATCATAGACCACATACGCCTGCTGCAGGATGCCTTCTGCAGGTTTGGAGATGGAAATAGAAATTTGCTCCGGTTCGATAAGTATTTTGTTGGCGAGCGTCCTGATCCTTGGAGGCATGGTGGCTGAAAAAAGTAACGTCTGCCGCTGTTTGGGAAGATGGCTTACGATTTTAACCAGGTCGTCATAAAACCCCATGTCAAGCATTCGATCGGCTTCATCGAGCACCAGGTGCTGGAGATGCTCAAAATGAATGACACCTGATGCCAGGTGTGCAATCAATCGTCCTGGGGTTGCTACGATAATATCTGCGCCCGCCTCCAGCGCTTTGCGCTGTTGGTCCCAGGTGGCTCCGCTGCCACCGCCATACACTGAGATGGAACTGGCTCCCACAAAATAGCCAAAACCCTCCACTTGCTGATCAATCTGTAACGCCAGCTCCCGCGTAGGCACGAGCACCAGCGTACTAATATGATGTGTATTCTGCTTCGACAGCTTGTCCAAAATGGGCAACAAGAAAGCCGCTGTCTTGCCGGTGCCCGTTTGCGCAGAGGCAATTAGATCTTTACCTCCGATGATAAGAGGAATAGCTTTTTCCTGAATGGGTGTAGGCTTTGAAAAGCCCATGGCATTAAGGCCATCGAGCAGCGTTGGGCTAAAATTAAACTCGTCAAATTTCACTTATCTAAATGGGATTCCTGGTTGACCAACCGAACTATCTTTCAAAAAAAAGCCCCCCGACTTTATCGGAGGGCTTTGTATGCACTCATGACATTATTAGTCCATTAGGCGTACATTCACGGCATTCAAGCCTTTTTTACCCTCTTTTAATTCGAAGGTAATTTTGTCGTTTTCACGAACTTCATCAATAAGTCCGGTTACGTGTACGAAATACTCCTGCTCTGATTCTTCCTCACGCACAAAACCAAATCCTTTTGTTTGATTGAAAAACTTAACTGTTCCTTGTTTCATTAGTAAAATTGATTGTTAAATAATCTCGCAATGTACGAGTTTTATTTAAATTCTCAATTTTGCGCCATTTCTGACTGTGTAGTGCTGAATTGTGGATGTCCCTGCGACAAGAAGCCTATGCCGCCTTGCTTACCCTTTCCTCCCTGAGTTCCCGTTGTTTGGCAATCTGTATGATATTCAGCTTGTTGAGTACCTTGATCACTTGATAGGTCGGGTCGATCTCATGCCAGCGAATACCACCAAAATTAGGTCTGGACGCCAATTTGTGATGGTTATTGTGGTAACTCTCGCCCATCATGAGAAAATCGAGAGGGAGAAAGTTCCGTGATGTGTCCCCAACCTCGAAATTGCGGTAGCCATATTTGTGTGCAAACCAGTTTATGATTGCCCCATGAATCGGGCTAAACAAGAACTGCAAAGGCAACAAGGCCCATAACCACCAGTATTCTGCAAACTGGATATACACTCCTACATAAAGTGCGCCCCAAAACAACCTCGAAGGCCATGAACGCGCCACCTTATCAAAGGCATCCCATTTTGGAACTCCCTCGGTGAATCGCTTCTCTGGCACCAGTTTGCCATTGGCGATGTCGGAATAAATGGTCTTGGTTTTCCACATCATTTTCCAAATGCTTTCATCATATTTAGGCGAGTGGGGATCATTTTCCGTGTCTGCAAACGCGTGGTGCATACGGTGCATAACGCCATAACCAAAAGGACTCAGGTAATTAGACCCCTGAAAAATCCACGTAAGCACGAAGAACACCTTTTCGGTGAATTTGTTCATCGTGAATGCCTTGTGAGAGGCATAGCGGTGAAGAAAAAATGTCTGGAAAAACAGCGACAGGTACCAGTGGGCGATAAAAAATAGGAGAATAATCTTCATGCTCTTAGATTCTAGGTTTAGTCAAAAAAGGCTGGTTTTGAGGCCTTTAATTAGGAAGACAAGAAAGGGGTGTTTTTGTGACAGGATTGTGAAAGAATTTTTGAATGGACGCCCCTATTTTGCGTCTCCTTGAAGGGATTTGATCAAATCATTCGAAAAGCCATTTTCGCACGCTTTTGCAAAGTTTTCAACCCACTGGGGTTTGGCCGGCCAATCAATATTAATTTTGTTGGCCTCAGCATGCAGTTTCTTTTTTGCACGGCTGAACAACTGCCTGCAATGTTCTTTTTTCTTTTCCAGCACGTCTTGCAGGGCTTCATAATCAAAATTGAATCCCTCGCGCAGCACGAAAACAGTTCTCTCAAGAGGCTCTAACTTACTGTGAATCAGTTTTAAAGCTGCCTGAAGATCAATATGAAGATCAAGGTGACTAAAGTCCATTTCCTTGAACTTATTAAGAATGTCAGGTAAGTGAATTCCCTCCAGGTACTCTTCTTTTTTGCGCTTAAGCGCCTCCAGATGGTTCAGGCAATTATTGGTGACAGCCCTGATGAGATAGGCCTTGGTATTTCTGATTTTCTCGCCCTTCAGGGATAGCCATTTGAGGAAGGTATCCTGAACAATATCCTCCGCATCAGCCTTGCACTTTACAAGGCGGTAAGCGATGCCATGAAGCATGGGATGGTAAAGCGCTATGGTTTGAGCCTGGGTCACCTAAATTAAATTACAACAAAGGTACGGGTATTAAATCAGAATCCCCAAATCCGGTGTTCTGGCCATTTACCAACCACTATGCCATCCAACCCCCCTCCGTTATCTCCGTGAGACTCCACAGGTGTTCAAGAGCTAGTGGCGTAAAAGAAGTTGGCATAGATCAACACCCCTCTTGATTTTTCTTCCGGAATTCGACAAATGCGGACCTGAGGGTAACGCTTGCCGCAGACCCGCAATTTTCCACTCCTCACAACAGTCTTTTCGTTATAAGTTCCGCTACACTATCTTTAATGGATAACCGAATTACCTATGAACAGACTCATTATCCTCCTCGCTTCCCTTGGAATCTTTACCGCTGCCATGGCTCAAAAAACTCAAAAACCCGTATTGCATGGCAAGCACTGGATGGCCATCACGGGCAAACCGCTGGCAGCCACCGCTGGGGCGATGACCTTCCAAAAGGGAGGCAATGCGGTGGACGCAGCATGCGCCATGCTCGCGGCCACGGCCACCATGTGGGACGTGCTGAGTTGGGGTGGCGAAACGCAGGCGCTGATTTACAATCCAAAGACGAACAAGGTAATCGCCATTAATGCGCTGGGCGTTGCGCCCACCGGAGCTACGGCCGATTTCTTTAAAGAAAAAGGAATGAAGTACCCACCGCAGTTCGGGCCACTGGCGGCCGTCACTCCCGGAACTCCGGGTGGGTTACTCACGATGCTGGCAGAGTACGGCACATTGAGTTTGAAAGAGGTGTTGGCCCCGGCCATGCAGTTGGCTTCCGGTTATCCCATCGAAGCACAGACCGCCAACGCCATCGAACAGGGCAAAGATAAAATCAAAGAATGGCCTTACTCGAAGAAGGTTTTCCTTCCACACCTGGGTGAAAAAAGAGAGGCGCCCGAGGCCGGAGAAATATTTGTGCAAAAGGATTTGTTGGCAACCCTAGCCAAAATGGTAGAGGCAGAACAAGAGGCGTTGAAGAAAAAGAAAACGCGCAAGGAAGCAATCTATGCTGCCTACGACCGGTTTTACAAAGGCGACATTGCCAGAGAAATTGTCAGAGGAGCCAGAGAGCAAGGCGGGTTGTTTACCGAAGCAGACCTGGCCAACTGGAAAGTGAAGGTTGAAGAACCAATGATGACGACCTATAAAGGAATAGAAGTTTATAAACTGCAGCAGTGGACACAAGGCCCGGTTATGCTGCAAACATTAAACATCCTGGAAAACTTTGACCTGAAGGGTATGGGGTATAATACAACCAGATATATACACACGCTATACCAGGCCATGAACCTGGCCTTTGCCGACCGTGACTTCTATTACGGAGACCCAGCGTTCGCGCCAGAGGAGCCCATGGCAGGTTTACTTTCAAAAGATTATGCGAAAGAAAGAATGAAATTAATTAATCCGGATAAGAATGATCCCACAATTGGACCTGGAGATCCATATCCCTTTGAGGGCAAGGAGAATCCCTATTTAGATATCCTGAAAGACTGGGGCAAAAGTCAGGCGGCATTATTCAATAGAACCAAAGTTCCTGTGCTTGACCAGCAGTACCTTGAAGACTTCACTGCGGGCACCACGTCCGTTGAAGCAGCGGACGCTGAAGGTTGGGTCGTATCAATCACACCAAGTGGCGGATGGGTTCCGGCAGTTATCGCAGGCAACACGGGCGTGGGTATGAGCCAGCGCATGCAATCTTTTGTTACCGATCCAAAAGAGAATCCTTTCAATGTGGTGGAGCCGGGCAAAAGACCCCGGGTTACCCTCACGCCAAGCATGGCGCTTAAGGATGGCAAACCATTCCTTTCATTTGCAAAACAGGCGGGCGATGAACAAGACCAGAACCTTATTCAATTTTTCCTCAACGTAGTTGAGTTTGGTATGAATGTGCAAGAATCGGCCGAGGCGGCCAACTTCAAAACATACCAGATGTTTTCCAGCTTTGGCGACCACGAAAGGAAAAATGGCGCCCTAACATTGAATTCCCAAACACCAGACTGGACCAGAAAAGACTTGAAAGCGATGGGCTATCACCTATCCTTTGAAGACCGCACCTCGGGACCTATCAACGCTATCTTCTTTGACTGGAAACATGGCAGCTTCTGGGGCGGCTCGAGCAATCATGGGGAGGATTATGGGATTGGATGGTGAGTTGGGACTATGAGTCATTGGTCATTGGTCATTTGGCACAAACCTATTACCAATGACTAGTGACTAAGAACCTATGACCATTTCAAGGACCCTCACCGCATTGCCACCAGCTATTTTTCTGACTTCCTCATTTTTGAGTCCTTTGGCGCTAAGCGCTGCCGCCCATTTTTCCAATTGCAAGTAAGAATCCATTACCGGTTTGAAATTGCTATCCATATCGGTGCCGAGACCAACGTGGTCTACTCCGACTACATCGATCAGGCGCATGATGTTGTTGATGTAATCATCGAAGCTGGTGCTAAATCCCGATGGCCACGCTCCGATCACACCACCCGTGGAGGCAACCGCCTTTGCATGTTCTGCAGTAATAGCCCGCGCGGAGATGGGCCGCTCTTCCTCCAATTTTAATATACTGTGAGAGAGAATGATGGGCTTATTGGTGATGGCCACCACGTCTTGCACCGTCTTGAATGAAGCATGTGCTACATCGATCATCATTCCCAGGTCGTTCATTTTCTTCACTACTGCTTTGCCTGTTTTGGAAAGTCCGTTGTGCTGACTAGGCGAAGTCTGCAAATCACCCAATGGATTAGGAGCGTAATGAACCAACTGAATACACCGCACACCATCCGCATACATTTCGTTCAATTGATCTGTGCTTTTCAAAAAATCACCACCTTCGCAGGCAAAGAACGCAGCCACTTTACCAGTTGACCTATCCTGAATTTCACTTAGCCTGGTAGCCTGGCGCAAAGGAAGTTCTTTGCACAAAGATTTCAGTTCTGTTATTTGTCGTTTGTATTCTTTCCAGGCTTCCCCTTTTTCGAATTGGCGAGCAGGGACCACACCTTTTGTCGTAACTTGGGTAACCAGCGTATCCACCACTATGCTAAAGAATGCACCAGAGAGTCCTCCCGCATTCATTTCATCCACCGTTTTCCTTACAGCCTCATCGCCTGTGTATTCACTCAGGCCCCTTCTATAAAAACGACCAGGGTGTGCATGCAGATCGAAAGTGATGAAATCAACTGGGGGTGACATTTTAGTCAACCATTTACTATCGATCGATTTGAATCCCAGCAATGCGGTGCCGGCAGTTGCAGCAAGTGTTTGCTGAATGAATTTTTTACGTGTAAGCATCGTGAGTTATTTAAGAATCTCTGCTTTCAACTTTTCTTCCACCACTTTACCGTCTTTTATCGAAACGAAATAACAATTGTACTCTTCGCCCAGCGATACAACCTTGAATGGCTTTCCATTCTTAAAAATAATACCAGCAAAGTCATCCATGGCATAGCCCGCCTTGAAAATTCCGTTGGCGATGTTTTTGTGGTAGAGCGGTTGCCTGTACTCTTCGCTATGATAATGCGGTGAATGGCTGAAGGGTAAAAATCCCAATCCTTCCACCACGCTCAATTCTTTGGGCCTTGAGTCCGTGGTTCCGTTGTCGAACCAACATAGTGATCCCGCGCTGCCACCTGCAAGTACAATTCCCTTTTGTAAAGCCTTTTTCAACACCACGTCTATCCCCTGCGCTTTCCAGATGGCCATCATGTTTAAAGTGTTGCCTCCACCTACATAAATTGCATCCATGCTGAGCAGCACCTCTTCGAAAGATTCCTTTTGGTTGTAGGAACTGATCCAAACCTTTTGAACGTGGGGTTCTACCGACAGGTCCGAAACCAGATCATAAAATCGAATGATGCCCTGTTCGCTATCCCCTGAGGCAGTGGGCAGGTAACAAATCTTCGGCTTCGCCTTCCCTGTCAGCTTAATGATTTCCTTTATGAAAAACTTATTTTGTCCACCTCCAAATGGAAAAATATACTGATCCTGTGCTATTGCTGAAAGAGTGGTGATCGCTGCCATGTAAAAAAGTGCTATTCGTTTTTTCATGCAGGTAAAGTAGTCACTTATAAGAAAACTAAAAACAGATAAGTGACAGACAACAAAGGAAATGCAGCCTCAGTGGGACACGATCTTAACCATTTTCTGGAAGATGATGGAGTTGGGAATGGTAACCACTTCATCTTTATCCGTGCTGATGCGAATAAAAAAAGCGCCAATGTCTTTTATTTTTCCAGTCAGCGGAAAATCCTTGTCCATCACCACGATGGTATCTCCTATTTTAGCCGGGTGATTGATATAAAGCAAAATACTGGCTGTGACATTGGAAAGAATTGACCATTGAGCAAAAAGGGCGATACCAATAACAGCGAGGAAGGACGATAAAAATAAGACAAGCTCTTTTTTATTTACTCCCCAAATAAACAAGATCATGACGAAAGCAACCGAGTAGATGATCGTGTTAACAATTTTCACGATGTACTTAACCCGATCCTTCTGTAGGTTAAATTTATCGCGGACCTTTTTGAGAGATAACCTGATCACGTTGCTGGCGATAAAGGCCAGGACAATGACGATTACCGTTTCAATCATTTCAAGCTTGTATGGTTCCATCTGCAAAAGTGAATTTACCCCGGTTATGCCCGACTCTCAAATCTAACCTAATTTGGGCTTAGGATGACAAATCATTCCCCGGGGCAAAGTCTTTTCGAGGGGAAAATCATGAATGCCGATGCCCAACTGGAATGTCGGGTGATGTGTATGTGATTCAGCTCCCGGATGAATGGAAAGGCTGAACAGTTAATTTCACTCGTTTGAGAAGGTCGGTGGATAAAAACGCGACTGCATCATCCCACATTTTGGAGCCCGGGTGTTGAAACCTTGCGAAAGCTTAATCCCCAATGGTAATATCCTGCGATGCGTTATTCACCATCACCGTCACCACCCGGTCGCAAGCCGCTCCTTCATTGCCGTAATTAATAGTTATCGGCAGGCTACCCACCGTGAATAATGCTTCACCTTCCGGAGGCAGGGCAATCCCGGCCAGTGCACAGGAGGTTTTGAAAATCAAAGGGCGTTGAATCAGGAACACATAGTTGGCTTCCGCTCTGGTTTTGCCGCTCGCTTGTCCCTGCACCTTCCAAATGGTGGTCTCAGCCGTGCCACCAAACGTGATCGTGTGCGTGTGGGTAGCATTTCGTGTAATTGTCGTATTGTCAGGAAAAGTGGCTTTGCCATCCGAGTCAGTTACAGTGAATTGCACGGTAAGGTTGGGCACTGCCGTTAATGACGTGCTGGTTACTGTTCGCTTTCCTTCTATTTTTACTCCGTTTACTTCGTATCCGTCAAAGGTGGTTGTGGTTGTTGAGCCTGGCACAAATCGAAGACCCTTGTACGTAAGCAGAATTTTGCCCTTGCGCTTCACTCCTTTCGAATCTGTTTGTCCCGCGCCAAAGTCGATCGTGATCGTTCCCTGTGGGTCCGATGGTTTACTATCAGGTCCTGTCACCAGCGTAACCACGGCTCCCGTAAAACGGGTATCTCCTTCTATCACAATGGTAATTGTACCATTGGTACGCCCGCCTTCTATTTCTTTATTACTTGGTTTGTTGAAGGCTGTCGTAGAGAGGTCCCCTGCTTCATTGAAGTAAGCCTCGGTGGTTGATTGATCTTCAATGGCCGCACTTTGTTCTCCGGTGATGACCGTCTCAACAGTATCCTTGCAACCCACAACGATTAAAACCAAACCTATAGCCAGCAGATTGATCGCACTTTTCATTCTATTCGTGTTTTGTTTAATAACCACCACAAAGTAAAGAAAGTGTTCAGGGATATGTTACGATTTAAACGAAAATTCTTGAACGTACAACCTCAATACTTTTAAACCTCGGTTGGTAACTGCTTCGGCAGCTATCCCGACAACTTCCGGGTTCTACCTGTTCCTTGAAATGTCCTGTGCTCCGAACGTGGGCTGGTTGCTGCTCTGAAACCTGCGGCCGGGGTTGTGACCACGCTGATTTTTGATGTATTGCTTTTGCGCGCGAGCACCGTAGCTGGTGGCCGATGCACCCCAATAGTTGGGAGAGGCGCACGAAGCAAATCCCAGCGCCAATACGGCAACAACGACCACCTTCCTCCGCTTGAAAATCCTGATCAGCGGCAATAAAGCTATTCCAAACATGGCCATTGGCACCAGTACCAGTTCGGGTTTAATAAACGCGAAAGTGATTCCTGAAAACACAACCGGCATCATAAAAACAAGCGCGGAGGCATTCGCAGAGGGTCTTGAAGAGTCGAAGGTAACAGCGGTGGTCATTGGCATAGTAAAGTTTAATTCGATTCGACAAAGGTCTGACCTCAACCATTCTTAAATGATGCGATTAGATTTGGAATCTTACATCTGTGATTCAACCTTTACCAGATTGATTTTTGCTCCGTAAACACCATTCAGAGTCAAAATTTATACGGGCATACCAACGTCTGAAGGCGATGGCTCAGCCGCAACCCCCCAAAGGAATCGTCCTGACAGGGAGAACAATCGTTAGGTGGCGGAATTGGAAAAACGCAGACAATGCGAACACGAAAAATGAGCGGAAAGAAATGTCCAAAGCATGACCGTGCGAACGCTGACGGTAATTAATCAAGTCGGAAAAAAAATGCAAAGCGGCCAGAAACATTACGCTGCTGATTTGAGAAGATTCTCAGTTATCCGCTTCCAAGCCCTTTAAATTAGGTATGCGCACGGTGAAAACAGTGCCTTCTCCCAGTGTGGAAGAAACAGAAATGGCGCCCTTGAGTTTGTCAACGGTCTCTTTTACAATATAAAGCCCGAGGCCCGCCCCTTCACTCCGTTCAGTTCCTCTGAAAAACATGTTGAATATCTTGGGAATTAACGTCTTCTCAATCCCTATCCCATTGTCCCGGAATTTGATTTCGGCCTCGATTTCACTTACAATCAGGGAAATATCCAGAAAAGAGTTTGACTTTTTACTGTCAATATACTTGATGGAATTGGACAGCAAATTCTCGAGCACTACGGACAGCCTGTATTCGTCAGAGTGAAAGACGATTTGTTCTCCAATGATGTGTTTTCGTATCGTTATTTGATTATATCCCTCCAAATACTCAAGCTTGGAAAGGCTATTCGAAAGCAGCTTGGAAAAATCGATTGGCACCAGGATCACTTCATACCTCGCGTTTCTGGAGTAGACGAGAATCTCCTTCAGTGTTTCGTCCAGTTTTCTGACACTGGCATCCATCATCTTAAAATAAGTGTCATAGACAGGGTCTCTCGGGCGCTGATCCAGCCTTGAAATATTAAGCAAACCAAGCAATGATCGCAGCGGAGCGCGGAGGTCGTGAGAGACACTGTAAACGAAGCTGTCCAATTCACTGTTAATCTTTATCAGCTCCTCATTTTGACTCCTGAGAGCCAGTTCGGCTTCCAGGCGGTCGCTTTGCAGCCTGCGTTGCTTCAGTGCGTTGGTGATGGCTGACGGCAGCCTGCTCAGGCTGGATTTCAAAATATAATCGTCCACCCCCTGCTTCAACCTGGTAATGGCAAACTCTTCAGAAACTGACCCTGTCACAAGGATAAAGGGGGCCACTATCCCTACCCTGCGGCAAAGCTTAAACGCTTCCGCGGAATTAAACTGCGGCAAGGAATGATCCGAAAGAATGACATCGAATGCCGTCTCGCGAATGGCCTTGAGGAATTCGTCCTTGGTGTCGACCCGATGCAACTCAAAAACAATCCCCTCAGCTTTAAGCGCACGGGTAACCAACTCCGCATCATCTTCGTTGTCCTCCAGAAATAATATTTTCAAACGCTCCACGTCCGGCATCTCATTTGGGTGGTTGGTTCAATAAAAGCCAAAATAATCCCAGTTGATCCACGGCCTCCAAAAACTTATCAAATTGAACAGGCTTAACAATATATGCGTTTACGCCCAGATTGTAGGATTCAAGTACATCTCTCTCTTCCTTTGAGGATGTCAACATCACCACGGGAATTATTTTCTTCTCTTTATCGGATTTAATCCTCTTCAATATCTCAATGCCATCCACTTTGGGCATCTTTAAGTCCAGCAAAATCAATTTTGGGTATCCGCTCGTAGCATTGTTGAACAGGTAATCCAATGCCTTTTCTCCATCATCAATGTGCAGTAGGCTATTTGCAAGATTGCGCTTTTTCAACGCCCGGATAGTCAGCTCTGCGTCATTCGGATTATCCTCAATCAATAAAATCTCAATTTGCGAATCGTTGGTCATAAGGTTGGGTTATTTAACATGAATGAAAAAGTAGCGCCCTCGTTTGGTTTTGAGTCAGCCCATATTTTGCCATTATGCTTGGTAATGATCCTGTGAACCAGGGCCAGGCCAACGCCAGTACCTTCAAATTCCGTATTGTTATGAAGCCGTTGGAATACCTTAAACAATTTATTGCTATACTGCATGTCGAAGCCGACTCCATTGTCCCTGACATAAAAAATATTGGTACCCTTCTCTACGTAACTACCAATTTCAATTTTCGCGTCTTCCTTTTTGCGGCTGTACTTCAGCGCATTGGAAATGAGATTCGTCCATACCAGTTTAATCATGCTGGCATCACCGCGCATGTCCTCAAGAGGTTTGACGTCCCAGTTCACCACCCTCCTTTCATGCATGGTAAGTTCCTGAACGATTTCAGTTACCATAGCCCTTGACTGAATCCGGGTATAACTAAGTTTTTTTCTTCCCAGGCGTGAAAAATCCAACAGGTCATCAATCAGCTGGCCCATATGGCTTGCATTTTTCATCACAATCCGAAGAAGGCGATTACCTTCCTCATCGAGCTTCGCGCCATATTCATCTTTGAGTACCTCGGTAAATCCCCGGATGGATCGCAACGGAGACCGAAGGTCGTGGGAGACGGAATAGGTAAATGCTTCCAGCTCTGTGTTTATTTGCTTCGTTTTACCTTCTGCGATGACCTTTGCCTTGAAACTGGCATTGACCACAAAGAACACGGCAACCAGAATGAGCATGATGGCCAACATCAGCAAAAAAAAGGTTGCCTGAAAATTTTCAATATTTCTTGTGCTCGTTTTAACCTTGCTCTGTAACAATCGGTTTTCCCCATCTCGCATCATTTCCAAAACGGTGTTTACACCTGCAGTCGCTTTTCTCATGTCAGGACCCATAATCAATTCCTCAGCGTGCGCGGAATCCCGCAATATTGAACTTTGTACAGCCAGCTTTCTGCTGCCAATGGTCCGGAAACTGTCCATCAACGTCTGGAAGTGAGAATCATCTTGTTTCAGCTCCCGCAACTTTCTGTAATGCCCAGTCGCGATGCTTATTTCCGCATCATATCGTTTTACGAAGCCGGTGTCCCTTGAGATGATATACTTGGCTACGATGTCATCGCACCGGGTGGCCGCAGTTTGAGTTTGTTCGATGTGATTGAGCACCATCGTGCTGTTGAAAATTGAAAGTCGCGTCTCAATAAACTGCTGGTTATTGCGGTAGGACAGGAACCCAAGAATCAAAAGGATAACAAGCGATGCGCCAAACCCAATTACAACCCGCCTGTCAACATACAAATTCATTCCAATTGTTTTTTGAATAAACCCAAACCTGGCTGGGCAATCAAAACGCGCGCCCCTTACATTTTGTTCAAAAAAATTTGTTCACAAAAAATGGCAAGACTAAACGGTTATTTCAAGATAGCGATAAAACGATCCACGCATGGACGGATGTAATAATTGCGTAATAAAATCAATTTAATAGAACAAAAGGTTGCGGCAATTGGATAGGCGGTTGGCGCGGTCTGAAGAAGCAACCACCAAAAAATGAACAATAAATTTTCAACGACTGAAACGATGGTGGGAAGGCGCCATGAGGTAAAAGGTATCTCTCAAAATGACTCAGATGAAAATAGACAATCGGTGTTGGGCAAGCCGATTCGTTCACTGTTTCGCCTGTGCAGATCCTACGAAATCATGCGGGTGGGCACAGCATCAGCCATTTGGATTGCACGAGCACATTTGTTAAATTAGAATGATTCCTTCTAACACAATGAAATACAGAACCGTTTCATTAGAAGAATTGAAAAAGTGCCAATTTGCCCCTCGTGACGTGATCACCAGCGAGACGGAGCGACAAACACGTGCGCACGACCTGCGCAGCGCTATGGCTTTCACCAACATAGAGCATGACGAAGTCGGATTGATCATTCAGCTGGCCGATGGCGAGTTGGTAGAATACCTTTCCGACTTTATTGAGTTTGAAGATCAGTTGGTTGAACTAAAAGGGGGATTCGCGATCCCCGTTAGTTCCATCTTGAAAATTGAGATCTAGCACCAGGCTGCCCTAGGTATTTTTGATTTCACTTGCCACGGCCTGCGATTTCCTTTCGATGCCATTCTCGTCCTGACTCACTGGGTTGATCCTTTCCAACTTGTACATATCCGTCCGCCTGTCTGTGAGTGTTCGCACCGAGCCGTTGTAATGAAGATCCTTCAACAAATCAAGGTCCACATCTACGATCAGCGTCATTTCAGAATTGGGTGTCGCCTCGGCCTTGATGGCATTGGTAGGGAACGCAAAATCTGCCGGTGTAAAGACGGCAGACTGCGCATACTGAATGTCCATGTTGTGTACTTTGGGCAAGTTGCCAACGCATCCGGCTATCGCCACGAAACATTCGTTTTCAATGGCACGGGCCTGTCCACAGTGCTTCACGCGGGTGTAGCCATTTTGCGTATCGGTGAGAAAAGGAACGAACAGAATATTCATGCCTTCATCTGCCAGTATGCGTGATACTTCCGGAAACTCAACGTCATAACAAATAAGAATACCAATTTTGCCGCAGTCAGTATCAAAGGCCTTCAGCGAGTTGCCACCAGACATCCCCCACTCGAATCGTTCGCTTGGTGTTACGTGGAGTTTCTCGTACATTTCGGACGTTCCATTTCTCCTGCAAAGCCATCCCACATTGTACAATTTACCATCGCGTATGATGGGCATGCTCCCTGTAATGATGTTGGCGTTGTAAGACACGGCAAACTCTTTAAACTTGTCGTGCAGCCGATCCGTATAGTCTACCAGTTTACGAATCGCCTGTGCTTCCGGCACGTCATTGAGCGTGGCCATAAGGGGCGCGTGAAAATATTCAGGGAATAAAATAAAATCACTTTCATAGGCTGATGCGCCATCCACAAAAAATTCAATCTGTTCCACGAGGGCATCAAAATCTTTGAACAGCCGCATTTGCCATTGAATAAGGGCCAATCGCACATTTGACTTTTTGCTGTTAAAAAGCTTGCGCTTCGACTCGTAGTAAATATTATTCCACTCAATCAGGGCTGCATACTCCAAACTCTCCTTGTCGCCAGGCATGTAGCCCTTCAGGATTTTTTTTACGTGAAAGTCGTTGGAGAGCTGAAAGGTTAAAGTAGGATCATAAACCTGCTTGAGTTTTACCTTTTCAATGTACTGCTTGGTGGTTAATGTCTCTGCGAACTGACTATAGTTGGGCAGCCTTCCGCCAGCAACGATGGCTTCCAGATTAAGTTTTTCACACAGTTCCTTTCTTGCATTGTACAACCTTCTTGCCAGGCGCATGCCCCTGAACTCCGGATGAATAAAAATTTCAATTCCATATAACACATCCCCCTTCGGGTCATGTGTCGAGAAAGTATAATTGCCTGTAATTTGTTGATAGGTATGGTTGTCACCAAACCGGTCATAATCCACAATAATGGACAAGGCAGTTCCTACCACCCTGCCATCTACCTTGATGCATATCTGGCCGGCAGGAAAAATATCAATTAACTTCTGAATATGATTTTCCCGCCAGTAGGCCCCCCACTCCTTGTATGCTTTGAGCATACTCTCCTTCAGGTCCAGATAATCAGCCATCTTTAGGGCACCAATCTCTACTTTCATATAAGATTCTTTTTTTTGAAAAAAATGTTCGTCAAATCAATTTTTTACCACGACAACCAAGACAAGCTATTTGTACAGTCGCGGAAACAGGAATCTGCGCTAAAATCGATCAGAATAATGCAAATATAGCTAAAAAAAAGCGTTTTTGCTAGTCGCGCCTATTCCTTCAGTGTTCCTGACTTGATATGTAAATCGCGTTGTGGGAATGGAATGGTGACACCCGCTTCCCTGAATCTTTTATCAATCAGGAACCGGATATCGCTTTTGGTGTTTTCGATAGGGAAAATATCGTTGCTCCAGAAAAAAACTTCGAACAACAAGGCGCTGTCGCCAAAATCAACAAAGCGAACAAATGGATATTTATTATCTTCTTTGGTTTTTAGCACCTTGTCATGTTGCAATGTGCATTCCATTAAGATATCACTCACCAACTTTACGTCACTGCCATAGGCTACACCCACACTAACCTTAAAACGCGTAGGGGTCGCGCTGTGACTCCAGTTGATAATGTTATCGACAATAAATTTGTGATTGGGGACAATCAACATGATCCCATCGCGGGTCAATACAGTAGAGGTTCGCAGGTTGATAGTCAAAATCTTCCCGATCAGGCCATCGATTTCAATAACATCGTCCCTTTGAATAGTCCCTTCAATCAAAATAAAAATACCAGAAACTAAATCCTGAAAAATCTGCTGCAAGCCCAATCCCAAGCCAACCAACAAGGCAGCACTACCTGCGAGCAAAATTGTTATCTGAAATCCCACTGCCTGAAGCATAAACAGGAGGGCAAACGTCCAAACAAAGTATTGGATAAGTTTGATCATGGCGAATCGCCTGCCCCGATCGATGCCTCTCCGTTCAAATATTCGGTTTAGAATTCTTCTCAGACCAAAAAGCAGGACCCGGGTGATGACATAGATGAAAATGATCACCAAAACGGATTCAAGTGTGAATACAAAATTCTCCGTTTCAATAATTTTGTACTTCAGAAGGTCGAAAAAATCCTGCATAACTAACGTTTCACATCAACTTTAATTTCCGGTGCACCTACGATTTCAAAAGTTGCCGAACCAAATCTAACCTTGCCGTTGGTAGCCGCAACTTCTTTTAAGATTGCAGCAAACAATTCATTCTTGGTCAGCCTCCTTCTTTTGTAATTGACCACATAACGTAGGGTGAACTCCACCCAATTGTCGTTGGCGATTAAACTCACCATAGGCTCAAGCCTGGCGTCTTCAATTAAATATTTTTTTACCATTTGATTCCACCCTTTTTTGGCTTCCTCCGCATTTTTTGCCACAAATTCAGCAGCTACGCGCTCCAGCAGCGTTTGCGCCAATTGATAATCACTGCCATACTGGATGGGAATTTTTATCTCATCCCATAAAAAAGGAAAATCCCCCGAATAATTGAAAACGGGCTCTTTGAATACAAAACTATTGGCGATCCGCACAATCCGGCCGTTGTACAGGTCTCCGTCTACCCACTGTCCGGTCTCCATCAACGTGGTTCGCAGTACACCTATATCAATGACGTCACCTTTTATGCCTCCAAGCTGTACCCTGTCTCCCGTCCTGTAAAAATTCCCAAACATCAGCGCCATCCATCCCGCGACACTGGCAATCACTTCTTGCAGTGCGAATGCGATGCCAGCTCCAGCTACGCCCAAGGCCACAGTAATTCCTCCCAGGTTTTCGCTATAGGCAATCAATAGCGACAGGATGATTAACACATAAGAAACGGCATCGAGAATTTTTCTCGACTTGTATTTGCTATCCTGATCTTGCGATGACTTCTGTATTCTCCCTTTCAGGAAAATAAAAAAAAATCTAATGAACAATACAATGAAAGCTGCCCAAATCAGGTGCTGAGCCCAATCCGGAAGACCTAACTGCTCCATCCATTCGTTGATCATTCGCCTTTGTTCTTATTTTCTTTTAAAGAAACGTTGAAGCTTGGCGCCTGATAGTCCTTCGGCAGGTAATCGGCCGGGATATTCACTGGGCTTCCATCGCGTATCGCACCAAAGTGCGGAGACATGATTTCAACACCTGCCTCGGCAAACTTATCCTGAATCTGCTCATGCAGGTTTGAATAAATTACAGCCATTCGCTCAGGCTGATCCGTATAAGCATTCAATTGGTAAGCCACATAGAAGTCGTCAAGGCTTGTCTGTAGCACAAACGGTTTCTTATCATCTGCTTTGATGATGCCATCCGCAGCATTGGCTGCATTGATCAGCAGTTCATGAACTTTCTTCCATGGCACGTCATATCCAATAGTAACCGTTGTGTGGAGAATCAGACCCAACTCCTTGGCAGAAGTTGTGTAGTTGATGGTGTGACCTGAAAGGACTGTCGCATTCGGAATGGTAATGTCTTCATTTTTGATTGTCCTGATTCTTGTCACCAGCATAGATTTTTCTAATACAAGGCCTGTGATCTCTCCAATTTTTATTCGGTCGCCAATTTTAAATGGCCGCATGTAGGTGATCACCAATCCAGCTACCATGTTGCTAATGGCCGTGGAAGAGCCCAAAGAAAACAGCACCCCCAGGAAAACACTTACACCCTGAAATACCGGTGAGTCAGAGCCGGGTAAATAAGGAAAAATGACAATAAACATGAAGGCGTACATCAACACTTTTATGATACCGAATGTAGGTTTGGCCCAATCCGGATAAAATCCTGAAATCACCAAAGACCCTTTTTCAATCTCACTGGCGAGGAACTCAACAAATTGAACCACATAACGCGTGACCAGATAGATCACAGCAATCGTGAACAGGTTGGGAATGTAGTTGAACACAGCGGACAATACATTGGTGAGCGGGTTGAGTACATACCCGAAGAGCTTTTCCGCCCACCCGCGCGTCCAGGGAAAAATGCTAAATAGAATGGGCAACGCGAGGTACAAAACAATAATGATGACGAGCCATCGCAAAATGTTGTTGAGAAACAAGGCAACTTTCAATTCCCGCTCCGTATCCAGAAACTCGTAGCCTTTGAACCTGATGCCCTTGAGAATCCTGCCCCTGGCGTTGATCAACCATTTTCGGGTGAACCCAAAGAGCCTATTGATGTACTTGATGAGGAAATAGATGATAAGAAGCTCTAAGATGGTAAGCCCCGCTTGCAACAAAATGCTCTTTAGGCTTTTTGATTTCAGTTCAGTGTTCAGTACTTCTTTCACCTTGACGAGATCCTTTTCAGCCACCTCTTTGCGGGTCAGGTTTTCGGCCTTCGCGTCCAGATCGGTAACGCTAAAGAGAACCCGATCGCGCCACCAAATGTCCGTACTCGACTCGCTGTCCAGTACAAACAAACTGTCGGGGTCAAATTCAGCTTCTTTCATGAAGGAATTGATCCTTCGTTCGATGGTGTTGACGCGGTCCATCGGTTTGTAGGGCCCTATTTTGGAATAGACATAAAACAACGTGTCCTTTTTGTAGACGACCGGCAAACCGCCATTGATAAGGGCCAGAGAGTCCGGTGCCTGGCTGTACCCCGCGATCGACAGGGCAACACCAATAAATAATGATACTAGTCTATTCATGATCATTCAATTTCAATGGTCGTTTGTTATTGGCTATCTCCGTTTGGTGCGCCACGATACACCCACGCTTACAAAATAATCACTGACTCCATCATTCTTGCCCAGCCCTCCTAACAGGTCGAGCTGCAGATCATTGTTGCACAGGTAGGCGAAGCCGGCATCGAACCTGGTGTCGAAATCCCCATCGGTAAGGTCACCGTAGTTTTCAACAAACCCACCCAACTTGCCGGCAATCGGAAAACTCAGATTAATAATATAAAAAGCGGTTCCGATTGAGTTATTCCCGTTCCACGAACCTCCCCAGTTGGTCGTCAACGTAAAAGTATCTGATAATTTCTGGTTGGTGACGATGATAAATCGGGGGGCCAGGTTATCAATCTCATAATCTTTTGACAATACGGGAAGCCTCACCCGGAATTGAAACCCAACGGTGGGCACAGCCCCACGCCCAGGAAAAACCTCGTACCGGCCTCCAACATCAAAAGCGGAAAGGCCACTAAGGTCAGTTTCCGATCCATTGCCTTTGATAGTTTCAAAACGATAATCTGCCAAAGCGCTTATCTCGAGTCTTTCAAGTATACCAAAACGAAGTACCGTATTATGCAAATAGCCGCTGCCTTTAACACCCGCGGCCTTGTTGTTGAAACCGAAAACGTCAATCCCGGATTGGACCTGGAATATATTCTTCCCTACGGCAAAGGGTCCTATCGACTGTCCGGGGCGCCCGGAACGGATGGTCTCATTGTACTGCCCGTAGCCAATTTGGGAAAGCGAAAGCCAGGCAATAACTATTGCCGGAAGTCGTAAGCTCTTTATCATACTTAGGTTTAGTAGTTGGGCAAATGTAGCGCAGTTATCCCAAACAACGATACGTAAAGCCTTTAATAGGCACGATGGGTTGATAGTCATAAATATTTTGATACATCATAATAAACTGAAGGTGATCATTGAGCTGATAACCGATGCGGGAGCTCGAAGCCAGCCTTGGCTTGCCAATATTTCATCAAACCGCGATTGGTGGTAAACACTCAAATCCAGATATATTTTCTCGAAGATCCAGTGTTTAAAACTTATGTACGACCCGATTTTGACATTCAGGGTATCAATCGGGGCAACGTTAATTGGCAGTTTTTCATCTGGCACCCCATTATAATTCCATCGTTCAAATTCATAGAACGGCCCGATACCCGCAAAAAGTCCCGTCTTCGGTTTTTTGATGATCTTTAGCCTGGCATTTACGCCACCTGCATATTTGCGCTCCATCCCCCGGGCCTCAGCCCAGTGAACTTGTCCATAGTATTCCAGTACAAGATGCCTGTCAAGGTTATTCTTATACTTCATAAACAGGTATCCCCCACTAAGAAAAACATCACTTCCAAACCTGTTGAATTCTATCTTATTGGCCACACTAAAAATAATTTTGCCTGACTTTAATTGACAGGTCAGCCAGGTTGGTGATCTCTACCAATGTTTTCTTTTGTGTTTGGATTTTCAATTCCGGTGTTACAGATCCCTTTATTGACTTGGTAGAATCAAGTATGACCGTGAAACTTTCAGAAAATAAAATCTGAGCAAACGTGTATGAAGCGACATGGACAAACAGGCAAAATACGATTATCTTTTTCATAGGCGTGGCGAATGGCTGGATTGATAAATATCTGCAAAAATTTGATCGCGTTGGGCTCCTCAACAAATTAGACTCAACCTGGCCGATTCTGTATAGGCAAGTGCCCGGGGAATATTATATTTGCAATCTTTTATCTATAATCAAGAAACAGGTCATGGAAACCTCACCTAACTACACCATGGATGGTATCAATCTGGGGTTGACTGTCTTGTTTATCATTCTTAATGGTTTTTTTGTGGCCGCGGAATTTGCGCTGGTAAAAATCAGTAACATCCGCATTAAATCAATGGTGAATGAAAAAAGGCCATTTGCTACCACGGCCATGTGGCTCTTTAAAAGACAAAACCTGGCATTATCCGCCTGTCAACTTGGAATTACCATGGCATCATTGGCGTTGGGCTGGATTGGAGAGCCGGCCATCGCCCACCTGATTACCCCACTCATTCACAGCCTCGGAGTTACTTCTCAAAATGTTATTCATGGAATAGCATTTACTGTCGCCTTTACTGCAATCACCTCGTTCCACATCATCATCGGAGAACAGGTGCCCAAGATCTACGCGATTCGTAAATCGGACCAGGTGTTTTTGGGGTCAGCTGTGCTGTTAAAAGGATTCTATATTATCCTCTATCCATTCATGTATGTTCTTAATAGCATATCAAATATGTTTCTCAGATGGATGGGAATCAACGAGTCTGAGGGACATGATACGCCACTTACAGAAGAAGAAATACGAGCATCACTAAGTATCGCGCATACAAAAGGCGAGTTGACCAAAAATGAGCATCGGCTTCTCAATGCAGTTTTTCGCTTTGACGATGTAGTGGCAAGTAAAATAATGAAGCCACGGGGTGAAGTTGACTATCTCGAGGTTGGTAATTCCTTCTCTGAAAATCTTAAGTATGCGAAAGCCTCTAACTATACAAGATTTCCGTTGTGCAATCACTCGCTTGACAATGTAATTGGTGTAGTACACATCAAGGACATGATTGGCTATGACGAAAATGATGCCCTTGACTTAAAGGCTATTTCCCGTCCCATCATGCTCATCCCGGAGAATATTCTCATCGGAAAATTATTACATGAATTCAGGGTAGCTCGTCAGCAGTTCGCCTTTGTTCAGGATGAACATGGAACCATTCTTGGAATTGTGACGCTCGAAGATGTTTTAGAAGAATTGGTGGGCAGCATCCAGGATGAGTTTGACACCGAAGAACCAGATATCATTCAACAAACAGACGACAAATACCTGGTCGAGGGGGACGTTATGTTGGATGAAATTAATACAAAGTTCGACATCAACCTGGTAGCAGAAGACGCCAATACATTATCGGGGTTAATTGTTGAAAGGGTTGGCCACAAACTGGAAGTTGGGTTGAAGGTTAAGCTGGATTCGAATGTTTCCGCTGAAGTAAAAGAAATTGAAGGTATCCGGGTGATCAGGGTGATACTGACCATTTCAAACAAAGAGGCAAAAGAGGGAAGTCACGCTTTCACCTGAATCGCTAACCGCCAATGCTGCTTGTTAATCTTTCTTTAACGGCCGCCAGGAAACTTTTGTCAACAAGATGAAGGGTAATTTCTACACCTGCAGTTGGCGCGGTCAAGGGCTTAATTCGTATCGGCTTATTGGCAACACACCACGGGGACTGGAGTAGCGCAATCCTGATTTTGTTCTCTAAATTCGTAAAGTCGACCGTGCTTTCAACACCAAGATGAACTTTCACTTCACTTGCCGAATAGATATCCTTGTGCTCAATCGACAAGCTCTTGCCCAATACCCGGGCATATGGAACGCGAACAATATTACGCCCCTCCTCCTCTACCATCATTTGAGACGGGGTCATCATTTTAATCACGCCCGTTGCCTCTGGCGACTTAATAATTTGTCCCGTGACCGGGTTGTGTTTGATCCTGAATAAGAAGCCCGCAACGACATCCTTGAGATAAAACCAAACCAACAAAATGGCGGCAATGACCACCAGGAGAAGAACCAATTCATTATAATACCCTTTATCACCCAGGAAATGAGTTACCAGATAAAATAAAAAAGCTATCCACAAACCCAACTCAACGGAAACCAGAATGGGATATAGTTTTCGAACAAGCGCTATCCGATAACTGACGTAGCGCAACACCCTAAACGCCATAAAAAGCAGAAGCGCCCCGGCAATAAATAACAAATAACTTATCATATCCACTCTTTCTCGTGAAACACTTTAATCATGAGGAATTCGATATAAGGGTTGAGTCCATAAATTTCCAAATTGTTGGTCTTGATTACACCCAACCTGGCCATGGCCCTCAGCGGTTCCGCAACATTTTCCGGTTTTTCTGACAGCACCCTGAGCATTTTATCCCACGTCATTCTTTTATGCATAAGTAATTGCAGACAAATCATATTCCAGGACGTAGGAAAATTAGCCAGCACGCGGGTATCGGGCAACCTTGGCATTTTGATAGTAATCACCATGTTCTGATACCGGACAATGCCGCAAAGCCAGGCGTTCATGGCCATACCGGGATTGCCATGGGAGTATTCAAACACTTTGTTAAACACACGCGCCAGCGTAATTTCGCCCACTTCACTCTCCTCGTTCTTCCCCAGTACAAACCTGATACCGCTTGAATGATGCCGGGTCAATATCAATTGCCTTAGCTCATAGGCATTGAAGGGTCTGCACCGAATGGTTCCCAGGCTATAGGTATCCAATGACTCCACGCTGTTCAACACTTCGTACGCAAACGGATTCATATTGACTATAAACAAACACTTCCTGGAATGACTATCCACAAGTTGTTTGATCAGGCGGATGGTTTTAAGGCCGTCTTCGCCATTCCGTTCCCACCAAAGTTCCATATCATGGATCACGATGACCGCACCATGAACGAGCGAGTTAAGCACTTCGTCAGGATTTCCTTCGATCCGGGTTGCTTTCTGCAGCGCCATCGAAAACTGCTCCGGATCAGCTGACCCGGCATCCCTGCTAAAGACATGATAAACCCTTTCATCAGAAAAATTCTTTTCACAAAAATACTTGCACAAGGCTGTCTTCCCTGCGTTTCTTTCACCCAAAACCACCATCAACCCGGGCATGCCAGACTGGTATCGGTTCAACGCGGAGCGAAGTTCGCTCTCCTCCTCCACCCGTGTCACCCAAAAATTGTCACTGATGCTTGACCTTCCGCTGAACAGCATCGTGTAGTAGTGCGGTAATTTTTGCATGACCGATTGATCCGGAGTCACATGATCAAGGGTGTTTAATAAATTCTGCGAGAACGAGGTTTTATCTGCCGCTGTAAGCCGTTCGGCCAGCAATACGCCCTTGCTTTGAGAATAGAGTATGCTGACAAAAAATTCGTGTGCACGATTTCTTATTCCGCTTATCACCGAGCCAAATCTCGAACTCATCTGCTGGCCCCTGTGCTTTCGAATCAGTTGCGAAAACTCCCCTACATGGGATGTCAGCGTGGCAATATGAAGGGAGTCGCGGAGCTCCGACAACAAAAGGTTTAATTTCTCCAATGATTCGTCAGCCAGGGCGCTCATCTTACGCTCCTCCGATGCAATGCTGGACAACAACGGGCCCATCAGCTCTTTTGCATAGTTATCACGGTCATCTGCGTCTGCATTGTACAAATTAAAGATCGATAAGTTGGCCTGGTCTTGTATCAGGAGGCTGGATTGCATCAGCTTGTCCTGTAGCTCCTCAAGGTAATCGTAATACGGGCCTGTCAATCGGATTTCCACCAGATGGGTAACCAGCGAGTTCAGCGGAACGGTTAGCGCTTCATCCTCGCCTTCGGCTTTTACATCAATTTCGTCCGGAAGCGATTTTGCCAGCGAAGCGAGACGGTCACTTGTCAATTCGAAATCATCCAGCAACCGGGAAATGTTTACGTTCCATGCCGGAATTATCGGCTGCCTTTTTTCCACTGGCCCCTGCTGCAGCTTGATTAAGGTATTTTTAATGTTGTCGACCGGTTCCTTGCTTTCTCTTACCAGCCACTGACTGAGCCTGATTTTAAACTGCTGCAATTCCTTGCCCAGATACCCCAGGTAGTTTAGCAAATGCGTGTTTGAAACGACATTGTTAACGGCCAGCACATGATTCTCCTTCCAAATGGCAGAGAAGTTTTGAAGCTTCTCTTTTTGAGCGGCATAAACAGTCGGGGTTCTTCTTTTCTTTAACAGATCGCTGTTCACCCGGATGCGTTCCATGTAGTGCGCCATCTGAGAGAGGTTCTTTCTGAATTCCAAAAGAATTCTCCCTTCATAAACGCGGTAGAGTTTTTTGTTTCTTTCGATGAGATGCTCCATGCGTTCTACCATGGAGGCCGAAAACATTGTAATAATGCCAGGGTCTTCGTCTAATTTATGCGAATGCCTTTCAAAGTTGCCTTCACAGTAAGAGATAAACGTTGATAGCTGTTGCAAGCTGCCATCGCAGGCATGATTAAAATCTGCGAACAAAATATTTAAAAAATGAAACCGATTGTCACGCAAAAAATGCCCTGCTACTTCCCTGTACCTGATTGAAACGGGTATGGTCTTCTTTGCGAAAGGATGGGCCAGCCTCTTTCGAAGCTTAAACATGCGCATGCTGGGCGTGTCATTCTGCGCAAACTTGAACTCGTCTTTGTGATATTGGATGGTAAGCCGTTTGGGGAATTTGTTGACATCTTTCCCCAGTTGGTCGAGGTACCATGACAAACCTGTATTGATGGCTTCGGCTTTTGCCTCAATTCCGGAGAGTTGATGTTCGATCAGGTATTTTTTTGCGTGATCTATAAAATGCCTTCTATTTCTCGCCATCAGCTCACTTCGCTTGTAAGGGTGTTCAATGGATGCCGCCCTGGTCACCAGCTTGGCCGTATGGCTCACCAGATCATTGAGATTCTTGTATAACTTCTGATCAATTCTGAAATATTCCTTAAACGTTTTTTCAACGAATACCCTTAGGACAGTTTGGTTGTAGGTGTCGATTTTCTGGATGTCCTCAGCCACTTCCGGGTACTTTGATAGCTCAAGAGGGGGAAGAATCCAGTTCGATTCGACAGCAACATCTTCATCAGGGAAAGTGGTTTCTTCAAGAATGATATTGTATTCTTCAAATCCTGTCGAGGCATTGATAAAAAGGCACGTTCCTAATTTTTGTCCAACCTCCGAAACAAACTCATAGGTTTTCTCCAGGTCATCATAGTGCGCATCGGGAATGCCTACGATGGTAAGGTCGGTTTTACCTGATTCTGTCGCTATAATTTCACTTCTGGAATACTGATCCGTAAAATTATTGTGGACTTTAACCTTTACGCTCACGCGATAGTTGGCAAGAATACGCTGCACCTGCTGATAAATCCGATCCACCTCGCCCGCTTCATTCTGAATGATCAACAGCCTGACCCTGGCCTGCTGCCAGGGCTCGGAAGTCGTGATGTGTTTCAACAGACTGAGCGCAAGTGATAAATTACGACCCCATCCGCTCCACCAGATATCGATGGTTTTACCTTCTCCGGTTTTTCGAATCGGGTCAAAATGAAAAAACAAGGAATTCAAATTTCGCTGCTCAAATCCCCTGATCAGGTGAATAAAGTCAGCCTTCCTTTCTTTTTTTTGGCTCCAACCCATCAATATGGTGTTGGGCTCGATTCCGGAAAAGCCATATATATTGGCGATCTCTCCCATGGCATGGTACACGTCACCGCATTGATACCGGTGTTTGAAATACGAAGGGGCACTGCCGTTGGTCTTTTGCTCCTGATTAATCTTGGTCGTTGATGCGGTCTTCGCCTCTACCAATTCAATGACCGAAAGGAGGCCCAGCTTTCCGGTAATCGCCAGTCCCAATTGTGTGAGGTAGGCGCTTCTCTGGTCGGGTGCCGCAAAGACCAGCAGGTTGGGTCGCCAATTCCGGGATTGCAAATTTTCGCTGGTTAGTTTCTTCAAACCTGATTTAACCAACGATGCCCATACACCGCTCCACGCGTCACCCGATGCCAGCGAGAGTTCCTTGCGCTTGAGGTAAAAATATAATAGTCCCAAAAGCAACGAAGCCGCAAGCGTGGCGATGAAATCAAGTTGAATCATTACCAGAATACAGGCGGCTGCTCCCAGGAGGCTGACCCAAACCGGGGTCTTAAAACTCGGCCTGAAGTCGGCACTGGTCCACGCCTCGAAAGCGCAACTTAAATTCAGGAAGCCGTATGTGGTAATAAAGAAAATCGAAACAATTCTCGCGATCACGTCAAGTTCCCCAATCAAGATTCCCGCCTCAGCAATCAGAAAGGTCAGCATCAGCGCATTGCGGGGTTCATTGGCTTTCCCCACGCCCTTAGCAAAAAAGCGGGGCGTGATTTTGTCTACGGCTGTTGCCTGGAGAATGCGCGGTGCACCGAGGATGCTACCTAATGCCGAGGAAAGTGTGGCACCCCAAATACCGGCAATCACCAGGTCGGGCACCGATGAAATTTTCAAAAGGACCTCCGGATCGCCAGACAGAATCGTCCGATCAACCGTAAACGCGAAAAAGAACGCCAGCAAAACATACACGACCAGCCCGACCAGGATAGCCGCTATCGTACCTCCAGGAATAGATTTCTTTGCATCTTTAAGATCTCCGGACATCGACACGCCCGCCTCAAAGCCTGTGACTGCCGGAAAAAAAATTCCAAACAAGACCATGAATGAAAACCCGGTGGCCGGGGCGCTGAGATGCGGTGCTTCCGGAACAAAGCCATGGCTACCCAACACAATGGAGATCAGTGATAAAAAGATGGCCGCCATGATAAAGTACTGCGTCTTGATGGCAAGCGATGTGCTGATGAACGTAATGACGGTCACCAGCACAAGGATGGCCGTACCCGCAATACGAATGGAATTAATATTCACTTCGAAATCCCAATACCCGAGAAAACTTTCCGCAAAACCTATCAGGTACAGGCTGACGCTAAATGACAGCCCCACAAAAAGCGCCAAGCCCAATGTGCCACCAATGGGAAGCCCAAGGCTTCGGGAAATCATGTAATAGGTACCTCCCGCCTCTACCTTCTTATCGGTGGCGATGGAAGAAACGCTCAGGCCTGTCGTGATGGAAATCACGTGCGCGATCAGGATAATGCCCAGCGTCATGTACAGTCCAGCTTCCCCGATAATGGAGGGAAGCCGCAGGTACATGATTACACCCAGAATTGTCAGAATGGAAGGAACAAAGACTCCACCAAACGTTCCAAACTTATTTATCTTTGACATGAACCGGCTTAATCAATTGTTGTTAAGACCTTAACTTACTATTAAAGTCACATTTATAATTCTTTTTTAGTGACTTTCTGATGTTGTTGTGGTCTTATTTAGATAAATTAATAATTGTAACACCGTTGATCTTTAAAGGTAAAAGAAGTTAAATGATTTCATCTAATCCGTACTTTGATATAATTGCCATTTGCGGGATCGTAATCGTTTCTTACGCGTTCGGTTGGATATCTAAACATACAAAGATTCCCAGTGTGCTGCTGCTCATTGTCCTGGGAGTCGGCATTCAATTCGCACTTAAGGAATTCAATATTTCGCTGGGTTCCAAAGTTTTTAGTTTACTGCAATTACTGGGCATCGTTGGCTTGATCATGATTGTCCTGGAGGCTGCACTGGACCTTAGGCTTACCAAAGACAAACGTTCGCTGATCATAAAGTCATTTGTCATCGCCCTGCTGGCGCTTATCGGCTCATCCATCGCAATCGCGTGGCTGTTCACCCATTTCCTCTTGTTCGAATTTTATACGGCCTTTATCTACGCAATACCTTTATCCATCATGAGCAGCGCCATCATCATCCCCAGCGTGAGCAGGCTGGCGCCCAAGAAAAAAGAGTTCATGATCTATGAAAGCACTTTTTCCGACATCCTGGGAATCATGCTGTTCTACTTTGCAATCGGCACGGATGAAAGTGCCGTGGCCACGGATATCATCCAGGAAGTGTCGATAAATATTGGACTCACCGTGGGCCTGTCCGTACTCACCAGCTATTTGCTGGTGCTGCTCTTTCAGCGGATAACTGAAAATGCCAGGCTGTTTCTGCTGATCTCCGTGTTGATCATGCTTTACGCGATAGGCAAAATGTTTCACCTTTCGTCTCTTATTGTCATCCTCGTTTTTGGATTGACACTGAGCAACTACAAACTTTTCTTTTTTGGAAAGTTGAGGGCCCTGATCAACGTGGAGGTGCTAAAACGGATTAATAAAGAATTTCATCTCGTAACGCTGGAGTCGGCCTTTGTCGTAAGAACCTTCTTCTTTGTCGTTTTCGGCATGACGCTGGACCTTCAGTCGCTGCTTGATGTGGATACTGCCATTGTCAGCCTAAGCGTAACGGCTGCCCTGTACGTTATTCGTTTTATCTGCCTTCGTCCCTTTATGAAAAGTATATTGCCGGAACTTTTTATTGCACCCCGCGGACTCATTACAGTGCTGCTCTTCTTTGCCATCCCTCCTGCGTTTGCCCAGGAAAGTTTCAGCGGTGGATTGCTTTTGTATCCCATCCTTATCACGGGCATAGTTATGACCGGTGGAATGATTTGGAAAGGAGGTGAAGCGGAGGACGTAGATCACTTGCAATTCGCGAATTTGAAAGCACTTGATGACGAACTCCAGCAGCTAATGCAAAAGTCATCAAAACAACCATAAAAAAAGGCCTATAGGCTTGACAAAATATTTGCAAGCCTATAAGCCTAAGTCTTTTCCCAATGGCTAAAGATTAGTCTTTCAAAGCGATTAGAGCTATTACTATAATTAAGACAGCATTGAAAATGATAAACCCAAAGCGACCCAAAAATTCTAATATTTTTTTCATATCTATTTTAACAATTGATAATTAAACATGGCGGGTTGAGAAATGGCTAGGTGAACTTTCGATCAACTTGTGTAATCTTTCGAACGGAGGGTAATTTTCTGTAATTCCTCCACGCTATAACAAACGGTAATGATGTTAATAAAATCATGGCAACGACAATCATCTCAAGATAGGCCGTGTTATTTGGAAATAAACTACCCAGCCAATAGCCGGCAGATATCAACGGTACAGCCCATGTGATTGCTCCAATAGTATTGTAAATAAAGAATTTTCTCAATTCAATTTGTACGATACCAGCCAAAATGGGCACAAAGGTTCTTACCACGGGAAGATATCTGCCTATAATAAAAGTTACCATTCCATATTTCGAGTACAAGCGTTGGGTTATCTCCATATAACTTTTCCTATAGAAGACATTTTCTTTCCTGCTGTAGAAATAGTTTTTAAACCAATAGCCAAAGCAATATCCAAGCGAAGTACCAGCCACCGTTGCAATAACCACGAGAACTACAAGCCACCATAATGGAATCGCAATGTATTTCGAGTTGGCCATCACACCGGCCACAAACAGCAACGCATCGCCTGGTAAGAAAAATCCAAAAAATAACCCAGTCTCTGCGAATACAACAAAGAGCAGGAGCGCAACACCACCCAGGCGGATAATGGTTTCGGGATGAAAAAATTCAAACAAGGACTGAAACATAAATCCTTAAAGGAAATGTTTGTTCGTTACATACCAAACTTCAACTCAACAGGAATGCCTTTCCGATGTTGGAGTTAATGAGCGGGCATTAGTGCCTTGCTCGTCAAATTGGATAAAACTACGGTGCGTGGATTGGAACGCTTTTCAGTAGGTAGCTGCACCTTCGCTGGTTTTCAACTCCTTCTGTCTCAGAAAAATGCTCTGCTGAGAAAAAGTCAATATCATACGTTGCTTGAGTCCTGACAAAATGAACTTTATCCGAGGGAGAGTAATTGACACATTTTAATCCCGCATTCCAAAAGACAACCATTTCACCGGGCTTTTCGGACAGCACAACACATCCATTGTTGTCAGTACCGTTAATAATCGAATTAGAATAGCCAACGCACTGAACAACAGCTACCAGCACCCACGCTAAAAGACGATTTCTTGAAGGATTCAAGGATTACGATAAGATTTACGCTATAAAAGTAATGCAAAAAGGAGCACAAACATCATGAAACAGAGATATTTAAATATGATCAAGATACCAAAGAATATTTTGAATCGGCAACAATAAAAATAATTTGACGCTGTTTTGAAAACTGATTTGGAATTCTTTCATATTTACTTGTAAATGGCAATGGCGATGGCAGTTAAACAAACGATTGGGTTAAATCCATAAACAAATGCTCGTTACTTTGCTATTGCTGTTGGCTGGGTTTGCAATCCTGATTAAAGGTGCAGACTTCCTTGTCAATGGCGCGTCCTCAGCAGCCAAAAAATACGGCATATCTAATCTGGCAATAGGATTAACAGTTGTTGCTTTTGGCACATCGATGCCTGAATTGATTGTGAGCCTGTTGGCGGCAGTCAATGACCAAAATGATGCATCATTTGGCAATGTTATTGGGAGCAATAATTTTAATCTCCTTTTTATTCTTGGCGTTGCTGGGATTATCTATCCACTTGTCGTTCAAAGAAATACTGTGAAATTTGAAATACCGCTTTCTTTATTGGCTGCTTTAGTGCTCTACCTATTGGTCAACGATCAATTATTGAATGATAACTCAGAAAATACCCTGAGCCGAATTGACAGTGCATTGCTGCTTATCCTATTTGCTGGTTTTTTGGTTTATATCTATAAGACGATGTCTCACGCCAGCGATCTGGATCAGCAAGGATCGATTAAGATATACACCATGCCGATTTCAATCGTCATGATTGGTTTGGGATTGGGTATGTTAATTGGCGGTGGAAAGCTGGTAGTTGATAGTGCGACAGTAATCGCCCACTATTTTGGATTGAGCGAAAAATTTATTGGACTGACTATCCTTGCGGCAGGAACCTCCCTCCCGGAATTGGCTACATCGGCAGTTGCCGCTTATCGCAAAAACCCAGATATCGCCATTGGCAACGTGGTGGGGTCAAACATTTTTAATATATTCTTTATCCTCGGTATCACAGGGTTGATTAATCCGATGTTTTACAACAGCGGGATGAATTTCGATCTTTATGTACTGTTTGGATCAACCGTTCTTCTAATGATCTTCATGTTTACATTGCGCCAGCGAAAATTGGATCGAGGGGAGGCTTTGATGATGCTGGCTTTATACCTTGTTTATACGATTTTCCTTTTTAGCATCGATTAAGGCTTTCCAAAAAGCCATACTACGTAATCCAATGCAAAGTCTGAGGACGAAGCGGGTTTACAAACGCGCTTTTCTCCTCGACCGACTTATTCCAACTTTTCTTGAGCTCATAGTACCATCTGGCCTGCGTATCAGGATCTCCGATCAGCATCAGCGTGGGGTTGGTGTCGAGTCCTTCGCGAAGTTTATGGAAGACGCCCAGGTCCTGCCCAATAAATGTTTTGCCCAAACTTTTTAATGGCCGCCATAATAATTTAGCCAAACCAATAGTGGTGTAAAAAATATGATTGAGTTCCGTTTCATTTTCGTTGATGGGCGTAAGGCAAGTAATCGAGACGATTTCATTTTTCCCAACCTGAATGTGTTCCAGCCTGTTGCCGGGCAACTGGAAATTAATTTCGGTACTCGTTCCACCTTTCAATACCGAGTAACCTTTTGAATTGGACGAAGGCTTGTGCCGTGCCATCTTAAATCCCAGCTCATCAGGCACGAAGTTTTTTTCTTTCAGCTTCAGGTTTTTGCTTGATCGCCAAAACCAGGATTGGTGGACAAACGTAACATGCGCAGGATCAATCAAGCCGATAACCGAATGATCGATATTGGTGGGCATGGTGACCGTTTCAACATGCAGAAATTTTTTATCCGCCCCGATCAACAAATTGGGTAGTCGCTCATCAGCGCCATCCAGTTTCAGTTTGTTTTGCGGAATGTATATCCAAATGGTATCGGCAATGTCTTTGCACGGGTATTCATATACCTTGATTTTGCTCACATTCAGCTTGTCATCCGCCAACGCAGGTATTCCGGTGCAGGTTCCTGAACAGTCAAATTTCCATCCATGATAACAACATTGAATCGTGGTGCCATCAAACCACCCGGCTGATAAGGGCACCCCGCGATGCGGGCAATTATCTTTTAGCGCAAACGGTCTGCCTTTCGCATCACGACCAAATACAATCCGCTCTCCCAGGATTTCCTTTTGAACTAACTTGCCCTTCTTTAGCTGACTTCCGTGGAAAGCAAAGTACCAAAGGTTTTTTAAGAAAAGCGGCTGATCTGACTCCATGAAAAATTTTAACGTATCAACTACCGTCAAGAATATAAAAAATATGGGAATTAAAAAATATCAGGGCACCCTGGTCACTTGATCCTCACATACACCAGTTTGATATTTTTATTGCTGGTGTCACGCTGGTCGACTTCAAACTTGTCAATGCTTTTGATCAGGTTAAGCATTTTATTGAACCCAAAATTTCTTGGATCAAAATTGGGTTGCTTCTTTAATAGCAGGTTGCCCAATTCGCCCAAAAACGCCCAGCCATCCTCATCCGCGAGATCGTTTATGGAATCTGTAATTAAATTAATGAGGTTGCTGTCTACTTTGTCAACACCCCGCTGCGGTTTGTTTTTACTTCTCGACTTCGCCTCTGGTTCCTGGGGGTCTGTTTTTGACTTAAGAATTTCCAGGTAAATAAATTTTTCACACGCAGAGATGAACGCTTTAGGCGTTTTCTTTTCACCAATGCCAATCACTTTCATACCGGCCTCACGAAGCCTGGTGGCCAATCTGGTAAAGTCACTATCGCTGGATACAATACAAAAGCCATCAACCTTGCCGGAATATAAGATATCCATGGCGTCAATGATCATGGCGCTGTCCGTTGCGTTCTTGCCTACCGTATAGGCATACTGCTGAACGGGGGTAATGGCATGTTCAAGCAAAACGGATTTCCATCCTGTGGCGGTTGGTTTTGTCCAATCGCCATAAATGCGTTTAAATGTCGGGGATCCATATTTGGCGATCTCTTCCAACATCTCCCTGATGTTGGCATATGGGATATTGTCAGCATCTATTAATACGGCCAGCCTTGGATCCTTGGATGATTCCATCGATTAACAATCGTTTAAATGTGGCGCGAAGGTAGGTATACTTCATTCAAAAATGTAATAATGCCATCTCATTGAGCCTCACTCCTTGCACCTCGAAGCCTGGTAACAATATTTATCACCTTCCAATGGAATTTTCCCCGTCTTATCCAAAATGCCGTCCATCCGCAGGGTGGCGATGGCAGGTTCGCCTTTCGCAAAATGGACCAGCGTAATATGATCAAATGCATTGTCGTCCTCCGGGTTTTGACCCCCACTGGTAGTTCCTAAAATCATATAATCATGATCATTTTTCACGCGATGGGAATAGCTGTGAAGATGGCCGTTGATGACCGTAAAATTCCGTCCTGCCAGCGCGCCTTCTACATCCGCCAAACTGCCCTTGCCTTCCTTTTGCCAAACCGGCTTGTGCATAAGTGCGAAAGTCCACTGAACTTCCGGGTGGTCTGAAATCACCTTTTTGAAGTAAGCCGATTGCTCGCTTCCCATTTCACCGGTTTTCCTTTCAGGCATCTTGAAGTAATCCGTTTCAGGATAAAGTTCCGGATGATCGCCATCTAAAATTTCAATTGCTTTTGCCCGCGCCTGGTAAATTTCCTGCATGCGACCCTCCTCATAATCTTCCGAATCCATCATTAGAAACAACACATTGTTGTATATAAAATGATAGTATCTTCTGCCGTATCGCTCCATCCAAAACTTCCTCATCACCGGATTGGTCAGGTCGTGATTGCCGCCCACATGAAAAAAAGGCGCGTTCGCTTTGGCTACACGTTGGTCGAAATGATCAAACTGCCTTTTCAACTCATCTACATCTTCGGTGCCGCCATCGATCAGGTCCCCGATGCTCAGGATAAAGTCAGGCGTTAATAAATTAATTTGCGCAACAGCCACCTCAAACACACCTTCACGTTCCGCGCTGTAGAGGTCAGATATAATGGCAAAGCTAAAGTCACCGGCTTGACTACCAGTGGGCTCGTAGGACCAGGGCGTGGGGCCATTTTTCAAGTCGTGAACAAAAGAATGGGGACGATTATCTTGTGCGCATGCAAGGCACAAAAAAATGGTGGCAAAAGTGAGGTGATATTGAATGCTTTTCATAGGTCGAAAAATACTCAAAAAGCCGGCTCGTTTTTAACATTCATTATATTTCGAGCTAAATCAAATCATATGACGACCGAAACCCTGGATAAGTGGCGAATGGAATTATCCGTTAAGGCTAAGAACGGTATCGATTTTATTTTTTCTGCCGGTATCACCTGGGCGATCATTTCCTTCATTTGGGCATTGCCTTACACCTCTTACAACAAATCGATACTGACTTTTATGGCGGGAGCCATTATGCTGCCGATGGCCTTTGTGTTCTCGAAGGTATTCAGGACGTCCTGGAAACTCAAAGATAACCCCATCCAGCCATTGGGCTTATGGCTGAATTTTGCGCAGCTTTTTTATTTTCCATTTTTGGTGTTCGTGCTGATCAAAATGCCGGATTATTTTGCGATGACCTATGTCATCATCACCGGAGCCCATTTTTTTCCTTATGCTTGGTTTTACAAAACTCCATGGTACGCGATTATGGCTGGCATAACGAGCATAGGCGCGTTGTTGCTTGGGCTTATTCTCCCCACCCATTTCACTTATGCCATTCCGATGACGTTTAGCGGCTTCCTCTTTGTCTTGGCTTTCGTATTGCATCTGGACTATAGGAAAAAACTGCGTTCTGTCACCTGAACGATCGCGCATTCAGGCTGTCAGCGTCATCTTGTTGTATTTATTTCTGTATTCAATGGGTGTAAGGCCAGTAATCTTTTTAAAAATAGTCCGGAAGGCCTTTGTGTCAGTATAACCCACATCATACATTACTTCGTTAATATTTTTTCTACTCGACTCGAAACTGCGTTTGGCTGCCTCAACCTTGATGCGTTGGATATACTCCAAAATTGAGTTATTGGTTGCGATCTTAAATCTCCGCTCAAATGTTCTTCTGCCCACCCCAAATTTCTCTGCCAGCTCATCGACCGTTATTCTTTCATCAACTTTCCGCTCAATGTAGTCCTGGGCCAACCTGACCGTTTCGTCTTTGTGCTCTTTTTGGCCCTTGAACATGGCAAAGGCGGATTGGCTGCTGCGATCAATATCAATCGCAAAATATTTAGACGCCAGGATGGCGGTTTGCCGGTCGGTGTATTTTTCCACCAGATGAAGAAGCAGATTCCAATAAGAGTTTGCACCACCACTGGAGTAAATTCGATGCTCCTCGGTGATGATGCTTCCATCCACCACTTCTACTTCCGGAAACATTTCACGAAACTCATTGGTGAAGCCCCAATGGGTCGAACATTTTTTACCATCGAGTAGCCCGGTGGACGCAAGCAGGAAGGCGCCAACGCACAAAGAGGCCACCTCGGCTCCTTTGTTATATTGGTCAACAATCCATGGAATCAATTTTTCATTTTTTTGGATGGCCGATTGCATATCTCCAAACAATGCAGGTATAAAAACAAGATCTGTTTTCTCTACCTCACTCAATTGTTTGTCGGGCGCAATTATAAATTTTCCGCCATTCAATTTGATCTGCTTTTTTGCACCCACCAATTGCACATGGAACAAAGGTGATTTGCCAGACACAGCCAGGAACTGATTAACGGCAGAGAACAAATATTGAGGATCGGCAATGGCCTGCGATACCGATGACTCCGGAACTAGAATGCTAACTGTTTTCATGCCGAAATATAGAAAATTTACTTGTCGCAATCGACCCCCTTAAATGTCGTTTTTACACATCTGCAATGACTGTATTGCACGCTATGTTTGTATTGTCAATTGAAAGAATCAAGTACAAAAAAATAAATCAAGTCATGGAAACAGCAAAACAAACTGTAATCACCGTTGAAACGATCATAGACGCACCGGTAGACAAAGTGTGGAAAATCTGGAATGACCCAAAACACATTACCCAATGGAACAATGCATCGGATGATTGGCACACACCCCAAGCCGAAAATGACCTTCGTGTCGGTGGTCAACTCAGGGCCACGATGGCTGCAAAGGATGGCAGTATGAGCTTCGAGTTTATTGCCACCTATGACAAAATAGTGCCAAACAAATCGATTGATTATACCATTGAGGATGGCCGAAAGGTAACCGTAGAATTTTCACCCCAGGGCAGCAAGACCAAGGTTGTCGAGTCCTTTGAAGCTGAGGGTACAAACCCGGTCGAAATGCAACGAGACGGCTGGCAGGCGATTCTTGACAATTTCAAAAAACATACGGAGCGTTTGAATAAATACCATCAATTGGATTTCAGCATCACCATTGATGCCTCCCTAAAAAAAGTGTGGGACATCATGCTCAGCGAAAAAACCTACAGACAATGGGTGGGGGCCGCCTGGCCGGGCTCTTATTTCGAAGGAGAATGGAAAGAAGGAGAAACATTATGTTTTTTCAATTCCGAAAAAAGTGGAACTAAAGCAAAGCTCATCGAACATCGTCCCTATCAATTCTCCAGGGCCGAACATGTTTCATGTTTTGATAAAGGAAAAGAAGACACCTCGAGTTCCATTGCCCGGAGCTGGATCGGCTGTACCGAAAGTTATGCCTTCAGCGAACGCAATGGACACACCACGGTCAAAGTTACGATGCATGTGACTGCAGATTGGGTCGACATGTTCAACACCGACTGGCCAAAAGCACTGGCCAAGCTCAAAGAAATCTGTGAATAATATCCATTTCAAAAAAACCCAACAACAACATGAGCGATCCGATTTATCCGTGCCTATGGTTTGACAACCAGGCATTGGAAGCTGCCAGGTTTTACTGCAGCATTTTCAAAAATTCAAAAATAACCGCGGACACCCCGATGGTCGTCAACTTCGAACTCAACGGAAAAAAATTCATGGCTTTAAATGGCGGGCCTAAATTCAAATTCAACGAGGCCGTTTCTTTCGTAGTGGATTGTGCCGACCAGCAGGAAGTTGACCACTACTGGAATAGCCTGACAGCAGCAGGAGGAAGTGAATCCATGTGCGGCTGGTTGAAGGATAAGTATGGGGTATCCTGGCAGATTGTGCCGAAGGTGCTAGGCCAACTCATGAGCGGTCCCGACAAGAAAAAAGCCGGCAACGTGATGCAGGCCCTGTTAAAAATGAAAAAGCTAGACATTGCGTTATTGGAAAAAGCCTATGCGCAATGATGCGGATTCGCGCATACCTCACCTTCAACGGCAACTGTCGGGAGGCAATGACATTTTATAAACAGACACTGGGCGGAGAGCTGATGCTGCAGCCAATTGCTGACTCGCCAATGGCCCACCGGATGCCGGAGAAAATGAAAGATCGCATTTTGCACTCATCGCTAACAAAGGATGGCTTTGTGCTGATGGCCTCCGACATGGTGGGAGATGATGGTCTACTCAATGGTAATTCAGTTTCGCTGATGCTCGACTGTGGCAGCGAAGACGAAATACGAGACAGTTATGCCAAACTTTCTGATGGCGGAGAGCGAACGCATCCACTTGAAACAACCTTTTGGGGAGCCCTGTTCGGCAACGTGAAAGATAAATTCGGCATTTACTGGCTACTCCATTATCAACTGCCAAAAAACTGAACGTTAAACTTCAAAAAATGAAAAAGACAAAAACTATTTTCTGGATAACTACCGGCATCATCTTTTTATGGGAGGGCGTGCTTCCCGCTTTGACGGGCCACAGCGAAATGTCTATCAATGGGATAACGCATTTGGGCTATCCTGTTTACTTCGTCACCATCATTGTGGTATTTAAGGTACTCGGTTCATTGGCTGTTGCTATTCCTGCCGTGCCGCTGCGGGTTAAGGAGTGGGCTTACTTCGGATTTGCATTGGACTTTATCTGCGCAAGCGTTAGCATTTGGGTGGTGGATGGCTTCGGTACGCATGTGCTTTTTCCGCTGGTTTTTCTGGGAATATTGATGGCGTCCTATTTAACCCACCATAAATTATTGGAGGCAAGGGTTAATTTCGGTTAGCATGCTGGTATGGTAGAGGTATTCAAAACCAACATAAAGGACAAACGATCAGCAAAAAAAGTTTTGGATAGCTTATCCAATCTTTTGCCCGATTGTGAAATCAATTTTGATCTTACCGATTGTGACAACGTGTTGCGCATAAAAGGAATCATGATCATTCCGACCAAAATAGCCGCGCAATTAAGGGAGATGGGCTACGAATGCGAACTGTTGGAATAATTCTGTGCCAGAAAGCATGCCGGATTGATCGCTTACGCACCGGCTCTTAGTGCAGCCGCTATTTTTCTGAGTTGCCCTTCCTTATCTTTCCGCAATTCCCTGGCGAAGGCTTTTGCTTTGGGGTCAATTGTTAAATATTTATCAGACCAAAGGATTGTTTCCACGAGAATAGGTAATAGTCCAAGCCCCTTATCCGTAACCCGGTAAATTTTAACTTTCTTGTTGCCTATCATTTCACCTTTACTGATTATCCCATGCGCTTCCAACCTGTTTAGCCTGTCTGCCAGGATATTAGAAGCAATCTTTTCATCCGACTGTGAAAATTCACCATATGTTCGCTTCCCAAGTAGACAAATGTCCCTGATTATCAATAAGCTCCACTTATCCCCTAAAATATCAAGGGCCGAACTGATCGGGCACGTGGACCTAAAATCAAACTTTTCGCTCATTTATCACTTGCAATTTAAAAGTATTGTATTATTTTTACTTGCATAACAAAAGTAATAAAACAATGGCTATTTTAACCCACGAGATCCAAATAAATGTTCCCGCAGAAAAATTGTGGAACATTTTATCAGACCTTGAACAGGTCGGGAATTATAACCCGCTGGTTGATTCCGTAAAATATATTTCAAATAATAAAACAGGTGTTGGTGCGAGCCGACAATGTCAGTTCAAACCGAAGGGCTATGCCAAAGAAAGGGTTACAGCCATGCAGCAAATGGAGTCCATCTCCATGGAAATGTATGAAAGCGAATGGCCACTTCGTCACATGCGGTGGACGAACTATTTAAAAACTGAAAATGGACATACGGTGTTGAAAACAATTACCGATTACAAAGTAAAATTCGGTTTGTTGGGAGCACTGATGGATCGTGTAGTGATGAAACCAAAATTCAACAAAATTCTTGATGAACTATTTATCAGCCTGAAACAATATGCGGAGAAACAATATGCGGAGAAACAATGAAGCGCAATAAGAACATGTGAAGCGCATTTATTATCTTTTGAGGGTAAGAATAGAATCCAAGCTATGGGCTCCCTCCATTTCTCTTTTCCGGAAATTTTGTATCTGTTCGGGGCATTTCATGGGCTTATCCTTTCGTCCTACCTGGTAATTAATAAGCACCGACTTCGGGCCAACATTTACCTCGCCCTTATTGTATGCCTTTTCTCATTTTATCTCTTTGAAAATGCCCTGTTCTCCTCGGGCTATATCAAATTGTTTCCGCACCTTTTGTACGCGTCTCTCCCTCTTCTCTATTTACTGGCACCACTCTTTTTCTTATACAGCCAAAATCTCATCCATCCCGAAAGAAAACTAAAAGCCAGCGACCTGCTTCACCTTACGCCATTTTTATCGGAGCTGTGCATTCTTGTCCCCGTTTATGTTCAGCCGTCAGCGATCAAACTTCAAATTTATGAACGCACAGTAAACAGCGAGTTGAGCTTTCAATTCTCGATTTACTTTGTTGGGTATCTCATTTATATTCTGTCATCGCTGTTGTATCTGTTCCTGTCCTACCGATTGATAAAACGCGGAGGAAAAGAAAGTTCTCAATCGAAATTCAGACTTAAGTGGTCACGGCAATCAAGCCTGGTTTATTTCATTTATATCGTGATCAGTCTGTTTTTATCGCTCGCCTCGTTCAGATGGCATGAAGCGGCTCAGCTTGCCTACCACACCAATTTGATCCTTCAAATGGTACTTATTCAATTGCTTGGTTACGTTTCTTTTGTCAATCCTGAGGTTTTTACTTTTCCTAATAACAAGAAGTATGCGCAGTCATCTCTTAATATGGAGACCATCAATCAATACAAAGACAAGCTAATTCAATTAATGGAAAAGGATATGTTCTATATGAAAACGGAGATAACCCTGGAGGACCTGGCGACCAAAATGGGAATAGCCAGGCACCATTTATCGGAAGTGATCACATCCGGACTCGATACCAATTTTTACGATTTTATTAACAAATACCGCGTGGAAAAAGTAAAAGAATTGATGCAACACTCGGGATACAGCAACGCGAAGTTACTTCACATCGCTTTTGACTGTGGCTTCTCCAACAAATCCACCTTCATCCGGAGTTTTAAAAAGAACACGGGACTAACACCCTCCGAATTCAGAAAAAAAAGAACAAATCAGGGTGCATACAATTGAGTGGCGCCTCCTTCACGCGAGCTTGACCCACCTTTGCTTCAAACAATTCCCATGAACTTCTACAAACTCTCTTGGTTGATGCTGGCTCTTTGCTGGCACCTCGCAGTTGGTCAAACCCAGGACAGCACCTTAAACAACCTCCAACACACAGAAGGTTATCTCACCGGAATATGGGGGCAACTTGGCGCAGTAAAAAAGACAGGCAACGGGCCAACGCAGGCCATTTTGTTACCGGGTTGGGGATTTGACGCGTCCATTTTCGATGATTTTGCGAAACGCCATCAGCACGACATGACGATGTTTATAGTTACCATCCCCGGATTCGGTAACACACCATCGCCACCCATGCCCCCGGACAATGAAGTATTCAGCAACCTCAACTGGACGAAGGGCGTAATCAAAGGCCTGACCGAACTGATCCAAAAAGAGAAACTAAACAAACCGATAATCATTACGTGTTTCACATACAGCAACATTATCGCCATGCGCATAGCGTTGGATTATCCCGAACTGGTAGGTAAAATTATCATGATCAGCGGCATGGCCAAATTTACCATGGCTTACGCATCGCTGGAACCAAGAAGCCTCCAGGACCGGATCAAGTACATTGACAATCTATTGTCAAAGCGATGGTTTAAAACAGTTTCGAGAGAGACCTGGGACAATGGCAATTTTGCCCCCGGAACATTTTCTAAAGACTCGCTGAAAGCGAAACGTCATTGGAACATGATGTCGGCTGTGCCAATTCCAGTTATGGTTAGGTACCTGTGCGAACTTTATTGCATGGATCTAAGTCTTGAGTACAGCAACCTGAAAGTTCCCACACTCGTACTGGCGCCATCATTTACGGATGAATTCTTAAGCGACACGAAAAACAGCTATGCCATGCCTTTTTTTCACAGTAGTTGGCTGGGTGCGCAGCCCGCCAGTGACAAAATAAAAATTATAACGCTCACTGGTACACATGCATTTATAATGGATGACCAACCCGAAAAGCTCGATGCTGTAGTAGGTGAATTTATTTCGGGGCGCCTGAGCACCCAACCCGTCAGGTAGACGTCCAATACCTTTTGTTTTAAAATATTTTTTTTCAGTCATCGGGCACGATGGCAGCTCTTCGCACACGTTTGCAACGTCAACAAACAAGAACTGGGGCAGCACACACGGTGTAAAAAGTCAAATTGTATGGCGGCCTTTGCAAAATGATTCTATTAAGTTTTTCTAACTTGGATTGAAACACAGTTTTCTAAAATGAAAAATACAATACTCTTTACTACACTTTTGTTGATCGGTGCATGCAATCCTCCTAAGGAAAAGGAACCGTTGCCTCCCCTACCGTCAGCTCTTTATCCGGAAAGAGCCAGAGACATGACCATTTATGAAGTGAACATCAGGCAACACACGCCTGAGGGCACGTTCAATGCATTTCAGCAGGACCTACCGCGACTGAAAGAGTTGGGTGTCGATATGCTTTGGATCATGCCCATCCAACCCATTGGTGCAAAAAACAGAAAAGGAAGCTTGGGCAGCTACTATTCTATCCGCGACTACAAAGCAACCAATCCCGAGTTTGGCACGCTAGATGAGTTCAAAAACCTCGTCAACAAAGCCCATGAGTTGGGTTTTCAGGTAATACTCGACTGGGTTCCGAATCACACATCATGGGATAACACTTGGATCACGGAGCATCCTGAATATTACATGACCGATAGTGCGGCATCATGGGTGGGAAAGCAGCTGAACGTTGATCCAAAGTATTATAAAAAAAGTGGCACGGGAAATCTCGTTTACGAAGCGGATTGGGATGACATCGCCTTATTGAATTTATACAATGCCGGAGCAAGAGCTGCCATGATCGATGCCATGAAATTCTGGATTACCGATGTTGATATCGATGGATTTCGTTGTGATCATGCGGGTCATGAAATTCCGTTGTTCTTTTGGGAAGAGGCCACAACTGCACTCGATCCATTAAAAGATTTGTTTTGGCTGGCTGAATGGGATGAGCCAAGGATGCATTTAACTTTTGATGCCACCTACGAATGGGAACTGCTGCACCTGACAGAAGATGTGGCCGCGGGTAAAAAAACCGCTGAAGATATCCACGCGCATATTCTCAAAGACCTGTCGAGATTCGGTCACCAGGCGCTTCGACTGAATATGATCAACAACCATGATGAAAATGCCTGGGCCGGAACAGTAAAAGAGCGATATGGAAAAGGTGAAAGGGCGATGGCAGCATTTTCATTCGTTGCCTATGGCGTACCAGTGCTCTACTCGGGACAGGAAGTAGGCCTGGACAAACGCCTCCGCTTTTTTGAGAAAGATACAATTGACATGAGCGATCCCGACCAGCTTTATCCATTCTACCAAAAGTTAAATCAGATCAAAGCGGAGAATCCGGCTCTATGGAGTGGAAACTATAGCGCCATGCCAACGAAATTAAATGACGGAAATATAAATGTGTTTTCCACAAAGCGCGCGAATGGCGACAATACGGTGATTGCCATTATCAATATGTCGGACAAAGAACAAGCTGTTACATACAACGCGCAAGAAGTCGCGGGTAGCTACACCAATGCATTTACCGGGGATGTTGTTCAAATAGATAACATGAAGTTATCGCCATGGCAATATCTTGTATTGACCAAATAAATAAAGAAACGAATGAATGTCCGGCAAAAAATGGGATGGCTCGCATGTCTCCAGTTGGTTTTCGCGTCATCCGTTATTGCCCAGCAGGGCGTAATCAAAGAGAGCCTGAAACTTAAAAGCGCCATCCTGGGCAAAGAGGTGGAATACAGCCTCTACCTCCCACCCGACTATGATCAGAGCAATCGAAAGTACCCGGTGCTTTATTTGCTTCATGGATATTCTGATGACGAGACAGGTTGGACCCAATTTGGCGAGGTGAAGTCCATCGCGGACAAGCAACTGCAACTCCAGCAGATGACGTCAATGATTATCGCTATGCCGGATGCCGGTGTCAGTTGGTACATCAACAGCGCGGACGGCAAGGTCAAATGGGAAGATTTTTTTATCAAAGAATATATTCCCCATATAGAGACGACCTATCGGGCCAGAACCGAGAAGCACTACCGGGCCATTGCTGGACTCTCCATGGGTGGTCATGGAACGATGATCATGGCATTAAAGCACCCTGACCTTTTTTCTGCGGCCGCTCCGTTAAGCGCGGGTATTTTCACGCGTGAAGAACTCATTGCCATGTCGTCCGAAAATTGGGATGGCACATTTGGTCCGGCATACGGCAAAAACAAAGGCGCTGCAAGAGTAAATGATCATTTGAATAAAAACTGAGTGTTGTCCATTGTCAGCGATACAAGCCCCGAAGAGCTCAGGAAAGTAAAATACTACATCGACTGTGGCGATAAGGACTTCCTCATCAAGGGCAACATGGAACTGCATAGTCTGCTTATTGACAAGGGGGTCCCTCATGAATTCCGCGTTCGTGAAGGTGCCCACAACTGGGATTATTGGCGTACCGCATTGCCGGAAGTGCTCAAGTTTGTTTCAGCGGAATTTCATCAGTAAGACTAAATTGAATTTGGCTTTTTATACAACCTCCAAGCTGTGTAAAATATCCATGCGAAAAAAAAGAAAAAGACGAGTCGTTGTCCAACGGCCGGAGTATTGGGAAAAACAAAAGGCCATGCACCGAATAGAATGGTTAGCCATGTGAAAGTCAAAGTTGGCTTGATTGATTTCGCCCAGTACCCTGATTTCCGCATAAGGGAAGGATAGGTAAAAGCCCCCATTAAAAAGAAAATGTAACTGCCGAAACTGCCGATGGTATGCAGGAGCATGGTGGTCGATCGTTTGTTTTCAAAATCTCCTGGAAACACCCCGGAAAACGCCATGAGCAGGCCGCTGAAAACCATACCAATAAGTGGAAGTTTATTTCCCTGTTCATTTGAAAGCGACTTAAAAAGCCCGTAGGAATAAACTGATATCAGCAATCCTGGCACGATATAACCCAAGATATTCCAACACCATTTATTCGGAGCATCTGTTGAACCCAGCTCGCTCACGGCCTTAGTCAAAAAACTGTATTCAGGTCGGAGGCCGGCCATCACGAAGTAGGCACACCAAAAAATGAGGGGCCCGGCCAATCCAAAAATTGAGTAATGTCTTGAAGTCATGAGGTAAAGCCTATCAAAATGGCGCCACGAATATAGCCGAAACCCCATAAGGGCAGCCGAATCGGGTATAAATAAATAAACATGAAAGGTACGATCAGCTGCCTCGCCTATCTTGATTCAAGTCAATGAAATTGATTGACTTTCGGTGAAACTTGGTGAAATTTTTAAATCATGAAGTCAAAACTATTTTTTATCACATGGCTGTGTTTCACGATAACGTCAGGTATCCATGCCCAAGACCTTAAAGATGACTCTTTAAAAAAGAGGCACGCAATTGGGAGCACGTTGTTTGTATTTCTTACACCAGTGCTGGATCCTTCACCCAAATACTGTCAAATAGACCACTAGGAACGCCTGACCGCACGACATGGGAACTAAAGCTCAATAGTTTTAATCACCTTAGCCGGAATCCCTCCCACAATTGTATTATCCGGCACATCTTTACTGACCACAGCACCAGCAATAATTGAATTCTCACCAACACTAACACCTGGTAAAATGGTGGCCGCAGCGCCAATCCACACGTTCCGTCTAATGTGAATTGATTTCAGAACAAGGTCCTTTCTTTGAGTGGGGTCGACAGGATGATTTTCAGTGATCAGGTTGACTTTCGGACCTATTTGAACATCATCTTCGATCGTAATTCCACCAAGGTCGAGGAAGGTGCAGGCGTGATTGATAAAGATATTCTTACCTAATTTAATGTGCTTACCAAAATTGGTGAAGAAGGGCACAAATACTGTTGTGCTTTTATCGATTGGTGTCCCGATAATTTCACCAAGTCGTTCCCGCATTTCATCGATGGTGGTAGCCGCATTCAGTGATGGCGACAATTTCTGTGCACGAGCGACAACATCCCAGGCTTCTCCCATTTCATGGATGGGAATTATACCTCCGGCCAGTAACCGTTCAAAGATATCGCTTGGCATGAATCAGTTAAACTCAATACAAATGTAATCGATTGCTGTATCTTCGTATCATGAAAGTACGCCAGTACCCTTAAATTTCTATGGACTTAAAAGGGCAAATAAATAATGCTCTTATGAATAATCATAAACATTGAGACCGGTGGCAAAATCTTCACCGACCGGACCTGTTTTAGACACAGCTGACAAATGGAAGTGATCAAATAATGACTTGAAATGAAGGCAATCCAAATTATCCTTGCTGCAACGCTCATGCAGCTTCCCGTTCAAATGGCCACAGCGCAAGAAAAAGGGCAAATCGTGAGACTGGCAAAACTCGTAATCGACTCGGTGCATCTGGAGGCTTACAAAGTTTTTCTCAAGGAAGGTATTGAAACAGCCTTACAAGTAGAACCGGGTGTATTGACGATTTACGCCTTGTCTGAAAAAGAAAACCCTACTCACTTTACCATTCTGGAAACCTATGCAAGCGCTGAAGCTTATCATGCACACATTCAAACTCCTCACTTCCTTAAGTACAAAACGGGTACGCTTCACATGGTTAAATCTCTCGAGCTTGTAGAGACGGTCCCGCTGCTTCCAAAACTAAAAATTAGCCAAACGAGAAAGAGTAATAAAAAAAGTAAAGGTTAATACGTATGAGAAAGTCACTTTTAACCATAAGCGCATTGGTAATATTTGCTGCGATTGCTGGTGTAGGATATGCACAAGTAGCTGACCAGACAGCGCACAAGAAGTATCAGGCCAAAGCACCACCAACCCAACCGTTTGGAAAGGAAGCGTTCGGCTCCTCGAAAGGGACAACCATAAGATGGCTGGCCATGGGTGGATTTTTCATCAACAGTCGCGGCACAACAATAATGGTTGATCCGCTGCTGAAAGGTTTTGATATGCCTATCATGATAGACTTTCCGATCAAGACGGAGGATGTTCCCAGGCTCGATGCAATTCTAGTTACCCATAGCGATAATGACCACTACAGTGTAGCGACTAACCGTGATTTGAAAGCCGTCACAAAATCTTATCACTCCACAAAATATGTCGACTCACTAATGAAGGCAGAAGGTTTTCCATCTTTCGGTCACAATCCGGGTGACAGGTTTAAAGTTGGTTCTGTATCTGTTAAAATGGTTGCTGTTGACCATGCATGGCAAAATGCCTATCCTGGAGCAGCAAAACGTACTTTTAAAAATGAGGATTGCACCGGCTTTCTAATTGAAA
>CAZZNH010000009.1:0-76614 GCA_964655635.1 uncultured Ohtaekwangia sp.
GGAGCAGCAAAACGTACTTTTAAAAATGAGGATTGCACCGGCTTTCTAATTGAAACTCCTGATGGAACAATCTGGGCACAGGGTGATTCGCGGTTGATGCCTGAGCACCTGACCATCTCACCTATCCCAGATGCAATTCTTTTTGATTTCTCTGATAGCGAATGGCATTTCACATTCGAAGGGGCTGTTAAAATTGCTAACGCTTATCCCAATACACCATTGTTGCTTTGTCATTGGGGGTCGGTGGATGCACCAGACTTTGCTCCTTTCAATGGTGACCCAGAGAAATTGAAAGAACGCGTTATTAATCCGGAACGAATTTGTGTATTGGCACCAGGTGAGCTCTTCACATTGACGCGATTAAAAAAAATCAAATAGGTAGACCCCTTTCAAATTCGGGGTCAAAGATTATATAGACGTTTCAAATTGAATTCAAAGAACTCTTGTATTCCAACGGGGTCATTCCAACGTGTCGCTTAAAGACGCGGCTAAAATGCTGCGGATATTTGAATCCTAACCCGTATGCAACGTCACGTAGGGCAAAAAACCAATTCCCAAATGCCCCAGAAGCCAAATCAAACGACCAACCATGGCTTTCAGCAACAAACTGTCCGATAATGCTTGAATTTCGCAACAGGATTTGTGAACTTACTACTATATTAAAAATCAACGCTTAATTATCGTAACGTAAAACACAAGATAAAATCATGGCAGCCATCAACCTCAATGTAAACGGAAAGAAACAGGTGCTTGATATTGACCCGACCACTCCCCTGCTCTGGGTATTGCGCGATCACCTGAACCTTGTAGGCACGAAGTTCGGATGCGGCATGGCGATGTGCGGTGCATGCACCGTTCATCTGGACGGTGTGGCCACGCGTTCCTGCGTCTTGCCGGTTTCCGCAGTGGCGGATAAAGAAATTACTACGATCGAAGGACTTTCCGAAAATGGCGACCATCCCGTGCAGAAAGCCTGGCTGGAACACGATGTGCCGCAATGCGGTTATTGCCAGGCTGGACAACTTATGAGCGCAGCATCGCTGCTCAAAAGCAACGCGAACCCAACTGATGAAGAGATTGAAACAGCCATGAGCGGAAACATTTGCCGCTGCGGAACTTACGTGCGCATCAAAGCCGCCATCAAAACTGCCGCCAATTCTTCAAACCATTAACCTTTAACAGCAACCACCATGACAATCGTAAAAACAACCATAGGAAGAAGGTCATTTTTGAAAGCTTCAGCGCTGGCCGGAGGTGGAATGATCCTGGGATTCAACTGGCTGATGTCGGCCTGCTCAAAGCGGGAAGATTTATTGGCCCTGCCAAAAGAATGGTTTGAGCTAAATGGATTTTTGAAAATCGGAGACAATGGCGTGGTGACTATCATGTCACCCAATCCTGAAATTGGACAGAACGTAAAAACTTCCATGCCCATGATTGTAGCGGAAGAACTGGACGTGGACTGGAAGCGTGTGATGGTAGAGCAGGCTCCGCTAAACACAGATGTTTTTACGCGCCAATTGGCGGGTGGAAGCCAGTCGATTCGCCAGGGCTGGAAAAGCCTGAGAACGGCCGGGGCCACTGCGCGACAAATGTTGCGCGAGGCAGCCGCATCTGCCTGGCAAGTACCGGTGGGTGAAGTCACCACGGAGGCAGGAATGCTGCACCATAAAACGAGCGGTAAATCTGCCGGCTTTGGAGAAATGGCCTCGGCTGCCGCCAAGGTTGCTATACCTGAAGAAGTAACACTGAAAGACAACAAAGATTTTAAAATCATTGGTACACCACGCACGAATGTTGACGGTAAAAAAATAGTAACCGGCCAGCCACTGTTTGGTTTAGATTATAAGAAGGAAGGAATGCTGGTCGCCATGATTGCGCACGCTCCCGCTTTTGGATTGAAACTAAAAAGCATGGATGGCACAGAGGCCAAAAGTATGCCGGGTATCAAAGATGTTTTTACCATTAATAGCTATGAAGACGGCTACGCAAGACAATGGTCGGATGTGAGTGCATTCCCAGAACTCGTAGTGGTGGTGGGTAATACGACCTGGGAAGTGATGCAAGCCAGGAAGGCATTGAAGCTTGAATGGGAACCATTTGGCGATCACAATGAAACGTACTCAACATTCCAGGGCGGAACTGTAGACAGAAAAGTACCAGGTGGATTGGAGAACTCAAACAAGCACGCGCAACTGATGACGGCCATGGCCTCCAAAAAAGGCAAGGTCGTTCGGAAGGATGGCGACCCGGAGGTTGTATTTAAAAAAGCGGCTAAAGTAATCGAGCGTAGTTACACAGCGCCATTTCTGGCCCACAACACGCTGGAGCCCATGAACTTCTTTGCAGATGTTACCGCAGACAAAGCTGTGCTGGTGGGACCAATCCAGACGCCAGAGTTCATGGAAAAGAGTGCGTCTGCTCGCTTGGGACTACCCCTGGAAAAAATCGACATACAAATGACCCGCATGGGCGGTGGATTTGGTAGAAGGCTATATGGTCACTTCCTGGTGGAGGCGGCCGTGATTTCACAAAAGGTGCAGGCGCCCGTCAAATTGATCTATTCGCGTGAAGATGACATGACCTTTGGCACCTATCGCCCTGCCTATCATGCCATGTACCGTGCGGCACTGGACGAGAACAATAACCTGATTGCCTTCCACGTGCGAGCTGGAGGCATTCCTGAAAGTCCACTGTTTGCGAATCGCTTTCCGGCAGGTTCCGTAACCAATTACCTCGCGGAAGAGTGGTCGCAAGAATCAAATATCACCGTGGGGGCATTCAGGGCACCGAGGTCAAACTTTATTGCCGGTGCAGAGCAGGCTTTCCTGGATGAAGTAGCGGAAGCCGCTGGTAAAGATCCAATTGATTTTCGACTTGAATTGTTGGCACGAGCCAAAAATGATCCGGTGGGAGAAAAGAATGATTACGAACCAGACCGCTATGCCGGTGTGCTTAAGTTGGTGAAAGAAAAGTCAAACTGGGGACAAGAAATCCCGGGTGTGTACCGTGGCGTGTCCGCTTATTTCTGCCATGACAGTTATGTAGCTCATGTGGTAGATCTGGTGATGGAGAATGGCAAACCACGGGTTGAAAAAGTTCACTGCGCAGTGGACTGTGGGATTGTGGTAAACCCAATCGCTGCAACCAATCTTGTTGAAGGCGGAAGTGTGGATGGCATAGGTCATTCCATGTTCAGCAACATGACGTTTACGGATGGGGTTCCGGATCAAAATAACTTCGACAAATACCGCCTTATCCGACACCGCGAGGCGCCAAAATCAATTGACGTTCATTTTGTAAAGAGCGATGTAGATCCAACAGGATTGGGTGAACCGCCATTCCCACCGGTGGTGGGTGCCCTCGCCAACGCGCTCTATAAAACGAATGGCAAACGGTTTTACTCACAACCTTTCATCAAAGACATCGAGACATCCTCATTGAGGATGTGATGGCCCATTGCGCCAATGGCCAATTGTTCACCTGAACAGCAACAGTAAACATACGCCCCGGCTCAACCCCGGGGCGTTTTCTTTCACGTCAATCCAATTCTTTCGGTAGTCTTGTCCGGGTCGCCAAATCCGCGTAATGAGGATTCTTTTATCCAGCAGCCCGCCTGTAATTCAGCAGTTGTTAATTCTTCGCATTATCCCTAATTTAATCTTCCCTAAACACGACCGCCATGGATAAACGATCATTTCTTAAAAACCTCACTTTTTTAGGACTCGGAATTTCGCCTTCCATCAATGCCATGGAAAAACTCCTAAGCAGCGTTGAACATCTGCCAGCGGATGAGGTTGCCAGGGACGAAGATTTTTGGGCCAAAGTTCGTAGTGGCTATAAACTAAAACCCGATTACATCAACCTTGAAAACGGCTACTACTGTTTTCTGCCTCAGGAAATCCTTGAAGGATACATTAACCACGCGCGTGAGGTGAACTACCAGGGATCATACTACATGCGCACGGTACAGTGGGACAACAAAAAAGCCATGGCGGCTAAACTTGCCGGACTTGCGGGTTGTTCACCGGATGAATTAATCATAACCCGTAATACCACCGAATCACTTGATCTGGTGATTGGTGGCATCCATTGGAAAGCTGGTGATGAAGCCGTAATGGCCGAACAGGATTATGGCGCCATGCTTAACCATTTCAAACTGATGGAAAAAAGATATGGCATTGTCAACAAATTGGTTTCGGTACCCAATCATCCCAAGTCCGATCAAGAAATTGTGGATTTGTACGCCAGTGCGATTACAGACAAAACAAAATTGCTGATGGTGTGTCACATGATAAATATTACGGGTCACATTCTTCCAGTGAGAAAAATTTGTGACATGGCCCACAGCAAAGGAGTGTCCGTGATGGTGGATGGCGCACACGCGTTTGCCCACATCAATTATTCTATTGACGATCTTGACTGCGACTATTACGGCACAAGCCTGCACAAGTGGCTGAGCGTTCCCCTGGGCGCTGGATTTTTGTACGTGAAGAAAGGAAATGTGGATAAGGTGTGGCCGTTGATGGCAGAGGGTGAGAGAGAGCCGGGCGATATCTATGCACTCAATCATATTGGGACGCATCCCGTGCACACCGACCTATCGATTTCAAACTCCATTGACTATTATCTGAAAATAGGTAGAGAACGAAAAGAGGAAAGGCTGAGATACCTGCAGCGCTACTGGACCGATCAGGTGCGGGGAAAGGGAAATATCGTAGTTAATACACCTGCCGATCCCAAACTGTCCTGTGGCATCGCCAATGTAGGCATCGAAGGGATGAAGCCTCACGACCTTGCAGATACGCTGATGAAAAAATATAAAATCTATACCGTAGCCATCGATGGCGCCAATGTGCATGGCTGCCGGATCACACCAAACATCTATACCACACCCAAAGAATTGGATGTTTTTGTAAATGCACTGAGAGAGCTGGGCAACGTGTAGTCGCAAGGATTTATGTCAAGAAAAATTCGGACAATTATCGTTGGCCTTGGGAATGTAAATAAAGGTCTGCTCAGCATCTTAATCGAAAAAGAAGAGGAGATCAAAAAAAAGTATCAGCTACAATTCGTCATCGTTGGTGTTGCCGATTCATCAGGTATTGCCGTCCGCGCGAAAGGGTTCGGTTACAAAGAAATTCTTAACCTGAAATACAACAAGGGCAAGGTGAACGAAATGACCGGTTTCCTGCCTACGGACATTGAGAAAATATGCGAGTGCGTTGAAGCAGACCTGCTTGTTGAGGCCTCCCCCGTTAACCTCAAAACGGGGAGTCCGGGACTTCCGATCATACAAGAAGCATTAAAGCTTGGGATGAAGGTAGTACTTGCGAACAAGGCTCCCCTCGTTCTAAAATTTGATGAACTCAACGAGCTCGCCTCAAAACATGACACCAGGCTTGCCTACAGTGCAACGGTTTGTGGCGGGTTACCGGTGATCAATGTGTTGCAACGTGACCTGAAATTCTCTGCGCTTACAAGCCTTTGGGGTGTTTTCAATGCAACTTCCAATTTTGTTCTCAAGGAATTGGAAAAGGGAAATTCCATGGCAAATGCGATCAAAGAGGCTCAGCGTGTGGGGGCGGCCGAGACCGATCCATCCCTTGACCTTAGCGGTCAGGATACCGCCAACAAGCTTTTAATCATCATGAAATCTTTTTGCGGGTTCAAGGGAGAGTTAGCCGATATCGAAATGGAGGGAATTGAAGACATCACTCATGACGAAATAAAAAAGGCGGCCAAAACCAACATGAAGATTAAACTGGTTGCTGCTGCCTACTTCAAAGATGACAAATGGAACCTCTCCGTCAAACCGACCCCCGTTGCCAAAGATTCATTTATGGGTTCATGCAATGGCTGGGAAATGGGAATTGAGGTAAAAACCGACCTTTACGAATCCATATCCTTGAAAAATTATGAGGCAGATCCGAAAGGAACCGCGGCAGCGGTTTTGAGGGACATGGTAGACATTTGCTTTCATTAAAGGCAGGCCCTTCCTAAAACTAATTCTGGCCTCTCCTGTTTTACATGAGGTTTTATTGGATATTTTAGTAAGGCATAATTCATGTTCATATGCACCTCTCCTATCGTTGCATCATTTCCATTTCAATCCTGGCGAACATATCCAATGCACAAACAAACCCTGCGATTTATGGGATTTGGCAAAACAGTCAGTTTGGGTACCAGATGACCCTAATACTCAACCAGGATGGAACGGGTGAATTTGACGGTGAGTCTATCCGATTTAGCGCCACTTCAAATACGCTCCGCCTCGAAGCCAATGGTATGGCAACCACTTACGGTTATTCCCTGAACAAAACTACGCTCAACCTTACCGGTGGTGATCTTGACAGCTCCATTGCATTTGTCAGAAGCGGAACGGAGATAAATACAACAGAATCGTCACCTGTGCCCGGCAAAGCAACGGCACCTGATCCAGCCCTTGCAAGCTCTTCAAACAACAACCTCATTGGTGTTTGGTCCGGAAATGGAGAGTCAATCGAGTTTAAAAATACCGGAGAGTGCTTGTACTTAGGCAACGTCTATAAGTATCATTCCACGGCCGACAGAATAACGCTCACAACCAATCAGGGTGATGTCGCCTTTGGATACGCCATAAACGGAAACCAACTTACGCTGGTTGGCAATGCCGGGCAGGCCGTTTATTCGAAAGGCAATGCCAATAGCGGGACTAACGCCACAACAAAAGGCGTTGCGATGGAACTGGTGGGAAAATGGTGTTGGATCAATGTAACCAGTACAAACTCAGGAGGCACTCAGTCCAGCCGATGTATTGTCCTCAATGCCGATGGCACTTACCTGTATCAATCGGAGCGTTCTGCCAGCGTGAACACCGATGCGTTCTACGGAGGCACCAACTCTCAAAGCAGCGACCAGGGAACCTGGTATGTTCAGGGCGACCGTATCTTCTACCATTCACAAACGAACGGACAAGGGTCCTATCGTCTCGAGAAAAGAAACCATCCTAAAAATGTGAACGATCCGATGATTGTGTTAGATGGAGAGGCCTACGTAACCGCGACTTTGCGTCAGGCGTGGAGGTAGCGACTTCCTTAGATAGCAAATAAGACAGTAGCCTTACCCACTCCTTGCAACTTTGCCGTAGGAAGCAGACAACACCTGGAATTCCAGCAGCAACGCCACGTAGTAAGCCTCACTTGTGTATTTATATTGGAATGCCCCCGATTTTCCGATGAGCTTTTTTACAAACATGCCTTTTCCACTGAAAAAATTGACCCGGAACCAATAAAAGTCCTCAAAATTAGCACTGATTTTTTCATCATCGATGTTCATGTCGGAATCAAGGGGCTCCCCAAGCCGCAGCAGCGTGGAAAAGAGGATCATCTTCTCCATTTCGTGCTCGACCCGTTGCAAATGCTTTTTTATGTCCGCCACAATCTTCCCACGTAAACCCGACAACGTAGGATCGTCCGCGACAGAAATCAGTCTCGCCAGGTGATAAAGAATTATTGAACTGTTTTGATACCATGGTGATACGATATGGGGATTCTTCAGGTGATCATCATTATCAAGTATTTCCTTGATTAACTGAATGGTTTGTCCATCTGTTTCATTCATCTTCAACTGCTTTTGGAATGCAAACAGTAATACGTTGGACATCACACAGACATCTAAATCTTGCTTGATTCTTTCGCCAAACCAGGACAAGTAGCCTTGAAAGTTCCGGTATCTTCTAAAAGTGCTTTTTACCCTGGTGGTATTACTGTGGTCGGCCATCTTTTGTTTGACCTGCTCGCTTCGTTCGAGTGTGTTGTCCAACGTCAGGTAAATAATTGAGGTATCGTCCAGATCGTCCGGCAGTTTCATTCGGTTGCTTTTCGAAAGATGCTTGGAATTTGGAAACGGCATTTCAGGAGACGTCTGCCAAAAATTATAGGTGATATCTCCGTTTCTGTTTTTGTATAGAGGGTAATTGGCTGTTGCTTTCGCAATGATGGCGTCCACCAAAATCTTATCGCTTTCCGACAAGTGGTCTCTTAACGACTTAAGCGTATAAACTGTGATGGCCGTAAAATATATATTGTTATCCTCCTTGGCGTTTTTTCCTTTCCCTAAAAAGCGTCTGCTGGGAAATAGGCCATCGTTATAAAAGGGATCATCAACTGCCTGAAGATTTGAAAGGATCTTGATCGTATGGACAGGCTGTGTAAAGCAATGAAAAGAAATAAAGAAAATATGAATGAAAAGTAATTTTGGCATCTGAGGTCAACCCGGTGTCGCCTATGTGCCGGTAGACAATGCCGCCAGATAGGCCACTGCCAAAATAGGGCTTTTTGTCCTTGCATTCAAGCCCGGAAAACCTAAGAGAGAAAGTTCAGGCAGAAGAAGAAACCCAAAAACCCGCGCCAAGCTTCAAAGCCTGAACTCAAACTCGATTTCATGTTTTATAGGAATGTCATCTTCTCCTCTTTCAGGTATCTCTGGCTTTAGCTTTCTCGATTCTTTCATCGAATCTTTGTGGAACCCCACCCACTCAAAACCCCTTTTTTGATAATAACGAATGGCGTTTGTATTGTCGTTGGTGGTGATCAACCAAACCCTCTTGCATCCTTGAGTTTTTGCTTTTTGAATCACTCTGTCAATTAATTGTGAAGCAAGTCCACGCTTGTTAAGGTGGCTGTTCAGCGTTACAATTTCGCAGTCTCCGTCCTCAATACGATAAATCAACAATCCTGCTATCTTTTCTCCCTCCTTATACACAAGGCCTGGTAGCTCACTGGTATTAAAAATTCGACCTCGGGAAACGCTCATGGGCGATCCCCAACTGGCCGCGACAAATGCTGCAACAAGAGGGCCGTCCTTTTTGTCAATTTCAGTTATGTTAAAACGGGAACTACTCATCTAATCACCTCTCTGCGAAGATACATTTTATGATACCACGCTACTTACAATCGATGCTGATAACCCTAATGGTCTTTTGTGAGACTCGTACTTTCACCGCTATTGACATCCATGAGAATAATCTCCCACTTGTCATTTACCCGAGCACAGAACAAAAGTTGTTTGCCATCCGGTGAAAAAGAGGGTCGATATTCAGGATTATCGTTGTCTGTCATCTTTTTCTGTAACGTATTCTCGAGATCAAGCAAATAGAGATCAAAATCTCCATCCCTGTTGGAAATAAACACCAATTTCGTACCATCCGGAAACCAGGACGGGTGCATGTTTACAGACTGATCTGATGTCAGTCGTCTTACCCCGGATCCATCCGGGTTCATTGCAAAAAGGTTCTGCACTCTTTCCGATTCCTTGGTCTTAAAAACAATAGATCGCTCGTCTCGCGACCACGCGGCATGGCCATGGCTCATCGGTCCGTTTGTTAGCTCCCGTTGGTTACCTCCATTGGTATCCATCAACCAAATGTCTGCCAACTGATCTTGCTCTCGATTGGAGTCGAATATCACTTTACCAGAATAAGAAACATTCGCAACACCATCATAAGCGATGGTATCGTTTGTTAATCTTTGTAGTGAAGAACCATCAACATGAATCGAATATATTTCTTCATTGCCATGAATATTCGCGTCAAAAAAGAGAACAGAATCACCCAACCAGCTCGGCCAATACTCGGCACCAGGAAACGAAGTCACCCTTCGCATGTCCCGACCATCTTTCCTCATGATCCAAATATCGAAAGAGCCACTCCGATCGCTTGAGAATGCAATATACTCACCTGAAAGAGACCAAGATGGATACAGGTTATTGGAGCGTTTGCCAATCGGCTGAGCGGAAGTCATTGCAGAGAATAGAAACAATAAGCCACAGATCCAGCGCATATACGCGCAAAGAAATGACAGGACAGAGAGAATTGGAATACCACAAAAAGGATTAAACCGTAGACTACTTGATTACACCATACCGTGGCAATGAAGGACCCCTCGCCTCGTGGATCAATAAAGATTCTTCGCCTCGCTCAGAATGCCTGTTCTCTATATTCGACTTTCAACACCACATACCTTGAAATTCGGTTTAGTATTGAATTAAATCCTGGCCTGGTAGGTATATAATTCAAAGTACCTCCCTTTCTTCTCGATCAACTCATCGTGCTTCCCTCGCTCCACTATCTGGCCATGTTCAATCACCAGTATCTGATCGGCCTGACGGATGGTGCTCAACCGGTGGGCAATGACAAAGGTCGTCCTTCCCTTCAGCAATTGTTTCAGGCTGTCCTGAATCAATGCTTCGCTTTCGGTATCCAGACTGGACGTAGCTTCATCCAGGATCAGTATACGTGGATTGGCCAAAATCGCGCGGGCAATGGTTACCCGTTGGCGTTGTCCCCCGGAAAGTTTTATACCACGCTCTCCGATCACCGTATCCAGGCCTTTTTCAAACTTGTCGGAGAACTCGCGCACATAGGCGCCCTCGATGGCCGCCTGCAGCTCACTTTCCGTGGCGCCAGGCTTGGCAAATAAAATATTTTCGCGAATGGTCCCATCAAAAAGAAAATCATCCTGCAGCACAACACCCAGTTGACTGCGGTAGCTGTCAAGGGAGATTTTAGAAAGATCAAGCCCGTCAACGGTAATGGTTCCGGATTGTTGAACCAAAAACGAAGCCGCCAATCCTGCTATGGTTGATTTTCCCGACCCGGACGTACCGACCAACGCAGTCACCGAACCGGCAGGCGCTTTGAAGCTCACATCCTTCAGCACTTTCTTATCCTCCTCGTACGAAAATGATACGTCTTTGAATTCTATCTCTCCTTTGATCACCCCGATCTGTATGGTTCGGACAGTCTCATCGTCCTCCACGTCCATATTCATAAGCTCCTCGGTGCGGTCCAATCCCGCAAAGGCTTCGGTCAATTGACTACCGATGTTGCTCATCTGAAAGATGGGAGCAATCAAAAATCCCAGGAAGAAGGCGAACTGGGTCAGCTCACCCGGTGTCAATGTTTTCTCGGTGAGCATGTAACCACCAATACCAATGATGCCGACCAGCGCTACGCCAAACAAAAAACTTCCTGTGCTGGTCACCAGGCTCGTGGTGGTTAAACTGCTTTTCACATTTTGGAAAATTCTTTCCACCCCTTTCTCGAACACAATGGCCTCTTGCTTCGCAGCGTTGAATCCCTTGATTACACGAATGCCCCCAAATGTCTGGGTAAGCCTGCCGGTTACCTCCGCATTAATGGCTCCGCGATCACGGAATATCGGCCGAATCCTTCCAAAGGCTTTCATCGAGATTACCCCGAACAAAGACAAGGGAATTAACGTGAACAAAGTGAGCTTCCAACTGATGCTGATGAGAAAGAAAAGGCAAACCACAGCCATCAATACCCCGCCAACGAGTTGGAGAAATCCGGTACCCACCAGGTTCCTCACCCCCTCCACATCGGTCATTACCCGGCTTACCAATTTTCCCGTTTGCTGATTGTCGAAAAAGCGGGTGGGCAACCTCAGCAAATGTTTCTGTACATCGGCCCGTAGCACAGAAATCAAGTGCTGTGCCTCCACACTCAGCAGCATGGTGAGAGCATAAGAAACCACTGCGGAAAGCAGTATTGAAGCCGACACACCAACGAGAATCAACTTCAGATTGGAGAAGTCACCTTTTCCAATTACGTCATCAATGATGGGTTTCACAGAATAGGGCAACACAATGGAAGAAGCCCTGCTGATTATAATCAGGACGAACCCCAGCAATAATAATTTTCTTCGCGGCCAAACGATGGTTTTAAATACCCTGGCCATACTTACCTTACCTTTCTTCTCTTTCATATATAAGCTGATTTCCTCTACAGAGGGATTAGACGCTAAAATAGGTGTGCAATTAAAGCAATAATGATTATTGGGTTAGTCGAATCGGGAAAAGAAATATTGTATTCTGGTTAAAAAAAGGTGAATCCATGTAGCTAATTCCAACCATCGCCCGCAGTATCGCAGCCTTATTCACCGGTTTCCTCCATTTGCATAAAAGGAATCCCTGTTTCCCTTGATCTCCCGGGAATTCGCTAAACTGCAAAAGCATTTACACAAGAATTAAATAACTAAATTCATGAAGACGTTGTCGCTCGATTCAGCAACCCTCAGAAGTCAATTTCCATCTCTTCAAAAAAAACATAACGGCATGCCGATGGTCTACCTGGATGGACCCGGAGGAACACAAGTACCCGATAGCGTCATTCAGGCGATGGTCAACTATTACAAGACGTCCAATGCCAATTCACATGGCGCATTTGCCAATGCACAGGAAACCGATAAAACCATTTGGTCGATGCGGGAACACATGGCGGCTTTCCTTGGTGCGGAAGGCCCTGAAACCATCTCCATCGGGCAAAACATGACAACCTTAAATTTTTCCCTCGCCCGCGCCTTGTCAAGGATTTTTAAGCCGGGTGAGGAGGTCTTGATTACCCAATTGGATCACGAGGCGAATCGTGGCCCCTGGCTTACCCTCAGGGATGCCGGCATCAAAGTGCGCGAGGTGAACTTGAAAAAGGATGGAACACTGGACTATGACGATTTCAAAAACAAAATCAACGAAAACACCCGGCTCGTAGCAATGGGCATGTCTTCCAATTCACTGGGAACGGTAAACAATTTTAAACTCGCCCGGGAACTGACCTACCGATTTAATGCGTGGCTACTGCTTGATGCTGTCCATTACGCACCCCATTTTGCCATCAACGTGCAGGAGATTGGATGCGATTTTCTTCTTTGCTCCGCGTACAAATTCTATGGCCCCCATGTTGGTTTGTTGTATTCCAAACCAGGTCTCCTTGACCGGTTGCCCACGGATCGGCTGAGAACGGCAGGTCAGATAGCTCCCGAATCCATCGAGACGGGTACGCTCAATCACGCGGCCATTGCCGGTGTAAAGGCAGCGGTTGATTTTATTGCCGGGATTGGATCGGGCAATGACCTGAGAACACAAATCGTCAGCGCTTTTGAAACCATTGCCACCCACGAGCACGGCCTGGCCAGCTACCTTTACAATGAACTTAAAGGGATCGAAGGTCTCACACTAGTCGGTCAGGATTTTTCCAGCAGGCAGAGAACGCCCACCCTGTCCTTTACGATGGATGGCAAGACACCCCTGCAGGTTTGTGAGCATCTGGCGAAAAAGAACATATGTGCTTGGGATGGGCATTTTTATGCCATCCGCGCTATTGAGTCTTTGGGTCTTTTGGAAAAAGGTGGTGTGACCCGACTGGGCATCTCTGCGTACAACACGAAGGCTGAAATGGATCTCACCCTAGAGGAGATCAAGGGATTTGCTGGTTGATCCAAGCATTCACTGCGTAACTGGCTAAAACGGTTTGGAGGCTGTCAGTATTTTGATTCGCCCGAGTTGCTGGCTGAACGAGCAGACGAAAAATTTATTACTAATTAATTTCTAGTTTAAAACTGTTAACTAAATTCGCACCGAAGATGGAATTGTTTTTCCATTAAAAAGGCAAACCACAACAAAAAAACAAATGGCAAAAAAAGCGAAGAAAGCCGCTAAAAAATCTAAGGCAAAAGCCAAGAAGGCGGTTAAAAAATCTGCTAAGAAAAAGGTAGCAAAGAAAGCTAAAAAGGCAGCTAAGAAACCTGCTAAAAAAGCGACCAAGAAGGCAGCGAAAAAATCAACTTCAAAGAAGAAGAGTGCTTCTAAAAAGAAGTCGACTCCTAAACCAGCGGCTGCTCCTGCCCCTGCTGCTCCTGCGATGCCGGGAACAGACATGAATTCAGGCGGAATGGGAATGATGTAATTCCCAAACACCATTAAGAAAAGCGGAAAGATTAATCCTTCCGCTTTTTTTATGTCCCATCGGTTCTTCTTTATTTTGAGCAAAGCCTGTGAAGTCGGGCCAAATTGGCTAATTTGTGCATCCTTGAGCAACCTCCTTATTTCTTAAAACTCCATCACCAGTAATCGAAAAATTCGAGGAAGAACCAAAACGAATACAACAACCATTCAACTTATCAACCAATTAAGCATATGAACAACCGAAGACTCCCCATTATCATTGTAAGCATCATTGGCTTTATCGTCTTTATGACCTTATCGTCAAGTTTATTTTATACCATTGAAGCCACCGAACGAGCCGTTGTCTTCTACCCATTTGGGCAGGGCCTGGACAAAGAAAATGTGATGACACCAGGACTTCATTTTAAGGCCCCCTGGAATGACGTGTACGTGTACAGGGTAAACGAAACATCCTCAGAGGAGAATATGGATGTGCTCGATAAAAATGGTCTTTCTATCCATGTGGACATCAGCGTTCGGTTCTATCCGCTACCCAATAAGATTGGCTTTGTACATGAGAATTTTACGAATGATTTTGTCAATATTTTGGTGATTCCTGAGGTACGCTCCACGGTTAGGCAGGTGATGGGTCGGTATACCGCGGAGGAAATTTACTCTACCAAACGAGCAGAGGTGGAGGGCAGCATTCGGGAAGAGACCGAACTGGTGCTCAACAAGAACTACGTACACGCAACGGCCGTGTTGATTCGGTCCATCCAACTTCCGGAGCAGATTAAGGGGGCCATTGAAAATAAACTGCAGCAAGAGCAGGAGGCGCTGGCTTACCAATTCAGATTGGACAAAGAAAGAAGTGAAGCCGAGCGTAAAAAAATTGCCGCGGAGGGTGAATCCCGCGCCAACCTCATTATCAACAATAGCTTAACCGCCAATTTGTTGAAAATGAGAGGTATAGAGGCTACCCTGGAACTGGCCAAATCACCCAACACCAAAGTTGTCGTGGTGGGCTCTGGCAAAGACGGCCTCCCCATGATTCTGGGCAATAACTAACCCCAAGAAATACCGGTGAGGATTTTCATCTGTGTATCCATAAGGTTATTTTAGAGGAAAGTAAATTTTATATCTATACGCGTATGTCTAAAACTGCAGAACTAAACATTGACGGAAAAACATATTCTCTGCCCCTATTTACAGGAACCGAAAATGAGGTGGCCATTGACATCGGAAAGCTTCGCGACATGTCTGGCGTGGTGACCCTGGATCCTGGCTACAAAAACACGGGGGCCACTACGAGTGCCATCACCTATCTTGATGGAGACAATGGCGTGCTGCGGTACAGGGGCTACTCGATCGAAGAGTTGGCTGAGAAATCGACCTTTATAGAAGTTGCCTACCTGCTGATATTTGGTGAACTCCCGGGTAAAGACCAGTTGCTGCGCTTCAGAAATGACATCAAGACTCACACATTGGTGCATGAAGACGTGAAGAAGATCCTTGACGGGTTCCCGTCCTCGGCCCATCCAATGGGTGTCCTGGCATCGCTCTTCTGTTCCCAAACTGCTTTTTATCCGGAGTCGTTGGATCCAAATCGGGCCGCGGAAGGAGTATACATGAGCATCATCCGATCGATGGCCAAGATGCCGACTTTCGCTGCATGGGCCTATAAAAATGCACTGGGCCATCCGGTGAACTACCCCGATAATTCTTTGGAATACTGTTCCAGGTTTATGAAAATGATGTTCGCGTTGCCGGCAGAACCGTACGTCCCAGACCCCATCATCAGCTCGGCCATCGACAAACTGCTTATTCTCCATGCGGATCACGAGCAAAACTGCTCCACGTCCACCGTACGAATGGTTGGCTCATCCCAGGCAAGCATTTATTCATCCATATCGGCCGGAATCAACGCGCTGTGGGGCCCGCTTCATGGTGGTGCCAATCAGGAAGTGATTGTGATGCTTGAAGCGATCGTGAAGGATGGTGGCAACATTGACAAATGGATTGCCAAAGCGAAAGACAAAAATGATCCTTTCCGCCTGATGGGATTTGGACATCGGGTTTATAAAAACTTCGACCCCCGGGCTAAAATAATCAAGAAGGCCGCAGATGACGTTCTGGCGCAATTGGGCGTGAAAGATCCGATACTCGATGTGGCTAGAAACCTTGAGGACATTGCACTGCGTGATTCCTATTTCATCGAGAGAAAACTTTATCCAAACGTGGACTTCTACTCCGGAATCATCTACCGGGCCCTTGGTATCCCTGTGGAGATGTTTACCGTAATGTTTGCCATTGGCAGGCTGCCTGGGTGGATCGCACAGTGGAAAGAAATGAGAGAAAATAAGGAGCCCATTGGCAGACCAAGACAGATTTACACTGGCCAGAAAGAGCGCAAGTACGTGCCTATATCCAAGAGATGAAATTGAACCAGTCGATGGTCAAATGAGTTTAGCTGAAGATTTCAATAACGCAGTTAGCCAATCCAAAGCGCTGACCAGGCGCCCCAGCAATGACGAGTTGCTGGAACTCTATTCGCTTTACAAGCAAGGCAGCGAAGGTGACGTGACCGGTGATCGCCCGGGTGGCTTCGATTTCAAGGCCATCGCCAAATACGATGCGTGGGCCTCAAAAAAAGGGACCACAAAAGAAGTGGCGATGCAGCAGTATATCGACCTAATGAAAAAGCTGCAGCAGCAATACAACTAGTTTGCAACTCTTTTATCAGCCACGGGTGCCAGACGGCATACATCACCTCGATGAAGAAGAATCGAGGCATGCCATAAAAGTACTCAGGCTTGGAAAAGGAGACCGGCTGAACATCACCGATGGGAAAGGGATCGTCTACCAGTGTGAAGTCACCACACTTTCAGGAAAGTTATGCCACTTTTCTGTCGTCAATGAAACTGCAATTCCTAAGAGGAAACATTACATTCATATTGCAATCGCGCCAACCAAAAACTTGGATAGAATCGAGTGGTTTGTGGAGAAGGCAACTGAAATTGGCATTGATGAAATCACCTTTCTTAAATGTGAGAAATCAGAGCGTAAGGTGGTAAACCTCGAACGTCTCTACAAAAAGGCGATAAGCGCGATTAAACAATCCGGGCAAGCCTGGCTTCCTGACCTCAATCCATTGACGCAATTTGAAAATGCGCTGGACTTCCTGGGATCAAAATTCATCGGCCATGTGGATGGAGAAATTAGTGTTCATCTGAAGAATATAAAATCGGGAGACCGCTCCATGGTACTCATCGGCCCGGAGGGTGATTTCAGCCCAGGCGAAATTCAACTGGCCGTTGCCAATGGATTTCAACCCATCTCACTGGGACCATCGATCTTACGGACTGAAACTGCAGGTATTGCTGCCTGTCATATTTTAAATCTAATCAATACGTAAATTTATTCCCGCAAAGGAATTCCAGTTAACTTAGACTTCAATTTTTCTGAATGACATCTGCTGAAGCAAAAAAAGAAATTGGCCGTTTGTCAGCCCTTGTTGACTACCACAATGACCTTTACTACCAGAAAAGTAAAACCGAGATTTCGGATTATGAATTCGATCAGTTGCTCGCTCAACTCATAAAACTTGAGGAGCAGTTTCCAGACCTGCGCCAGGCAGACTCCCCTACCCAGCGCGTGGGCGGAACCATAACGAAAAATTTTGCCACCGTGGTGCACCAATACCCCATGCTCAGCCTGGGGAACACCTATTCACAGGAGGAGCTCATTGACTTTGACAAGCGAGTTGCCAAAGGCCTGGGAAATGAGCGATATGAGTATTTCTGCGAACTCAAATTTGATGGCGTGTCTATCTCACTCATTTATGAAAATGGGCTGCTGGTCAAAGGCGTCACGCGTGGCGATGGGATTCGAGGTGACGATGTAACAACAAACGTCAAAACCATCCGAAACATTCCACTGAGGATTAAGTCAAAAGATATACCCAAGACTTTTGAGGTACGGGGCGAAGTCTTCCTTCCAAGATCGGTCTTCCAGCAATTGAACAAGGAACGCGAAGAGCTGGGCGAAGAGGTCTATGCCAATGCAAGGAACACGGGGTCCGGAACTTTGAAGATGCAGAACTCAGTTGAGGTGGCACGAAGGAAGCTCGATTGCTTTGCTTATTATCTTTTAGGTGATAACATCAAGGCAAACACACACGCTGAATGCATCAAACTTTTGGAGAACTGGGGTTTCAACGTGTCCCCTACTTATGCCCGGGCAAAAACGGTTGACAATGTTTTTGAATACATCCACAAGTGGGAGAAGAAAAGGCACGACCTCCCTTTGGAAACAGACGGTGTTGTCATCAAAATCAACAGCTTGCTGCAGCAGCGAAAGTTGGGCTTCACGGCAAAAAGTCCCAGATGGGCGATCTCCTATAAATACAAACCAGAAAGCCTGAGCACGCAGCTGAAAGCAGTGACTTATCAGGTCGGCCGCACAGGGGCCATCACGCCCGTTGCCGAGCTACAGCCAATCGTGCTTTCGGGCACCACCGTCAAAAGAGCCTCGCTCCACAACGCCAACGAGATTGAGCGCCTTGACCTGCGCATTGGAGACTATGTCTTTGTAGAAAAAGGTGGAGAGATCATTCCAAAAGTGACCTCTGTAGACCTCACCAGAAGGGATAAAAAAAGCAAACCGATTGAATACATCACCAAATGCCCGGAATGCGATACCAAACTCATCCGGCAGGAAGGCGAGGCTGCACATTATTGTCCTAACGAAAAAGGATGCCCGCCACAAATCAAGGGCAGGATAGAACATTTCATTCACCGCAAAGCCATGGATATTGATTCATTGGGAGAAAAAACCATCGGCCAACTCTATGATCTCAACCTCGTCAAGTCCCCAGCCGATTTGTACGACCTGACCAAAAATGATCTGGCCAAGCTTGAAGGTTTTAAAGAACTTTCCATCAGTAACCTTTTATCAGGAATTGAAAAATCAAAAAGCGCTCCCTTTGAAGCTGTGTTGTTTGCGTTGGGTATTCGTTACGTTGGCAAAACTGTTGCTGAAAAATTAGCCAACCACTTTAAGACAATGGATGCCCTGGCAGCGGCCACCCATGATGAACTGCTGGAAGCACCCGAAGTGGGAGAAAAAATTGCTGAAAGCCTGGTGGCTTACTTCAAGGTAAAAGACAATCAAAGAGAAATCGGGCGATTAAAAAAAGCCGGGCTGCAACTCACACTAATTGAAAAGGAACGGGTGAAGCTAGGCAACAGCCTGGATAATAAATCCTTTGTAATCTCCGGTGTCTTTGAAAAATACGGACGAGACGAACTCAAAGAAATGATCATCGCCCATGGCGGCCGGGTGCTTTCCGGGGTATCCGGCCAGTTGGATTATCTGCTTGCCGGGGACAACATGGGTCCTGCCAAACGGCAGAAAGCGGAAAAATTAGGAGTGAAAATTATCACGGAACAGGAATTTGAGCGGATGTTATGATATTTTGACTATTTATCAGAATTCGTGAATTTGCAGCCTGTCTATGTTCAGAAATCGTTTCTTGCACTTGCGCACCAATTCGGCCCTCAAAAAGAATGAGAGCCTCCGCGCCAGCATCCCCTACAAGCAAGCACACTCCATAGGCATTCTATTCAGCGTGGAAGACAAGCTCAAGCATGATGCCGTTAAAGAATTTATCAAGCAACTGCAATTAGACGGAAAAAAGGTCTCTGTGTTGGAATACCTTCCCAAGCAAAAGGACAACTACGAATTTCTCTTTGATTTTTTTACCATCAAAGATCTTTCATTTTGGGGAAAGGTAAATTCTCCCGATGCGGACAAGTTCATGGATAGTCATTTTGACTACCTCTTTTGCATCGACAAAGATTCTAATCCGCTCATTCAACACCTGCTGGCGAGAAGCAAGGCGAGGTGCAGGATTGGAAAATTCTCACAAAAAGACCATCCCTTCTTCGAACTCATGATTGAACATAAAAACGGTTCAGTCAAGAGTTTGATTGAAAGCATGTACAAGTATACCAAACAGCTTAAGTAATCATTGCCCCGGCAAACCGACCGGGCATAAAAAATTAACCCATGAAAAAACTGGAGGGAACAGGCGTAGCATTAGTTACCCCATTCAACAAAAAAAGAGAAATTGATTTTGAAGGGCTTGAAAAACTGTTAGTCCACACGGCTCGCGGTGTCGACTATTTTGTGGTTATGGGCACGACCGGTGAATCGGTCACGCTGAGCCCGGAAGAGAAAACCAGGGTTCTTCAATTCGTAATTGAACACAATCCTAAAAAACTCCCGATTGTTTATGGGATTGGAGGCAACAACACGCAGGCAGTAGTCGACACCATTAAGAAAACCTCCCTGAAGGGCGTGGACGCCATTCTTTCGGTTAGCCCCTACTATAATAAGCCGTCTCAAGAAGGAATCTATCAGCACTTCAAAGCAGTTTCCTCAGCGACCCGCCTGCCCATCATTTTATACAATGTCCCCGGTAGAACAGCATCCAACATCACATCCGCCACGACACTTCGGCTGGCATCGATCTCCAATATCATTGGCGTGAAAGAGGCTTCCGGAAACCTTGAGCAATGCATGCAGATTGCCAGAAACAAACCGAACGACTTTTTACTGATATCGGGAGATGACCTGCTGACGCAACCCTTTTACGCCATCGGGGGAGCAGGCGTAATTTCTGTATTGGCCAATGCATTTCCTGAAGTGTTCAAAAGCATCAAAACATACAGTCTGAAGGGCGATTTCAGGAAAAGTGCCGTAGAACAATTCAAATTGCTGGACATCAATGGCCCGATGTACGAAGAGGGCAATCCAGTAGGAGTAAAAGTCGTCTTGAGGGAAATGGGTATTTGTGAAGAATTCACCAGGCTTCCGTTGGCGCCCGCATCAAAAGGGCTTCAGGAGAAAATCAGCCGGCTATTGGCTCAGATAAAAATGAAGAAAGGATAGCCGTAGAAACGACTATCCTTTCCATTAATCACTTGTAGTTACGATGTGATTATTGCGGTTTATTCTTCAATTCCTGAACTTCAGCCCTGATAGCTTGTGCCAGGTTCTTTAGATCCTGCATCCCTTTTCGCACCCTGGTTCCTGCAGCGCTGTTTGCCTTATTGTAGAATTTGTCAGCGTCTGGTTCAATAGAAGCGATCAGTTCTTTAAGCTCTTCAAATTTTCTCATTGTATAGGATGTTTAAATTAATAGTTGAATTCCTAAGCCAATTTAAAGAAAAACAGCTAAAAACAAGCGATAAAGCTATTTTTTCGGATTATTAACCCGCTTTTTAGACCCCTTTGGTAACAGAAACAAGGGCCTCCGTGCGGTAAAATCCCTCATCCAGCTTGTGCTTGAGGGCCGAAAAAGCAGTCAAAGTTTCCTCTACATCTTCCAGGGTATGGGCAGCCGTAGGGATGATTCTGAACATGATAACATCCTTAGGCACAACAGGATAGATGACAACAGAGCAGAAAATACTATAATTCTCCCTGAGGTCCATGGCCATGTTGGCAGCCTCGCCCACCCCGCCTTTGAACAGCACGGGGGTGACCGGTGACTGGGTTGAACCCAGGTAAAATCCTCGCTCCTTCAATCCGTTTTGCATGGCACGCACAATTTTCCAAAGGTTCTCCTTGAGTTGGGGCTGAGTTCTCAGAAGTTCAAGCCTTTTTAAGCCGCCCATCACCAGGGGCATTGGCAAACTCTTTGCAAAAATTTGGGAACGTACGCTGTAGCGCAAGTACTTTAAAATCCTTTTTTCGCCCGCCACAAACGCCCCTATGCTGGCCATTGATTTGGCAAATGTGGAAAAGTAAAGGTCAATCTGATCCTGCACACCTTGCTCCTCGCCTGCTCCCGCGCCCGTTTTACCCATTGTACCAAAACCATGAGCATCATCAACAAACAAACGGAAATTGAATTTCTTTTTCAGTTCGCATATTCCCTTCAGGTTGCCCATATCACCCGACATACCAAAAACACCCTCGGTGATCACCAGAATACCGCCTCCGGTTTCATTGGCAATCTTCGTGGCCCTCACCAACTGCTTTTCAAGGTTTTCCATATTGTTGTGGGGAAAAACAAACCGCTTCCCCATATGCAACCTCACGCCATCAATAATGCAGGCGTGCGATTCGGCATCGTAAATGATTACGTCCTTGCGATCTACCATGGCATCGATAATCGATACCACACCCTGATAGCCATAATTGAGAAGCATCGCATCTTCCTTTGCAACAAAGTCGGCAAGCTGCTTTTCCAACTCCAAGTGGTTGACCGAATTGCCGGACATCATCCTGGCGCCCATGGGTGAACCCAGCCCATATTCGGCTGCCGAATCCCCGTCTACCTTTCGAACCTCGGGATGGTTGGCTAATCCCAAATAGTTATTCAAACTCCAATTCAGGACCTGTTTGCCATTGAATTTCATTCTGGGTGCGATTTCCCCCTCCAGCTTTGGGAAGAAGAAATAGTCGTCCGGAAGATGGGAGTATTTGGCGAGGGCGCCCGCCTCCATTTTTAGCTTTTCGAATAAGTCAACCATTATGTTATGTTCGGTTTAAAAAGTGCGGCAAAAATAAAAAAAAAAGTCCAGAGCACACAGGCCATCGCTTCATCTCATCATCGCCTTACAGAAGCAGAAAACACTGCCCTGGCCTTTTTAAGCACTCAATCGATTGCAAGGCTTTCAGAATGGCCTTTTGAGAATTAATCCTTAGCATTGCAGATTGACCTTTTAATTTAATGCATAAAATACAGAAAATACTAATAGCAAACCGGGGTGAGATTGCCCTTCGCGTGATGAGAAGTGCGAGGGAGATGGGCATAGCCACGGTTGCCGTTTATAGCGAGGCCGACCGCAATGCGCTACATGTGCGCTTTGCAGATGAAGCGGTTTGCATAGGACCTCCTCCGTCAGCCGAATCCTATTTGAGAATTGATAAAATCATAGCAGCAGCCAAAAAGACGGGCGCGGACGCCATACACCCGGGTTATGGTTTTTTATCGGAAAACAAAAATTTTGCACTCAAGATTAAAGAGGCTGGATTGATCTTCATCGGCCCGTCTCCTGAAGCTATCGAACTCATGGGCAGCAAACTTGCTGCCAAGGAAGCCGTGGCAAAATTCAATGTCCCACTGGTTCCGGGCACGAGCGAGCCAATTTCAGACACCACAAAAGCAAAAAAGATAGCGGCAGAAATCGGCTATCCGGTCCTTATCAAGGCCAGCGCTGGCGGGGGAGGTAAAGGAATGAGGGTGGTTGAAGACGAGGCATCTTTTGAAGAACAAATGGAGCGTGCGATCAGTGAAGCAACCTCCGCCTTTGGCGATGGATCTGTTTTTATCGAAAAATATGTAAGCTCCCCACGCCATATTGAATTCCAGATTTTTGGCGATCAACACGGAAACACGATTCATCTTTTTGAACGGGAGTGCTCCATTCAGCGAAGACATCAAAAAGTCATTGAGGAAGCGCCATCATCACTACTTACACCGGAGATAAGGAAGTCCATGGGTGAAGCCGCCATCAACGTGGCGCGATCGTGCAATTATTGTGGGGCAGGTACGGTTGAATTCATTATGGATGAGAAAAGGAATTTCTATTTCCTGGAGATGAACACGCGTCTGCAAGTGGAACACCCGGTGACAGAGGAAATTACAGGCCTTGACCTGGTCAAGCTTCAAATAAAAATCGCGCAGGGAGAAAAGATTCCCTTTAGGCAAGAAGACCTGCAGATTAACGGGCACGCAATTGAAGTGCGGGTGTATGCAGAAGATCCTGCCAATAACTTTTTGCCTGATATTGGCACCCTGCAAACTTACAGCCGTCCGCTGGGACATGGAATAAGGGTTGATGACGGCTTTGAACAGGGAATGTCAATCCCATTCTATTACGATCCGATGATTGCAAAAATGATTTGCCATGCTGAAGACAGAGACAGTGCGATCAGCAAGATGATTCGCGCCATTGACGACTATGAGATTACCGGAATTGAAACAACCCTGGGATTTTGCCGATATGTCATGGAGCATCAGGCATTCCGCTCCGGTGATTTCGACACGAAATTTGTAGAGAAATATTTTATACCAGAAGTTTTACAGGGCATCCCCGTTCCGGATGAGGAGCAACTCGCGGCCGTACTTGCCGCCAGTCTGCTTCAGCAGACCAAAACGAATGGACAGCCTCAGCAGGTCAACCACGCTAACAATTGGAAAAAAAACAGGCTGTAGCGCATGGCGGAAATTAGACCGATTCGCGCATGGCGATACAATGCCGAGCTGGCAAAGTCTATTGATGGGCTGACCTCCCCTCTTTTTGATGTGGTCTCAGAGAAGCAGCGCCAGGTATTGTACCAGAATCCCAACAACAGTATTCATATCTCAGTCCCGCAGGGGATCAATCCGGCAGAAACTGCCGCTGAAAAACTGCGCGCATGGAAACATGACGGTGTCATTTTACAGGATGAGCTTCCGGGAATTTATGTCTATTACCAATATTTCAAATTGGCCGGGTCAAACAGAGAGTTCTGTCGTAAGGGATTCGTAGCACATGTCAAAGCGTACGAATGGGAAGAGAATGTAATTCTGCGGCACGAAAGCACCATGCCCAAGGCGGTTAATGACAGGATTGATCTGCTCGACAAATTGCAAATGCACGCCAGTCCAACTCACGGGCTGTATACGGATGAAAACTTTCAATTAGAAACATACATGGACGAGGCCATTAGCAGTCCCATTTATGAAACGGAAGATTATCAGGGTGTGAGGGACGTACTGGGTGTAATTCATGATGCAAAGGTCATCAGGGAATTCATGCGGATAATAAGTCCAAAAAAGATAATTCTGGCAGACGGTCACCACAGGTATGAAGGCTCTTTGGCCTACCGCAAACAACAAAGATTAGCCAATCCCAATCACACAGGAAATGAAGGCTACAATTATCACCTGATGTACTTTACCAATACGGAAGCGGATGATTTGAGAATTATGCCGACCCATAGATTGATAAAAGGCTTGCCATCATTCGATGAGGAATCAATACTTAAAAAATTCGAAGAAGATTTCATTATCAAACCGGTGCCAGATGCAGATACCGTTAACGAAATCATCATGGGAAAAAAGTGGGCATTTGGTCTTTTGTTCAAAGACAATGCAGTCAAAGTACGCCTCAAGCCTGAGTCATTTGCAAAAATGAAATGGGCCTTTCCCGAGGTGGTTAAGGCGCTCGATCTCACGGTACTTCATTATTTTATCATCGAAAAAATATTCGGCATCCCGGGCAAGCAGCAAACACGCTCGGAAAACCTTGAATTCGACAGGAGCTTCTCGGATTGTTTAGCCAAAGTGATCAAATCGGAAGCACAGATGGCCATCATCACACAGGAAATCTCCATCGAAGATGTAAAAGCGGTCTGCGCCAGCGGCTATACCATGCCTCAAAAATCAACTTACTTCTACCCGAAGGTAATTTGTGGATTCCTTTTTAGTTCAATCAAAGAAGATGAATTTCAGACGCCCGCTTATTCTGGCATCTAATAGTCCCCGAAGGCAATATTTAATGCGCGAATTGGGATATCAATTTTCCATTCGAAAACCGTCTGGTGACGAATCGTTTCCGGAGGCCCTGCCCCCGCGGGACGTCCCGGCCTACCTGGCTGAAAAAAAAATAAAATCATTCAACCCTACAGGTGATGAAATAGTGTTGACCGCAGATACTGTGGTGATCATTGATTCTACTATACTCAACAAGCCAGTTGACAGAAACAATGCCATTGAAATGCTTTCAAGGCTGTCGGGCAAAACCCACACCGTAATCACCGCTTTCTGTATAAAGGATTGCCAAACTATTCGCAGCGACTTTGACGAAACGAAGGTCACATTCAGGGCGCTCACTCAGATTGAAATCCAAAATTATGTAGATCAGTTTCAACCTTATGACAAGGCTGGTGCATATGGCGCTCAGGATTGCCTTCCGAAGGGGCTCACTCCCTGCTCGCAGGTGGAAATTGAATTTCTAAAAAAAGTTAACAAACCTGGTCTCACCGAGCAAACGTTTACAAGCAAGTCAGCAGGCACTGCAATGTCGGCCATATCAAAAATTGAAGGTTCATACTTCAACGTGATGGGGTTGCCCATTCACAAGGTATTTAACCACCTGGAATCTTTTTAGCCTAACACTTCCTCGTAAACACGCACTAAGTCCGCGGCAATCCGGCCGGCATCAAATTTTTTGACGTATTGAAGTGAATTTTTCACCATCAGCGAACTGCGCGTTGGGTCCTTTCGTATTCTGGCGATCGCTTCAGCAAGCTCGTCCGCACCGTCCGGATCTACGTAAATACACGAAGGGCCGCCTGCCTCTTCGAGGCATGATCCGGTGGCAGCTATCACAGGAACTTCACTTTGAATAGCCTCAACAATGGGAATTCCAAATCCTTCGAACTTTGACGGGTAAATAAAAATCTCGGAACCCTGATAAATTTTTGGCAGATCTTCAAAGCTAACCTTTTGGATAAAAAACACTTTCTCCTTCAAACCACTCAAGTCAATAAACTTATCCAGTTCGGTCTGATAGGAAGTTGACCTGCCAATCAACACCAAAGAAACATCGCCATCCAATTTTGCAAGTGCTTTCAGGATTAACAGTGCATTTTTGCGCGGTTCAAGCGTGCCTACTGACAGCAGGTATTTGCCCGGAAGCTGATACTTTTCCCTCACCTTATTAATGGCTTCCGCGGAATGTCTTTCCTTAAAAATTTCGTGACAACCCTGGTATACAACCTTGATCCGGTCCTTTGGCACGTCCAGGTAATGTTGCAGATCCTTTGCTGTCTGCTGGCTAATCGCGATCAGCTTGTCAGCCGATTTACAGGCATGGCTTAGCTTCTTCTTGTAGATTTTCACGTCAATCGAACTATACAACTCGGGGTCGCGAACAAAAATCAAATCGTGAATAGTAACGACCGTTTTCAATCCCTTCGGCTTGGTTAGTGGAAGTTCATTGCTCAACCCGTGAAAGATATCCGCCCCATCGCGAAAGGCAATATTGCCAAGATTGACAGAGCGCCAAAAACTACCAAACCCGGAACCCTTTACCCATTTTGGTGGAGTTCTGATGAGCACTTTTGGGTTAACCCTGAACGGCCTTGTTTCATTGTGGTCTTTTATTTTGGGACTGTACAGCGTATAATGGTGTGACGGAAAATGTTCAAGAAGGGCGGACAATACGAATCGACTGTAGTTACCTAAACCGGTAAAGTTGTTAAACAATCGCTTCGCATCAAATCCAATTCTCATCCGCTGCTATTTTATTTCATAAATATAGGATGGAGAAACCAATTTTGAGAAAGAAAATGTACCGTCCAACGGGCGCTAAAAAACGAAAGCCCCGGGATGCCGGGGCTTCTCAATTTCTCTCGAATCACTTCATTTACTTGTCCTTATCTTCTTTTTCTTTCTTCTCCAATAGTTTGATTTCATCACCATCCTTGAGTCTCTTGGAGACTACCAGAAAAGGGCCAGTAACTATCTCGGTGTTATCTTCCAACCCGGAAAGAATTTCTATATTATCATAATCACTTATCCCGGTTTTTACCTCGACCATTTTTGCTTTGCCATTTTCGTTCACGAATACGACTACCTTGTCCTCCTGTTTCTGTTGCTTTTTACTTTCGTCTACGACTTTGCGATCATTGCGATCGTTATTCTCCTTTTTGTCGTCCTCCTCAGCCTTGTCTGGATTGCGTGTGGTGACTGCTGCAAGCGGCACCGAAAGGACATTTACTTTGGTTGAAGTAAGAATCTCCACGCTGGCCGTCATACCAGGTCTGAAAGGATACCGGTTACCTTTCTTAATCAGGTCATCGTAAGACGATCGCAAGATTAAAATCCTGACTTCAAATTCAGTTATGGCGTCCGCAGACAGTTTATCTTTGGCCGTGTTGGCAATATTTGTAACCAAACCCTTAAATTCCTTTCCAACATTGGCGTAGGCATCTACCTCAATCAACACCGTATCTCCAAGATGCACCCTGACAATATCGTTTTCATTGACATTGACGCGGACCTCCATAATATTAAGGTCAGCAATCCTCAGCATTTCAGTTCCAGCCATTTGCGCTGTGCCGACCACGCGTTCACCCTTCTTCACATTCAATTTCGATATCACACCTTTCATGGGAGCATTCACCGTGGTTCGCCTGACATTTTCCCTGGATTCCCGCACACTCGCCTCCGTACTGCGAACGATAAACTTTGCCGCCTCCAGTGACTGCTTCGATGACTCCAGGTCATTTTTGGCTATCTTATAGTTTTGCTGAGCCAATTGCCACTCAGCCTCGGAGATCACCTTTTCGTTCCAGAGTTTTTGCTGTCTGTTAAACTCCTGCTCCGATCGTAAGAAAGTGGCCTCTGCCCGAGACAGGGCAGCCTTCGAAGATTCCACGTTGGCTTTCTGCTGATTCAAAGTTGCTTCCGATCTTTCGAGTTGACTCAGCCAAACATCAGGCCTGATTTTTACCAGCACTTCTCCCTGCCGGACTGAATCGCCATCTTCCACATTCAATTCGGTAATTTCTCCGGATACTTCTGGCGCCAGTTTCACCTCAGTCACCGGTTGTACCGTACCGGATGCGCTCACTTTTTCTGTAATCGTAATTTTCTTTGTCCTGGCAAGCTCAACTTCAATGATCTTTCCCTTTCCGATCCATCCCAAAGATTTACCAACTATTAGAAAAATAATTATTACGACTACCGATCCAATAAGAAAATACAGGAGCTTGTTTGATTTACGCCTTTGTTTTGCCATCCGATAAAATTGTTGGGGATTTAGTATTCAAAAGGTTTGCCCTGGTAGAAGTCAAGAACCTTTTTTTTGAAGATGAAATTGTATTTGGCCCTGGCCAGATCTGACTTTGCACGAAAGAGATCGTTTTCTGAAATCTGGTATTCGATGTAATTAATGGCACCAAGCTCAAATCTCTGCTGTGCCATCCGGTACGCTTCTTCTCTTGCATTCACCTGCTTCAATGAGGCTGAGTAACTTTTGGCAGTCGCGACTGCATCATTGTACGCAGTTTCAATGGTTTGGCGGAGCAAATTTCTTGTTTCTTGCGCGGTAATGTCGGCAACCTCTTTGTTGATGGCTGCCCGCTGAACCGCAGCTCTGCTCTGCCAGCCGTTGAAAACCGGTATAGACAAAGAAAGGCTGGCGGATTTAAACAAATTGTCCTTCAACTGATCCCTTTCATTATAGCCCTCTGAAACAATAACGGTGCTCGGCTGCAAACCAACCACCGGTATTGCTGTACCCTGTATTACACCGATGGGTTGGGTGCCGGCAATCGGAGGAGAACTGGCATCGATGGCGGTACGCTGCACATCTGATGCACTGGAGTAGTTTGACGCAGCGGAGCCATTCAAACTCAACCTGGGCTGTAGAGATCCTTTGCTCGCTTTCAGTGCCAACTGTGAACTCTCAACCTTTAACATAGCGCTTCTGATCTCCGGCATGTTCGCCAGCGCCATTTGATAAATTACACCTGGGTTCTCCTCAAGAACCAGGTCCTCAGGCTGCAAATCCGGTTGCTGAACCCGCATGGGTGTGTCGGCCGCCAGTTGCAGTGCCTGCTTAAGCTGTAACAGAGAAAAATTTAGTGCATTTTCCTGATTAATTAAGTTAACCTCATTGGTTGCTACCTGGGCCTCCTGATTAAGTTCATCACCTCTTGGGAGCCCGCCCACCTGAACTTGTTTTTTTATTCGCTCCAACTGTTGTTGGCTGGAGTTCAACTGATACCTGGCATTCTCATACAATTCCTGATTAAAGATCACGTTGATGTATAAATTGACCACGTTGATAATTACGTCATTCTTTGCCTTTTCCAAATCTTGTTCTGATGCCTCAAAGTCCCGCATGTTCTGGCGGAAGGTATTCTGAAGGCGGAGGCCATTGTACAGCGTCAGTGATGCGTTGGCCTGAACATTGATATTGTCTGTATTCCGGTTGATGAAGGAGTTTGTCACCGGGTTCAGCGCGCGGCCAAAATTCTGACTATAAGACCCTCCTGAATTGAGTGTTGGCAAAAAAGCCATCTTGGATTGCAAGAGGCCAACCCGAAAGCTTTCAACATTATAAATGCTTCTGCGAACATTAAGATTGTTTTGAATGGCAACCTTTATACACTCCTGCAAGGTCCAGTCCTTGCCTTCGTTTTGCTGCTGCGCGAAAGCAAGATGAGATATGAAGAGGGAAAAAAAAGAAAGAACTCTCACCATGTCATTACCCAATTTCCGGGATGTAAATAACTTCCTTAACCCAACTAAGACTGTTTAAATAAGTAAATGTTACATCTTTGATCCCGGAATCCATCTCAAGCACAAGACACGCAAGGTCGTTTTTTCCTTTCCTTGAGACTGACATCGTTGCGATATTACATTGGTCATTGGCCAATACGCTGGCGATGAAAGCAATGCTGCCCTTTACATCGTCCGCATAAATAATTAGCGTGTGGTTTGAGGCAGTAAAATCTGCTTTGAACCCATTTACTTCCGCAATATTGATAATTCCGCCTCCTTTGCTTTCTCCGATGATCTCGATGGCCCTGTCGTCCTTTTTCAATTTAAGTTTGATGGAATTTGGATGATAGGTTGAGGCATTGCCAACTGACTTAAAATGAAATTTAAGGCCACTTGACTTGGCCAAATCGAGCGCTTCTTTGATCCGCTTGTCGTCAGTCTTAAAGTCCATCAATCCTGCAATAATGGCCCGATCGCTTCCGTGCCCCTCATAGGTCCTTGCAAAAGAGTTGTAAAATGTAATTTCAGCTTCCTGGGGAATGCCTCCCAAAATCGAAATGGCCGCTCGGGCTATCCTTACCACCCCTGCCGTATGAGAACTCGATGGCCCAATCATGACCGGTCCAATCATATCAAAAACACTGCTTTTCTCTGGCATAAGGTCAATACGGAATTGTCTGCAATAAGGATGTCAAATTGGGGTATAAAAATACCTCTACAAAATTAACAGAGCAAATGGATAACCCTTGGTATTCTTCCTTTTTGTAACGAATCGACAAAAGAAGTAGGCGGCTGGCTACTACCTTCGCACGAGGCGAAGCGATTGAATGGAGAGGCCATCAAATACTTGTACAATGTACACCCCTTGCGGGAACGTTGTTAGGTCCAGGACTGCCTGACCGTCAACAATATTAATGGGAACCTGAATGTATTGCCCGATCCCGGTCAAAACCCGAAGTTCGCTTCCTGCTAAGTTTGCACCCTTCACCGTAAATATCCCATTGGAGGGATTGGGTGATACCGATACCTGAATCAATCCGTCAGACACCACCGAGACGATATGCGAATAAGCAACCGTGCCGTCAAAATCAGTCTGTTTGAGTCTATAGTAGGAAACTCCCGCTAGCGGGTATTTGTCGATAATTTGGTATCGTTGACTTTGGTCGGTTGTACCTGCCCCTTTTATTTGTTCGATGGCTTCCCACTCCTCGGCAGAATGAGACCTTTCAACAATAAAATGGTCATTGTTAAGTTCCGAAGAGGTTACCCACTTCAACAAGACAGAGTGATTGATTGGTTTTGCGATAAACTCAACCAGTTCAACTGGTAAGGGCACCGAGGCATCAGTGTTTCCCAATGTAAACCTGTCACCATTTTGAAAATTAACATTTGAAAATACGGCTATGCCGTTCGACACAGAACCCACGATGGGTGTAACATCGTTATCCGCGAAGCCATCTCCGTCCCTGTCAATCAACAACCGTAGATTAGACCCCAAAGGACTTCCTCCTACTCCGCTAAAATCGAAAGATATTGAAACATTTCCCACATCGCCACCACTTTCACTGGCGCGCCATATTCTTGTTAGCCTCTCCTGTATAACCGTGCCATCTACGGCCGTTCCAACCGCAGTAGTGGTACTGGTTATTGCGGCATTATCGTGGCCCCATATCAAAAACTCCCCATTATTAAGGCCGTTGGGATTCCACATTCTGACCACGCCAGTTCCCCTGGCATCCCGGTGATTGGAGCCATTGGTTGCCTGACCAATACCTGCCACTTCAAAATCAAAATTCCCATTGCCTGGATTATCCATGGTATAGACATCATTTACGGGCAACGTAATGTTATATTTTGCCGAAATATAATTATTGATGATAACGCGCTGCGCCTCATTGATAGCTGTCCTGTAGATAATGAATTCATTCACAAACCCGCGCAATCCGTTGTTTGCGGTTGTCGCATGTCGTCCAATTCGCGGACGGGGTGGAGTTAAATTTCCATCTCCGTCAGCAATTGAACCTTCTTGTTGCCCTCTATAGTAAATCCTATAATTGACGCCTAAGTTGCGGACCAGTTCAATCCATTTACTTTGTGTGTTTATTGAGGTTGTTGTGACTGGGCCACCAAGGCCACCACCACTATCCGATCTTTTTTGAAACCCATAAAAACTTCCTGTAACGGGTTTCAGCGACATGAGCGCAGACGTTGCAGGCGTACGATCAAGGATATAATGACCGTTGCCATCATTCAATCCGCCCAGCCCGGTTTGTGTATCACGGAAGACCATAAAATAATCCAAACTACTCCCTGCGGAAATCCCTAGATTTGGCCCGTCAATAAACAGGTTTCCTGTAAATTCCAGAGCCGGAAGGTTATTGTCCTGTCCAGTTCTAAAAATAGGCCTGTTGGAAACAACGCCTTGCGAGGCGTTGTTTCCATTTCCTGACTGATCATTCCACTGCTGGACAGTGGCCAGGTCGACAGCGGGGGTAGTCCCGGCATCCGAGAATACACCCCTATCGGCCATCAACCAAAGCTTATTATTGTTTGAATTGCCTACTCCCCCAGGGCCTGCAATACCAGAAATAAAACTCCCCGTAGGAGTGATCGGAAATGCGCCACAGTTCGATGTGCAGGTAACCGTAAAGGTACTACACACTTGGCTGAGTGATCCCCCATTAAAAAACTGAATGGTTGGATCTGCACCACCATTGCCCAAATTCATGATTCCGTCACCACAAAGCGTGGCATTGGTCCAATCAATATAAATGTCGTCCGCACCAAATGAGGTATTGTTGATAATCGTTATGCTGTTGCCAGAGAGAATTAAGTCATCGGTATTTGTAAAAGTTGCCCCCGATGCGACTTCAAAATAACCGAGGTTCACTATATCTTCAGTAATGGCGAGTATTCCTCCGCTTTCCACCAGCGTGTATCCCTCAATCATAATCTCTTCCGAGCAGTTGAGTCTGCCTCCAGTTGATATGATAATGTCACCGGTGTGATAAAACATTTGATCTGCAGAGCCTGTAAAGGTTCCAACGTTGGATCTGCCCAGGTTATTGGGGCTTTGCGAACAGGGCCCATTGTCGTTTACGTTGTCAATAGTAATGATGTGCCCACTTTGAACTACCACATTATTAGTCCTGCGCGGATAAACGCCAGTGGGTACAGCCCCACTTGATCCATTTGAAGTGAATGACCACGAGGTGTTTGATTCCCAACTACCAGAAGCCCTGCTATAAAAAGTATTTTGCTGGAGGCCGGTGTCTTCGAATGTTATGATTTGCCAGGGTGCATCTGCTGTTGACCCGGTGCCGATCGCTCGGGTAATTTGAAGGTTGGACGAACTGGTTATATCGTAAACAAACCAGTTATGCCCCGGATTATCATCCGTGGCGAACGAAGTACTCCCTTGCCTGCCAAAGTTTCCAGGGGCAATCACGCCCGATGAGGCTGTGGCTGTAATGGAGACAGGTTGAGTTGTTACGCCTGAAGCAAAATTCTGCGTACCTCTCGTTACAGTTGACCCGTCTGTAAATTCGATCACATAAGTGACGAAATTCATGTCGGTTGCTGTTCCCACACGGGTATAGGTTACCGTATTGACATTGGTTAATTCTGTCCTCGGGAGGTCGTTTGAATTTACATCACCATTGAACCAATGATTGCTGACAACAAAAGCCTTGGATAAAGTTGTTATTGCAGGGCTAATCGTTGAGGTCGTTGAAGTCGAACCAGCGCTAAGTGTTGTTGTTAATTTTTTTACGGTCGCAGCCTGATACTCGATGACTTGCCAATAAGCCTCTTCCATATTCGCTCCACCTGGACCCGCATTACTTATCATAAGTTCCATGTTGGTCGATGTAGTCAAATTAGCTGTAATACCATCATCTGCACCCAATTGACTTCCACTTTTCCGTGCACTTATGAGCACAAAACTTTTCGTCAAATCCACACAATTTATTGCCACATTAACTGGCGCCCCTCGTGCAACATTGGTTGTAGACCCGTGCTGCACATATACACCGCTCTCAAACTCAAAAACCTGCCATCGTATGGTGACATTGCCTGCATTGCCCGTCCTGTAGAAATTCAAAGTCGTGGCATTGGTAATTTCTCCGCCCACCTGAAAATGCTGCGGCTGGTTTGAGTTTACCGTAGAAGAGAATACCAAAAAAGATCTGGAAAGATCTACTGATACAATGGCAGCTGAAGCACTGGTTTGTGCAGCCGAAATAGTCACCGACCCGGTTTGCTTCCTGAAAAATTCAGCTCCGTAAATCGCTTGTAATGATGACGATGTCAAAATAACGCCCCAGATACACAACCGACTAAAACCCATCTTGGTGCCTTTAAAAAATGTATTTTTGGACTTAATACTCCTTTCCAACTTAAAAGTAAGCCCTTACGGCCAAAAATCAAACACTTTTCTACTGGTGAGTTTTTGTCAGGCCAAATTAGGTATATCCTTTTTGGTAATCTCATACAAACGATTCGACTCTTCCTCTTTATATTTCATTACCAAATTGAGCGCATCGGGCACCACATCACTGCTTAAGATGATCAGAGATCCTTTCTTTACATTTTTAATCGCATAAGTGATCGCCTCCTTCTCTGAGGGAATAATGGTTACCTTCTTCTTCGGGTCCACGCTTTTGATCCCGTCATTGATCATGTTGATAAGCTCCTCGGAGGTCTTTCCTCTTAGGTGTTTGTCCTGTCTAATGATGATTTCATCGAACATCTCCGCAGCAACTTTTCCTATTTCGTTATTGTCCTCCACCCTCCGATCCCCTATCCCAGCAATAATCCCCACCTTGGGCTTTCCTTCCATCTTTTCGACCAGCTTTTGCAGCGCCCTCAATCCGGCAGCATTGTGGGCATAATCCAGCATGATTTGAAAATCCTTGAACGTAAATAAATTCAATCGACCTGGCGTCTGAGACGGAGAGGGTATAAACGATTCAATGGCGGCCTTAATATCCTCAATTGAAAATCCTCTTACATACCCGGTCAAGACCGCAGGCAAAACATTTTGAATCATAAATGCGGCCCGGCCATCAAATGTCAGTGGAACATTAACGGCTTTAGTTACGCGCATCTTCCAGTCTCCCTTGCATATGGTTATAAATCCATTTTCATAGATAGCCGAAAGGCCCCCCTGACGCGCATGCCGCTTAATTCTTGGGTTCTTCTCATCCATCGAAAACAGGGCGACCTTACATTTTACACTTTTACCCATGTCAAAAACACGCTCATCATCCGCGTTGAGAATGGCATAGCCATCCGGAAGTACAGTTTCCGGAATTACGCCCTTCACCTGGGCAAGTTGCTCGATCGTATGTATTCCTTTCAGCCCCAAATGATCTGCGGCAACATTCGTCACGATGCCCACATCACACTGTTTAAATCCAAGACCTGCCCGCAAAAGGCCACCACGCGCACACTCCAATACCGCAAAATCAACGGTAGGATCTTTGAGCACGAACTCAGCACTGGCCGGGCCTGTGCAATCGCCAGACATCAACAGCCTATTTTGGATGTACACTCCGTCTGACGTGGTATAACCAACCTTATATCCTCTCATTTTCACCATGTGTGCGATGAGCCTGGTAGTGGTGGTTTTGCCGTTTGTCCCGGTGACCGCCACGATTGGAATTCTGGATGTTGATCCGGGAGGGTACAACATGTCGATCACATGGCCTGCAACATTTCTTGGCAGGCCAACAGCAGGTGCCAGATGCATTCGGAAACCAGGTCCTGCATTCACCTCGAGCACTGCTCCGCCTGTGTCCGGAAGCGGTTGCCCTATATCCGTGGTCATGATGTCGATACCACATATGTCAAGATCGATTATTTTCGCAATGCGCTCGGCCATAAAAATATTGTAGGGATGTACAATGTCCGTGACGTCCTCAGCTGTGCCTCCGGTACTGAGGTTTGCGGTGTCCTTTAATTTCACAAACTCGCCTTTCTTTACAATGCTCTCCAAACTGAGACCCTTCTCCTCAAGAATTCCCAAGGTGAGATCATTAATATCAATTTGCGTCAGCACTTTCTCGTGGCCGTACCCTCTCCTCGGATCAGCATTCACAGCGTCTATTAATTGTTTGACGGTAGATTTACCATCACCAATAACATGCGCTGGCGTTCTTTTTGCAGCAGCCACCAATTTGTAATTAATCACCAAAAGGCGGTAGTCCTCGCCTACAATGTACTTTTCTACTATCACAGATCGTGAAACATTTTTGGCCGCCTCGAACGCGATCAAAGCATCTTCCCAATTGTTGATGTTGGTTGTAATGCCCCTTCCATGATTTCCACTTATTGGCTTAAGTACCAAAGGATACTTTACATATTCTACTGCCTCCCTCAGACCAGCCTCTGTGCGGATAATCTCCCCCTTTGGGATTGGAATCTCAGCCTGTTCAAGCAAAAATTTGGTGTCTTCCTTGTCGCATGCGATCTCAACGCCAATACTGCTCGTCTCACTGGTTACCGTTGCCTGAATCCTTTTTTGATTGGCGCCATATCCCAACTGACATAGCGATTGGCGGTTGAGCCGGATCCATGGAATCCCTCTACTCTCGGCCTCCTCGATAATCGACCCGGTGCTTGGGCCCAGTCGCTCGGCCTCCCTAATCTCCCGCATCTGCTGAATATCTGCTGACAGATCATATGCCTCACCGGCTGTCAGCGCCTCTGCAATTTGAACGGAGGCCTTCGCTGCGTACCTGCCGACCTTTTCCTCCATATAATCAAACACTACATTGTACACTCCCTCCTCGCCATACCCTCTCGTTCTGCCAAATCCTACCTCCATGCCAGCCAGGGATTGAATTTCCAACGCAATGTGCTCAATGACATGACCCATCCAGGTACCTTCCTCCACCCTTTGGAAAAATCCTCCTGCCGTTCCTACCGAACACCGATGTTCGTACATCGTAGGAAACATTGTCTTAAGCCTCTCAAGAAATCCATCGATGGTATTGGTGGGTCTGTGTTCCATATCCTCCAAATCAAGCACCATCACTATCAATTTGTGTCTTCTTATTGACCAATAATTTGGTCCGCGCATCGCGTTGATTTCACGTATCTTCATAATATTGCAGCGTTGAAAGTGAACGAGGGATGATTTTCTATAAATATATATTTTGTTGACAAATTATCTTCAATTCGGACAATTGATTAAAGCAGGTAAATGACGGAAAACGCGAACATCAAGGGAATCTTGATTCCCATCGGAGGAAACGAAGATAAAGGCGACAAATGGAACAATAAGGTCAATTTTCTCCAAAACGGAATTCTCTCTCACGTTCTGCGTGAGAGTAAAGGGAAACAATCCAAAGTCGTTGTTGTGCCCACGGCATCCAGGATTCCCGAAGAGGTTGGGCAGAATTATGTCAGGGCCTTTAAAAAACTGGGGTGTGAAAACGTAACGGTGTTGAACATTACGCGAAAAAATCATTCTGAAAACAAGGAGATACTAAAGCATGTAGAACAGGCAGACTGCTTTATGTTTTCTGGCGGCAACCAATCGCGCATCAGCTCAAAAATTGGAGAAACCACTATGCATCGCATATTAAGTGAGCGATTTAAGACCGAGCACATTGTGATTGCTGGCACCAGTGCCGGTGCCATGGCCATGGCTCAACAAATGATATCAGGCGGAAGCAGCGCTGAGGCCCTGCAAAAAGGCGAAGTCAAAATGAAAAAAGGCCTTGGATTTATTCCGGAACTCATCATCGACACGCACTTTGTCCGAAGAGGCCGCTTCGGCCGACTGGCTGAGGCCCTCGCCATGTTCCCTCACCTGATCGGAATTGGGCTGGCGGAGGACACCGGGTTGATCATAAAAGGCTGCAACGAATTTCGCGTGATTGGCTCGGGGATGGTGATTGTTATGGACCCGGCAAATTTAACTCACAATCGGTACAATCAATTGAAGCCGGGCACCCCGATGTCAATGTCAAACCTGACGACACACATTCTTGCAAATGGCGACAAGTTTACTCTCGATAATAGAGAAATTGAAATCCTGCCGCTTACAGAGTCTTTTGTGTAGGAACGCTCACTGGTAAATTTCTATGCTTCGTTCACCTGTTGAATCCTGCATGCCCCGATACATTCCTTCGGTGTTAAAAATCATAGAAATATTGGCGTTGGCATCCATGGCAACCAACCCACCATCTCCTCCTATCTTTTTTAACCGATGGTGAATAACCTGGGTGCAGGCCTCTTGTAGAGATAATCGTTGATACTCCATCAAGCACGAAACATCATAGGCGACAACACCACGAATAAAAAACTCACCGCTGCCAGTACATGAAACCGCGCAAGTCAAATTATTGGCATAGGTGCCGGCACCAATCATAGGGCTGTCACCTATTCTTCCAAAATGTTTGTTGGTCATACCACCGGTGGACGTACAGGCCGCTATATTACCGTGTTTGTCGCAGGCAACGGCACCAACCGTTCCGAATTTTTCGCCCTTTGGTGACGAGTGATCAAGCCGCGTTTTGTTGGTACCCCGAACTTCAAGCCACTGCTGGTACCTGAACTCATCGTAGAAATACGCTTCATCCATAAATTCACAACCCATCCCTCTCGCGAATAATTCTGCTCCTTCTCCGGCCAAAAAAACGTGGTCGGATTTTTCCAACACGATTCGTGCCACCTTTACCGGATTTTTTAATCCCCTGATCATAGAAACCGCGCCAGCATTCAATGTTTTGCCGTCCATGATTGAGGCGTCCATTTCATGCTTCCCTTCCGCAGTAAACACCGAGCCCTTGCCTGCATTGAACAAGGGGGAGTCTTCCAACTCAACCACGGCTGCTTCCACGGCCAATAAAGAGGTTCCGCCATCGTTTAGGATTTTATAGCCGGCTTGCAAAGCGGCTTCAAGTGCGTGACGGTAATCTCGCTCCTTTTCCGCGGTCATACTTTCCCTCAAAATTGTGCCAGCCCCGCCATGTATCGCAATTCCGAATTTTCTCATATCATTGATGAATGGCCTTGCTGTCAGCAGGCGCCTGTTCCCTGTCTCTCATTCCATAGTCGCGAATTACGGTCGAAACCCTCAAACGATAATCTTTAAAAACGGAAGCCCTCCCTCTTAACTGCGCATCTCTGTGTATTTCAAGTGTCCTCCATTGTTTTACGGCTTCCTCATTTTCCCAAAATGAAAGCGACAAAATTTTATCAGGATTGTTGAGGCTTTGAAATCTTTCGATGGAAATAAATCCTTCAATTTTATCCAACTCGGGGCGGAGCCTCGCAGCAAGGTCCAAATACTCCGTCCGCTGATTTTCTCCCGGTATCACTTCAAAAATTACTGCTATCATTTTATCTTATCAAATGCCTGAGTCAAGTCGCTTAATAAATCTTCAACATTTTCAATACCCACCGAATACCGGATCAAACTTTCCGGGATACCCAAATCTGCGCGCTGCGATTCAGTCAACTCCACATGACTGGTGGTCCTCGGTGGGCCGGCAAGCGTGCTCACTGATCCAAGACTTGCGGCCAGATGAACGAGTTTCAATTGGGGTAAAAATTGCCTGACCATTTCGTAGCCCCCTTTCAAAGAAAAACTCATCATTCCACCAAATCCTGACATTTGCTCCTTTGCAAAATCATGCCCTTTGTGGCCCGCCAATCCAGGGTAAAATACTTCGTCAACTTTCGGATGTGATTTCAGAAAATTGGCAATGACCATTGCATTTTCGTTTTGCCTGAGAATCCGAAGCTCCAGGGTTTTCATTCCCCTTGTCAGCATGTATGCGGCTGTCGGATTAAGGCTGGCTCCATTGATCTCCCTGAACTGAAATATCTTTCTGATGACATCTTTTTTACCACATGCCACGCCACCCATGACGTCTGAATGCCCGCCAAGAAATTTAGTTGCACTGTGCACTACCACGTCCGCGCCCATCGTTACAGGATTTTGATTGATTGGTGTGGCGAGAGTATTATCAACAACAACGATGGCGTTAACTTGCTTTGCTGCTTTGATCAAACGTCTCAGGTCCAAAACCTTGAGCGTTGGGTTGGTCGGAGTTTCCAGATATACCAACTTGCATCCCTTTAAAATCTCCTTCTCCATTTCCTCATGGTCGCCTGTTTCGCAAAGCGTGACGTTAACATTGAACCGAGGAAGGAATTCGATAAAAATTCTACTCGTTCCTCCGTAAGTGTCCTTAATTGAAACAACACGATCACCAGGAGTCAACAGCGCAAACAATGTATTGCTTATAGCGGCCATTCCCGTGGAGAAGGAAATAGAGGCTTCGGCCTTTTCCAACACCCTTACTTTTTCCTCAAAGACCTCAACTGTTGGATTGGTATTTCTGCTATAGATATGCCCTTCTTTTTTTCCCAAAGCAACATCGTACCAATCATCCAGATCATGGTAACCGTAGGTTACACTGTTTACAATTGGCGGGGTGGTTGCACCCTTAAAAAAAGTTCCTAATTCTCCGGCCCAAACGGACGCAGTTCCCTTTTTATTATCCTTAATGTCCATGAAATTCTACGTTAATTTTTGCTCTACCTGCCCGCGAATTCTAAAATTAGATTTAAATAGAGAATTGCCAAACGAAATATCTACGCAGGTTTATTCCAAAAAATATAAACCCACAATAGCCGTGATAGGGCCATTGCCCGCGCTAAAAAAAATTGATCTGCACCGAGAGTTTATAATAAACGAGGACAACCAGGGCCTCAGCCCATAGCCGCTACCAATTCTTTGAGCTGATTCGGACTAATGGGTTTCACCAGGTAATCCGAAATTTCTTTTATTTTTTCCGCTCTTTCCAGATCAACGGGGTCTACAGAAGAAGTGACCAAATAAATGGTTATCTGCTTGCCTACGCGAGGTTTTAACTTGATGTATTCATCCAGAAATTGCCAGCCATCCATTACAGGCATATTGATATCCAAAAAAACAATATCTGGCAGCTTGTCCTGCTGACCAACATTGTCCATAAAAAATTCTAATGCTTTCTCACCATCAGAGAAGACCAATATTTTTTTGGCTATGTGTTGAGCTTTAACAGCGCGGGTTACGGTAAACTGATAGATGTCATCATCGTCAATGATGCATAGTATGGTCGCTTTATCCATAGTGTTTGAGTCTTTGCGTTGGCCGGCACTGCTCATTTGGCTCGGGGAGGTGAAAGTACCTTTTCTTGCCGGATTGAACAATCGCCCATTTTTTTGATTACCTCGGATTAATACCGATGTAATTAAAACAAGCAAAATCAACAAAATTCAAGGTAGGTACGATGACTGGGTAGTCCGATGCTTACAAATTCATACCGCAATTGGCGCTTTGATTCCAGGATGGCATTGATAGTTCACAATTTCGAAGTCCTCGAATTGATACGAAAATAGCGAATCGGGTTTTCTTCGAATGTTGAGCTGAGGCAATGGATATGGATCACGTGAAAGTTGTGTACGGGCTTGCTCGATATGGTTGGTGTAAAGATGAGTATCTCCACCCGTCCACACAAATTCTCCGGGTTGGAGATCGCATTGCTGCGCCACCATGTGCGTCAGCAAAGCATAGGAAGCTATGTTGAACGGCACGCCTAAAAAATAATCCGCACTGCGCTGGTAAAGCTGGCAGGAGAGCTTGCCGTCTGCGACATAAAATTGAAACAATGCATGGCAAGGGGGCAGCGCCATTTTATCGACCTCTGCGGGATTCCATGCTGAAACAATGTGCCTTCTGGAATCTGGTTTGGTTTTGATCTGATCAAGCACTTTTGAAATTTGGTCGATAGTGCCGCCATTGGGGGTAGGCCAGCTGCGCCACTGACTGCCATAAACGGGACCCAGCTCTCCGTTTTCATCGGCCCACTCGTCCCAAATCGAAACCCCATTATCCTTCAGGTATTTGATATTGGTGTCGCCATTGAGAAACCACAACAGCTCAAATATAATCGAGCGAAGGTGAAGTTTCTTTGTTGTCACCAACGGAAACCCCTCCTGAAGATTGAATCTCAGCTGCCTGCCAAATACGGACAAAGTTCCCGTGCCGGTCCGGTCCTCTTTCCTGGATCCGTTTTCCAGTATGTCCTGCATGAGCGAAAGGTATTGGCGCATAGTTGTCGAGTAGTGGTTTGCAAATATAGCCATTGACTTTAATTCAGGTGGCATCACCACACCTAATGAAACGAAAAAAGCCCCTCCCGCTTTCGCAGGAGAGGCTTTACACCCAACCCCACTTATCCGTCACAACCCTAAACGTTGCCTCTTACTTCGATTTGCTTCGTCTCGCCATTGATGGTCACCGTCACCAGCCTGTCACAACTTCCATCACCGTAATCTATCGTCATGAGGCGATTTTGTGTCATTAAAATTTTCACCCCTGCTACTGGAATAAATACCCGGCTTGCAACCTCGCACTCCCTTTTGTATATCAACGCTTCTTTAATCTCCATAGTGTATGAGATCCCATTTCTATTTGTTCCGGCTGCCGACCCCGTCACACGCCACTCGTCTTTGAGGGGATTATCTGCCCTTATCCACTCCCTTTTGCGGTTTGCTTCCCGGGTGGCAAAAGTACCATCTGGCCACGTGGCTTTTCCGCCAACTACTGTGATCGTGAAAGAAGGGTGATCCTCCAGGCTTCCACTCGAATTCGTTACCGTTCGCACACCCTCAATGAGTACGCCATTAATCATGTAATTCTCAAAGGTGGTTACAATTGTCGACCCGGGGAAAAACCTGCGGCCCTCGAAGGTGACAATTATTTTACCTTTTCTGATGTTGCCTTTTTTGTCTTCACATCCATCGCCAAAATCGATGGTGATTGTTCCTTTGGGTTTACCAAAAGAGCTGTCATCGGCAATTTCAACCTCAACTTCCGCGCACTCAAGGCGCCTGTCATTTACTTTTATTTTTCGGCCTCCGGTTTGCACTTTGCCGCCCGTCAATGTTGAATTATCGCTCGCTACCGCGATGACCGATAGATCGTCCGTTTCCTCAAAGTAAGAATCGGTTGTCGCCTCGTCTTCTACACTTACCTCATCCGTAGCCTGGAAGATGGTACCTTCCTCATCATTGCAGGAGATCAGCATGGCGAAAGCGAGGAGTAAACCAAGAGAAATGTTTTTCGTTGTTTGCATATAGAATCAATATGTTTGTTACGATAGGTTAGAGCATTTAGCCTGCCAAAGGTTTAAGCGGGATAAAAAAAATAGTTACCATGCGAATTTTGCCCATTTACAGGGTGTATACACTTCTGGTCATTTTCATAACCTTCTCTGGCACCGTCTCATTTGGCCAGCTCAAGATTGCCAAACTCAAATACAATGGAGGGGGCGACTGGTATGCCAATAAAACGGCCCTTCCGAACCTCATTGAGTTTTGCAATCGGGAACTTGGCATGAACCTGGTGGCTGACGAGGACAATGTTGAAGTAGGCAGCGCAGACCTGTTTTTATACCCCTATATATATATGACAGGCCATGGCAATGTGGTCTTTTCTGCTGAGGAAGCATCAAACCTGAGGAACTACCTCATTGGGGGAGGATTTCTACACATTGACGACAACTATGGTCTTGATAAATTCATCCGGATCGAACTCAAAAAAGTGTTTCCAGAATTGGAACTGGTCGAGATTCCATTTGATCATCCCATTTATCATCAAAAATTCGAGTTCGTGAATGGCCTGCCCAAAATACATGAGCACGATGGCAAACCCGCTCAGGGCTTTGGGCTTTTTTACGAGGGAAGGCTGCTGGTGTTTTATACCTTTGAAAGCGATTTGGGCAATGGCTGGGAGGACAGGCGAATTCACAATGACCCGGAGGCAAAACGCCTGGAAGCCATGCGAATGGGTGCCAATATTATATCCTACTGTTTCACCACGAATTAACCCGCTCCAAACAACTCGCTAAGCTTTCGTTCAAGCCCCTTCCCTCTCAGGTTCTTTCCTATAATTATTCCATTGGGATCTACGAGAACGGAAAACGGAATAGCGTTGATATTATAAAGCAGCGCGGCCTCAGATTCAAAATATTTGAGATCGGAAACATGGGTCCATTCAAGCCCGTCTTCACGAATGGCTTGCACCCAATCTGCTTTGGAGCGATCCAGCGACACACCATATACATCGAAGCCCTTATCCTTGTATTTGTGATACATCCTGACCACATTAGGGTTCTCCTTCCGGCACGGTCCGCACCATTTCGCCCAGAAATCCACCAAAACATATTTACCCCTAAGGGAAGACAATGGAACGATCGTGCCCTCCGGATTGGGCAGGGAAATCTCTGGCGCCATTTGGCCAACAGCCAGCACTTTCATTTTTTCAGTTGTGGCAATAAAGTCTTTGGCTATTTGATAATCGGGCCACTCCTTTTTTAACTCATCGGCCACGTGGAGATATAAATCAAAATATTGATCTCTGTCCAAAATATTGGATGATGTCAATAAGTTAATAACAGCCACCGAGGGACCTTGTTCTCGAAGGAGCTCAGCAACTTTGGCCGTCCCCACGTTATATTCATCCATGTATGCGTCCTGTAGTTCCTCCATTCGTGCCAAATTATTCTCAGCCCTGGCCAGATTAAAAGCCACATTCAACTCGGTCATTCGCGGACTATTCTGAGCCTCACCCATCAGTTGCTGAACCTGCCTTACCAAATCCATATCCGGAGACCCCTGGATGTCCACGAATCCGTTTTGACTGTTGCCGTCCACGTTGATTTCGATGTCACTTTTATCAATGATAAAATCGACAAATTGAGTCCCATAAAAGTTAAGCCTGTAATAACCTGGCTCTTCAATTCTCACTTTCTGATTATAGGTATAATCCTTGCCCAACTTGATGACTTGTGCCACATCGTTCTCTGAAGCATTTAATTTCTCCAACCTGATTTCACCAGACGGATTTGGGAAACCAACCTTGCCCCGCAGTGTCACTTGCCACCCTTTTTCAGGCTCGCACCCGGTAGCGGCCAACATTACAATTGCGAACAACATCCATTTTGTCATAGCTCACTCAATTTTTTCTGCAACAAATCAGTAGTTAATTTGGGATCAGCCTTGCCTTTTGATTTTTTCATCACCTCTCCCATAAACATTGATATAAGTCCCTTTTTTCCTTTTTTATACTCCTGCACCTTTGAAGGATTGCTACCTAACACCTCCTCAATCAGCATAATTAAAGTACCCTCATCATTTTCCTGTATCAGGTTCATAACGGTTGCAAGGCGCGTTGGGTTCGCGTCAGGATCGTCTATTAGTGCCGGCAATATACGCTGCGCGGCATTGGAAAAACTCACCATGTTATTCTCAACCAAACCAATCAGTTCGGCAAGACCGCGCACGTTAAGCTTCAATTCCGAAATGCTTATTCCTTTTTCGTTGAGATAAGCCTGCACGGGACCCATTATCCAGTTGGACGCAGCCTTGAAATTGGGCGTGTGCCCGCATAGTGCCTGAAAAAATTGGGCCACTTCCCTGTTCTCTGTCAGCACGCGTGCATCATATTCCGGAATCCGGAATTCGTTAACAAACTTTTGAAAAAGTGTTTCTGGCAAAACCGGCATGGCAGATTTAATTTCCGCAAGCCATTCTTCCGAGATCGTCAGCGGGCTTAAATCCGGATCAGGAAAATAGCGGTAATCGTTCAGCTCCTCTTTGGTACGCATACTGCTGGTAGCCCCAGTGTTGGCATCGAAAGTGCGCGTCTCAGAAACTGGCGTGTTGCCACTTTCCAGTTCGACAATCTGGCGATCAATCTCGAATTCAATGGCGCGCTGAACGTTGCGGATAGAGTTCATGTTTTTAACTTCCACCTTCGTGCCAAAATCTTTTGCTCCTTTTCTTCTCAACGAAATATTGGCATCACATCGCAAAGAACCTTCCTCCATATTGCCATCACAAATATCCAGGTAGCGCACGATCTTCCGTACCTCGGCCAACAAGGCACCTGCCTCTTCAGCACTCCGGATGACAGGCTCGGTCACTATTTCAATGAGAGGCACTCCTGAACGGTTGAGATCAATCAATGAATCATCCCCGTTCTCCGCGTGAATCGATTTTCCAGCATCTTCCTCAATGTGTATTCTATTCAACTGCACCCTGACGTCACGCTTATCCTCGGTGCTTATCGTAATATACCCATTTTTGCATATTGGTGTTCGATCCTGAGTGAGTTGATATCCCTTTGGCGAGTCAGGATAAAAATAATTTTTGCGATCAAAAATCTGATACCTGGAAATATCACAATGACAGGCAAGCCCCATTTTTATAGCTAACTCAATAACCAACTTATTTAGTTTCGGCATGGTGCCAGGGTGCGCGAGCGTAATTACACCAACCTGTGTGTTAGGCGCTGCACCGAAAGAGACGGGGTCAGGACTATATATCTTACTTTTTGTAAGGAGTTGAGCATGAACTTCCAATCCAATTACAGGCTCGTATCTGTCAGAAATTGACTTATCCATCAGCCGTTCATCATTTCCCTTGCTTTCCGCAAGACTGCGTCCAAGCCATTGATATTTTTGCCACCAGCTGTAGCAAAGAAGGGCTGACCTCCACCTCCACCCCCGATTTCTTTCGCCAATACTTTGACTATCTCACCGGCATGAAACTTCTTACTCGCCTCTGTTTTCGCACCCAATATCACGGCCACCTGCGGCTTGCCTTCAATGTTTGCCGCAAGCACCATAAACAAGTCATCAAATTTATTGCGCAACCCGTAAGCAATGTTTTTCAAAGCGTCTCCATTGGGTAGCTCAACTTTTTCGATAATGGCAGTAAGGCCGTTGCCCCGGACACCGCGGGCTGCAAGGGTATCCTTGATCTGATTGGCTTGCTGCTGATGTAGCTCCTCCAGTTTCTTTTCCAGCGTGTGCTTCTCTTCGAGGAGTGCTTTTGTCGCCCCGCCAATGTCCTTAGGGTTCTTGAGCAGCGAACGAACTTCCTGCAAAATTTTGATTTCTTGATTAACGAATGCCTCGGCACCTGTAGCAGTTACGGCTTCAATTCTGCGGACTCCGGCTGCGACTGAGCTTTCACCTAGAATCTTGAACAGACCAATTTGCCCTGTGGCAGGGACATGGGTGCCACCACACAGCTCCACAGAATATTTGGGATCGAACGTGATCACACGAACAAAATCTCCGTACTTCTCACCAAACAGGGCCATTGCCCCCATTTCCTTTGCCGCACTGATGGGAACATTCCGTTGCTCATTGAGCACAATGTTTTCGCGGATTTTTTGATTTACCAATTCTTCCACCCTGGCAATCTCTTCGGGCGTCATGGCAGCAAAATGAGAAAAATCAAAACGAAGCAATTCATCGTTGACCAACGACCCCCTTTGCTCTACATGTTTGCCAAGTACCTGCCTCAGGGCAGCGTGCATAAGATGGGTGGCGGAGTGATTGTTCATTGTGAGCTGGCGCTTATTTGCGTCTACATTCAATGAAAAGATTTCATTCAGGTCCCCAGGCAACTTTTCGACAAGGTGAATGATTAGTTCATTCTCTTTTTTTGTATCAATGACCTTAATTTTCCCTTTTGATGATTCAATGTAACCTGTGTCTCCAACCTGGCCACCGCTTTCAGCATAAAACGGAGTCCGCTCAAACACCAACTGATGCAGCTCCTTATTTTTTTGTTTTACCTTTCGATGGCGAAGGAGCCTGGTGGAAGCGGTGAGTGATTCGTATCCCACAAACTCTGGTTTTTCCCCTTCATTTATTGTGATCCAGTCTCCCGTCTCCTTAACCGCATCAGCCTTGGAGCGGGCTTTTTGCTTTTCCATTTCAACGTGAAATCCTTTCTCATCCACTGTTAGTCCTTTTTCTTTTGCAATGAGTGACGTGAGGTCAAATGGAAACCCGAATGTGTCATATAATTCAAAGGCCAATTCACCATGAATGGTTTTATTTTTCAATTCGGCCTCTATATTTTCTATTCGCTTCAACCCCTTCTCTAACGTCCTTAAAAAAGACTGCTCCTCCTCAATAATTACACGGGTTACGTACTCTCGCTGCTGGTACAATTCAGGAAATACTTCCTTAAGCTGGTCTGCCAGCAATGGAACCAGCCTGTAAATAAATGGCTCCTTAAAATCCAAATAAGAAAAGGCATAACGGACAGCTCTTCTTAGTATCCTTCTTATGACATAACCGGCTCCTGTATTGGACGGAAGTTGACCATCTGAGATCACGAACGACACCGCACGAACATGGTCTGCAACCACCCTAATCGCGATGTCTTTCTTTTCGTCTTTGCCATAATTGGTTTTTGCTTCAGCGGCAATAAAATCCATCAGCGGAGTAAAGACATCCGTATCGTAATTAGATTTTTTTCCCTGAATGGCCATGCACAGCCGTTCGAAACCCATACCTGTATCCACATGTTTGTCGGGAAGGCTTTCCAACTTCCCAGTCGATAGCCGGTTGAACTGAATAAATACGAGGTTCCAAATCTCGACTACCTGAGGGTGGTCCTGGTTCACCAATTCTTTTCCAGAAATCTTTGCGCGCTCTGCATCTGGTCGGAGGTCAATATGAATTTCGGAGCAGGGACCACACGGCCCGCTATCGCCCATCTCCCAAAAATTATCTTTCTTGGTTCCATAAATTATTCTGTCCGCACCCACAATTGGCATCCAATAATCGATAGCCTCGTCATCCACGGGAAGGTTGTCACTCTTATCGCCACCGAAGACGCTCGCGTAAAGCCTGTCCTTAGGAAGTTGATATACCTCCGTGAGCAATTCCCAGGCCCATTGAATAGCTTCTTTTTTAAAGTAGTCACCAAAGGACCAGTTGCCCAGCATCTCAAACATGGTGTGGTGATAGGTGTCAAAGCCCACATCTTCCAAATCATTATGCTTGCCGCTCACGCGAAGGCACTTCTGTGTATCAGCGATTCTTTTGCTTTTCGGTGCGGAATTACCAAGGAAATAGTCTTTAAACTGGACCATTCCGGAGTTTGTAAACAACAAGGATGGGTCATTTTTGAGCACGAGCGGGGCCGAAGGGACTATTAAATGTCCTTTTTTTTCAAAAAAATCGAGGAATTTCCGCCTTATCGTACCTGAATCCATCACTTCGCTTTGATTTAAGTGTTTTTCTACCTTAAAATTTGTCTATATTTAGCGCCCTAAACCGGCAAATTTAGCAGGAATCACACGATTTATATGCCGAACAAGAAATATTACTACAATCCAAAAACACTCAGGTTCGAGATCAAAAAAATCTCAGTGAGTAAGGTTGTTGGCAACTCGTTTGGCTACCTCTCCTTCGGAGCCTTGTTTTTTGTCGGACTGCTTATCCTCCAAAACTATGTCGTTGAGACTCCGCTCGAGACGAAATACAGGGAAGAAAATGAAGCACTAAAAAAACACAAGGCAATCCTGAATGATCGCCTGAATACCGCAAATGAACAGTTGGCTGACTTAAGGTTCAGGGACCAAGAGCTTTACAAGAAGATATTTGAGATTCCCAAGTCGGAATTGACCGCCAACAATCAGGGTCGTGAGGAAATACTTGCTGCTTCCTCCCCGGTATTTATGCGTTGGACAAAATCACTGACCAGCCAATTCAACGCTATCGTAGAGAAAGCAGAAAAGAGCGATAAATTTTTCCGATTAACGGCCAGTGTTAATAAGTCAGATTGGGACAGGCTTCAGGCCACTCCTGTACTACAGCCGGTGGAAAACTTTGAAGTATCTCAATTGGTTTCAGGGTACGGCATCCGAATCAATCCTTTTCACAAAGGCAAGTATCATCACGATGGGGCGGACATTGCAGCCCCGCGTGGCGCCAATGTGGTCGCTTCCGGGCCTGGGAAAATCATTGCCGTGAAAAAAAGTGACATGCTTGCAGGCTTCGGCAACTATGTAGAAATCGATCATGGATACGGCTACGTTACCCGCTATGCACACCTCGATGCCATCAATGTTCGTGTTGGTGAAAAAGTGCTGAAAGGATTTAAGATTGGAACCGTGGGCTCCAGCGGTGGCTCCATTGCCCCTCATGTTCATTATGAAGTAATCGCGAATGGTGTTAATATTGATCCATTGCAATTCTTGGTGCAGGGGCTCGACAGTGACGGCTACGCAAGGCTTTTCATTGCCAGTAAGAAAATAAACCAATCCCTCGACTGATGGCAAAAGTAGACTACATCTACAATTCCAAAACCTGCCGATACGAGCCAGTGATCGTGACCAGCCAGCTTTTGCTGAGGAGGATTGGCAGATTTATGGGTGTGTCTTTTATGATTGGCGTGGTGGCCCTGTTGGTATTTAATGCGAACTATCCTTCCGTGGATGAAACATTGTTGATCGGCCGAAACGAAACATTGAAAGGAGATTGGGAAGTCTTATACAAGAAGTTGGACATCGCTGCGCTGGAGTTAACTGCCCTTGAGCAAACGGATGACCACAACTATCGAGTGATCCTTGACCTTGAACCCTTGGCACAATCTGTTCGTGAAGCCGGTGTCGGTGGTCGTGAAAAAGAAAATGCAAATATTAAGTACGGCATTATCAAAGGCGGTTACGATCGGGCTGAAAAAATAAAAAATCGACTCGACATCGAAATACAGTCTTTTGATCAACTCAGCAAAGAACTTGCCGTCAAAGAAAGGATGTGGGCGTCACGTCCAGCGATCCAGCCCATAAGTAACGCTGACCTTACCTACCTGCACACCACGTATGGCATGCGCCAGCACCCCATCCTCGGCTATTGGCGGCCCCATCGCGGACTGGACTTTACCGCACCCAAAGGCTCACCTGTCTACGCGACCGGAGATGGTATCGTAGGAGAAGCACATTATTCGCTTAGTTTTGGTAACGTGGTTTACATTGACCACAATTTCGGATTCGAGACGCGTTATGCCCATATGACAGAATTTATCGTCAAAAAGGGGGAGCATGTAAAACGCGGACAAATTATCGGCTATGTGGGGAATTCCGGACTTTCGGTAGCTACCCACTTGCATTATGAAGTGCTCTTCAAGGGTGAACAAATCAATCCGATCAATTTCTTCCAGCGCGACCTGAACAATAAAGAGTACGAAAAGCTTGTGGAACTGGGAGGTATCGCCACTACCTCTCTTGACTAGGCTCGCCCGGCTATCCTGCATGCGTCATATTGTTTGGTGGTTTCTGATCCTAACTTCTTGCGCGACTTCCCGGCTCACTACACAAACGACCACAAAAAAAGGCCCCGTTACCGGGGATACACTCATCAGCCGACTGGATACATTGGGTCTGCCGCGGGATACTGTGGAGGTCGCGATAGGTCCAATCCTGGTTGACTCAACTGTTGTCGTCCAAAGAAAGGACACGCTTACGTTTATTGGCGTGGGCGATATCATGATGGGCACCAATTACCCGAAAGAGGACAGACTGCCGCCCGACAATGGCCGCTACCTCATGGCTGAGATTAAGGATATATTGAGGAGTGTCGATATTACCATGGGAAATCTTGAAGGAGTTCTTTTGGATGAAGGTGGGACACCCAAGGGGTGCCGGAACCCTGAAGTCTGCTACGTATTCAGAAGCCCGACTTCATTCGCACAAAATCTTGTCGAAGCTGGATTTGACATCATGAGCCTTGCCAATAATCACGCAGGTGACTTCGGAGACGAAGGACGCCAAAGCACAATGCAAACGCTCGATTCTGCGGGAATAAGGTATGCAGGCCTCCTCAGCCGACCTTATGTCGTTTTTGAAAGGGATCAAGTTGTATATGGATTCGCTGCATTTGCTCCAAATACCGGCTGTGCCAGCATTAACGATTTAGCGGGCGCGAGGGCTACCATCATGCACCTCGACTCTATCGCAGATGTGGTAATTGTTTCGTTCCATGGAGGTGCCGAAGGAAGCAAGTATGAGCACGTCCCCAGGAAACATGAATTGTTTGTCGGGGAGGACCGCGGAGACGTTTACGCGTTTGCCCACGCGCTCATTGACGCAGGAGCTGATATCATTTTCGGCCACGGTCCCCATGTGACGCGTGCCATTGAAGTTTACAACAACCGGTTTATCGCCTATAGCCTGGGCAATTTCTGTACGTACGGAGGTTTCAACCTCACTGGCGTAAATGGCCTGGCGCCTATCATCAAGGTGTACACAGACACATCGGGGATGTTCATTAAGGCGAAGATCACTCCGATTTATCAAACACCCATGTCGCCAGTGCGTATTGATAGCCTTGGCCAGGTGATAAAGCGTATTAAAGAACTCACCCTTGCAGACTTTCCTGAGACACCCATTGTGATTAATGATGACGGATGGGTCAAGTATTCCACAAACTAATGTTGATATAATGTCGATTAAAATTTGGAGTACTTCATTGTTCCAGGAACAAAGAATTGCTACTTTGCAGGGATTGCTCAGTGATACAAACTCATTTGTTTAGCGTTTTAGCTACGCATGGCCTACAAAGAAAAAGAAATTGAAAAGCTCTACTACTCCATTGGTGAGGTAGCGGAGATATTTAACGTGGCCCCTTCGCTGATTCGCTTCTGGGAGTCGGAGTTCGAACTTATACAGCCCAAAAAAAATCGCAAAGGTAATCGGCAATTCACCGTTGAGGACATCAACAACGTGAGAACGATCTACCACCTGGTTAAAGAAAAAGGTTTTACCCTCCAGGGAGCCAAAGAGATGCTGAAAAATGACAATGGATCGGTCAGGGACAAGATGGAAATGATCGATTCGCTCAAAAAAATCAGACAATTCCTATCTGAAGTTAGGGACAAGCTTCATTAGGCTCAAAAAGCGGGCCCCTCAGGCTCATTTACCGTTAATACTTCTGGCTTTTATTTCATTTTCCTATAATAGCACTTTATTGATGCCATGGATCAGAACAGGTTGGCCCTGCTTGCACTCCACTTCGTGCCGGGTATTGGCGACTTTCTCGTCAAGCAACTCGTTAGCTATTGTGGATCAGCAGCGGACGTTTTTAAGTTACCTAAAGGAAAACTGCTGAGAATACCAGGTGTGGGTGAATCCACCGTATCCTCGCTCAAGTCGGCCAACCCCTTCATACTGGCAGAAGATGAACTGAAAAAGGCAGAAAAAAAGGACACGCGAATCCTGTTTTACCTTGATGCCGACTATCCTCAGCGCTTGAAGCAATTCGATGATTGCCCCAGCCTGCTTTATGTCAAAGGAAACACGGATCTCAACGCTGGTAAGACGGTTGGTATCGTGGGTACCCGTCAGGCGACAGCCTACGGTAAAGACCTTGTTGAAAAAATAATTGAAGAGCTGGTCCCACATCGATCACAGATTATCAGTGGTCTTGCGTACGGCATTGATGTGCACGCGCATAAACTGGCCTTAAAATACAATCTCCCCACGCTGGGAGTGATGGGTAGCGGGATGGATATTATTTATCCGGCTGGCCATCGTGATACAGCGATCAAAATGCTTGAAAATGGTGGCCTGGTTACAGAAAATCCTTTTGGAACCAAACCCGATGCACACAACTTTCCTGCTCGCAATAGAATTATTGCCGCGTTATCGGACGCCCTGATCGTAGTAGAAGCCGCGGAAAAAGGTGGCGCATTGATTACCGCAGAAATAGCCAACAACTATAACAAGGATGTGTTTGCATTCCCGGGAAATATCGGCCAAACCTATTCGGCAGGATGCAATAAGCTGATCAAAATCAATAAGGCGCACCTACTCACTGGTGTTGCCGATATTGAATACATCATGAATTGGCGTGCGGACGAATTGACACCCGCCAGCGTTGAACAATTGGATCTTCATCTTTTTGATCCCGATGAATTGCTGGTAATTAATCTTTTAAAGGAAAGGAAGAATCCCATGATGATTGATGAAATTAGCCGAAAGACCTCATTGGCCCCTAGCCTGCTGGCATCACTCCTATTGAATCTTGAATTCAAAAATATGGTCCGTTCACTACCGGGCAAAATGTACAGGCTTCACAAAATCTAGTGTTTCGAGAAAACACTATCTGCCATTTTCAGCGCTTCCCGAAATGCCGTATCATCAATGTGAGGTTTTGCTTTTTGTGAATCCAAAAAGCCAATAATGGATTCCGTTGCAAGGTTACCTACCAATTCATCTTCCGCCATGGGGCAGCCACCCCAACCCTTCAGGGCGCCATCGAAGCGTTTGCAGCCTGCATCGAATGCAGCTTTAATCTTTTCCTCGGCAGTGGCAGGATTGGAGTGCAAGTGCGCCCCAAACTCTACCTTCGGAAATCTGTTTGCCAGTTCCGAGAACAGAAGGGTGATTTGTTCAGGATTCGAAACGCCAATGGTATCCGCCAGCGAAATGATCTCAACGTCCAGCGTTACCAGTATATCGGCAAATTGTGCAACGATACCAGCATCATAGGGGTCGTTGTAGGGGTTGCCAAAGCCCATGCTCAAATAAGCAACCAACACCCGGCTGTTTTTTTTACACACCTCCTGAATCTCAGCAACGGTGTTGAGCGCCTCTGCGATCGATTTGTTCGTGTTCCGCTGCTGAAAAGTTTCGGAAAGCGACAACGGAAAGCCCACGTAGTAAATTCCTTCAAATTTTGCAGCCTCCAGCGCTCCTCTCGTATTGGCCACGATGGCCAGCAGTTTGGTTTTTGAGGCCGCCATATCCAACTGTTCATAGACCTGAGCCGTGTCTCTCAATTGCGGGATGGCCTTTGGAGAAACAAAACTTCCAAAGTCAATGGTGTCGAATCCCACCTTCAGCAACTGATTGATGTATTTGACCTTTTGCTCTGTAGGAATAAATTGCTGTATTCCCTGCATGGCATCCCTGGGACATTCAATTATTTTCATCGGATCGCAGTAATTGGTTAAATAATTAAAAGCAACACCACCTGAGCACTGCGGATAATTATCAAGTATGCAAATTTGTTTCAATAAGCCAACACTATGCACGTTTGAGGAACAAATAATGTTGATCCAACAATGTAAAAAGACAATCCACTGGAAATCTGTGATGGCCTAAGCCGGTGGAATTTGCTCCACAGCAACCGGGAGATCGTACGCGGCATGTCCTCGCAGGATGGCGAAGCCGAAGCGGTGAAGCAGTTTCCATGGGCAATATCTTCCGCGTCCTCATTTTTCTTTGTCGTCTCTTTTTTCGTCCTTGGCACCGTGAACAAAATCAAAATAGAAGAAAACGTCAGCCTAAAGCCGTATAACACCTTTGGAATTGATGTAAGCGCGAAGTACCTCTGTCACATAGCCACGCCAGAACAGTTGATTGAACTCATGGCAGGCGACCTTTATCGGAACGAAGCCAAATATATACTTGGAGGTGGCAGCAATACCTTATTCACAAAATACTTTGATGGACTGATCATCAGGGTTGACCTCAAAGGATACCGCATAACGGAAGAATCAGAAAATCACGTCAACGTGGAGGTTAACGCTGGCGAAAATTGGCATGGGTTCGTAATGAAAGCCGTGCGTAATAACTGGGGTGGCGTGGAAAACCTCTCTTTGATTCCAGGAACGATGGGTGCCGCACCAATGCAAAACATTGGCGCGTACGGTGCCGAGATTCAAAATCTGGTTGAAAAGGTGGACGGCATTGATGTCGAAACCGGTTCGTCCAGGGCCTTCTCCAACAGCCAATGTGAGTTCGGCTATCGCGAAAGTGTCTTTAAAAGGGGGCTAAACAAAAAAATTTTTATTTCAAGTGTTACTTTAAGATTGACCAAAAAAAACCATGCTATGAATACATCGTATGGTGCAATTCGGGAGACGTTGGAGACCATGAAAGTAACCGAACCAACGATTCAATCCATCAGTGAAGCAGTGATTAAAATAAGAAGAAGCAAACTGCCTGACCCGGAGGAGGTAGGGAATGCAGGTAGCTTTTTCAAGAACCCGACAATCGATGTTGATCAGTTTAACGAGCTCAGAAAAATCAACTCAACTATGCCCAGCTATCCTATTGATAATCAAAATATTAAAATTCCAGCCGCATGGCTTATTGAACAGTGCGGATGGAAGGGAAAGACGATAAATAATATTGGCGTTCACCCCAAGCAAGCGTTGGTACTGGTCAACTATGGAGGCGGAAATGGTCATGAAGTTTTGGCGCTCTCAGAAAAAATTCAGGCGTCTGTCTTTGAAAAATTTCAAATCATGTTGACCCCTGAAGTGAACATTTTATGATTCAATTCTTCGTTAAAAGGCTAGCGAAAAAGTATCGAAGAAGCCTTCAAAGGATTTTTGGGAAATAAAAATTTTCTTCAAAATATTTTTGCGTAATAAAATTTTATTATACCTTTCATCAACGTTTAAACTTAAAACTTAAATAATTAAACGCTATGGCAAAGAAAGCTAAGAAGAAAGCAGCTAAAAAGAAGGTAGCTAAGAAAAAAGCTACTAAGAAGAAAGCTGCTAAGAAGAAGAAGTAATTAGGTAAGACCTAAGTACTTTTCAGCACAACAAGGGAAATGATTTTGATCATTTCCCTTTTTCTTTTTTCAGCATAACAGGCCGGAACCGATTAAATCATGTGGGTTACATTGGATAGTGTGCCTGTATATTTTTCGCAGGCCACGCCAAATTTTAACAAGAAATCCACCCCTTCATCGCTCGGTAGCCCTTTGTGCTCTGCATAAGAGTTAAAGTAGACCACCTTTACAATCCCCATCGTGTAAATGATCCGGGCGCATGCGAGGCAAGGAGACAAAGTTACAAACAAGGTCGCCCCCTCTACCGAAGTTTTGTTTTTTACAGCATACAATATGGCGTTCTGTTCAGCGTGGATAGCCAGGGAGCACCCGCCCTTTGAATCACGGGGGCATCCCACATCCGGCCACTCCACATCACAGTTGTGCGTGCCGGAGGGAGGTCCGTTGTATCCAATCGAAATAATACGCGTGTCTTTGGTGAGCACTGCGCCAACGTGGCGTTTGATACAATGAGAGCGCTTGGCCAAATTAACGGCAAGCTCCATATAGATATCATCGAAAGCAGGTTTATCCATTCGTCTCTGTTTATGATGCGCAAAACGTCATCACACTAGCTGTAAAATTAAGGATTGGAACCAAAATTGTTATATTTCGTCATCATTGGCTATGTGCAACAAGATAGGACTATATCTCATCCTTTTCATCATACCTCCGGTGTTTGCCCAGGAGCAGCGAGCGAGTCCGCTCAGCCTCGCCACTTGCCGATATAAGGACTCATACATAAAAATTGTATACAGTCAGCCGCTAAAGAAAGGAAGAGAGATTTTTGGCAATCTTGTACCCTACGGAGCCGTGTGGCGAACGGGTGCCAACGAAGCCACTGAAATGACCATTACCACCGATGTGATGCTCAACGGCATGGAACTAAAGGCCGGGACCTATTCCCTATTCACGATACCCGACAAAGCATTCTGGACTATCATCCTGAATGCAGATTTAGGACTTTGGGGTTCATATAACTATAACCCCAAACGAGACGTGGTTCGATTTGATGTACCCGTGATCGCCACGGAAAAGGTGATCGAAGCATTTACCATTGGCATCGAGCCGATGAACAACAAGGCAGAAATCTTTCTTATGTGGGATAAGACGAAGGTCATTCTCCCGCTCCAATATCCGGAACCAAAACCAAAGCCCTAACTTTAATTTCGAAATGCACACACGGACGATTCTATATACCCTCCTCCTAATTCTTTTTGTTCAATCTGCCTCCCTGGCGCAGGAAAATTCCGAGCTGGCCGTCAGGAATGGATTCAAAGACATCATTCTGGGTACACCGGTGGACAGCATTGCCGGTATTAAGCTAAAAAAAGATATCCTCGAGAAGAATGAATTTCCGGCCCAATTGTATGAGGTCAACAACGATGCCTACAAGAACATTGGCGAGGTGAAAGTGAAAAGGCTGGAACTGAAGACCTATAAGGGCCTAATCTATCAAATAGATGTCATCACCCACAAGGATACCCGATTGATGAAGGGAATGGAGAAGTTATATGGCAAACCAAAATACATTTTGCCCACGGATTCATACAACTGGACTGCCGATAGCCTAAGCCTCACTTTCAAGGACCATTCAAAAAAGGAGATAAAACTAACCTACCGCTCCTACCCTGTCTTAAAAATGATGCGCGTAGACAAGGGGAAGAAGATTGATGACATTGCTGATGATTTTTAGTCGCTGGTCGGTGCCCAGCCATTTCTCAAACGGCAACCAATCATCTCAATACCAATGGCGCTGACCTCAGGCTATTTTTTGTAAGCAATTCTGAAAATCATACCTCCTTTATCATCGGATACCAGCATCGAACCATCTGGCATCACCAAAATGTCCACCGGCCTTCCCCAGGCCTCCTGGGTTTCATGGTCAAGCCAACCCTCAGCAAAAGTCTCGTAGCCTACAGACTGCCCATTTTCCAGCTTAACGAGACTGACCAGGTGTCCGCTTTTTTTGGTACGGTTCCATGAGCCATGCTCTGCAATAAATGCCTGATTTCGGTAGGTTTGGGGAAACATTGTCCCTGTATAAAATTTAACGCCAAGGGGGGCGACATGGGCATTGAGGTTTTGAACTGGCTTAACAAAATCTGAGCACGGTTTCTTGTTGCCAAACTCAGGGTCATTAATTGTTCCACCGTGGCAGTACGGGTACCCAAAGTTCAATCCGGCAGAAGGCGCTGTATTCAATTCACAGGGAGGAACGTCATCCCCCATCATATCGCGTCCGTTGTCGGTAAACCACAAAGCCTTCGTCTCCGGATGCCATGTGAACCCAACGGTATTTCTTACACCACTCGCAAACACCTCCATCCCGGTACCATCCTGGTTTATTCTCGTGATGCTGGCATACACCGCATCTTTCGATTCACAAATGTTGCATGGCGCACCTACTGGAACATATAATTTGCCATCCGGCCCGAATGCGATGTACTTCCAGCCATGATGCGTCTCTGTGGGATACTTGTCATAAACCACTTCAGGTGCCGGTGGTTTGGATAAACTATTTTCAATGTCTTTGAACTTAATGATTCGGCTAACCTCCGCCACATAAAGATCTCCATCTTTGAAGGCAACTCCATTGGGCATGTTAAGGCCAGAGGCTATGACCCATCTTTTATCCGCCTTAAAGTCTCCATCAGTATCCTTAACCGCATAAACACTATTTTCATTTCTATTACCGACAAACAAAGTGCCACCGGGGCTAAGAACCATCGATCTCGCATTGTCAACCTCCGCAAAAACGCTGATCGAAAACCCGGGCGGCAACTTGATCTTGTTTAAGGGTAGATTGGCGCTGGCGGACGTTATTGCCGGGCTTGAATTGTCATCTGTCGGAGAAGAATTGGCCGACTCCCGGGAATTGCTGTCGCATCCTGCTGAAATCAAAAACAAAATCACCACCCATACACACTTAGCTTGTTTCATATCGATCCATTTTAAAAAACGAATTTACTGGACTTTGCCCGTTATGCATAGGACCGAAAGGTTTTTTACGGACTAAAACCTTGCTATTTTTGCCGCGATTTTAACAAGTTGTTCGCTTTAGGTCATCATGATTTCGATTTCCAACATATCTTATTTTATAGGAGGCAGGCCCTTGTACGAAAATGCATCTGCCTTTATTAAGCCCAACGATAAGATTGGTTTGATCGGCCTTAACGGCACAGGTAAGTCTACCCTGCTCAAAATCATTAACGGGGAATATCGCCTGGATGGCGGGTCAATCAGCATGGCCAAGGATTGCACGATTGGTTTCCTCAATCAGGATTTGCTCTCCTACCAAACAGACGATGCAATCCTTACGGTGGCCATGGAGGCCTTCAAAGAAGCGGTAGATACACAGCGCCAAATTGAAAAAACCATCCATGAACTGGAGCGCGATTATTCTGAAGCGCTGGTTGAGAAACTAACAAAACTTCAGGAAAAATTTGAGCACCTGGATGGGTACACCATGCAAGCGAAAGCTGAAGAAGTATTGGAGGGCATCGGATTTTCAACCACGGATTTACACCGGCCGTTACAGGAATTTTCAGGAGGGTGGCGCATGCGCGTCATGCTTGCCAAGCTCCTGCTGGAGAGCCCATCGCTGCTGATGCTGGATGAGCCCACCAACCACCTGGATTTACCCTCGATCGAATGGGTGGAGAACTACCTGCGCAACTACCCGGGTGCGGTCATCGTGGTATCCCACGATCGCCAATTTCTTGACAACGTCATCCTTAAGACCATCGATGTAACCAATCAGCAGTTGGTTACCTATGAAGGAAACTATAGCTTTTACTTGCAGGAGAAGGAGATGCGTGAAACGATTCAGCAAAATGCGTTCGAGAACCAGCAGCAAAAAATTCGACAAACGGAACGTTTTATTGAGCGCTTCAGAGCCAAATCGTCCAAGGCCAAACAGGTACAATCACGTATCAAGGCGCTGGACCGGATGGACATGATCAACGAAGTCGTTAATGATACGGCTGCCATCAATTTTAAGTTTTCGTTCAGCCAGCCCTCGGGCCGGCATGTGGTGACCTTGAAAGATGTTTCCAAATCTTACGGTTCGCTTGAGATTCTAAAAAAGACCACCGCACGGATAGAGCGGGGTGACAAGATCGCCCTGATTGGCGCCAACGGTAAGGGTAAATCCACTTTGCTGAGAATCATCGCGAATACCGAGCCCATCGAAGGCGAAAGAACCATTGGCTACAATGTGATCTCAGGCTTTTTCGCACAACACCAGTTGGAGTCGCTTCACGTTGAAAACGAAATACTCGAAGAACTTAAACAGGCTGGCAGCGGCAAGACCGAGCAGGAGCTCCGAGGGGTGCTGGGATGTTTTCTATTCTCAGACGAAGAGGTCTTCAAAAAAATCAAGGTTTTGTCGGGTGGAGAGAAGTCAAGGGTTGCGCTGGCGAAAACCTTGATTTCCGAGGCCAACTTTCTATTGCTTGATGAGCCCACCAATCACCTGGATTTTATCTCAGAAAATATTCTTATCCAGGCATTGCAGCAATATCAGGGAAGTTTTGTTGTTGTGTCACACAATCGTCACTTCATTAGCCAGGTGGCCAACAAGATCTGGTATATTGAAGACAAACAAATCAAAGAGTATCCCGGAACCTACGAGGAGTATGACTATTGGAGGAAAAATATTGCGAATACACCTGCCGAGACTGTACCTGAAAAAAAGAAGAGCGAATCAAAGCAAAAGCCTGCATCCACTATTTCCGTTGAGTCAAACGAAAAAGAACGGAAAGCTTTGAACCGGAAACTCACGGAAATAGAAAATAGAATCGAGGAATTGGAAAAAGAAAAGAAGTCGCTGGAAGAAGAGATGGCCAAGCCCGAGGTATTTGGAGATTTTGAAAAATTAAGAGAAGTGCAGGTTTTATTTAAGAAAATCGAATCTGAGACGGAAAATGTTAACAGCCAATGGGAAGAATTGGCCTCAAAAATTGATGGCTTATCCCGCTAACGCCAACCAACTCTCACTGCTACAACCACCCTTGACATATCCATTTGAAAAGTGGAGTTGATTTCATCATCAGGCCGCGAACGGTCGACATAAGAATAGAAAGCCTTATAATGATCGGTACTGCGCTGAAATTTGTACCCCGCCACAAAACCAACGTCCAGTTTGTTTGACTTAATGGTGTACCCCATCATTGAGCAGATCATTTGGCCTATTTCCGATCTGATGTAACCGTAACCTTCCGTTGCCGGCTTTGAGAAAGTACCTCCATAATTTATTTCAAAAAATAATTTATTAGCCTTGCCTGCCAATTCGATGGATGCTGCCACAAACACAGGCACAACGCTCCTCTCCTGATAGAAATCGATTCCAGTTCCTATTCCAATTTTGTACTTGTCTACCAGTTTGATTCCATGGACAGTTGAAGCTGAAAAACTTACCGGATGCCAAAGGTCCATTGACCCTACGAGCCCTCCGTATTGAACATAAAAAAAGTATTTGGCTTTTTGATTTAATTCGGTTGTGTCGCTTCCAGTTGATCCAAATGAAACGAAGCTAAGACTTGCTAATAATATCGTCACTAAAACATACCTCATTCTGAAAAACGGATGGTGCTTAGGAGACTGATGTTGCTTGCGTTCGAATAGTCGTATTGAAACAAACCGGTTTCACCGATCAGTATGGCTACCTTTCTGGAGGGTATCACATCGAAAGCGTGAATGTTCTTATAGTGAGCTAGCTGATTCTTGTCCACATTCAAAATATCACTCGCGTCATATATCTTAAGTCCATCATCGCCATCGCATATAAAGAGTATTTTATTATCGATGCCCAGCCCGTGTGGGTTTGTCATGGGATAAGTGGCAACCAACCTTGGCTCTACAATGTCGGTGAGGTCAATCACTTCCAATTGGTTCAGAAATCCCGCGCATGCCGACCCATTTCTTAGCGTTACGTAGGCATAGTTACCTTCCACCACAACCGGATCACAACTTCTCAAATGCCTGTAGGTGCTCAGCAGCTCCGGGTTGTCAGGATTGCTGATGCTCAATATGTACATCCCGGTCTGTGATCCTACAAAAAGCTTATCTTCATAAGGAAAAAGTGTCTCAATATCTGAAGCAAGGACAACCGATCCCATCTTTTTTGGGAGATGCTGTACTGAAACATCAAGAACGTTGATATTGGACTGGTCAAGAACATAAAGATGATCGCTTGCAATCGTAAATCTCGCCATAGAACCACCAACACCACTAGCGTTTATCGGTGAATACGAAGATTTCAGCATGGACAAATAATCTGCTTCCCTAAATATTACACCACCGCCATGCATTTCAGCGCCACCGGAAGGATAAACCTGGGCGTTGCAATCAGATTCGTTCACCCGCACCTCTTCTCTCCTGACCCAGTCCGTAAGAAACAACCCGGAATCCTTTTGAAAATGAAATTTCCTGGAGCTAAAAAAATTCCCGATGCGATTGACTTCTCTGATGCTTTTCATATTCGTTATATCGAAAACCACCAAATCAACAAAACTGTCAGCGTACAAGGTATTTCCCCAGGTGGCCATATCATTGTTTCCGGGAATGGAAAGGAAGCCAACTTGCACCGGGCTCGTGGGGTCAATATTATTTATAAGATGTATTCCCCTTCCAACCTCCCCAATCAGGAGAAAATTATCCTTCAAATATATTTTACCCGGATTGGCAATCTCCCTGCTCTCCTTTAGCCCGGTGGCAGCCCTGATTTGACTTATGGTGGAATACACCGGCTCATAATAAAAATATGGACTTTTAGATTTGCATTTATCCTCGCAGCCCCACAATGCGAAAATGAGAGCCAGCACGCAAACTGAGTAGAAGCCCTTCATGGTTAAATGGTTTAAGGTTATAAACGTTGGACACCATGAACTCGTATTTGGTTGTGATTAAATCATTGAATACCCAAAAAATCTCATTGAAAAACGTACCTGAATCGGAGACCGATATCCAATACCAACGGATTATAGGCTAAAATCGCCTCTTCTTTGAGGATCGAGTTGAACGTATAACGCACACCTGGAACAATCGCTAGCCTGGCGTGATCCGACAGCACGTGGCTCAGTTCAAACCCAAATAGTCCCGAGAGATTTACACTGTTGTAAGGTGATTCCTCACCAGCGGATTGGGAAAATTTTTGCGCCTGACCCGACTCATCGATCAATGTGTTTCTAATAAAAAAATCAGTCGATATCCCCGTATTAATTTGAAAACCCAACTTTCGTTTCACCAGTACATAACCTACCTGCAATGGAACCACCACATATTCACTCGAACTTCTGATGTCATAAGGAGCCGCATAGTTGAGCAATGGCGCGTCCGTTGCTGCATACTCAGCTATGCCCACTTTTTGAACATTATTTGGAGAAACCAGGGTATAATTGGACGTGTAGTCGATTTGCTGATTCATATAACCAAGCCCGGACTGCAATACCCACCTTTTCGCGACTTGTGTGCCCACACTGATTCCCACCGAGTAGGCAGAGCCTACAGCCGCCTGCTCACTTTTCAGCGGAAAATTATCCGCTTGCAGCGAACCCCCACCGGCAGCGTTGAGTTTGAAATTTTCCATCCTGCTCGATTCTCCAGGATCATAGCTGCCTCCGGCAAATCCCAACGAGGCAAAGAGCAACTCTCTCTTTTTATCACGCTTGCTGTTTTTAGAACTCATGAAGAATGACGGCATCGCGGGGAGTTCACGAGGAAAATTAGGCCGAACAAATTGCTTGTTTTGAATCCGTAATTGCACAGATGGATACACGGGCGCGAAATGGTACGTTTCAGATTGGGCCTTTCTATTTATGCGACTCGCCAGGTGAGCCAACCTATTCTCAGGCGATCTTTCATCATTCAACCCTGAAGTCAGCTTGGAAATTCTTTGCAAAGACCTGCCTGAAGTCGATGACATATCGTTCTTCCCCCTGTAATCCTTGTCTTCCTGAAGGACACTGGGCTGATGGTCATTTGCCTCCCCGGATTTGCTATCCAATGGGACTGAGTTCTGCACGGCAATCGGGTTGTTCACATCGATGGCTAGCCTATCGTAGGCAATGTAGGAGGCCAGTAAAATAGCAAACAAAGCAACTGTTGCAGCCAGCCGTTGATAAAACACAACCCTGGTTTTATTGTTCTTATTTTCCTCTGCAATCAGGTCATTCTCGATTTTAATCCATACGGAATCGGGAACATCGGCTGAGGCTCCTTCGAAAAAGTCTTTCCATGAATCTTCAAATTGTGGCTTTCCCATAGCTTGATTTTATTTTTGCCATTGCTTCCACCCTGGTCCTTAATAAACATCTGGCGCGGTTATACTGAGATTTTGAGGTGCCTACGCTGATTGATAACATTTCACTAATTTCTTTATGTGAATATCCCTCGATCGCAAAAAGATTGAATACCACCCTACACCCATCGGGCAGGGACTGAATGACGTCCAATAGCTCTCCCAACTGGAACTGGGACAGGAACAAGTCCTCCTCCTGGATCATCGTGGCACCTTCCACGTCCACCATTGGCATCATGTATAATTTTTGCCTTTGACGATTTAGCGCGGTATTGATCATTATCCTCGTCATCCAGGTTGAGAGCTGTGATTCCCCCCGGAATTTTGAGATACTTTTGAAAACCTTAATAAAGCCTTCCTGTAGTATATCCTCGGCCTCCTGGCTTGCATTGGCATAACGCTGACATATCGCCATCATTTTTCGGCAATAGCGGTCATACAAAGCTTTCTGCGAAGCCCTGTCTCCCCTGGCACAGCCTTTTATCAGGTCGTCATCCGGTTGCATGCATGCGATCTGGCTATAGGACACGTTATGTTTAAATAAGGTTGGAATGACTTTCCCTGGATTTTAACGGGATACGATCCCTCCTAGGCTGTGTCGGTGAGGGTGACTTTGGATTATTCATTTAATTTTGCCTATGGGGTATTTTGTTTTTCTTCTTCTTTCGGCTGTTGTTCCGGCTCAAAAAAAGCTGCTCTTTGAAAACAGGGCATACGAAAAGGAGATCCGGTCGGTTCAGCTCTACAGCGCAAAAGGTGACGAGAGCCATCTGCTGCCTGCCGCGACCAGGATTGATCAGCATGACCTGATTTTAGAGTTTGACGACCTTAGAAATGATATTGATAATTATTATGCCAGGGTAATTCACTGCGACTTCACATGGAATCCCAGTCAACTGAGGGATTTGGATTTTATGGCGGATTACAACGAGTTCAACGTAAATGATTATGCCTACTCCAGCAACACGGTCATCCCCTATGTCCACTATCGTTTCAGGCTTCCCCGTGTAAAATTACCCGGCAACTACCTGCTGGTCGTTTATCGGGATGGGAATAAATCCGACCTGATTCTCTCTCATCGGTTTATGGTTTATGACAACAAGGTTTCTCTAAAAATGGATAACCAGGGTGCCGGTGCCCTCACATTAAGGTCTACCAACCAACAATTGAACTTCAATATCGAATATAAGGGTTTCGAAATCGTCAATCCGTTTGAAAGCGTGCATATCGTTGTCCGACAAAACCAGCGATGGGACAATGCTAAATTTGATGTCAAACCAAGCTTCGTCCGGGAAGATATGCAGCAGATCGAGTACCGGTTGTTTGGCGATGATAAATACTTCGCTGCCGGAAACGAATTTAGGTTTGTTGACTTCAGGTCTGTCAATTTTCCCGGGCAGAATACGGACCGAATCGATAAATCCGTCAAGCCTAACCATCTTTGGGTCCAGGTGGACGGTTCTCGCAACCACCAGGCATACTCTCAATACCCTGATATCAATGGGCAGTTCACGATTGCGAATCTTGACAACGGTTCGCCCGAGACGGCCTCCAACTACATCAATGTAACGTTCACTCTAAACGTCCCTCCAATTGGTGACGGCAAAATCTATGTGCTTGGCGCGTTCAACCAATGGATAAAAGATACCAGCAGTGAAATGATTTTTGACCAGGGTACAAGAACATATACCAACACCAACCTACTGAAGCAGGGATGGTATAACTATCAGTATCACCTTGAAAGCGCTGAATTGAGCACCACCCACTTCGAAGGGAGCCATTTTGAGACGGAAAATTTCTACGAAGTTTTTGTTTACTATAAACCCTTCAGACCCAATACCGATTTGCTCATTGGATATTTCCCAATATCCATCAACAGCCGGTAAACGAACCGCTAACCCAACACACCTCCGATGGTGCAATCAAGCGTAATTAAACTCTTCTTTGCTCTCTGAATGGGATGACTTGGAATCGGAATTGGCGACATCAAGCATACCAAATCCTTTGTGTGAGAAATGCCCAATTCCATGCTCGTAAACGAACTGCTGTACAGGTTGCGGTGCATACATAGTAAACGGGAAAGTATATCCCCTTACTTCAAATTTGACATCGGAGTCGTAGACTGGATAAATGCGGGCAAACTTCTTATGGGTTGTTTGTATTCTGGTGAGGTACTCCTTATCCGCCACCACCTGAAACTTATAAAAGTCGGCCAGCTGCTCTGCCGTATATTTTCCGCTCGCTTCCATGCGGGCGATCGTGGAATCATACAGCAAATCAGAAAACTCGTCTTCTTCAGGTGAAATGAATCGCTTCGCCTGGTCATCGTTGAAGGACCCGGGTAACAATACCATGGGCGAGATGCAGAGGAATTTCACCGAATCAGATATCGTGACGGGTTCCTCATTCTCCACCGATTCAGGTAGCAATTGGAGATTGCCAATTGATAGATCTTTTTGAGAAAACAACACCCCAAGGAAGTAATCCAGGAAGAGCTTATCGGCTGCGGAAAACACCAGGGTAATCTTGGATGAAAAGAAATGGAGACCCTTGCGGCTGATTTTTATCTGGCCTTTCAGGCCGGAAAAGTTGTATTGCGTATAGTTGGCAAAGCCCTTGTCTCCGCCAATCATGATGAGCCCCTTGATCGTCTGGGCCAACATAAATTGGTGATGAAAGGGAACGTAAGCCCCTCTATTCTTAAGCGAAAAAACTATCCGGATTCTCAACGCCTGCGGATTTTGCCTTAAAAAAATGCCATTAGAACACCGCCAAAAAAGTCAACTGCGGATAGCTAAAATACTAAAAATCAGACAAATCCAGCCTCCAGATGTAAGTATTCTTTAAACATTAAACCTAAAATGCATGATATCCCCGTCCTTCACCACGTATTCTTTGCCTTCAATGGCCAGCTTGCCTGCTTCACGGCACCCACTTTCAGTCTTATATGTTTGATAATCAGGTAGTTTAATTACCTCTGCTTTAATAAAACCTTTTTCGAAGTCTGAGTGAATTACCCCGGCAGCCTGAGGTGCTTTCCAACCCCTTTGAATAGTCCATGCCCGTACTTCCTTCTCGCCAGCCGTAAAATAGGTGATGAGGTTGAGAAGGCTGTACGTTGCTCTAATAAGCTTCCCCAAACCTGACTCCTTAAGGCCATACTCGGCCAAAAATAATTGCCTGTCTTCGATCGTATCAAGCTCGGCAATTTGAGCCTCTATTGCCGCGCAAACGAGAATCACCTCCGCGCCTTCATCCTTGACCTTGGCCGCCAACTCGTTTGAAAACTTATTGCCCGTATGGACAGAGGCCTCATCCACATTTGCCACATAAACAACTGGCTTTGCGGTTAGCAACTGTAAATCTGCAATGGCTTCATGGTCTTCTTCCTGGGCACTTACCATTCTTATGTTCTTTCCTGCCAGCAGTCCGTCCTTAAATACCTTGAGACTGGCCAATTCCTTTTTTGCCTTGGGATCGCCACCCTTTACTGTTCTCTCTACCCGGGCGATTTTTTTTTCGACAGATTCAAGGTCCTTCAACTGAAGTTCGGTATCGATAATCTCTTTATCGGCAATTGGACTGATACGACCATCCACATGCACGATGTTTTCATCCTCAAAGCAGCGCACCACATGAGCAATTGCGTCAACCTCACGGATATTTGCCAGAAATTGGTTTCCAAGCCCTTCTCCCTGGCTCGCCCCCTTCACTAGTCCGGCAATATCCACGAATTCGAAAGTGGTGGGCACAACCTTTTGCGGATTCACCAGTGCCTTCAGCGCATCCAATCGATCGTCTGGCACCGCAATAACTCCCACGTTTGGTTCTATGGTACAAAACGGGAAGTTTGCTGCCTCTGCTTTGTTATTGGATAATGCGTTGAACAGGGTTGATTTACCTACATTGGGTAACCCCACGATACCACATCTAAGTGCCATAAATATTTTGCCTTTCTAAAAGGGGGCAAATATAATCACACGCGAGCTTAAAGGAGGTGGGCATTAAAAGAAAAGCCCCGAAAATTCCGGGGCTTTGCTCAGTCTAGGTTTAGATTCGGGAATTTAATCCCACTTAAGTTCGGTATCCACGGCAGACGTTTTGGCGTCCTCCCTCACCTCGCGGGGTTGATCGAATTGTTCGAAATCGACCTCTGGCATGAGCTCGGTTTTAACATGGTTGACGGTATTATTGAGCGCCTCTACAAACTTGTTGAAATCCTCTTTGTAAAGGAAAATTTTGTGTTTCTCATAAGTGAACCCCTCGTCATCCTTGTTGTACCTTTTTTTGCTTTCGGTGATGGTCAGGTAGTAATCATTAGATCGGGTCGCCTTTACATCAAAGAAATACGTCCGCTTTCCAGCCTTGACTTTTTCGGAAAAAATCTCATCCCTTCCGTTATTCTTATTCTCTTCCACAAATCTGGGTTTTAGTTATGATTTTGAGGTAAAATGAACTGATCGAAGATAGTATTTTATAAATTTATCACAAACTTAAGGCACCATAAATGCACCCGGTGCGTTATATTATGCTTGTACAGACCCCTAATTAATCAGGTATATCTCTTATTTCCAAGGTAGGTGAAAATAAATTTTGACAACATTAGGCAGTCTGGTAACCTTGAATTGCTGGCCAGGCAGCTTGTAGAGGGCTTTATTACAGGATTGCACAAATCTCCCTATCATGGATTTTCGGTAGAGTTCGCTGAGCATCGGTTATACAACGAAGGCCAAAGCACTCGCCACATCGACTGGAAGGTGTTTGCACGAACGGACCGCCTGTACACCAAACAATACGAGGAGGAAACCAACCTTCGATGTCTGATTGCCATCGACTGTTCCTCGTCTATGTACTATCCAGCCGACACCCTGGCAAAGTTCAAATTCAGTATTTATGCCGCATCTGCAATCAGTTTTTTACTTCACAAACAACGTGATGCCGTGGGGCTTTGCCTCTTTTCAGATAAGATTGATGAGTTCACGCCCATCAAGTCCACGCCCTCTCACCTTGACAAATTATTTCAATTGTTGGAACGCGCAATTGATCAGGGTGGCAAAGATCCCAAGGCTACCAAGGTATCGACCGTGCTGCACGAGATCGCAGAAAAAACCCATAGACGATCGCTGGTTGTGCTTTTCAGCGATATGTTCGACAGCGATGAGAACACAGATGAGATTTTTAAGGCGTTACAACACCTAAAACATAATAAGCATGAGGTCTTGCTGTTCCATGTCACGGATCACGACACGGAGCTTGCCTTCAACTTTGATGAAAGGCCTTACGAGTTTGTTGATCTGGAAAGCCGGGAAAAAATAAAATTAAATCCGGCCGAAATTCGTGAGCGGTTCACAACCCACCTTACCGCCTTTCACAAAGAATTGAAATTAAAGTGCAACCAACTCAAGATTGATTTCATATCAGCCAATTCGCAAAGCGATTATTTCGAGGTGTTGCAGGCCTATTTGATCAAGCGATCGAAAATGAGATAATCGGTAACCGGCAACCACGTCACTAGCTTTGAAGTTGTTCGTTGTGAAGCCAGGTTTTTTTTGAAGTTAGCTGCTCTTTGGTCTCCACCATATCTGGATCGGGCACGCAGCAATCGACCGGACAGACTGCCGCACACTGTGGTTCCTCATGAAAGCCCGTGCATTCGGTACACTTTCCCGACACGATATAATAAAATTCATCTGACACAGGCGCCTGTTCAAGCCTGGCATCTACTTTCGATCCATCACCAAGCTCAATTTCCTCCGTTAGGGCCGTACCACCGGCCCACGTCCACTCAACACCACCCTCATAGATTGCAGTGTTCGGGCACTCCGGTTCACAAGCTCCGCAGTTGATACACTCATCCGTAATCTTTATTGCCATGCCTACTTAAAGTCTAACGATTCCTCTTAATTTCGCACAAAAATACAACACTAAGCGCATCCAACAAACAACATAAGGTCACCAGAAGTTGCCAGATACAATGAATTTAGAAGACCGGATTAATGCCTTTTGTGAGTTAGGCCATCGTGTGAAACACGTGTCGGGCAGTCTGCTTGAAACCATCGAAAAAAAAGCTGCAGCGAAAAATCCGTGGTTTACTCCGGAGAGTGTGCGACTTGCCCTTGGCGGAATTTGCCATTACCTCAAGGAGGAAAACCTTGGTCGGTGGTTGAAAGATTATGACCTTGATCAGGTCCAATCAAAGACTATTGGCGTTGCCATGGCCGGCAACATCCCGCTGGTCGGGTTCCACGATTACCTGTGCGTGCTGATTGCCGGTCACCGGAGTCAAATCAAACTGAGCAGTCAGGATGAGGAACTGTTGCCGTGGCTTCATGAAATACTTACCGCTATCGAACCCAGATTTGAATCTCGGGTAACCTTTGTGGATCGCCTTCAGCTTTATGATGCAGCGATTGCGACAGGCAGCGATAATACGGCCCGCTATTTTTCATACTATTTCAAGCACGTTCCGCATATCATCAGAAAAAACAGGTCATCATGCGCAGTCCTGATCGGTGGCGAAACACGCGAGGAATTGGAGGAGCTGGGCCTGGATGTGTTTCGCTATTTCGGGTTGGGATGCCGGAATGTGTCTAAACTGTATATCCCGACCGAGTATGACCTGATCCCCGTTCTGCAGGCATGGGAAAAATTTGGCGACATCGTCAACCACAACAAGTATGGCAATAATTACCATTATCAGCGATCCATTCACCTGATGAATCAGAAACATTTTTACGATAATGGTGGAGTGATCTTAGTGGAGGAAGAAAAATTAGTCTCACCGATTGCTGTGGTCTATTACGAGCGATATTCCGACCAACCGAATCTTAAATTGCGAATAGACGGAACCCGTGATAAGTTGCAATGCATTGCCTCAGCAAAAGCCTGGTACCAGGGGAGCATTGAATTTGGCAAGTCACAAATCCCCGATGTGTGGGATTACTCCGACAATGTGGATACGCTAAGGTTCTTAACAGCCTTGTAGTTATTGTCCCCTTAACACTTCGACCCAACCGGAATAGGTTTGCCCACCCGCTTTGATTCGGTAATAATAGACACCGTCCGCCACGTCTCCCCCGCCCCAATCATTTTGATAGTTGCTTGATGAATAGACTTGTTTCCCCCATCTGTTGGAAACGATCACCTCGGTAGCGTCCGGCATATTGCGGATAAAGAATACCTCATTCACGCCATCTCCGTTTGGCGTAAAAATATTAGGTATCATGAGGTTGGTGTCCACAGCGATCGACAAAACGTAATCCTTTCTGCACCCCAAACCGTCACGGACCGACAACAGATATTGGCCGGCAAAAAGATTGGATGCAGTGTATTCCATCTTCAGATTTAGCGGGTTCCGGGTAGCCTCGACAAAATCCCTCGCAAAAACCTGACCAGGAATCAGCGGCTGCGTGAGTTCCAGCCTTACCTCGTAGGGCTCCTGCAAACTTTCCATGATCCCCACGATCATCGATCCGGTAGGCAGATCCGGCACAGAAATCTTTCTTGTCACGTAAAGCGTGTCCAGCGCAGCACCCGGACTTGTTACCGTAAACGGTTTAAGTGCCGACTGCACGGGAGTTGTACATGGTGTAGTCGCTGACTGATCCTGGGTAATTCTAATCTGGTAATCTCCAGATGGTATACCTGCAATTTGCACATTAGAAAGCGCAGCTGCCGCACTTATCGTACCCGTACCGTTTGAAATTATAGATCCCTGCCTGAGGATTTCGTAGCCATAATCGAGCGCAGCCATTCCCCTAATATTTGCCAGGGTAACGCCCCCCTGGGCTTCGAAACACACGGCATTGTTATTACTCAATTCAAAATCCAGAAGCTGAGGTCCGTTCACTACAATAATTATCGATGCGTTGCATAGATCAGTGGCATTGCGCCTTACATTCACCTGAACTTCAAAAGTCGGAGACAAACCTGAAGGCAAGCCCGTGATCTTGGTATCGGAAGTAAATGGCATCCAATTGATAGCATCCAGTGACCACTCCAACAGGTTACCCTCTTCTCCAGGAACATTTAGCCTGAATGATCCCGGAATTCCTGAACATGTGGCTGGCGTTATTTCCGAGGCCACTGGGTTGCCTACCGTTCCCCCTTTGTCAACACTCACCTGGCCGGTCTTGATACAGCTTGGATCACCGTATTGGATCGTATAGTTATAAATTCCGAATGGAAGTGCCGGAAATACAGGATCATTGACGTTCGTTCTTGCGACAGCCGCATTGGTTGCTGAAGCGCCTGCGATGCTAATTATTACCCCGGTATTATTGAGCGTTGGAACGGTTGGATTGATATTAAATGTGATCGATCCATCTGAAGTTGTGCAAGTGGCGGCAGTCGAAGTTGGCGTGATAATTACGGTTGCACAGTTGCTGGTTGGCGGTGGTCCTCCACATAAAGGGTCGATGGCCGTTCTTACCGCAACAGAAACCGTGGTTGCCGCCATACATCCACCAAGATTGTAGGTGACATTGATGGTTACTGTTGATCCTCCTGATAAGCTTGGATCAAATGAAGACCCAACAACTCCAGTCCCAGAGAACGTAAACGCACCTCCGCTTTGATTGGCTGATACCAAAGGGAGCAAATTCACCGCTCCACCGGCAGGGCACACTACAGTCGAGTTGTCTGATGTCAGCGAGAGGTTTGGAACAACATTAAAATTGAATGTCTGCTGCGGAGCAACGCACCCACCTGCACTGTAGTCAACTGTTATGGTTATCGAGCCACTCAATCCCGATGGATCAAAGTTGTTGCCCGTCACACCTGTTCCTCCAAACGTAAAAGTACCACCGGTAGGGTTTGCGCTAACCAGTGTATTCAGGTCAACAATTCCTGAAGATTCACAGGCCGTTGTCGTTGGAGGAACGGTGATCGTTGCGTTGTTGACTATATCAATATCGAAGGTCGTAGAGGCCATGCAGGTCCCGGAGGTGTAATCCACAGTTATCGTTGACGTAGTCCCTCCTAATCCAGCTGGATCAAAATTAGGACTGGCTGTAATTCCTGTTCCCGAAAAAGTAAACGTTCCGCCAAGCGGAGTGGCGCTCACCAGGGTAGTTAGATCAACAGATGCACTTGTCTCACAAATTTGTACAGGAGGCGGTGGCAATGTGATGCTGGCACCGTTAGTCACATCAACCGTAACCTGGGTCGCTGGTGTTTCGCCACAAGCATAAACCGCGGTCACAAAAAAATCTGTTGTGCCAACCGTGGACATGTCCAGTTGTGCCGGAGCCGGTGTATAATTGGCGCCCACAAATATTGGAGGGTTGGTCAGCGCAGCATCGGTATACCAGTTATAATTTAGCGCTCCTGCCAGTGATGCCGACAAGGTTGGAGCTGGCGAGTTGACGCAAAGCGACACGGGCGAGGCGGCCGTGGGGCCGGGAGATGCCGTATAATTAAAATCGATTCGGGAGAAACCAGCTCTTTCGAAGTATTCGATGACGAGGTTATGCGTTCCTGCCGTAAGGCAAATCGGGGATGACGTATAAGTGGTAAATGCGTGTGTGCTGAACGAAGCTGGCGCGGCAGGTGAGGTCAAGATATTTGCACTTCCATTAACAAACATTCGAACGCCATCGTCTGCGCCTACGCTGAATGTATAAATACCGGCCGCAAAAGTCTTAGTCATCCTGAACCGGATGCTGGAATCGTCAAGGTAGGATCCGCAAATGTTGGGCCCGGACACTGGGACGGTATTTGAAAGGTTGAGGCTAAAAGCATCGGTGGCCAAGTTATAACTTGAAAATCCGCTGAGAGTGCCTATCTCAGTCTCCGTTAAGAAACCCCGATACTTTGCATTGGCGTAATCTATGTTGGTAGCTGGAGGTGCAGGGCTTCCGCTGTCATCATATACATAAGCAAGCCAGGTCTCCGAGCCAAAAGTGGCAGGGTTTCCCGCGATTGGCGAAACGTTCACCGTTGCCGATCCGCTCACCGACCCCGCACCACATCGTGTATCTACAACGGATACGAGAGAGTAGGTAGTGTTGATAGCAGGTGTAACTTGAAATGTATGGGGAGATGACGCTATTCCATTGATTGAAATTGGCGCCCCTCCATCAGAATATTGAATATTCCATGGTCCCACGCCTGTGAGCGTTAAGGTTAACGTGGCATTCTGGCCGGCACAAATTGTGGTGCTCCCTGCAATAGTGGCAGTTGCGATCTCAAACAGGTCAACTGTTACAATGGCAGAAACAGGATTGCATCCCGCGGAAGTAATGGTGTATTGGAACTGATACGACCCGCCAGCAATGCCCCTGAAGTCAGCATTGTTTCCTGTGATTACAGCTCCTCCAGCGGTTAATTCTGTCCAGGATCCACCCGCGTCAGGAGTTCCGGCAAGGCTTGCAAACAAGTCAAACGCAGGATTCGAGTTACAGGTGTTTACCGTATTCGCCAACCCCGGATTGGGAGGATTGGTTACATTGACCGTGACCACGGCTGTTGCATCTGCACAGGGTGCCGTTCCCATCACGCGGTATTCAAAGTCATAGGCTCCAACGGCCGCACCCACAAAGTCAACATTGTTGCCCGTAATTGTTCGCGCTGCTCCTGTAAGTTGCGTCCATGCCCCGCCTGCATTGGGTGTTCCCGACAAGCTGGTAAACAAATTAAACGTTCCGTTGTTGTTACAGGCACTCACCGTATTGTTCGCTCCTGCATTCGGTGCTGCAACCACATTAACGGTGACAACCGCTGTGGCATCAGCGCAGGGTGCCGCGCCAGTAACCCGATATTCAAAATCATAACTCCCGGCTGCCGCGCCATTGAGGTCTACATCATTGCCGGTGATGGTTCTTGCTGCTCCCGTTAGCTGTGTCCAGGTACCTCCTGCATCCGGTGTGCCGGTCAGGTTGGCAAATAAATTAAATGCCCCATTATTGTTACAGGCACTCGCCGTGTTATTGCCACCTGCATTGGGTGCAGCTACCACATTAACCGTGACCACAGCTGTCGCGTCCACACACGGGGCCGTTCCCGTAACGCGGTATTCAAAATCATATGCCCCAACGGCCGCGCCCACAAAATCAACATTGTTGCCTGTGATGGTTCGTGCTGCCCCCGTAAGTTGCGTCCATGTACCGCCCGCGTTGGGTGTTCCCGACAAGCTGGCAAACAAATTAAACGCTCCGTTGTTATTGCACGCACTCACCGTATTGTTCGCTCCTGCATTCGGTGCTGCAACCACATTAACGGTGACAACCGCTGTGGCATCAGCACAGGGTGCCGTGCCGGTGACGCGATATTCAAAATCATAAGGCCCGGCTGCCGCTCCATTGAGGTCTACATCATTGCCGGTGATGGTTCTGGCTGCTCCCGTTAATTGTGTCCAGGTGCCTCCTGCATCTGGAGTGCCGCTCAGGTTGGCGAATAAATTAAATGCCCCATTATTGTTACAGGCACTCACTGTGTTGTTTCCGCCTGCATTGGGCGCAGCCACCACATTAACAGTGACCACTGCCGTTGCGTCCACACACGGGGCCGTTCCCGTCACTCGGTATTCAAAGTCATAGGCCCCAACGGAAGCACCCACAAAGTCAACATTGTTGCCGGTGATGGTTCGAGCTGCCCCCGTAAGTTGCGTCCATGCTCCACCTGCGTTGGGAGTTCCCGACAAGCTGGCAAACAAGTTAAACGCTCCGTTGTTGTTGCAAGCACTCACCGTATTGTTCGCTCCTGCATTCGGTGTTGCAACCACATTAACGGTGACAACCGCTGTGGCATCGGCACAGGGTGCCGTGCCGGTGACGCGATATTCAAAATTATAAGCCCCGGCTGCCGCTCCATTGAGGTCTACATCATTGCCGGTGATGGTTCTGGCTGCT
>CAZZNH010000009.1:76714-92388 GCA_964655635.1 uncultured Ohtaekwangia sp.
CTCCGTTGTTGTTGCAAGCACTCACCGTATTGTTCGCTCCTGCATTCGGTGTTGCGACCACATTAACGGTGACAACCGCTGTTGCACTCGCACAAGGCGGGATTTGGTATTGGAAATCATAGCTACCGGCTGCCGCACCATTGAGGTCTACATTATTGCCAGTAATGGTTCTTGCCGCTCCGGTTAATTGTGTCCAGGTGCCTCCTGCATCCGGTGTGCCGCCAAGGCTTGCAAACAAATTGAACGCTGCAACATCATTACATGAACTGACCGTATTATCTGTTCCCGGATCTCCCGGTCCCGGCACCACGATTCCCAGGATATCAAACGTACAACCGTTCGCATCCTGAATCGTGACATCGTATGATCCCTGGTTTAAGTTTGTCGGATCCTCAACCGTGTTAGGAATTGCGGTAGGGCCAGTCCACGTATAAATATAATTTGGAGGCCCAGCCAGTGGTGTTCCCCCTGACACGTCCAAAGAAATGGCACCGGTTCCTGGAAGGCATGCCTGGGTAATTGAGCTTACCGTACCATCAATCGGTGTGGGTTGATCAATAGTGATATCTGTAGACTTGTTCCTTTGCACAAAGCTGCCAGTACCTGATGCCGAAACCCGGACCCGATAAAAGGTACCATCTGCCAACAGGTTTGCGGGTATACCAAATGCTTCGGCACCTGGAACATTTAAGGAAAGGTTACCTGGCGTAAAGGTGATGGTCGTGAAGGCCACGTCATCGTAAAAAGCCAGTTGGACAAACGTATTATCGGGAAAGCGATATTGCAACTCGATGTCCCATGGAGAAGTTGCCAGGGGTCCGACTGCGTTAATGGTTAAATTAATTTGCCCATCGTTTCCATTAAAGCAGCTAACATCCTGCTTGGTAACATTGATGGTTAATTGCCCGAACGAATCAGCCGCTCCGATCAGAAGCAGAAAAATAATTCCAAATGAAAAGTATAAAAGTCTTTGCATTATCTGGTTGCGGACTTAAGATCAACATCAATAAATTTCTTTTTACAGAGCAGGGAATTCTCGCTGCTAAATTCCACCATCGCCCTGTACCTGATATCGTCCGCGATTTCCAGCTTTGTAAAGGAAAATTCTTTGTAGCCATTTCCTGAAAACGATTCTGTGATTTGCTGACTTGTACCCCGCAGCTGAATGATACTCCCTTTGAAGGCCGATGAGGTATTTACATCAAGGCTAAATGACCCGATCATTCTCCTCTCGTCTACTTTCACGTCTTTGACGTCAATTTTATGGGAACACTGAGCTGCAGTAGAACTGGCCTTGAAGCAAAGTAAAGCCGATAATAGCATGATTATTAAAGCACTACAGGATTTCATCTCAAGAAATAATTCAAAAAATTAAGCAATAATAGATAACGTTCAAAAAAGTATAGTAACCCTATTATATAAAGTGTAAATATGAATAAACCAGCCATCCTCGGCAGCAAAAAAGTCCATATTACCCAAGTCAGGTAAGTTTTAGTTAAAAAAATGCCCTTTTTAGTACTTTTTATTGAGTATTTCGCTCATTATAAAAGCTTTCTTAAATCCTTTCGGGTCTCTCAGCTCCTTCAAAAAATCGAATGAGGGTTTTTGTCTTTTGCGCTGTTTGTAACCCTTGAAATGGTCAAGCCGGACGAGGTCGCCTACTTTTGACGGCTCTGCGGCCTGAGCCCCTTTCGCGGCCTCTCGCTTAGCCGCTTCGTAGGCCTGAAACGCCTTGTCATCATTGCCAGGGTCGTAATTTACGTCTTCGAGGTCTTGGATCTCATCGGGTATATCGTCATCGTAGTCGACAAAGTCATATTCCTTAACCGGCTTTTGGGCAACCACTTTTGGTTCGGGTGGCCTGACCGCTTTCTCACCCTGAATTTCCCGCAGCAGGTCCTCAAAAGTTATCGCCTTGGGAGGCGTCCGGCTGGATGTCGGCCGGTCCTGGTCGGGGTAGTCGTCCTCCAATGGAGGCGGCTCTACTTTCTTCTTATTGGCGCGTGCAATAAGCGTGATCACAATCACGATGAGCCATATCCAAAATTGAAAATCCATGTGGTCAAAGATACCCAATTATCTCAAATTCTCACTTTAAGGTAATTTTTCTGCTATGGATAAATTGTGGATGAATTTAGAGACGTGCATTTCTGAAATGGGAAATCAAGGTTATCTTTGCGGTCTTTCTAACTAGAACCACTACTCAACTACGTATTCATGCAGTTATCGAAGCTGGAGATCAAGGGATTTAAGAGTTTTGCTGATAAGATAGTCATCAATTTCGATGAAGGAATCACGGGTATTGTAGGACCCAATGGCTGCGGTAAATCGAATGTCGTAGATTCTATTCGGTGGGTGTTGGGTGAGCAAAAAACAAGTGCACTCCGGTCTGAAAAAATGGAGAACATCATTTTTAATGGAACCAACCAGCGGTCGCCATTGCAAATGGCTGAAGTCTCTCTCACGATCAATAATACCAAAAACATCCTGCCGACTGAATACTCACAGGTGACCATAACCAGAAGACTGTACCGGTCGGGCGAAAGTGAATACCTCTTGAACAACGTGACCTGCCGGTTAAAAGACATCACGAATCTTTTCCTGGACACCGGTGTTGCATCCAACAGTTATGCCATCATCGAGTTGGGTATGGTAGACGACCTTTTGAATGACCGAGACAACTCGCGAAGGATGTTGTTTGAAGAAGCAGCCGGCATCTCCAAGTTTAAGAAGCGCAAGAAAGAAACCATGCGCAAACTGGAAGACACGGATGCCGATCTTGAGCGTGTCGAGGACCTGCTCTTCGAAATTGAGAAGAACATGAAGAGCCTGGAAAAACAGGCCAAACAAACCGAGACCTACTATCGCATCAAAGAGGAGTATAAGCACAAGAGCATTCAGTTGGCTAAGCTGGTTGTAAAAAAGCAAAAGGAGAAATTTGATTCGATAAGCAAACAACTTGAATCGGAGAACGACCGCAAAGGAGCCCTAACTGCCGCGATAGCTGAGAAGGAAGCGCAAATCGAGAAATCAAAAGCTGCGCTCATCGAGAAAGAGAACACACTTTCCAGCAGGCAAAAGGCGATCAACGAGTTTGTCAGCAAGATCAGGCAATATGAAAGTGAGAAGCAGATCAAGAACGAAAGACTTCGCTTTCTAAATGACCGTGCCACGGGTCTGAAAGAGCAAATAGATCAGGATAAGAAGAGTAACGAAAGAGCCAGGTTCAGCATCCAGAGCCTCGAGACCGAAAAAGAATCTGCACTCGCGCTCCTCAATGAAATCACTGCCAAAGTCGATGCACTCAAGGCGGACTATGATACCCATAAAGCTTCGACCCTCACCCTGCAAGGCGAAGTAGATGCATTGCGCAAGGCGCACCGTACCAAACAAGATGAATCCTACCAACTCAACAAGGCGCTGGAGATTCGTGAGATACAGGTATCTTCTTTCAAACAAGAGATAGAAAGGACCGCGACAGACTCCAATGAGCAAAGTGCGAGCCTGGCCGACTTTGAAAAGAAACTGGTCGTATTGCAGGAAGAGATCACAGAAAAAAATGCCTATCTCTCAAAACTAAAAAATGATGAGAGCGAAGTAATTCAGAGGTCGTCAAGTGTTGAAAAAACCATAGAGATGATTCGCGAAGAGATGACCGAAGTGGGTCGTAAACTCGATGCGCGTCAAAATGAATATCAACTCACCAAATCGCTGGTTGAAAACCTCGAAGGTTTTCCGGAAGCCATCAAATTCCTGAAAAAGAATGTCGGATGGACAAAAAATGCGCCACTCCTATCAGACATCATTTCCACAAGCGAAGATTACCGTGTCGCTATAGAAAATTTCCTGGAACCGTACCTCAACTACTACATTGTTGAGCATGAAGCGGAAGCGTACGAAGCCATCAACATACTGAGTGATGCAAGCAAAGGCAAAGCGAACTTTTTCATATTGGATGCATTCGAAAAGTTCGTGCCTTCTGATATTCACATGTATTCCGATGCGTTCCCTGCAACCCAGATCATTGAATATGATGCCAAGTACGGCAAGCTCATGGCCTACATCCTCGACAAGGTGTACGTACACGATGGAGATGTTAAATCAATTCCCGCGGAAGATGGCAATACATTCATCACCAAGAATGGCAAAGTAACCAAGAGACGATTCAGTTTATCAGGTGGCTCAGTTGGTTTGTTTGAAGGCAAAAAAATCGGACGTGCCAAGAACCTGGAAAAACTGGACAAAGAAATTAAAGAACTTTCCAGGAAGGTGGAGGACATCAGACAGGGATTGCTGGACAAGCAGCGCGAACTGGAAAAGTTGCGCAACAATACCCTGAAGCAGCAAATCGAGGAAGCTCAGAATGCCATTAAAATGGTTAATGATGAGTTCATTTCCGTGCGCACCAAGAAGGAACAGTTTGCCCACATGCTCAACTCTGCCGACTTGCGCAGGGAAGACATTCAGGAAAAAATTCAAAACCTGATCAAAGAACTGGAGGACCTTAAGCCCAAAGCCGAGCAGGCGCTGCTTGAAGTTCAGCAGGATGAGGAGAAACTGAAATTGATCACGGACGACCTGAACGCCCAGAACGAGATTCTTAGCCAGAAGTCCAACGCATTCAATGAACAAAATATATTTTCCCATCAACAGGAGAACAGGGTAAAGAGCCTTGAACAGGAGGTGAGATTCAAGCAGGAATCGATGGAGCAAAGTACCGCCCGCATCGAGACCAGCCAGGAAGAACTGAAAAAGAACGAGGAGGAAATCAAGACCATCATTGAAACAACCCAAAGCAATGATGAAGAATTGATCGCGATGTATGCGCAAAAGGAGGAGATGGAAAAAGGGCTGGGTGAAGCAGAAAAATTATACTATGCTGCCCGTGGAGAAATCGATCAGTTTGATAAAGACCTGCGTGAGGTGTCGCACCAAATGCAGAATATTGACACGATACTCATGTCGTTGCAGAATGAGCTCAGCGAAAGCAAACTTGAGCTTAATTCTGTAAAAGAAAGGTTATCGGTTGAATTCAAAGTTGAATTGGATGATGTGCTGAAGGCAGAAACATCGCCAGAGGATGAAGCCATGCCTGATGAGGAAAAACTTCGCAATGATGTAACTAAAATCAGAGACCGCCTTGAAAATATGGGGCCCATCAACCCGATGGCGATGGAGGCCTATAACGAGATCAAAGAACGCAATGATTTCATCAACACGCAGAAGGCGGATCTCATCAAAGCCAAGGAATCGCTGCTCAGCACCATTGGTGAAATCGAAGATGTAGCAAGCAATACCTTCATGGAGGCCTTCAACAAGATCAAGGAACATTTTGTTGATGTCTTTAGGTCGTTGTTCTCCGAAGGTGATGACTGCGATTTAAAATTGACCGATCCGAGCAAGCCACTGGAATCCGATATTGAAATCATTGCCAAGCCAAAAGGAAAACGTCCGCTCACCATCAATCAGTTATCGGGAGGTGAAAAGACGCTGACGGCAACGGCTTTGCTCTTCTCGATGTACCTGCTGAAACCGGCTCCGTTTTGTATTTTTGATGAGGTAGATGCTCCCCTGGACGATGCCAACATCGATAAGTTCAACAACATCATCCGCAACTTCAGCAAAGACAGCCAGTTTGTGATCGTGACGCACAACAAGCGCACGATGACAAGCACGGATGTTATCTACGGAATTACCATGGTGGAAAAAGGTGTTTCGCGCGTAGTGCCTGTGGACTTGAGAGAGTTGGCCTAACTACTTTCTTAGTTGCGCAGTTATCGCTCTGACCTGCGCGAGGTATTCACGTATTTCTTCGGGTTGATTGTCGACCGCAGTGTCGATATGCCAGTACATTTTTTCGATGCCCGAATGGTAATATAAATGTATTCCACCCTGGTCGGCACAATCAGGACACCCAATGGTCTGATTCGGGTTATTTTTCAGGTACTGAGGAAAGTCGCGTAGCAGGTTCCTGGCTATCTCAAACCGAACATTGGACAACGCCATCTCGTTGAAAGTAGGTTCTTCATTGGTGAGCCGTTCGATATTATCCTGGTATAACTTGCCAACCGTGAGCTTGAAGAAATGGGCACAATCTCCCACGCAAAATCCATATGCCTCACCGAATACCAAAGACCCCTGCAGGTCCGCGTGCGGCTGTTTTTCACAAGCCAAAAAAATAAATATCAAAAGCGTCAGCGCAAAGCGATTCATAAGTTGGGCGATTTAGGCTCCTGGCTTTTAGACCACCGACTTCCCCAAAAGGTTGGAAAAATGGGATGACATCCATCAGCTTTTAATCCATGGTAAATTTCTATTTTGGCGTATTGAACAACAAAGGCGAACATGAGGACGGATATCGATAATCGCGATGATGTTAAGGTTTTGATCGACTCATTTTATGAAAAGGTCAGAACAGATGATGTTATCGGGTACATCTTCAATGATGTGGCGCGGGTAGACTGGGCACACCACCTGCCTGTAATGTATGACTTCTGGGAGGGTATCCTTTTTGGCACCGGGCCTTACCGTGGCGATCCGATGACCAAACACGTTGAATTGAACAAGCAAACGCCTTTGGAGTCGGTTCATTTTGAGCAATGGAAACAGCTATTCTTTGACACGGTTGATCAGCATTTTGAAGGCGCGATGGCAGACGAAGCCAAGGAGCGGGCAACCACCATCGCCAGGCTCATGGAGCATAAAATTCATAACAGCAAGCGCTGACGTTCACTTTTTCTTTTTCTTTCTGGGCGGTTTGATCTTCACATCCGCTGCGCAACAAGTAATAATTTTCAGCAATTGATTTTTGTTGGATACGGTACTTTCGTCAATCACGAACGCCTCCTTTGCTCCCTCATAAGGATGACCTTTTTCGCCTTTTCCCAACAACCTTTCCGTACCTGGCGTGACTTTAACAAACAGGGTATTGTCGCAAATCAGGCCGACAACTTTGGATTCATAATACAGTGTGTGACCTCCGAACATCGGGCGGATGTTTGCCTTGTTTCCCAGTTGCCGTTCGATGTGCGCAATGTATTCGGGATGGGTAGACATAGGATGAACAATTCAATTCGTCAATAGTAATCAGAAATATTGATAGCTGTGGCCCCAACCACTTTTAAATTCTCATCCTGTACATAGAGAATGACTGCATAATTCTTCCACGTCCCGCCATTCAACATCACCTGGAGTTTTGCGGATTTTTTTAGTGGAACAGATTCAAAGGACCTGACAACGTTATTGTGGCGCAAGGTTTTTCCTATGTTTTTACCTCGCGTCACCTCATTTTCAATACTTTTCTCCACCAGCGCCACGTTTAGCCATTCGTTGGCCGGTGGTTGATCAAGGCGATAGGTGAACGTGGCTTTATCACCGTGAATGGTCAGCTCTGAAATATCCAGTTGATATTTCGGTCGTTCATTAATCGCCTCTTTGATGGCATCCTGAAGCCTGCTTTTGTTTGATCCAACAAACTCCACGTGTCCATTCACGATCATTTGTGGGGTATAAACCTGCGAAGGCAAGACCCGCGCGTAGTTCCTTTGGCGTTCGGTAAATGCTTTGCTACTGTACGGATCTTTCCACCCAATATAATTCCAGTAGTCGACATGAAAGGAAAGCGCATAAATATTCGTAGCGCCAGCAGCGTTCGCAAGTTCGCTCAGGTTCCTATCAGCGGCCGGGCAGCTTGAGCAACCCTGGGAGGTAAACAATTCAATCAAGGCAAACTTTTCCTGGCCCAACGCCAACCAAGAGGTTCCCACCAACACAAACAAAATAACCACCTTCCGCATAACACTAAATACGGAATTGCATAGATCAGGGATTGTCTCTACGCTGACTTAGCCTACTTTTTCTGAATCTCGTTGGGCAAGGTCATTAGAACAGACATCAAATCGACACCGTACCACAGGTTACCTATGCGCACGTTTTCGTTTTCCGCGTGCTGGTTGTTGTCATGATTCACCATGTTCACCGAAATAGCCGGTGTTTTCAGCACATCATAGATGGCGTTGTTCACGCGATTCGATCCTCCCGAACTTGGTAGAAATACAGCACGGTCACCGGTAAACGACTTGACGCCATTGATGACACCCATGATCTCGGGCTGATCCATATTGACCTTGATTGCGGGAAAACCGTCCTTGTCCCTTACAACCCTTAGAATGCGTGGATATTTCATTCGCGTTTCGTGATCAGGATCCTCCCGGACAATATGCCATCCTTCCTTCTTGATGTGAGTCTCAACCAAATCCATCATTTTGACTGGATCATTTCCTTTTACCAATCGCATGCTGAGTTCAGCGATTGCAAAACTCGGAATAATGTTGGCAGCCTTATCGTTAACGGAGCCGCTGGCCAACCCGTTGATGGTTAAGGACGGGATTAACATTCTTTCATTCAAGGACCCCTTCCCTTCTGTTCGTGCCAACCCCAACTCTTCTTTCATTTGTCCATCAATGTTGGGTGCGCTCATGACTTGCTTCCGTTCAAAATCGGAGATCGGTTCTACACTATCATAGTATCCATCAATAAGCACATTGCCCTCCTTGTCCGTCATAGATGCCAACAAGTGAGCCAACATCTGTCCAGGTACTGGCGCCCAGTTGCCATAATGTCCACTGTGTAGCGGCCTTGAAGGACCATAAACTTTTAACTGCATACTGGTGATACCTCTTCCTCCAAATTTGAACGAAGGGTCACCGGTTTGATAAACAGCTCCATCTACCAGAAGCCAAACGGTGATGTCTTTAAAAAGATCGCCATACTTCGTCATGTATGTCTCAATATGCGGTGAACTGGACTCTTCCTCACCATCGAAAAATAATTTGATGTTGGAAGTCAGTCCAATCTTGGAAGCCTTGAGCGCATCGATGGCTGCGGCCATGGCAATGATGGGTGCCTTGTCATCGCTGGCCGACCTTCCATACATTCTCCACTCATCATTGATAGGCTCTCCGGCCTTAGGCATAGGAATAGGTTTACCACCATCGTACATGGCTTTGTCATACAGCGCTGCATTGAACGCATCCATTTTCCACAAGGCCGGATCAACAGGCTGGCCATCATAATGGGCATAAAAACAGAGTGTACGTGTTGCTCCTTTCACCTTTTGTTCACCATAAACAATGGGAGGCGCCCCGGGTTCCTGCAGCAATTGCATGGCAAATCCCCGATCAGCAAACATTTTCTTTATCAACTCCGCGTTGCGCTGTATGTTGGGCAGGTCCGAAGCGTGATTCGGGATGGACAATAAGCCTTTAAATTCCGCAAGGATGTTAGCCCCCTCCTTCTTGGTCAACTCGCGGCTGGCCTTCACAGATGGTTGTGCAAAAGCGATGCATGGAATCAGCAGTAAAATGTATAATGCTTTCATTGTTCAGGTTTTTTTGGTGATCCAAAATACCCAAACCAATTATATTATTTTACCGCTATTACAGCAACGGCTTCCAACTCCACCAGGTATTCGTCTTTGAACAAAGAATAAACGCCCACCAGCGTATTGGCAGGCATCTGGCTGGCGCCCAGTATTTCGCCTCTCACTTTTCTGAAAATATCTAGATCACTTTCCTTATATCGCACGATAAAGGTTGTCATTTTTATAATATCAGACAGTCCGGCTCCGGCATCTGATAATTGTTTCTCCAGGTTTTTAAATGCAGATCGGATTTGTGTCTCAAGGTCTTTGCCCTCCCCGACCTGGCCGGAAATATAAATGGTTTTGGCGGCACCGCTTGTGACAACAAGTGTATTGGTATAGCCTGGTCCTGGGTTAATGTATTCTTTTTTGATTTGGGCTGATGCCGAGATACAATATATAAGTATCGATAGAGAGAATATAAATTTTGCTTTCATGAAATAAAGATACCAAATCTTTAATCAGGGTCGTTGGCTGCAAAGAGCAAAAAAATCTCCTCACTCGCACCTCAACGTCTCCACGGGATTGACAAGCGCTGCTTTTAGGGCGTGATAACCCACCGAAGCCATGGCAATCACCACCGTGGCCAATGCGGAAACCACAAAAACGCCTACGCCAATGGTAATTTTCTGTGCGAAATTGTCCAGCCATTGCTCCATGATCACCAACACGAGAGGAACGGCCATTGCATTGGCAATCACAATCAGTTTCATAAAATCTTTCGTGAACAACAGGAATATCACCTGAATGGATGCACCCAATGCCTTGCGCACACCCACCTCCCTCCTGCGCTGCGAAATGGTAAAAGAAGCCAATCCAAAAAGTCCCAGTGACGCGACTATGATGGCGATCAATGAGAAGGCATTGAACAGGCTGTTAAATTTAGAGTCGTTTTCAAACTGCTGATTATAAAAATCATTTAGAAAAAAATAGTCAAAGGGTGCACCCGGAAATATGTTTTTAAAGGTAGACTCCGCATGGTTCAGTGCAGGAAAAAAATCGGCACCGGTCGTTCGAATGGCAAAATATACTTTCTCCTCATTCATCAACAAGTAGGCCGTTGGATCAAAAGCTTCTTTGGGACTCTCGTGATAATAGTTTTTAACCACGCCAACGATCGTGTAGGTACGCCTCGAAATCCGTACCCGCTGCTGCAGTGCTTGCTCTGCGCTTTCAAACCGCAGCATTTCAATGGCTTTCTCATTTAAAATGACGTTGGTGGAGTCCTCGCGGGTATCCGTTGAATAAAATCGCCCGGCCACCAATTCAATGCCCAGCAACTTGAAATAGTCCGCATCCACAACGGCTGCGTAGATCACCGTGGGGTCATTGTTGATATCGTCCCCTTCCCGGAACGAACGCATGTACCAACTCACGCCCCTTCCCGGAATCTCAGAGGCCACTGTGACGGCCTCTATATTTGGGCCGCGAAGGATTTCACTCTTGTACGCCTCCAATGTTCTGTTGTAGAGATTTTGGTCGGTGATCACATCAGGGGCTTTCACCACCATCACCTGGTTGATGTCTACACCCAGCGATTGGCGCTGAATAAACTGAAGCTGCCTGTACACGATGAGCGTTCCCGCGATCAGGATGACGGACGCGGTAAACTGAGTTACAACCAGGACTTTCCGCAACAGGATTCCGTGACCTGACGATTTCAAGTTTCCTTTTAGCACTTTTACAGGATCAAACGAAGACAATACAAGTGCCGGATAAACCCCTGAAACCAGCGACCCGAACACCCATAGCAAGGCCACCTTATCCCAAAAAGCAAAATCGCCAAACAAATCTGTCCAGATGACATGATAACCTGAATACAAATTGTAAGCCGGCAATGCCAGGATAATGATCACGAAACTTGCCAGCATGGCACAGAAATTTATAACTGCCGCTTCCGCCACAAATTGGATTCCCAGTTGGAGCCTGGTCGCTCCTGTTACCTTCTTCACCCCCACTTCCTTGGCTCGTTCCATGGCGCTGGCGGTTGCCATGTTCAGGTAGTTGATCCAGGCAATCAGCAGGATGGCGATCGCGAGGATGGAAAGGAAGTAAATCGTTTTGGCGTCACCATTGGCCCGCGCCTCCATCATCAGGTCGGAGTACAGGTGAATGTCGGTAAGGGGCTGCAGGGAAAGTTGAATGCGTTTGCTGCCACTCCTGTCTCCCCCGTACTTGTCGGCCAGTGCGGGGAATTTCACCTCAAGGCCAGTGACATCCACATCCGGCTTTAGCAACAGGTAGGTGTAGAAGTCATACCAATTGCCCCACACATCATGGGCGCTGTTTCCGAACAAGTCAATCAATGAGGCGTATGAAAAAACCAATTCAAATTTTAAATGCGAGTTTTCCGGGGATTTGATAACCCCTGTAATTTCAAATTCTTCAACTCCGTGCATACTGCCCACGGAAATTCTTTTGCCAATGGGGTCCGTCATCCCGAAATATTTCACGGCTACCTTTTCTTCGATCAAGGCTGTATGTGAATCTGATAACGCAGTGGCGCGGTTTCCCTGGGTCAACTCGTAGTCGAATATGCTTAGGAAGGAGGTATCCGCGTAGATCAAATTTTCTTCCTGGAAGGAAAGGTCTTCGTACCTTACTATTCCACCTTTGTACTTTTTAAATATCCTGCAGTAGTTTTCTACTTCTCCAAATTCCGCAAGCATGGCAGGGCCGACTTTAGGGTAGGTTCTGGCGGATTGAAAGTCGATAGCACCCTCTTTGAGAAAGTCGTGTTGAACCCGGTAAATTCTATTCTTCTGGGTATGAAACCGATCGTAGCTTAATTCATCCTGAACGTATTTCATGATGAGCATGCCGGAAGCCAATCCCGCGGCAAGCCCCAGTACGTTGAGCGCAGTGGTCAATTTGTGTTTAAGGATACTTCTCAGCGAGGTGATAAAATAAGTTTTGAGCATGGGTGTCTGGTTTACACAAGTACACGGTGTCTACCATCAAATGTGCCTTATGAATCGACACCATGCCTTCTGATTAATTAATTCGTCACTCACCTTAGCGAATTGCACGATCGTGCACGTCCCTCTTCGCGTTATTGAAACAAAAAAACTTGATGACCGGAACCCGAACCGCCTATTCACTTTTCGTCCCTTTCGCTATTTCTGTCAATCATTTTATGCAGCGTCCCCTTCGGGACAGCATGGCGGCCTTTTGCGGAGCAGAATACCTCAATTGGCTAATGACGGCTACCCTGCTGGCCACACTTTGTCTTTCGCTGCTGTTGCTGCACCTCGAGAAAAAGTATAACCCCGGCAAGGCCATCCCCTACCTGCTCCTTTTCACTGCCGTTGTTCAGCTGGTGATGTATCAAAAGCTGGAATCGCCCACATTTGGTTGGGCCTTGTTTTATTTTTCCTTTACCAGCACCACCAGCCTTACTTTGTTATCCCTGGCGTGGAGAAAAATCGCTGCATCCCATACACCTCAACAAACCATACCACTCTATATGGCTACTAACCTGGGTGCCATTGCAGGACCCATTATTATTTTGATCGTTTCAAAAACCATTGGAACACTCATGGTGCTTCCACTTTCTTCCTTCTTATTAGTAAGTATTGCCTTCATCTTTCTCAACATCAAGGACGAAGAGCAAACTGAATGGCAAAACGAAACTTTATGCATGCCACGGTTTCCCTTCAAACGCATCTCCTTTTTTATACTCCTATACACACTTACCGCAACCGGGTTTTATTTCTTTATGATCAAAACCGTTTCATCCCAATTGGTGGCAGCAGATCGGATAACGCTATTCACCATCATCGACCTGGTCATTAACAGCCTGGTGGTATTGCTGCCTTTATTGATGAGGAAGTTAATCGTTAAACCCGTGGCATTCCTGCTTGTCCCCTGCCTCTCGCTGCTCTTGATGATGTTTTTGGGATTTCAAATCACCATGCTTACCGCTATCATGGCTATCGTTATTTTTAAGGTAAGCAACCTCTCCGTACAGCGACCTGCGCGCGAACTCCTACTGCTGGGATCAACATTGGCCCTGCCATACGGTACAAAAAACTTTTTAGATACGGCCGTTTATCGGCTTGGCGACACCCTGGGAAGCTGGGGTATCGTGCTTTTGCTTTCATCAGGGACAAGCTTGCATCAAATCGCACTCTTGCTCATTCCCTTTATCATTCTCTGGATCATCACCGGGCACAGCATCTCAAAAAATGTTAAATTAATGACTTCAACATGAACAGAAGAGAGTATTTACACCTGATGGCGGCCATGGCCCTCACCACCACCATTCCATCCTGGATGTCAACACCGATTATGAAAAGAACAATACCCTCCAGCAACGAAGCACTCCCTGTCGTGGGCGTGGGCACCTGGCAAACTTTTGATGTGGGCAACTCCAGCAGCGAACTGGATCCATTGCGGGATGTATTGAAACAACTGGTGGCGCAACAGGCAAGCGTTGTCGATAGCTCGCCCATGTACGGCCGATCCGAAAAAGTGGTGGGCGATTTGTCAACCGAACTGGGTATCAACAAAAAACTTTTTATGGCCACCAAGGTGTGGACCAGCGGCCGTGATGCCGGGATAAGACAGATGGAAAAATCTTTCCAACTCATGGGTCGGAAACAAATGGACCTCATGCAGATTCACAACCTCGTGGATTGGCGCACCCACTACAAAACGCTGCAACAATGGAAAGAAGAAAAAAGGATTCGTTACATCGGCATCACCCATTATGTAGATAGTTCTCATGACGAGTTGGAGCGCATCATCAGCAACAACCAAATGGATTTTATTCAGGTCAACTACGCCATCAACAGCCGCCATGCAGAAAATCGGCTTTTCAAAGCGTGCCAGGACCAACAAGTTGCCGTGCTGGTCAACCAGCCCTTTGGAGGTGGTGGTTTATTTGGACGCGTACGTGGAAAGCAGGTGCCGGATTGGGCAGCGGAGTTTGATTGCAAAAGCTGGGGTTCCTTTTTTCTAAAATTTATTCTCGCCCATCCCGGGGTAACCTGCGTGATACCCGGCACAGCAAAACTCAATCACATGATCGATAACCTCAGCGCGGGCGTGGGAAAACTTCCCAACGAAAAGCAACGTCAGCAAATGATTCAATTCATTGAAGACTAATCCATTTATCGTAAATTCGTAGCATCACTTGCTTTCATGAGAGAAATAATATTGGTGCTTTGCTGGCTGGGGGTTTTTCAAAGCGCAATGCTTGGCGTTTATTTCATCAGCAATTCCCGGAAGAACATGAATTATCTTTTCCTGGGCATCATGCTGTTGATGATCGGCTTGCGTGTAGCCAAGTCCACCATATTTATGTTCAATCCCGATCCACACCTGGTGGTGATGAACGTAGGATTTGCAGCCCACGCCATGCTGGGGCCATTGTTCTTATTGTACATCAAAACACTGTTTGCAAAAACGCCATCATCGCGGCTATACCTTGTTCACTTCGCGCCTGCCCTGCTGATCTTCGCACTCTCGCCTTACCTTGATCTGGATGCATTCTGGTACCGCGGGGGTTACAGTGTATTGCTTTATTACACGCTGGTCTATCTTGTCTACGGCTGGTACATTTTTGTAAAAAATTACGAGCGGGAACGACTGGGAATCCTCATCATGTTTCTCCTCATCGCCCTCACTTTTTTCCAGGTCAGCTATTTTTCCAATTACATCCTACGGCTCACTCCTTATGAAGCGGGTGCCGTTGTTCATTCCCTGTCCATTTACCTGATCAGTTTTCTGGTGCTCAAGAACAACCATGTTTTCAACTTTGACAAAAAGAAGAAGTACAGCAACCTCAACCTGTCCAAAGAAGAAACAGAACGGTATAAACAGAAAGTGATCAGCGTAATGAACGAGCAGAAGCCCTACCTCGACACGGAATTTTCCCTGAGCAAATGTGCAGAGCTGACAGGTATACCCCCTCACATTCTTTCTTTTGTGCTCAGTGAATCATTAAAACAAAATTTCCTGCACTTCACGAATTCCTATCGCATCGAAGCAGCCAAAAAGGCATTGCTTGATGCTCGGAAGCAGCATCTCTCGATTGCAGGCATTGCCACGGATTGTGGGTTCAATACCGTTTCTTCTTTTAATACTGCCTTTAAAAAATTTACCGGCTCCACGCCCTCTGAGTTTAAAAAAAAGCAGGTGGAGAAAGTGGGATAGCTGCGATACGGAACAAGACAAATCATAGGTATCCGTACAGTCGCTCGGCTCTGCCGAGTGACCAATTCCTGTCCATTAATTACAGTTCTATTAA
>CAZZNH010000009.1:92488-260929 GCA_964655635.1 uncultured Ohtaekwangia sp.
GTCGCTCGGCTCTGCCGAGTGACCAATTCCTGTCCATTAATTACAGTTCTATTAACCTTCCTAAGGCCTCCTGGCCATTTTGCTAAATTGCAAAGTTGTATTTTTGGCAAAGTATGTCAGAGCTTCGCAAAGCAAACACGGACCATCCGTACTTCATCACATTCACCATAGCAGGTTGGATCGATTTATTTACCAGAGAAAGATATTGTGAAATCATCATCGAGAGTTTGAGGTATTGCATAGCCAACAAAGGATTAAAAGTTTTCGAGTACGTCATTATGCCCAGTCACGTACATCTTATCGCGCAACACCATGAATCCAAACTGGCCGAGGTAATACGTGATATGAAAAGCTACACCGCAAAGGAGATTCTAAAAGCCATAAAGGAACCGGGAGAAAGTCGAAGAGAGTGGCTATTGCATATGTTTGAACGATTTGCGAAGGGAACAAAGCAGAATCAGCAATTTATGGTTTGGCAAAAGACCAACCACCCCACCGAACTTTCCCTACCTCATATTTATGACCAGAAAGTGGAATACATCATACAGAATCCGGTAACCAGCGGTTACGTTACCGATGAAACCGAATGGAAATACAGTAGCGCGGGAAAATTTTCTCCCCTGAAGCTCACAGAGGGAGGAGGTTTGCTGGCCTGAGGCCAAAGGAATATATAAGTCACTCGGCACAGCCGAGCGACTGTGAGGGGATTGATAGTTGAAGCAACCGCTTCCTAGTTGCCGTTGTCATTGCTTGCCGGCAAAATCCATCCTACATAGACCAATTTCCATTTCCCATTTACTTTTTCAAGCACGCGTGTGTTGGGTACCTTGCCCGGCATATCCATAGCGTCTTCACCCGTATCGCTACCAATCTGGTCAAACGTAACCCAGGCCATGGTATTTGAAATGCGGACATTGAAATTCTCATTGATTTCATTTTGTGGATTGGGTTCAGGATATTTGTCCATCAAAGCGCTCATTTCGCCACTGATACGTTCCCAACCTTCGTATACCGTTACGCCACCTTTTTCCCACCAACCGATTACGCGTACATAATCAGCAGGTAGCCAGCAATCCGCCCACGCTTCGTAGTTTTTCTCCCAAAAGGCCCTGCTCTCCGATGCAATAACTTCTTTAATCGCAGCCTCCTCTTTTGCAAAATCAATAGTTTCGGGTTTGCCAGAGCAAGACAGTTGGATGACCGCTGCGGTCAGTCCAAGAATGAGCGTTGTTTTCATTTGTTTGTTGATTGGTGGACAAGGTCATTTTTAGATCGTTTTATTAAGAAACATTTGCCGAATCCCCTGAACGGCTGCCGCTGGAGGACGTGTATGTAGCAGGCTCCAACCTATTTAAGTCACTATCAAGCTAGTGCTTTTTGTGTTTCCCTTCAAGTTCCGGAAAAACTTAGCGAAAGTCTAAGAATCGTATAGAATGCATGAACTAAGCCCTGTTGATGAGATCAAGTTTCTACTGGTTAGCGTGGGCTTAAGTTACAAACTTAAGCCATGTTGGGGATGGCAGTTTGCTGGCCTGAGGCCAAAAGAATAAATTGGAAGAATGAATAAGTCACTCGGCAGAGCCGAGCGACTGTGAGGAGCGACCGTGAGGGGTCTTACATCCTTTCTACTTACTTTTTCTAAGCACTCTTATCTTTCTGGAATATGGTTCTGCGGCTACTATATCCCCATTGCCAGCAACAACAACGCTAGTTGCGTTTGTTAGCATATCTACTCCAATTTTTTCAATTACCTTACCATCCAAGTCGGTCTTTAATATATGGGATCCCGCAGCAACATATAGATAACCATCTTTTACATAGTTGCCATAAGTAATATTTGAGAAGCCCGAGAAATCAATGGTCTTTTGATATTGGCCTGCACTACTAAAAAATTGAGCATTCTTATTAATCTGGCACGTTACAATAACGTTACCCTCATAAACAGATACGCCCCAAGGTTCATTTAATTCACCATTTCCAGTTCCCTTTGAACCCCAACTGGTAACGTACGTACCGAGGATATCGTATTTATAAATTCTGTGATGATTGTAGCCTTCGGTTGAATTATGGTTGACGGCCATATAAATATTTCCTTCACCATCATGGGCCATCTGCCCTACAATATTTAATCCAGTTGCAATATTAATTGGTGGCTTCCCGCTTTCCTCAATTACCAGAATTTCACCTTGAGTTGTGACAACCTTGTTTCCAATTAACAAAGGCGCCTGAGAATCTATATTTGATTTTAAAAGCCCTTGAAAGTTGCCGTCAAGCGTATATATCTTAATATTTTTTTGCCCATCATCACTCAAGTACAATAAATCATTGTCGTCAATCGCGATTAAAGCGACAAATCCAAACTGCCCGCTAGTGGTACCTTCTTCGCCAAATGATCGAATAAGGTCATATGGTTTTCCTGAAGTATACCCAAAGTCAACTTCACTATAGCCACTGAAGATAGTCTCCGAATTAAACGCCCTAATTCTATAAAAATATTGCGTTAAAGTTTTTTCCACATTTGTATCTACATAGGCGTTATCAGCGGCTGTTCCTATAATTGAATATTTGCCAGTTAAATTGTCTAATTTGTATACTTCATAATTCGATGCATTCGGACTGGGATTCCAAGTAAGTGCAATCTTAGCACCGAAAGTTCCCTTTGAGGCTGTTAGTCCTATGGGCTTTTCTAAGCTCGGTTTTGCAATATTTATTTCAATTTCGTTGGAATAAGTATCGCCAGAATGATGGTAAGCTAACGCTTTAAGGATATAAATACCCGAGGGATAGCCCTCAATATTAACTGTAAATTTGTATGGCAAATCATTAGCTGCGCCAATAGCAACATTATTCATATATAGTTCAAGTCTCTCAATTCCATTGCCCGGTTGCACATTAACCATTGCGTCAAATGTTTCTACTATCAGTGACCCGTCAGTGGGTTCCATGAACGATACGGCTACAGTCAATTCATTGTCGCTGCCGCACGAAGAATAAGTTAGCGCCAGAGATATTATGAAGATTGCCTTAATTAAACTGTTCATATATTTTAAAAAAATAATTACTCTAGTTTTCGGATTGTTTAATAACAGATATTTATAAAATAAATAATACTAATATATCCTTAATCTATGGATAATCCTTATCCCTAAGAAAAAACAAAGGGTCTAATCCTGAAAAACAGCCGTGATATCGCTTTCGATGCGCCTGGGTCTTTTGGTGTGGGCGTCCAGCAGGCACCATAGGGTTTTTGCTTTGGATATATCCAAACTAACTGCACTACTAATATATTCCTTATCCATAGATAATCCTTATCCCTAAGAAAAAACAGAGGCCTAGTCCTGAAAAACGGCTGTAATATCGCTTTCGATGCGCCTGGGTCTTTTGGTGTGGGCGTCCAGCAGGCACCATAGGGTTTTTGCTTTGGCCAGTATTTTGCCCGTTTCTAGACGGAGGATTTCCACATGCCGTTCGGACTTCACCCCTTCCGACCATGCTACCCATGTTTTGGCCATTAACACGTCACCCTCCACGGCCTGGCCTCTGTAATCCACTTCGTGCCGGAGCACCATCCAAATGTATTTCGCCTGCACTTCCGCTGGTGCGATCTTTTCCCAATGTGCTTTCGCCACGTCTTGTACCCATTGCACGTACACCACATTGTTCACGTGGTGGAGTTCGTCAATGTCTTTACTGGTGACTGTAATTTCCTGTTCGAATATTTTCAACTTTTCTTCAGTATCAAATTCGTTTGTGAAACCTCAATCCAATTCCAGTATTTTTTCCATCAGAGGGACAATAAAGGCTAACTGCAGTTGAGCTCCTCTCCCGGTGTCTATTGATCCTCAAATTAGCCACGCTCATGATAAAAGTACTGGTACCCAGTCCAATATTAATCAAAGAAATCGCTTTTTTATCTCCACTTACGCGATATCCACCGGTATCAAAGACATGATCAGTCGGATAATTTGCAAGGCCTGTAAACAGTTGCCCGAGCCCGAAAACAATACCTAAAACAGGTGTTCCTTTTGATTCAACCGGATTTGTAATTTGAATTCCGTTAAGTGTGATCAGCGAAATATTCACGCCACTCAGAAGTGCTGACGGAAGACTTGTTCGATCGTTGTCTGGCCGCGTATAAGCGTATTGCGGTTGAATCATCGCAAGTTCCTGAACAGTTAATCCAGATTTACCTACCCAGTCAGTCATTTGCTGAAATTTTATATCATAGATATCGGCATATTTGAATTGTTCATTGATGGTTCTAGCGATTTCAATTCCTTCACTACCGGCAACGAGATACCCAACTGCACAGATATTTCCATCCCTATCGATAAAACATGGTTTCCGTTGGCCAGGATGGTCATAATTTTTCGGAAAGTTACCCCTGGTCCAATACTCGTGAAGCAAATCAAGATTTATCTCCCTTTGTTGCCTGAGAACTTCCGGCCAATGAGTTACATCCGTTCCTCTCAAAAGTAATTCTACATACTCTAAATGAGTTTTGATTCTTAGATCTTCCTTGGCATTGGCAGGAGATTCTCCAAACTTCGAAGTGAAGCTAACGTCACCGATAATGGAATTAATAGGCGTGTCGTTTGTGGGACAGGAGCATGCAATGGCTACCGCGATAACTGCGATCAGATAAATTAGATTTTTCATAAGACTAGCGTTTTTGTTAGGTTTTCATTGAACGCCTTCACGTCTTATGATATTGCTACACGAAGTGTAAATCCTATAATTTTTATTAGCCCATTGGCGAACGAATTCAGAAACACTTAATAACCTACCAGGTTCTAATGCCCATCGTTTAAGCGTGTCTGTAGATATGACAAACCTTTTCCCTGAACATTATTTCCTTCTCAAAGGTGGCACCCACTGCCTTCGCCACTTTGATGGAAGATTGATTGTCGGCCAGGATCAGGCTGATCAAATTGCAATTCTCTATTGTACCAAGCGCCATCTTCTTTACCGCTATGGCGGCCTCCCTCGCGTAGCCCTTGCCCCACGCGTGCCGGGCCAGTCCCCATTTGATTTCCGGTTCGGGCCAGTCGTTGGGATACCACAATCCCACCGGGCCCAGCACTTTTTTGGATTCCTTTTCTTCCACGGCATACGGGCCGTACCCACGCAACTGCCAGTGACCAATCATTCCCGCCATGGTGCGCCACGTCTCCCCTTCGGTCAGCGTGCGGCCAATGGTGTATTTCGTACAAACTTCATCCGAATAGTAGGCATGCAAATCTTTCCAGTCTTCATCCCGGAACGTGCGCAAGGTGAGGCGGTCGGTCTCGATTGATGTAGGTACTTTATATTCAATTGTCTTCAAATCGGCAAGACAAGTTCATCAAAATATATTTCTTTAAATAATCGCGTCTACGGCTTTTACTCCCCGTCAGGCGTCTTATTTTTGCCATCCCAATCAAGGATATTTTTACCCGATGAATAACGTTGCCCGTATTGCCGCTGAACTGAAGCTGACTACTAATCAGGTTCAGGTGGTTGTTGATTTGCTCGAAGGCGGTTCTACCATCCCTTTTATTGCGCGGTACCGCAAGGAAATGACGGGAACGCTGGATGAGGTTGCCCTCACGAACATCCGCGATCGCCATGAGCAACTGGTCGAGTTGGACAAACGCAGAGAGGCTATTCTGAAGTCCATCGAAAAGCAACAATTCCTCACGCCTGAATTGGAGAAACTGATCAATCGTGCCGAGACGCTCACCGAACTCGAGGACATCTACCTGCCCTACAAACCCAAGCGCAAAACAAGGGCCTCTGTTGCCAAAGAAAAAGGACTTGAGCCGTTGGCCCTGCGGTTGTTTGAACAAGGAAAATTTGATCCGTCCAAAGAGGCCGCCACTTTTATCAATACGGAACTGGGTGTAGCGGATGCGGAAGAAGCATTGGCTGGTGCCCGGGATATTATCGCGGAGTGGGTCAGTGAAAATCAGGAGGCGCGTCAGCAAATCCGGGATTTATTCTGGAATGAGGGAATGATTCAGGCCTCCGTAGTAAAATCAAAAGCGGAATCGGAAGAGGCCCAAAAATTCAAAGACTACTTTGACTGGAAAGAGCCCATCAAAAAAACACCCTCCCACCGCTTGCTGGCCATGCGCAGGGCAGAAAAAGAAAGTTTCATAACGCTGGACATTGCACCGGACGAAACCCAGGCGGTACACCTACTGGAGAAACAATTTGTAAAATCGAGTTCTGCGGTAAGCGAACAGGTAGCATTGGCTGTGAAAGACAGCTACAAGCGATTGTTAAAGCCTTCACTGGAAACAGAAGTGAGGGTGGAAACAAAAATGAAGGCAGACCTGGAAGCCATCAAGGTTTTCTCTTCCAACCTGAAAGAATTATTGCTGGCCTCACCCCTTGGGCAAAAACGCGTGCTTGCACTCGATCCCGGTTTTCGCACAGGAACAAAACTCGTATGCCTTGGCGGACAAGGTGAGTTGTTATTTGATACGGTCATTTATCCCAACGAACCACAACGCGAAACCACCAAATCAGGCACCATCGTTCTGGGGTTGTGCGACCGTTTTAAAATAGAAGCCATCGCCATCGGCAATGGTACGGCCAGCCGCGAAACGGAATCGTTTATCAAATCGATTGGTTTGCCCAAAGAAATTATCGTAGTGATGGTGAATGAAAGTGGCGCTTCCATTTATTCCGCATCAGACATTGCCCGCGAAGAATTTCCTAACAAGGACATCACTGTGCGTGGAGCCGTTTCCATCGGCAGAAGGTTGATGGACCCGTTGGCGGAGCTGGTCAAGCTGGATGCCAAGTCCATCGGTGTAGGTCAGTACCAGCACGATGTGGATCAAACCAAATTAAAAGCAGGCCTTGATGATGTGGTGATGAGTTGTGTGAACTCTGTAGGTGTGGAAGTGAACACGGCCAGCAGAGATTTGCTCTCTTATGTGTCAGGACTTGGACCACAATTGGCAAAAAGTATTGTGGACTACCGCAACGAGCATGGCGCATTTAAAGATCGTAAGGCGTTAACCAAAGTGCCGCGCCTGGGTGATAAAGCTTTTGAACAATGCGCAGGTTTCCTCCGCATCCGATATGCAAAAAATCCCCTGGATGCCAGTGCCGTACATCCCGAGCGTTATGAACTGGTGGAGCAATTCGCCAAAGACCTTAACTGCACGATCAAGGATTTGATGACCAGCGCAGAGCTGAGAAAAAAACTTGATCTCAAAAAATACGTGACGGACACCGTGGGTCTCCCCACACTCACGGATATTTTATCGGAGTTGGAAAAGTTAGGGCGCGATCCCCGCGAAAAGTTTGAAGTGTTCTCCTTTCAGGAAGGAGTAAATGAAATCAAAGACCTGAAGATCGGTATGGTGTTGCCCGGCATCGTCACCAACGTCACCAACTTTGGTGCCTTTGTAGATATAGGCGTGCATCAGGATGGATTGGTTCATATCAGCCATTTGAGTGATCAGTTCGTAAAAGATCCCAACGCGGTCATTACCGTACAACAGAAAGTGCGCGTCACGGTATTGGAAGTGGATGTAGCCCGTAAACGAATTGCGCTTTCCATGAAAAGCGATCCCTTTGGTGAAAAACCTGCTCCCATTAAAAAAGAACAAAGGGAAAAGAAAAGAGTAGAAAAGAAAAAGCAGGCTTCGCCTCAACGACCCAAAGTGAAAGAGGAAAGCATGGAAGAAAAGCTGGCGCAGCTGAGGGAGAAATTTAAGAAATAGTCTTGGGTTGCTAGTATTGAGTATTGAGTCCTTAGTATTGAGTCATTAGTATTGAGTCATTAGTTGCTACTTGGTAATTGTATCGTAGATAATCATTCCTCGTGCTTTGTAGTTGCTCAATGCTGCGGGGTGGTCGAGGCTGCAGGTGTGTACCCATACTCTCTTAGCGTTCCGGCCCCAGGCTGTGGCAATGGCGCTTGACAATAAATGGCTACCAATTCCTTTTCCGATGAATCTTGGCGACAAACCGAAATACTCGATTTTAACATTGTCATTATCCTCAAGATGTAATTCATAGTACCCGGCCGGTGTGCCAGCGTAGTAGGCAACAAAGGTGAGCAGGTTTTCGTCTTCCGCATATTCGCGCCACTGCTCATCCGTCCACTTGAGTTTGTCCGTCCAACTCCATTGCTTGCCAACCAGTGAATATAAAAATCGGTTGTACCTAAAGTCCCTGATTTTCACTTCCACAATTTCCAGTTCAGGGTCATCCAGGTATTTAGGAATAAAATCTTCCTGGCGAAGCATCTCTAGGTACCAGGTGGTGACTTTCTCTTTCACTTCAATCAACTTTTAGCGCAAGCACAATCATTGCCCAGGCTGATAGGCTTTCACTAATTGTTTTTGTGTTCCGATTTTTTCTATGCCCAATTCCACCACTTCACCCGCCTTGAGATAACGAGGCGGCTTCATTCCTTTCCCAACACCGGAAGGTGTACCCGTAGCAATCACATCTCCCGGCAGCAAGGTGATCATGCTGCTGACATAACTGATGAGTTGCGCAACACTAAATATCATGTCTTTTGTATTACCATCCTGCATTGTTTTGCCATCCACTTTCAGCCACAGCTTTAAATTTTGTGGATCACCAACCGCTTCAGGTGTAACCAAAAATGGTCCCAACGGACCAAACGTATCCGGGCTCTTGCCTTTTGTCCACTGCCCTGTACCCTCACTCTGCCAGGCGCGCTCCGTGTAGTCATTCATTATGGTGTACCCCGCCACGTAATCCAGCGCACTGGCCTCATCCACGTGTTTCGCTTTTTTGCCGATCACCACGGCAAGTTCTACCTCCCAATCTACTTTTTGCGCATTTTTTGGGATGACCACCGGATCATTGGGACCGGTCAGCGATGTGGTTGCCTTCATAAAAATAATGGCCTCATCGGGAACCGCAGAACCTGTTTCCAATGCATGCTCAACATAATTGCGACCAATGGCCACAATTTTGGAAGGACGAGCCACACAAGTTCCATAACGAAAATTTCCTTTCACCTCCGGACAGCGGTCTTTATTGCTACTCACCCATTTTCGCAATCGGGCTATGCCATCCTTTTCAAAAAATCGCTCATCGTAATCTTCACCAAAAGCCGATGCGTCCAACATTCGGCCATCCGACAATACAACTCCGGGTTTCTCTGCCCCCAGCTCTCCAAACCTGAAAAATTTATTTACTTGTTGATCCTGCGCGGAGACTTCAAACAAACATGCCACGATCACCGCGCATGGCAAGAGAAGGTATTTTACTACAGCTGTCATCATTATTTAATTGTAATTAAAGGTAGTCAATTTGGATTTAACTCAGGTGCGTGATTTCTACAGTATTGATTCCGGCACAATCCACCTGAGCCATATATTAAATCGTTTCCACCAACTGGCTTCCCCATCGGGATTGAATGTGGCCGTGGTATGCCATGCATTTTCAGGTTTCATGTCCTCCACCATGGCATCAATCAAATTGACCGCGATTGTTGAGTCGTATACAGCAACCAAACACTCTGTATTCAGATTGGCACTCCTCGGGTCCAGGTTGAAGGTACCGATCACGGCAACGTTCCTATCGATCACCATCGACTTTGCGTGCAAGCCAAACGTGGGCGCATAGCCTACTGCTTCCTGCAGAGCACCGGTCATGATTTTAAAACGAATGGCCGCATCAGGTTTGAACTCATAGATACCCACACCAATATCCAATAACTTTTTGCGATCGCGCTGATAACCACTAAATGCCTCCAGGTTATCCGTGGAGGCAATGCTGTTGGTCAGAATTCTTATATCAACACCACGATCGCTTGCGCTTTTAAATAGTTGCTGCCCCTTTTCCGTTGTCACCAAATAAGGCGATTGGATGTATACAGAGTGTTTTGCGTTTTTAATCAAGTCTATGAGGAAATCCGTACTCTTGCCACCACCGCGAAGTCCTTCTTCTCCACTGTTTTTCCCAGGCACATCCGAAACAAATACCACACTATCGACCCAAATCAGCTTACCGGTTTCCTGAATTTGTTGAAACGCAGTCGGCACCCTCTTGATTTTTTCACGAACCTGAGGCCAAAAATTCTCCGGATTGCAGGCGTATTGGTGCAGGTATTCATATTTTTCTGCTGCCTTCAAATCACGCTCTGTTGCCGCCAGTTCGCCTACCGCAACACTTAAGTCGCTGTTCCAAAATTCTTCAAAAGACATTTTTACGTCTTTGGCCGCGCGTCCAATCAGCAAAATGTCCCTGTCCCTAAAATTGTACTCATGATCGTAATCAAAATATTCATCGGCAATATTTCTTCCGCCTGTTATTACCACTTTTCCGTCCACGATAAATGTTTTGTTGTGCATGCGCTGATTGAAACCTTGAAAATCGGTAGCCAGGCTGTAAAGTTTCTCAGGAAGGTTTTTGCCAATATTGGCCGAGGGGTTGTAAATTTTTATGGATAAATTGGGATGCGCGTCTAGCGCCAACAAGTCTTCGGCATCTGCTGCTACCATAATGTCATCAACCAGCAGCCGAACGGCAACTCCCCTGTCTGCCGCACGCAATAAATAATCTACAGCAATTAAACCAATGTTGTCGGAGGAGAAAATAAAATACTGGATGTCAATTGACTCACTGGCCGATTCGGTCAGCCAAGCCCTGGCGATCATCGAAATATCGCCCTCTTCAAGTGAGTAAACGGCTGTCTTGGCAGCCATCAGGGTATCAAAGTCCTTCAGTTGATCCGATAGGCTTGCCGCGTTATCAAGGTGAATCTGTGCGCAAAAATCCTGATCGATGGCAGGAAAGCGCTCATCTTTGGAGCAACGGCAAATCACGAGGACCATGGCTATGATTACAAATCTCATATCGATCAGAACAGACAAAGAAAAATTCCTAAAAATTTCGCGCGTTTACTTTTTGCCCAACTCCAAAATACGGCTGGTATTTTGTCGCGTTGCGTGAAGCAGCTTCTCATCTTTCGACAACGATAGGCCAAATGAGGGGACCATCTCTTTTAACTTGGCTTGCCACGAATCGGACTTGTTGAATTTTGCAAAGCATCGTGGCAGCAACCCAAGCATGGCAGACGTGGCCGTTGAAGCACCGGGTGAAGCACCCAACAATGCAGCCACAGTCCCATCTTCCGCAACTACCATCTCTGTTCCAAACTCCAGCACACCTCCTTTTTCTTTGTCTTTCTTGATCACCTGCACCCGCTGGCCAGCCTCTTTCAATTCCCAATCTTCCAATTTGGTAAATGGAACGTATTCTCTCAGCGCGGCATGCCGTTCTTCCGGTGTTTGGCGGACCTGTTCGATCAGATACTTCGTTAAAGGCATGTTCTTCAACCCGGCAAAAATCATGGGCAGCGCATTATCGGGGCGAATGGACTTGGGTAAATCCATCAGCGAGCCGTTCTTGAGGAACTTGGTGGAAAATCCCGCAAAGGGGCCAAACAACAATTCTTTCTTGCCATTGATCATGCGTGAGTCGATGTGTGGCACGGACATCGGTGGTGCACCAACGGAAGCCTTGCCATAAACTTTTGCGTTGTGCTTGGCAATCAAGTCTTCATTGAGGCATTTGAGCCATAGTCCGCTAACCGGAAATCCACCGTATCCTTTTCTTTCATTGATCTCGGCCCGCTTCAGCAAGTGAAGGGTGGCACCACCTGCCCCGATAAAGACGAACTTTGTATTGCACTGTTCTTTTCGTCTGCTGAGCAAATTTCTTACAAACACATCCCATCCTCCCTTCCCATCCGGATCAAGATCGAGGGCCTCCACATTATAGTGAACGGTGACGCCCGGCATTTTTTCAAGTTGCCTGATCATGCTCCGGGTGAGATTACCGAAGTTGACATCGGTGCCGATGTCCATACTGGTAGCTGCCACTTTTTGTGTGCTCTTGCGGCCGCGCATTACCAGTGGCGCCCACTGCATCATTAAGTCGCGGTCTTCAGTGTATACCATGTCCCTGAAGAGCGGACTTGCGTGCATGAGTTCATACCTCTTCTTTAGAAAAGCAACATTGTCTTCCCCCCATACCAGGGCAATGTGCGGAACCTGGGTGATGAATTCCGAAGGCTTGATGTAATTTTTCTGCACCAGGTATGCCCAAAACTCGCGCGACACTTCGAATGACTCAGCAATCTTGATGGCTTTGGCAATATCCACGGACCCGTCAGGTTTTTGTGGTGTATAGTTAAGTTCACAGAAGGCGGAGTGGCCGGTGCCGGCATTGTTCCACGCGTCCGAACTCTCTGTACCGGCCTGATCCAGCCGTTCAAATATCTGAATGGTAATCTCCGGGTCTAACTCTTTCAATATCAGCCCCAGCGTAGCGCTCATGATCCCAGCGCCCATCAAAACCACATCAGTTTCTTTGATTAGAGGCTTAATAGTCTGTGTCATGGCAGGTTTTGGCTATAAACCATCCAATTTAAAGGATCGATAACCCCCTTGCAAACTTTCGCATAACAAGCATCTTTCGCCTTCTTTCTGGCAATGGGAAAAAAAAGCCCTGCAACAACAATGCTGCAGGGCCTCCCGATCAAATTCATCCATTTAGTTGCGGACAAAGCTTCCCGTATTGGCATACCAAAACTCATTGGCGCCTCCGGTGCCACTCCACGTATTGAAATTAAAGGTATTGGCTCCATTGGTTGTTCCCTGAACCACGTACGCCTTCACGGCCTGACCGCCTCTGTTCCATGTGAGTGCTTTTTTGCTTTGACATAGCTCAGGCGTTCCACCAAAACCCTGAAGGAAATAAGCATTGCCAGCGCCATAAACTTTTGACGTTCCGTTGCTCTCCACCAGCACACTGGTAGCCTCATCTACACCCACACCCCTGACATTCGAAAAGCTCACGCCAAAATCCTGAACCAGGCGCGCCATGAAAGTAAAGTGGCGGCCCTGGCGATCGCGCTCATTGTAGTGCGAGTCGGTAATCACATTGGCCATGTAGTTGACCGCGAGAAAACCACCACCTCCAAGACCAGCCATGTCTTTATGATACGGATTGGACAAGGCTTGCGCGGACGTGATAGAGCCTGCGAATGCACCATAATAAAATTGACCAAGAATGGCCAGACCCGCACTGGTTCCTCCTATCGGAACATGCTTGGTGTTGATGGCATAATTAATTGCGTCTTCCAGTTTTGAATCTTTCCAGTAGTTGACGTAGTTGGATTGGTCGCCACCAGCAATAAAGATGGCCTCCGCATTTCTCACCAGTGTTTCCGTAAGCGTATGATCGGCTTTCGCCCGGGAATCTACGATGATCGTTTCAACAGAATTTACTCCACCGATTGTTGAATACACATAATTATTATAACCATCGGCTCCGGACGAGCGGATGACCACAAAATCTCCCCCACCCGACTTGGCTGTCATAAATTGAAACGCTGCGGTTTCAGCATTGGTATCTGAATCCGCCCCACCGATCATCGCAATGCCGAAACTGGTCGAAGTGGTTACATCCGACTGATCGCCCGTGTAGTATACCAATGGCGCGGTACTTCCACCGCCTCCACCTCCGGGCTTTGCATTTGCCACCGGGCTTGCATCATCTTTTTTTGCATTGGTTGTGATAGATTCCTCCGAACATCCAAAGGCCAAAACCAGCGCCAACAACAGCAATGAACTGAATGATTTGACTTGCATAAATTCTATTTTTGGGGTTAGTTGTTCCATCAACCAAAACACATATTGCGTTTTAGTCAGGAATACCAAAATACAGTTTTTTTTGATCTCAGGAGGGCGGAGGGGGTAAAGTATTTCTACTTTGGGATCAGGGAAATACCATCGGGATGAATGGTAATTTTTCGCTGTTTGTACAATGTACCAATGGCCTTTTTGAAAGCCTTCTTGCTGATTCCAAACCGGGCATAAACTTCGTCCGGGGCACTTTTGTCTGTAAATGGCAACGCTCCGTTGTTCTTTACGAGCGAGCGATATACCAGGTCTACATTGGCATCGTTGGAGCGCTCATAGCCAATGGGCTGCAACGAAAGATCAACCTTATTTTCCTCTCGTATCTTTTTTATGAATGCCTTGTGCCGGTCACCAATACGCAGGTCAATGAATATTTCATTGTCGTAAATCAATCCTTTGTGCTTATTGTTAATGATGGCGGTAAACCCCAGGTCAGTTTTCTGCATGATAATCAAATCCACTTCATCGCCCTCTGCAACGGTCAGCTCCGCATTTTGAAGTTTCTTTTCAAGTTTGTTGCTGGCGAATAACCGGTCCGTCTTTTTATCCAGATCCAGGTAGACGAGGTACCACCTGCCCACCTCCATCTTTTGACGCTGCTCGTTGAACGGAACCATCAGTTCCTTTTCCAAACCCCAATCGAGAAAGGCGCCCACCGGAGTGACGTCCGTCACCTCCAGCAAGGCGAACTCGTTCAACAGAATTTTAGGGGTAAGGTTGGTGGCTACCTTGCGTTCCTCGTGGTCTTTATAAACGAAAACTTTTATCAGGTCACCCTGCTCGGCATTGTCCGGGCAATACTTATTGGGCAACAAAACATCTTCCCCCGATTCGTTACCAAGATAGAATCCAACGCTGGTATGCCTTAAAATCCGAAGTTCATGGTGCCTGCCTATTTCGATCACGGGTTGAAATTTGTACAAATGTAATCATGTCATTCAACACATCGCGGCTTTCGGGCAAGTACCCGTACATCATTTGAAGTGTTTCACCCCGATGGCCTCATACAGGGCCGCAGCATCATACAGGTTTCCATCTTTGATGGTGTACTCCACCCTTCTGATCGCGCTGATGTCTTTCACCGGATCACCATCCACCAATATCAAATCGGCCAACTTTCCTTTTTCCACCGAACCCAGTTCGTTGTCCTTGCCAACCACTTTGGCCGAAATAATGGTGGCCATTCTCAATACCTCGGCTGCGGGAATACCCGCCTTCACATAGTTCTCCAGTTCTTTGTGCAATGCAAATCCCGACATGGCATCTGTACCGGGCACAATGGTGACGCCATCGCTGTATAACTTGTGAACAATTTTCAGCAGGTTGTTGTACGAATTTCTGTATTGCGATTCCATGCCAGGGGGAATAGGGAGCCCACCCGAATAAAAACCGCGTTTCACTTGTATGGGCAGCCGGTCCAGGATCGCGGCAAACTGCGGATCGGGTTCTCCGGCTTTTGTCGTCAGCATGCCCTCAAAAATCGAGACCGTTGGGTCGAGGACTATTTTTTTATCCTTTAGCAGTTTGCTGAATTTTTTGAAGGCATCGCCATTCACATCAATGGCATGTGCTTGCCTGCCGATCATTGAAAACCTGAGCGGAGTACGAGTATCAATCGTGTCAGACATAAAATTCAATGCCAGCATGTTGACGTGTTGAATTTCATCGTAACCATCCATGACTGCCTGTTGCGCCAGCATGTGCGCGGGAATGTGACCACTCACCCGCATGCCCAATTGATGTGCTCTGGCCGCCAATGGTTTTACCCAGGCAGGTTCGATGGAACTGTATAATTTAATTTGCTGATAGCCCCGCTCCTTATAAAAGTCAATGGCTGCCAATCCTTCTTCCAGTGACTTCACAATTTTGCCGGTGGGGCCGGCATAGGGGCCCGCTTTGTCTATAAAGCCGCTCATGATCAAAATGCGGGGCCCAAGTACCTTGTTGTCATTAAACTCATCCCTTATTTGGGGCAGGTCCGGGGAGTTGGCAAGATCCCTCACCGAAGTGACTCCGGCAGCGAGGTTCAAAATCCCATCGCTTCGTCCAAGGTGTGTATGCATATCAAACAAACCGGGCAGCAGGGTTTTTCCTGCACCATCGATCACTCTTGATCCTTCAGGCAGCGCGGCCGGTTCGCTGAGCACATTTTCTATTTTGTTGCCCTGCACCACCACGAATTTGTTTTGCAAGAGTGTCCCTGATTTTGCATCAAAGACATTGACATTTTTGATGGCAAGCCTACCTTCAGGTTTTTGAGTTAATTGGTCTGCCAGCTTGTTGTAATAAGCCTTCTCCTTTTTAGTCTGGATGTCAAGCAACTGACCCGACAAGCTTTCGTATCCATCCCGGATGCAGCTCAGCCAGGTGGAGGGCGCAGCAAAGAATCTGTTGTCGCCATCGAACCAGATATAATTTGGCGTGAAAGAAAATCCCACAATCTCGATAAGGTCCAGGCTGATTGTATCGTTCACCTGAACCCTTTCTACTTCCGTTATTCTGGCCGTGCCGCTCGGATAGAGCGCAATGGATCGGTCCGGTGTTGAAAGCATTTTTCTCACCAGCAGCTCGGTGTTGCCAAACGAACTGTTGACGCCAGTATAAAAGGCATCTCCATTACTCTCCACATTGCCGCTTTCAGATGTGCTCTTCCACGAGGCTTTATTATTAGTCAGTGTAAAAATTTCATTTACCGTGTCCTTGAGGTAGTTGTGACCGTTGATCTCGAGCTTCCTGATCACTCGCTGATCATCCAACTCGATGACCTCTTCAAGATGCGGTCCCCTCCCACGGTCATTGAATTCGAACACAAATTTGTACGAGCCATCAGGCTGCTGCGAGCTCTCAAAGAATCCAGCCTTGTTCTCACCAAAGAACATATTGTACTTCATGGGTTGAAAATCTTCCGCCTGCTTCTTTGTAGCGCAGGAAGTTACCAGGAATATCAGGAGTGTGAGCGAGAGGTATTTGATCATGGGATTTAGTTGGTTACAGGTTTTTTGGTTGCAGGTTTCAGGTTGTGGTGCGTCAAGTCTTATTTCAAATGGTTCATTATTGCTTGCGTATTCATAACAGTGGCAAACTCATTGTGCAAGCTGGCTAAGGCCGTTTCATGAATCACCTCGGCTGAATACTTTTGTCCGTCAGGGCCAATTTTATTAAAGGTGGCAGTCGCGTCAGAAACAACAAAAGTGTTGTATCCATAGTTACCCGCCATACGGGTGGTGGTGGAGACACAATGGTCGGTGGTCAAGCCAACAACTACTATATCCCTGATTCCGTTTTTATCTAATTGTTCTTTCAGGTTGGTATGGATAAAGGCGCTGTTTACGTTTTTTCTGATAAGGGGTTCGCTGCCTTCAGGTTTCACGATGTCCATCAGTTCATTACCGACCTTTCCCTCTGCCAATGGGGAAGCAGGATTGGTTGAGCAATGTTTTACATGGAAAACAGGCAGGCCCTTTGTCCGCCAAAACCTCAGGAGTTTGCCTGCGTTATTTTCTGCGTCAGGATTGTTTCGCTGGCCGCCCCAATAGGCAATGTCTTCAAAGCCTTTTTGAATATCAATCAGTAGTAATGCGGGTGTGTCTTTTTTGGTCATTTGGATACTTTGGCGGGCGTCAAAGTTAAATTTGATTTACCAAATTCAATATGAATGAGAAACTATTATTCCACAATGATTAGCCGCACATCCGGAGTATGCAGCGTGAACCAGCCCAGCCCCCCTTCAATATTGGTTGGATAGTTGACCGGCTCTCCCAGAAAGTCAGCAAAGCTGAATCGGGAATTTTTCCTTGATTCCAGAAAATGATAGTAGTCGCCACCAATGTGCGTCAGTTGAACCAACAAGGTATCTCCCGCAACAAAATCCCGCCTGAAAAATGCACTGAAAGAATCGCCCAGCAACTGACCATCCGATTCTTCCCTATCCTCAAGCAAAGAGGTGAACACATTTGGGTTCAAAAAATCCTCGGAAGAAGGAGTCTCGGCAATGGAAACATGTTGCACACTCATCATGTAATAATTCTTTCCCCTTAAATCCTCCAAAGAATAGTGAATCCGAGGCCTGGCATCAAATCCGTCCGTGTTGATATCCGCACTTAGCGTATTGAAACGTACGCTCTCCTTTACCTGTGCTGATGACCTCGCATTACCCATGGTTGGACTCTCTATATATAAGTCATACCATTCGTCATCAACAAAAGGGATGGTGACGCCACCGTAAACACCGACCCCCAGGAAAACCAGGGTATCAGTGGCCAACCGACTTTTGATCACAATCGTTGCATCGTTGATGGCAATCTGATCGAGCAATGCCTCCGGATCGCTGTCCCCGTTTGCATCCAATGCGCCAAAACTTTTCGTTAATAAAACGATGAGCCCCTGATCCGGAATAATTTGCGTTGACACCACAATTTTCGGGTCCAACTGCGGAATGTTGTTGACGGGCAATGGGTCAGGCAGGCAGCCCGCCAACCAACCCGAGAAAAAAATTACAATGACAAACCTTACCATCTTCAAAATTTAAAACCGTAGCTGACAAAGGGCAGCAATCCGAACAATCCGGGTTGCTGGTAACGCATCGATCCGTCTTCTTCATTGGTCTCAATGTTGATACCAACTGGATTGGCACGGTTGTACACGTTGTAGACACCTGCAAACCATTCGTACCTGAACTTCATACCTTGTTTGCTCCTGAATTTTATTCCCACATCCATGCGGTGGGTATCCGCCAGTCGCACCGAATTAATTGGAGTAAACACAGGGAACAAATCGACACCGGTTGAGGCCGGGCTTGTAACGATGTATTGGCCGATGATAGGCGTAAATCGCGAGCCGGAAATAAATTCCCATACCATGGAAACGGACCATCGGCTGTTCCATGCATATTGTCCCACGATGGCCCCGTTGTGCCTGCGGTCATATCGGGACGGGAACCATGCGCCTTCGTTGAGTGCATCGTATTGCCTCAACGATCGAGAAAGCGTGTAACTTATCCACCCCGTAAATTTTCCTGCATTTTTACGCACCAGCAATTCCAGGCCGTAAGCTTTTCCTTTTCCCTGCAAAAGGTTGGGCTCAAAGTCGGCCTTGAAAAATAAATTGGTGCCTTCTTCCAAGCCGATCAGGCTATTCATTGGTTTGTAATACGTTTCGGCACTGAGGAAAATATTTTTCTGAGGAAATGTCCGCTGCCACGCCAATGAAAATTGATGAGAAGTTTGTGGTCTGATTTTTTCCGTTACCGGATACCAAATATCCGTTGGTGACGTAATGGCTGAATAGGAAATACGGTGCAAATATTGGGACATGCGCGAATAACTCACTTTGACAGCTTCATTTTTTGACAGGGCATAACGGGCTGACAGCCGGGGCTCCCCGATGACGTAGTTCTTGTTGCTCACGACTGCCATGGACGTGCGCATCCCCGTATTGATAACCAATCGGTCGTTCCACTTCCATTCGTATAGTCCGAACAAGGCCAATTCGTTGGCAATTCTTCCTCCCGTGGAAGAGCTGGCCAATAGTTCAGAGATGGTTCCGGTACTGTTGATGACGCTTGGACTAATTTGATGGCCTGTCCAGTCTGCACCGAATTTCAGAGATGTGCTTTTTACAAAATCAACATGGCCAAATTCAATTTTCGCGCCTACATCCCGGATATCGGAAAATGCCTGCAGGCTATTCTCGTCAAACGAGTTCCGAATGTTGTATTTGTAGGCAGTTCGGGTGAGCGTATTGTTGTTGTACCAACCCTTCCGCAGTTGCCTTGTCCACTTCAGTGACTGACTGTTGTTCCCCGACAGGTAGGAAGTCAGGAATCCCTCTCCATCGTTGTTCCTGTCCCTGAAAATATCAAGAATATCTTTTCCATTATAAACCGCCACTTCAATATGGTCTCGGTCTGAAGGTCGTGCGATGAGCTTGGCATTCAAATCATAAAAAAAATAGGGAAGGTTCACGTTGGCCAGTTTGGCCACCTGGTCGATATACGTTCTCCTGCCTGCCGCCCATACGCTGACTTTATCTTTCACAATAGGTTGTTCGATGTATAGCCGCGAGGCAATCAACCCAACGTCTCCCGCTACGTGTGTTTTATCTGCTACCTCCGAATTGGTGTTCACATTCAAAACAGAAGACAAACGCCCCCCGTAGTTAGCGGGAAATCCCCCGTTGATTGACTCCACCGATGAAAGAATATCAGGGTTGAACACCGAGACAAACCCAAAGAGGTGGCTCGTGTTGTAAATGGTTGCTCCATCCAACAGCACCAGGTTTTGATCAGCCGCTCCCCCGCGCACAAACAAGTCAGAACTTCCCTCGATGCCACGAGCAGTGCCGGGTAAAAGCTGGAGCACTTTGATAAGATCTGCTTCACCTCCGAGTACGGGAATGGCACTGACGTCCTCTTTAGATAAAAGATGGGTGCTCGACTGAGTTGACTGGAAGAGTTCCTGTTGCCGATCGCGGGTTGCGCTTACGACCACTTCATCCAACTGGTCGACCCTGGGCTGCAGGGAGAAATTGATTGTGGTGTCCCGGCTAATTCGCGTGTTCAGGGTTCGTGTTTCAAATCCGGTATAAGAAACAATAATCTTTTTATCTCCGGGGTTGACGAAAAACCCGAATCTTCCGTGGCGATCAGAGACCAGGGTGATGGAGTCAGGTAAGACGGATATGTGCGCCAGGGGTAACCCATCCACTCCGGCATTCCGTACCGCACCTGTCAACTTCACCGGCTGGGCAGCCAATGAAAGTGGGATCAACAACACGATCATCAACGCGGCTTTCATTCTTCCTGAGACCAATAAAGATACGCAACAGGATGATTAATTGCTTGACACCAACGGGCATTAAGATCGCAGAATGATGTGCTCACTCGCACCTACCGGGTAGCACAAAGGAATAATCCAGTGCGGCAAAATAGCCTGGCGAATGTACCCTACTCCTGCTTTCTCAAGTCAAGGTTATAAAAAAGCGCGGCCTGTAAATAGGACTTGGTTGTGGTGCCGACAGTCTGTGCCATATAACCAAGTTGTACATTGACCAACGGAGTAATCTGGTAACCCAGCGCACCATACAGCCGGTTCCGGTCGAAAGGTGTATCCGTCAGGTGGATAAACAACTCATCATACACACTCAGGAAAAATGTGTTTGCCTCTACTTTACTTTTGCCGATCGGTACTGTCGCCCGCAGAAAATAACGAAACCGGTCCAGGTACAGGTCCGGGTTCCCGTTGATCCAACGTTGTTCCAGCCGGTAGCGGTGTTCGAAGGAAACGCGGCCCACGCTGTTGCGCATAAAAAATTGCTGCCATATCCTGTTTTCGCTGGACAGCGATCCGGGTGATACTTCTTTGTCAAAGGCATAATTGATAATGCGCGCGTAGCCGGCCGTTACCATCGCATTCCCTTGCAGGTGAAAGTTTACTCCACCCCTCATCAGCAATTGTTCCAGGTTGGGTGCGATTTCATAACTGCGGTATTGAATGTCGGTGTGGAGGCTAAAACGCTCTGCCAATCGGGTCTGGTTAAAAAACATCAGCCATAGACCCATTTTATCAGGTGGTGACCCAGTAGCGGGCGGTGATTGCGATTGAACCGTTAAAGAAATAAACGTAAAAAATACAATTGCGAAGCAGCGAAGTAATGGCATCCTACTTGACAGTCTTAAATACTAAATCGGTTAAAAAATCCGTGATTCCATTTTCCTGATTTTTAGGAATCTCGGTAAGTGAGGGCAAGTGCCAGGCGAAGTAGCGCTGGTCGTAGGAACTTTCCACGATCGTGGAGATCAGGGCCGTAGGGTAAGGATACCTGGGGTTGACTTCGCTGACGATGGCGGCTGCCTTCTTGCAAAGTTTTTTGTAGCTAAAAAACAACCCCTGTTTGTTCTCCTCGTCCACAATTTTTGTCAGGTATACTTTCTGTGATTCTGCGATCACGATCCGGTACAATGCCGCCTCGTTGACGTGCGGTACCTGCGGATCCTGCTCGAGGGGCGATGTCAGAATCCGAATGGCAATCTTCAACCGCTCTTCGGCTGACTTTATATTGGCTGTTGACAAAGTCAGGCGGTAGTCCATCCATATCCAATACCAGGTGAGGTGATAGATAAGGAGTTTGTGTTTATTCTCAAAGTAGCGATAGATGGATGCCTCGGTGCATTGAATTCGCTCAGCCAGCTTTCTAAATGTAAAGGCTTCAAACCCAAGTTCGTCTATCAGGTCGATGCTGTGCAAAATAATGTTTCTGCCAAGCTCCGAGGTAGAGGGATCCTTGGTGAAAACCTTTTCGTCTATTTTGAACTGAATGGAGCTGCTCATGGTATGGGGATTAGTGGCATTCTTTCCCTTTCATAAAAGCCTAATTATACCTACGCCTACCTTGTTTTTAGCTCAGCGTTTTTGCCGTTACTATTTCACTGTCATAAAAATTGACAATGCCGGTTTCCACATCGTACATCCCTCCTATCAGCGCAATCTCGTCCTTGGAAATCATCTCTTTAAGAATGGGGCTTTGCGCAAGGATTTGTTTTTTGGTATTCAGTACATTGAGGGAGGCCACTTTTTCTACAAATTCCCCGTTGCTGGCGTTGCGGTTTGCGGTCACTGTTTTTTCGCCCTCAATGGCCGGTTGCATTTTCTGCAACAAAGCCGAGAGGTTACCCATTTTCACCTGATCGCATGCACCTTTAATGGCACCGCATTTGGTGTGGCCCAATACCACCACGACTTTTGACCCGGCCACTTTGCAGGCAAACTCCATACTCCCCAGGATATCCTCGTTCAAAATATTCCCCGCAATGCGCACACTAAAAATATCCCCTAGTCCCTGGTCAAAAATCAATTCTGCGGACGTGCGCGAGTCAATACAGCTTAGGATCACGGCAAAGGGATGTTGCCCATCTGACGTTTCGTTTACTTGTTGCAGCAGGTTGCGGTTCATCTTCAGGTTGCTTACGAAACGCTCATTGCCTTTTTTCAAAAGTTCAATGGCTGCCAGGGGCGTTATTGAATCTCTTACTTCTTTCGTTAGTGTTCTCATTGCGTTGCTTTATTTAGTCTTGGGTTAATACTATTCTTTAAAATCGATTTTCTCGACCGTGATATTCTTGGTTTTTGCGTTGCTCTCGTAATCTTTAATCAGTTCTACCACATCGTGTGCAATGGACTTGGACCTCGAGCAGTCGATGATCAATTTCGAGTTGGAGGGTATGCTGTCCAATACCTTCATCATCCTCGGCTTGTTAAAGAAAGAAACCTCCTCGCTCAATACCAGGTGATGCACCACCCGGCCACTATCTTCCGAAGTAATGTCTTTGAGGTGATACGCGTTGCGGTAACTGTGACGCAGTGTATAAAAGATTCCAAAAATCATTCCTATGGTAATCCCTCGCAATAAATCAGTGGAGAGAATACCTATCACGGTAGCTGTAAAAGGAACAAATTGCTCCGACCCCAATTTGTACATCTGCCTGAAAAGGGACGGCTTGGCGAGTTTGTATCCCACCATCAACAAAATGGCCGCCAGGCTCGCCAGCGGAATCATGTTTAAGACACCCGCAATGGTAAGGGCGCCAACCAACAGCAGGATGCCGTGAATTATCGCAGACATTTTGGATTTTCCACCAAATGCGATGTTGGCTGAACTGCGGACGATCACCTGCGTGACAGGCAGCCCACCGATAAATCCCGAAACCATGTTGCCCAGACCCTGGGCCTTCAATTCCCGGTTGGTGGGTGTAATTCTTTTGTAGGGATCAAGTTTGTCTGTTGCCTCGACACAGAGCAGCGTTTCCAGGCTGGCCACGATAGCCAGCACGATAGCAATTTTATATATTTCCCAGTTCGATAGCGCGGAGAAATCAGGAAAGGTAAACTGGCCAAAAAAATCCGGAAGGCTGGCGGGAACCGGAATCCGCACCACCTGATCTGCTGCTAAACTGAAATTGAGCGCGCCACCCTGGTATAGGTTGTACATCACAATACCAAAGACCACGACCACGACAGGGCCCTGTATCACCTGAAAGATCCGGTGTTTTTTTGACAGCACCGTGTCCCAGAGAATCAACAGCGCCAGCGAGATTCCGGAAATCAAAACGGCACCAGGCGTAAAAAATTCAAACGCTTTAATAATTTCAGAGAAAGTATTTTGTCCGTCTGCCTGCAGGAGGGCCAGATCACCTTCTGTGTCTTTGTCCCACCCAAGTGCATGAGGTATTTGCTTCAGCACGATCAGTAAACCAATACCTGTAAGCATTCCCTTGATCACCGATGATGGGAAAAAATAGGCAATGAATCCGGCTTTGGCATAACCCATCGCCAATTGGATGGCTCCGGCCAGTACCACGGCAACAAGAAATGCTTCCCACGATCCGCCCAACGATTCAATGGAAGTTAAAACGATCACCGCCAATCCAGCCGCGGGCCCACTTACTCCCAGCGGAGATCCACTGGCGATTCCTACCACAATACCACCCACAATACCCGCGATAATTCCGGCAAACAGTGGCGCACCGGAGGCCAGGGCAATGCCCAAACACAATGGCACTGCCACAAAGAAGACCACGATGCTGGCCGGCAAGTCATGTTTGATGTCTTTAAAAATATTTTTCATTGATGCATTGGTTAGCTGGTAAGCCCAGCGGACAAATATAGAACAAATAGTAATACTATTACCACGCGATAGCATTACTTTTTGAAATCGGATTCGTCAGGCAATCTGATCGATTGATAAGGCTAAAACTGAGCGAAAAGGACCTTTTTAGACTTACTTGAAAAATAAACTGCAATTGCGAATAAAATAATGCAACTATTTTTACTGCAATTACGAATAATATTTCACCATCCCACTCACCCTATGATACCACGCCTCGAAACAAACAGCAGCGTAGTCCGGATCGCATCATTCCTTTTTTTCTTCGTATGTGTTCCCTTATCGGTTTGGGAAACGAATGTGCAATCAAGTGTATTCGTGCCTCAAGATCCGGTGGCCACAGCCCGCAACCTGCTCGACCATGAATTCATGTTTCGAATATCTATTGTGAGTCACGTGATCGATACTATATTTTTTCTCGTGATGGCATTTCTTTTTTACAAAGTCTTCAGTCCCCTGGATAAGTACCTGGCCACGTTCATGATTGTTCCCATTGTGGCGCAATTGGCCATCGTTTTTCTGCTGGAGGGATTGAATTTCACGGCACTGATGACGCTCAAAGCGGAAGCGCGTGCCGGATTTGACGTCATTCAACAGCAGGAGGCTGCCTATTTCCTGATGCGCATCCATCGTTTTGGATTTGGCGCGGATAAAATCATCTTCGGATTGTTTTTTATTCCGTTGGGAATAGCGGTTTACCGATCGGGATTTGCACCACGGTTCGTAGGCGTGCTGATGATGATGGGAGGTATCGGATACGTTGCGGATACCTGCCTGTACATACTGCTGCAGCGAGCCGACTATGTGACGGTTCAATCCATAAAGTTGTATTCGTCCGCGTGCTACGCCATTGGCCTTTTTTGGCTCCTTGTCAAAGGTGTGCACGAACCTCATGTTGTAACTTCAAAAACTGACTGATAGACCAATGAAGAAAACCAAACTTGGAGAATTTGAAGAACTGGTACTTCTTACTGTGGCGGCCCTTCAGCAAGATGCCTACGGAGTCGAAATCAAACGTGAACTGGAACACAGGTTGCAGGAAAAACTTAGTGTCGGATCCATCCAATCTGCGCTCAAGCGAATGGAGACCAAAGGATTTCTGACCTCGCAGTTTGGAGAAGCGACTGCAAAACGCGGTGGCAAACGCAAACGAATCTATGCCACCACCTCTCACGGCCGTAAAGTGCTCGAAGAAATGAAGGACATAAGAACTCAACTGTGGAGCGCCATTCCCAAATTAGCGTTCGAACTTAAGGCCATCTCATGAAGTCACAAGAATTACATCCTCCCCAATGGCCGTTAAAACTGCTCCGTTTTTTCCTTAGGGAAGCATACGTGGAAGAGATAGAGGGCGACATGGAGGAAATCTTTTTTGAAAACGCGGAGCGGTTTTCCGTTCGGAAAGCGAAGCGAATCTACACCCTCGAAATGATCAAACTGATGCGTCCAAACCTGATTAAAAATCTTGAGTTCGTGAACTACCTGAACCAGCTCGGTATGTTCAAAAACTATTTCAAAGTTTCATTCCGTGGTTTAAGTAAAAATCCCGTCAATTCCTTTATCAACGTTTTTGGGCTGGCGGTTGCCATTGGCCTGGCCATATTCGCCTATGCTTTTGCACGATGGACCTACAGTACGGATCAGTTTCATGAAAACAAACATACGGTTTACCTCACGACATTTTTTGCGAACCGTGACGGGGCAAATCAGCAATATGGCACGACACCACGCCCTCTTGCCGAACGGCTGCGACAGGACTTTGCGCACATCAAGCGGGTTTGCCGGGTGGAAGACCGCAGTGTCGTCATGAAGCACAACGACCTTGTCTTCCATGAACGGGTACGGTATGTTGACCCGGAATTTCTGGAAATGTTTACGTTTCCGTTAAAGTGGGGAACGACCAGCTCGCTGCGCGATGTAAACAGCATCATTTTGAGTGAAGAAATGTCCACAAAATACTTTGGACAGGAAAACCCAATCGGTCAGGATATCAAAGTGATCTGTGGAAAGGATATAGGTAAAGTTTTTAAAATTTCTGGTGTTGCCAAAGCGTTCCCTAAAGCGCGTACCATCGGTTTCAATTTCCTGATCAACATCGAGAACTTTCGCACCCTGGAACCCAGCTACGACTATCACGACTGGAATGCGTTTGTCAATGCCACCTTCATACAGGTCCCGGATCCGGGTGATGTCGCGTCCATCCAACCTAAAATGGAAAAATACAAGGCATTGCAAAATAGCGTAGCCACAGAAGATTGGGCCATATCATCTTTCGCCTTCGAGCCGTTGGCGACCCTTCATGAACAATCAGAATACATCAAAGATGACATCTCGCGAAGCTCAAAGAGCAATTACATTTCGATCATGTTCATGGCGGTGGTTGCTGCGCTCATGCTCGCGCTGGCCTGCGTCAACTACATCAACATTGCCATTGCGACCGCAGCCAGGCGACTTAAAGAAATAGGGGTGCGAAAGTCAATCGGAGCAACCCGCAAAGTTGTCATTGTTCAGTTCCTCACAGAAAATGTGGTCCTCACTTCGTTTGCTTTAATTATTGGAGTGGCATTGGGGCGCTTTTTCTTCATTCCCGGTTTTGAAACGATCTGGAGCTTTAACATGGATTTCGGATTTACGGATGTCAACCTCTGGATTTACCTTTTAATTGTTTTGTTCGTCACCAGCATCGCTTCGGGCATTTATCCAGCGATCTACATTTCCCGGTTTCAGGCAACCACCATTCTCAAAGGCAGCGTAAAATTTGGTCAGCGCAATTTGCTCACCAAGGTGTTCCTGTGCTTCCAGTTAGCTTTCGCCTGTGTGTTTATTACGATGTCGGTGATGTTTGCACAAAACACGGAGTACATGAGCAACCGCCCCTGGGGTTACAATCAGGCAGACGCCTTGTATGCCGCGGTTCCTGACCTGAATTCCTTCGAACAGTTGAAAGCGTTAATGGCACAGCATCCGGACGTGGAATCCATGTCGGGATCTGCCCAACATATCGGGCGCAATCACCAATCCACCGTGTTGCATTTCCCGGATCACAACTACGAAGCGGATCAACTTGCTGTGGACGCCACTTATTTCCCAACCATGGGGCTCCAGCTAAAAGAAGGACGATTGTTCAACAACTACGAAGGCAGCGATCGGCATGCAGTGGTTATCAATGAAACCCTTGCAAAAGCGCTGGGAGAAAATCCCATCGGCCAAACTTTTAGAATGGATAGTACACAATTCGAAGTAGTGGGCGTCCTGAATGAATTCCATAGTTACCCCTTTTCCCAAACCGTACGTCCACTCCTGTTCAGCGTGGCCGACAAAGAAGCGTACCGGTTCCTTTCAATAAGGGCACGAAATGGTTCGGAGCTACCTGTTTACAAAGCCCTTCAAGCCAACTGGTCAAAACTTTTTCCTGAAATACCATTTGAAGGTGGGTTGCAACAGGATGTATGGGGCTTTTATTACCAGGAGATTGGAATTTACAGGCTGGTTTGGCGCGTATTCGCATTTTTGGTGATCACGCTGGCAATGCTTGGCTTGTACGGTTTGGTAAGGCTGAACGTAGAGGCGCGCACGAAGGAATTCAGCATCAGAAAAGTATTGGGTGCAGGATTAAAAAATATTTCTGCGAGCGTCACCCATCAATATGTTTCACTTTTTGTCATTTCGCTCGGCCTGGGAGCACCGTTGGGTTATTGGTTAGGTGCCTGGCTTATTGAGTTCAGCAACGAATACCATATGCCCATTACTTTTTCCGGGACTGCGATAGCCGTGGTAATTACCGTGCTGGTCTTGATCATGACGTTGTCCACCCAGATCTGGAAAGTGGTAAAATCAGATCCCCTCAACGGCCTGAAGGTTGAATAAAAAACTCATGTAAAATATGACCATGGCCAGCAGAAACGAAACGTCACCTCAAACTTAGGTTGTTGCTCAAAGGCGTGGACGAGGCGGAATGGAACAAAGCCATTGGTCAAAGAATTAAACCAGATGAAAATTATGGATGAGCAAGTGAAATCACTGAAACGAACAGCCCGGCTTGCCGGTGCGTTGTACCTGATGAGTGCCGTAATTGCACCCTTTAGTTTGCTCTATGTTCCGTCCAGGACGATTGTTCCCGGCAATGCTGCGGCAACAGCTGAAAAAATACTTGCCAATGAAATGCTTTTTCGCACGGGTTTGGCCCTTGGGGTTATCAGCCTGGTGCTCTTTCTTTTCGTTGCGCTGGTGCAGTACAAATTGTTTGAAGGTGTAAATAAAAACCTGGCCAGCGTGATGGCCATTTTGGTAATTGTTCAAATCCCCATCGCATTTGTCATTGACACATTCAGTGTGTCGGCCCTGATGGCCTTCAAGGGCCAGGTGCTCAAAGAAATGACCCAGGATCAAAGACAAAACATCGCCATGTTGCTCCTGAAAATGAGCAGCAATGGCAATTTTCTACTGATGGTGTTTTGGGGATTGTGGCTGGTGCCTTTCGGTCAGTTGGTGATCAAATCCGGATTTATACCCAAGGTCATTGGCATTTATCTCATCGCAAATGGTATCACCTACGTGGCTACTTCCTACTGTTTTATTTTGTTTCCGGAATACAGACCATGGATTGACAAGTACTCCTTTCCCCTGCTGTTCGGTGAGCCGGTCATTATCCTGTGGTTTTTAATCAAAGGCGTACAGGTCAGGAAAATCAATGCAGCCGTTGGTTGATGTACGAGCTATCGGCTATCCGTCCACCTCAAGCCATCGAGGAAGCTGTAGACCTTATCAAAATGATTGAGCGGTTCTGTGTGCATGCCCTCCACCACGATGTGCTGATAGGGATGAGTAAAGTGTTTTCGCTCCAATCGTTCCACCAGTTTTTGCGACATGGTGGTCGCTGGCCACTGTTCATCTTTGTCCGCAGAAAGGATGAGAATGGGGCCGTTGATTTTTTCAACTTCAATTTCGGCCTGCGCCACCGCCTCCTGATCTTCCAACATCATGGAGAAGGCGCTCAGCAAATCGCCTTGCAATGCCGGCCATATGGTTTTGAATGGCGCGGGCACATAGGTTATCTCCTGGTTGTTGTACATCCACGAAGACGTATTGGCCGACAGTGTGAGGGCCGGAAAACTCACATGGGAGGTTGACAGGGCGATCACCCCTTTGAAGCAGGAATACCGGCTGGCCAGGTTCATCACCAACTCCCCTCCTTTGGATGCGCCCATCAGCATGATGCGGGCGGTATCAATTTGTGGCGTTCGACTGGCAATGCTGAGAATGGTATCGGCAATGGCATTCAGCGAAATCCGGTCCAGCGAACCGGGTGAGTTTTGGGTTTTGAAATATCCAATGGCCAGCACAGCAAATCCATGCGCCAGCAACGAATCCCGCTTGTCCTTCAAATAATTCCGCTCCCAGTCATTCCCTCCCGAACCTCCGCCAAAGGCAACGATCAAAGGTTGACGCGGGCCACTGCTCAGGTACAAATGCGTGTCCAGTTGTCCGTGCTTATCCGACAAGGAAGGTGTGTGCCAGCCTAAGTACAAAACTATGGCGACCAAAAACAACACACCGATCCCAATCAATTTCATTTTCATGAGTCAATTATTTAGTTTATGTCTTTAAGAGGTGGTAATAACAAAGTAGGATTGGTCTGACTTAACTAAGTTGCCTGAGCCGTCTCTGCCGGCCTGGAGAGGTACTCGTAGCCCCGGTAGAGCACCAATATTTCAATGATCACAGCAGGTATCAGGATCACGTAAGTAATGAAGAACAACACTACGGTGACAAGCATGCAACCCATCACAATTTCCAGTAGACCCGCGATGCGCGAAAGTTCGCCCATGCCGTCCTGGAGGCGAATGAGCGACACGCCAAATACGATACCCACTGCGCCCATAACCACGGCAACAGCTCCATACCACATCCAGATACCCTCCGTGTCTTCGAACCCAAGCGAACTCACATCCAGCACACCCTTGCCCAGTGTGGCAACCATGAACATGTACGCGGCCACCTTCAGCAATGGGTTTTCGAACAGGATACTCAGGGCAACAAATCCACGCAAAAACAGTGCAAAGGAAATCACCATGACAAGCGTTAGGCCTGTGTAGATGCTATTCAGGGGAAGGCCCCAGTCGCGATTGCCGGTGAACCAGGCAAAGTCCATGGTGCCAAGAATAATTTCTGCGACCAGGTAAACCGCTCCGGCCACCACGGCAATCAGGAGCGTGTTTCGGTTGGTCAGTGTATTTTTTTGTGTTTCCATCACTTGGGTGGGTTGGGTTGAAAATGATTCGTAAGAATGCCCAAGTGCTTCCATTAAGATTTTTACCGTAACCATGCGTGGCATCACCTCGCCCGCTTCAATGCGCTGAATGGTGCGCACACTCACGTGACTTTTTTCCACCAGTTCTTCCTGCGTCAGGTTTTTTTCTTTGCGCAGGGCGGTGAGGCGCCTTCCTAATTCCGGTTGTTGCATATCCATTTTTTTTCCAGAAGCAATGTTACGCGTTTAACGGGTATCGGTGAATGAACACACACCCTTTTTGCCCGTCATTTACCCGTCATTTGATGGAGAGCAGACGACAGCCTGATTTTTTGAGTGCTGGCGACCCATAACAAATGAATATAGGTTGGATGAAGGGCAAATCGGCAGTTGGTCAGCCCTTGTTTACGGCAAACTTTCTTCTGCTCCAGATCATGAGCACCACGCCACCGATGATCAGCGGGATGCTTAACATTTGCCCCATGTTCAAGGTCAGGTTTTCTTCAAACAGAACCTGGTTTTCTTTCAAAAATTCAATGAGAAACCGTTGCAGAAAAATGAGGAATATGCCGAGCCCGGACAGAAAGCCCCGGCATTGTCTGACTTTCCCCGATTGCCAAACAAGAAACAGTAACACCGACAGGATCAGATAAAACAGCGCTTCGTACAGTTGGGCAGGATGTCTCGGAGTTTGATCGATGCGGGAAAATATAAATGCCCAGGGAAGTTGAGAGGGAGTTCCGATTATTTCAGAGTTGATCAAATTACCTACTCTGATAAAGCAGCCCAGCAACGCCCCGCCAACGATTAACCGATCCAGGGTCAGCAGGAAATTCTCTTGGAATCTTCGGCTGTAAAGGTAAAGGGCAATCAATGCGCCCAGGATTCCTCCATGACTGGCCAGGCCGGCCAGCCCCGTAAATTGAAAGGTCGGACTGATTCGGATAGGGAGAACTTCAATCGGGTTGTTCAGGTAGTACCACGGATCATAAAACAGGACATGACCTAAGCGGGCGCCTATGATTACGCCCAACAACACATAGGTAGTGAGCTTGTCGAGCGTTGCAACGGGAACACCCTCTACCCTGTAAATGCTACGCGTGATTTGAAAGGCGAGCAGGATGCCAACGACCCAACAGAGGCCATACCACCTGAACCACAAAAATCCTTCGAATATTTCCGGGGATATATCCCAGGTGACGTAGGCACTCATCCGCCCTGACAGCAGAGAGTTAGGGATATAAACACGAGCGCGTTTACCAGCAATCCGTAGGTTTTACCCACGGCCATTTCCTCGCCCCTTTCAAGCATCAATAAAATTTCCCGATGATCCATGGCTTGCATGGAGTTCAACCATCGAAATTGCCTCCATGCAGGTTTAAGGTTGTCTAAATTCATAATGCTGATTTTCGAACTTGGTCTTTAGTTCCGCCCTTACCCTGTTCAATCGGGTACTGACGTTGGTGGTTGTGAGCTTTAACATCCCGGATATTTCCTTGTTCCGGTATCCTTCCAGGTAAAGGATGACGATGGCTTTGTCTACGTCTTTTAAAGATTGGATCACGATGTGCAGCAGTTCCATGTCACTGTCTGCCATCGCAGGCGACAGCGACAGGTCCGAGGCACCTATCGATTCGGTGGCTATATTCCGTTTTTCCTTCCTCACTTTGGCGAGCACCGTGTTAAGGCTTACCCGATAGATCCAGGTGCTTATCTGGGATTCTCCCCGAAACGTCTCAAATGATTTCCAGAGCTGGAGCACGATGTCCTGAAAAGCATCCTGCTGATCTTCGGCACGAAAATAATAGGCCTTGCAGAGGCTTTTTATAATGCCCTGGTGTGAGGAGATGATCCCAACGAAGTTCTTTTTTTGCGATTCCAATCGGGTGTTTTACGTGTTAGTAGCCGGATTTTAAGAATTGTCACAAGTGTAGGGATATTTTTTGCTGTGTTTTATAGTTCCTCCACCAGTTGGATGTTATTTCCACAGGTATCATTGAACACGGCAACTTTTACCGTACCCATTTCCGTGGGCTTCATGCTGAATTCCACCCCGGATTTCATCAATCGTTCATATTCCGCATCCACACTTTGCACATCAAATTGGGTATATGGAATGCCGGCCTTCATCAATGCGTCCTGGTAGACTTTCGATGGTTCGAAATGGTTGGGTGCAGGTTCCAATAGCAATTCTGGTCCATCCTGCCACTCTGCGGAGACCAGGGTCAACCATCGATTGCCACCTCCCAGTGGCTGGTCCTTCTTTTTTATGAAGCCCAATTTTTCCGTATAAAATTTCAGGGCCTTTTCCTGGTCCCGAACGGGAATGCTGATTAGGGTTACTTTCATCTTTTATTTCTTAATGTCCAAAGTTCAAAACCATCAGGCGATTTTGCTTCTCGAAAGTTGCTCTTTTTGAAACGCACTGGGTGATTTCCCGGTTTTGGTTTTAAACAACGTACTGAATGAACCTACACTTTCAAACCCAACCCTGAAACACGTTTCGGTTACCGACATGCCATTCTTCAGGTGCTCCTTCGATTTGTTGATTCTTTTGTCCATCAGGTATTGCCGTGGCGTGAGCCCATAATACTTTTTGAACAGGCGAAGCAGGTGATACTTGGAAACAAATTGTGTATGTGAAAGATAGTCCAGATTCAGATCGACATCATAATTATTTTCAATATAGTTTCGCATTCCAACCACCGTGTTGATTTGTCCTTTGTTGGAATAAACAACATTGCGAAGTCTATTGAGTTCTTTTTCGTAAAAGGTCATTGTGTAACACTATTTCATCAGAACTAAATTAAGAAATTACATTTAAAACTTATTCAAACCAAGCCTTTGGTATCAAAGCTTTATCACCTCGCCATTCATCAACCAAATGAATGTTCTCAATTCCTTCCCAAGTAATTTCAGGCGCATGCTCCACGATAATGATTTGAAAATTTCCCTTTGTCCTTTTTATGCAATCTGAGGCTGATTCAAATATTTTCCGTGTCTGGGTCAAATCATCACTAGTTGAAGAGAACTCCTTAAATGTTTTTACACCATTACCTGTTTTTGGAAAATCTTTTGGAAAATAAACCTGACTTGGTTGGTCAATTAGTAAAAAAGAAGGGACAAAATTATGTTTAAGCGAAAGAAAGTGCTCATGCAAGGCAAACATGGTAGATAGGTGATATCCCATCCAATTTGCGCCACTTCCTACTTCCCACAAAAAATCTGATCGGTTGGAGTTAGAAGATGCAATTTTAAGCGTCAAATTACTTAAATCTAATTCAACAGCATCATCTTTTCTGTCAATGTCTAGTAAATCAACATAATGGGAAATGAGTTTGGAAATTCTCTTCAAGATATTTTGTTGATTGTACTGTGCTTTAATTTCTTTAAGTTGACCGTTCTTTAAATTCAAAGTTTCCTGAAGCTCTTTTATTTGCAAATCAAGATTGCTGTCAATATTAGTTGCCAAGACATTCTCCAATGCTTGTTCAAGCCGACCAACAAATTTGTAAACTTCCTCAGTAGTTTGTCTCTTACTACTTTCCTCAGCTGATTTAGAGTAAACCTCTCTCAGTATATCTCTATTTGCATTCAGTTGTGTTTCTAATTCACGTATTTCGTTTCTTATGTCAGAAATTTCCTTGTCAAGATTCACATCATTTGTATTGACAGCCTGTGATGTTATCTCAAGTTGCTTAGAATACTGCTCCAATGATTCAATTTGCTTTTGAGCTGTCTCATTTTTTGACTCACAAAAAGGACAATACTCATTAGTTAATTTTTCTTTAAACCAGCCAACCGGTTCCAGACGCTTTTGCTGAGTAACTACGGTTACTTTGTATTGATTGGTAGAAGTATTTAAACTCCGTAATTTTGAAAGCCGCACTTTCCTAATACTGAGCTCAGATTGTAATCCTCTTTCCCTTGAAGATAACTCAGACTGCAATTGGACATCTTTTTCGCTTGTTCCAGATTGATAAACAGGTATCGGATTTTCGCTAAAGTTTGATATAACCATATTTAAATGGAATAGATACTGTTCGGCATCGAAGCTCTGTGAATCGAGAGGAATATCTTTAACCAGACCTAATTGAATTGACCTATTAAATAATGTTCGCAAATTATTTACCCACGTTTCAGCGGCTTGTTTCTTAGTTGAAAGTTCAAGTTGAAGTTTCCTTAATGCTGTTTCATTTTCTTTTATTTCCCTTTCAAGATTTAATGCTTCGTTAGTTATTGATCCTATAATTAATGGAAAAATTGTTTTTAGTTTTTGTTGATGCTCAAATGTGTCTGCCTTATAGAAAAGAGCGAAAGGATTTGCAACAATATGCTGAGGTTGAAATTGAAATGCACTTGTATCTCTAAAACTTGCAGCGGAGCCAAAATTATTCTGTAGGTTATCCAAATCGAAACGCTCTGTTGACAGTCCAGAGAGCTGATTAAGCCTGTTGACAACAGCCTCTTTATTTACCTTATAATTCTCAGAGTTTGAAAGTTTATCAAGGTCAATGGGCTTACTCTGTTCCATCATTATCATTTCAGAAGTAGAAATTTGTGTTCCCGGCTCTTTTCTCAAAAGTAAAAGCTCAGTTTTCTCACAAACTAAATGAACCCCAAACCACTCTGTATATTCGCGAATGACTCCAACTGGAATTGAACACTTGCTACTTCCGAGACAATAGTCAATGATGTGAACTAATGCCGATTTTCCCTTATGGCTCTCGCCTGTAATTACATTTACTTTGTCTAACTTAAAAGGGATAGTCTGTCTCAATTTAGCCTTGTCTTTTGGGTAAAGGATAATGTTCTTTATTTTGAGTTTCATATTAGAACTTTATTTTTAGATTGATACATATTTGCTCAAATGACAGAGTGGCAAACCAAAAACCTAATCTTTCAGAACCTCTAATTATATTTTGAATCTCTTGGTTGTATTGTGTGTTATCATTTTTAGAATCAATCGGTAGAATTTCATTCAATTCTTTATTATAAGTAAGAACCTTGCTTTGATAGGCAAGATTCAGCGATTTGAAAGTCTGTTCAGACATACTTTCCATTCTTTTTTGGAGACCTGCAGGCAATTCCCTGTAGTCGGTCAAAAGTTTAAAGAAACCGCCTTTGAAGTTTCGCCTCATGATGTGGTGTAAAGTTATTTCGTGGTATAAAAGTGGTAAAACAGGCATTGCTAATACCAAGCTTGGACCTTTCAATCCTTTATTTGTATCAAAGTATTTTTCAGTGAAGTGGCGAAGTGCCAGAGCACCAATGCCAATGTTTTGAATTATATCGTGTTCAATTAGTCTACTCATTATTAAGAAAGTACGTTTGCCAGTTTGGATGCCAACCTATTTCAAGTTCGTCTGATAATTTATGAAAACTGCCCTTTGTCAAATAGTACGGTGTCTTGTAGCCCGATAACTCACTGGAATAATTAGCAATTGTGTTATCATAAATTTCATATGCTATTGAACCCAACTCATCATCGGACATCGATGGATTAAACTGTGTCATTTTTCTTCTAAAAATAACAACCCATCTTTCTTTACTTTCATCATCCATTGCTTGTAGCTCATCTCTTGTTATGTCACCATCGAGAGTGAGTCTAGTTCTCTCCGACTCTGAGCATAGAAAGTCGTCAATAGCTTCTAATATAATATTGTTTTTTTCTGGGTGTTCAATAACCTCCAATTGCTTGATAAACATTCTGTCAATTGCATCTCCCCTATCAGAACTGCTAATTCTTCTTTTCAGAAAGCTTTTTGCTTTAAAAGAGATTCGATTATCCGTTTCTTTGTTTATTGCTTTCTGATAACGTGATATGAAATCGGATTTTTTAATAATTGGAGCTTGTCCATTATTAAGTTGAGTTAGAATCGAATTAATTAACCAACCTCTTAATGATTCTATTACATTGTTTTTTATATCATCGCTTAAATGAAGTTCGTCCGCAATTTCATTGTTTCTTGTTTCTAAATTATTGTCTTCGATTAAGCTAATTTTCGGGATTAGTTTTTTTAATAGATCTATTTCAGCTAAAACAATTGGAACTATCTTCTGTATTTCCTTGGGAGGATTTTGGGCTGCCTTTATTAACAAGCTAATAACGCCTTCTACATCTTCCATTGTAGAAGCTTTTGCAATTTGTTTTAACAGAGTATTGCTTTCAAGCTTCTTATTTGTAACACAAACGAGTTTTGTGTTATCGATATTTAGAGTCCCATTTTTTATTTCATTTATCCAAATCATCAATGTGTTCCAAAGGTCTTTGCTTCGGGCTTTAAATGGATGAGCATCCTGTTGTATGCTACTTTTGTCCTGTTCACGGTATATTACATTTCCGTCATCGTCAGTAATGGCAACGTCATCTACCAGCTCAATTGAAACACTATCCCGATTGGTGCACAAACAAAGCATTACAAGTGCCCTATCAGGCTGGAAAATGTATCCGGCCAATTGACCTGCTGCTGTATGGGTCGTGTCGATAGTTGGTTTGGCCATTACATATTAAATGATGTGGTTTTGTAATTTAAGAAAAAAAACTATGGACGGTTATGGTACGAATCTTAGCCATTAGCCGCAACCCAAGGATTTATTTTTAGTCCCGCGTTATGTAATGATACCTTCAATTTTCCCCGTAGGGAGTCTTTGTTAGTAACGTGTCCTCACCCGTTATTTTTTTCTCTTGTCCGTGGAACTAAGTCTTAGTCGACTTGGTCGTCATTGTCCGCAGAGCTTAAAGGGTATTGGCGTTAACACAGAAATAAAACCAGACCGGACATCCCTTGGCATTTCCCAAGTCGAATATAAGCACAAAAACCTTAGGACGGTGTTCGCCATGGCGAAACGTGCAGGATAATGATTATAACTAGCTAAAATCCATAGGATTATGGGCTGATCCAAAGAAAAAGGCTCCCAACCGGTCTTACGGCTGCAACGCCTGGACTGCGGCCACCTTCAGCTGGGCAAACACGCCCAGGGAAACGCCCTTTTTACTCCAGGAGGTTTCTTCCCACCTGATAAAATCAAAATCGTGCACGCCCGTGAGGCCACCATAGACGGTGAGTGCAGCCAGCACGCTGCCCGCCAGGCTGGGATGAAAAAGGTCAGGGCCGTACAAGGCCAGGTTCGGATCCGTCTCCCACGCGTACTTCCAGGCCAGTCCCCCCGGGCACAGCAGCGACTCGGTTTTAAGTGCCGCCTGCGTGTAGGAATAAATGACCTGGTCAAGATCAAACAGGCGCTCCTGCCACGGCCACACCATGTACAAGGCCAGCCGCGCATTTTTTTCCCGGCACAGACCGGCCATTTTAACGGCAGCGTTCAGCAGCAACACCTGCGACTCTGGCAACGCGGAGGGACCTTGCTGACCCACCACAAAATCGTAGGAATTCCTGTTCAACGCGTCCTGTATGCTGCCGTCTTCCCAATGGTCTTCCAGCGAATAGTTGCCCCGCAGTATTTTGTCCACCTGGATCAGCTTCCTATGCTGCGCACCCATCTCCTTCACCAACTCCGGCAAGTCGTTGCCGGACGTGAGGCTGTTGCCCACAAAAAGAATGCGCAGGTCCGGCACCAGGTCGGGCGGCTCCACACTCTGCGAACTGCAACCCAACACCAACACCATCATGCCCAGGGCAAATACCTTCATGCTACTTGAGTAAATTACTAATGACTGATGACCTAATGACTAATTCCCAAAGTAGTCCCATGAAGGGAGAAATAAAATCGTACGTATTGGGTGAATCGTGCAGCGGTATAGCAACTGCGCGTTAACTTCTACGGAGAGCAAATTAACACCTATAGAAATTTACTGGATGCTGGTTGCTGGAAGCTAGATGCTGGATGCTACTAGAGACTGGCAACTTGCAACTTTGCAACTTGTAACCTGTAGCCTGCAACCTGTAACCTGCAACCCGCAACCAATCTCATCTCTTCTCAATCTTCGTGGGTGCCGTTCCGAATTTTCCTCCAAAAAAATCGCCCGCATTCCATTGGGGTCTTTCCGTTTCGTTGGCCACCTGGTAGCCGGTAAGGAAATTGATCTTCACATGGGTGGCGGCTCCGTCAAAGTCAAAAGCCTGCGACATGTCGTCCTGCGGGGTGTGGTAGGTGGTGCGCCTCCACGCCACATCCGATTCGCTCCGGTCAACCTTATCTTCGGGCACGGTCTGAAATCCACTTTTGATAAACAGAGAGGGAATTCCCTTTTTGATAAAGCTGTAATGGTCGCTGCGAATAAAGACCACCTGTTCAGGAAATGGATCCGGTCCGATGTCGAGGTTCAGGTAATTGGCCGCAGCCGTCAGGGGCTTCGACAAACTGGAATGTTGCGCGCCATAGGGTACGATGTCAAGCACGGGATGAAAAAAGAAGGGCATGTCCATTGAAAAGTTGGCCACGATACTTTCTTTCGGCACGGTGGGGTTGTTGGCAAAATAATCCGAACCCAGCAGCCCCGACTCTTCACCGGTGACGATGGCGATGATGATGGACCGTTTGGTGGGCTGGCTCAGTCTTTTGAAGGTCCGCCCTATTTCCAGGGCAATGGCCGTGCCGGAGGCGTTGTCGTGCGCACCATTATATATAGAGTCGCCCCTCACGGGCACGCCTATTCCAAAATGGTCCACGTGGGCCACGTACACCACATATTCATTTTTCAGGAGGGGGTCCGTTCCGGGGATGACGCCCACAAGATTTGAACTGGATATGGTGGACGTGGTCGTGGCCACTTTCATGTTGGCCTCCATGTTCAAGGCGAGGGTTTGCGGCTTGCCCAATTTTAAACCCTGAATGATTGCATCCAGTTTCTTTCCGCTTGCCGCAAATAATTTTTCTGCTTTCTCCGGGTTGAAGGTCGCGATCACTTTCAGTTGTTCAAAGGTATTTTGCGCCTTGCCCTGTTTGTCGGCCCAACGGGTCGCTCCCTGCTTTGACCTGCGAAAACCCGCTTCCCATGACGTGCGCGAGTCGCCCGGCAACTGCATGGCGATGGCACCGATGGCGCCACGCTTCACGGCCTCTTCGTACTTCACGGGTGCGGAAGAAAAGTAGGCCCGCTCATTGGAAGGAAACGATTCGGGAGCCTGGTTAAAAAAAACCACGATCTTGTTCTTCACATCCACTTTCTGGTAATCATCGTAACCCAGCTCCGGGGCATGAACACCAAACCCCACGAACACCAGTTGTCCTGAAACTTCGGAATCACCATTGACGAGGTTGGGTTGCAGGATAAAATCCTCATCGCAGGTCAGCACCTCCCCTTTGCCTTTTGTCGTCAGGGTAAGGCTGCTTTTGGATTCCGTGACCACGCCTTTTTTCAATGTGAGGGGCTGCACGTAGGATTTTCCATCCACTCCGGGCAGCAGGCCCATGGCCATGAACTGCGTTTCCACATACCGGGACGCCAGCGCAAATCCGGTGGTGCCGGGGGCCCTTCCCTGCAGCAGGTCGTCTGCCAGGTAAGTCATGTCCGCCTTGATCTGATTGGGTTGCACTTCACTGGCTGCCTTTTCCGCAGCAGGCGTAATCTGGCCAAAGGCTGATAAGTTGGCAATAAGGACTGCGGGTAGAATGGTGGTGAGTCGGTTCATGCTGAGAATTTATTAATGGCCTAAATATATGGCACCCGCGTAATTTATTCAGACCGTATTTGTAATAACTAAAAATGGCATTGTGTTAAAGGCCTCCGCCAAATGGCGCCAGGTACTCGGAAGGAATATGTATTCCCATCATATGATAAACCAGCAGCAGGGAAAGTACTACGCCCAGGCCAATCATCAGCATGCTTTGGTAGGTGGCCATTTGGATACTACAGTAACGATCCATGCGCTTCCGGTGCACACAGGCAATGTGGATGAAGAAGGCAACGATGGCCAACCCGTAGTGAAAAACGAAAAAGTACAAAAGTGGCTTGATGTTGAGTACGGCCGCACCGAAGTAAAGATTGGTATCAAGATCCAACACATACCGACCAAACATCACCGCCCCGGGATGCGCAATCAGAAAATAAATAAAGTACATGCCTGAAATGATCTGCAGGCGATCCCAGACGGATTCAACGTGCCGCCATTTTAGCCAGATCAACCTTGTGCCAGACGTCACCTGAAATAAAACGGCCCCTAAAAGAAGGAACTCAACGGGCGGAAAGCGGTAAATTTTTCGGTAGGCATCCATGAATTGAAGGTGGGCTTCTACCGAAACGAATATCATGGTATGATTCAGCAGGTGCCCGAGGATGAAAAATATCAGCAAGATGCCTGACAGGTAGTGGGCGTTCTTTAAGGTTGGTCTCGTCATGCTGGTCAATTGCAAGGCTGGATTACGCGAATTCTCTTCTGGTCATCACCAATGGCAAACCAATAAGCACGAGGGCCACCAGGTTGATCAACACAATATTGTGGATGGCATGGTAGTAAAATGAAATGCTGCTATCGATGATGAACCATGAAAGCAGGCCATACCAAAGCGCCTGGTAAGCCCATTTCTCTTTTTTCTTAAATGCATTTTCAGAAATCATGATCATGAGCACATGAAACCCCACGATGGTTCCGCCAATAATGCCAAAGAGCCAGTTCTTCAAATGCAGCGTTTCGTGGGCAAAGTCCTGGCCGCCAAAAAAGACCTCCCGGGTGGCGGAGTTGTGGATGTGTAGCAACAGGGAGTTGGGAAAAAATGCCACCAAAAGCCCAACGCCAATGGTCATCACGTTGGCGTAGGTGAGCCACTTTTGCCAAAAAAGAAAGTTTTTGTCCGTCATGCGTGTGGCCAAATTAACAAGAAAATTATCATCTTCACACTGAATCATAAAGAATGAAAACCTTCGGTTGGGCAGTTTTTATATTCTTTGCCATTGGCATTGGACTCTATCCCTTCGCCTATCTCATCTTCGATATGCGGTATGGTCTGCTGGGCACCAAAACAGCCGAGCTGCTCAGCAGCCATGCATGGAATTTGGCATTCAAGACTCACATTTTTGTTGGAGCCGTTTCCATGTTGGTAGGCTGGTCACAGTTTTCTAAAAAGATCCGTAACAAAAATCTTAGTCTCCACCGAACGCTGGGGAAGATTTACCTAATCGCAGTGCTGTTCAGCGGACTTGCCGGTTTATATCTCTCCTTCCACGCCACGGGTGGATGGATTGCGTCCTTTGGTTTTGGCGGGCTTGCCCTATCCTGGTTATTTACTTCCACACAGGCCTATCGCTTCATTCTGAAAAAAGACATTGACGCCCACCAGCAATGGATGATTCGGAGCTACGCAGTTTGCTTTGCGGCTGTGACACTGCGGATATGGCTACCGATGTTTCAATTTGCCTTGGGCATGGACTTCTTCACGGCTTATAAAATCATTGCATGGCTATGCTGGGTGCCTAACCTTATTGTTGCCGAGTTGATCATCATGGGCATGAAGCGAAAGCCCATCGCCCAACCCATTGCTTAGATTCCATTGTTGTAGGTCAGGTACGATGGAAAGGTCTACTCACTGCGGAGCGTCTCGGCCGGGTTGACCAAACATGCGCGAATGGCGTGGTAGCTTACTGTGGATAGCGCAATGATGAGCATCGCGAAACCTGCAACAGCCATGACCCACCATTCAACACCTATCTTGTAGGCAAAGCCTGACAGCCAAACCTGCATGACATAAGCCGAAGCGGGAATGGCAATACACAGGCTGATAAAAATCAATTTCGAATACTCCCTGAGGAACAATCCCAATACGCTAAAGACCGAAGCGCCAATCACCTTGCGGATGCCGATTTCTTTTTCACGCTGTGTCGACAAATAGGCCGATAGTCCATACAATCCAAGACAGGCCACAAATATGGCCAGGAGTGTAAACAAAGCAAGCACCTCTCCCATCACCTGTTCTTTGCGCATCATCGCTGAAAAATTTTCGTCCAGGAAATGATAACGGATCGGCTCCGAAGCCGAATACGTCTGCCATTCGCCCTCAATAAAAGAAACGATCTTATTTGCGCTTTGGCTCTCAAGCCTCATCACCAGTTTGTAACCCGCATCCGAAAATTCAATGATGGTTGGCGTGACGGGCTTCCTGACGCTTTCAAAATTAAAATCCTTGATGACGCCAATGACGGTGAATTTCTTATTGAAAACTTCTCCAATTGGGTTTTCCAACAGCAGTTCTCTGGCGGCCGTTTCGTTGATGATCACTGCGCTGGAGTCAGACGCAATTGACGAATCAAAAAATCGTCCATCCACGAGCCGGAGGTCCACGGTTGACGGGTATTCAAAGTCGCCCAGGAACCGGTTGACGGTCACAGGTTCCTGGATATAAGCTGAATAGATACTCCGGATGGCAGATGCATCCGGTGACCCTGGTTCGTTGTACGCCCTGCTGATATTGATCACGCCTGGCTGCTGGCGCAGGGATTGTTCGAAAGGCGCAAGGGCGTTTCCGAGTTTTTTCGCATTGTCGATCACCAACAGGTTTTCCTTGTTGAACCCTACATCCCTGTTTTGTGCAAACTGAAGTTGCTGAAAAATGATGATGGTGCCGATCACCAAAATCGTGGAGATCGAAAATTGGAGTACCACCAAAGAATTTCTAAAGAATGATTTTTGACCACCTTTGAAATTTGATTTTAAAACGTGGAGTGGCTTAAACGCTGATAAAACAAGGGCTGGATACAACCCTGCGATTAGCCCCAGCAACGTTGACAAGCCGAACACCAGCACGAGCTCTTTTGGGCTGCTAAAGACTGAGGTCAGAATGCCAAAGCCCACGACACGTTCAACGGACAAAATAATCAACTCGGAGAATCCCAACGACAAAAGTGTGGCCAACAGGCAGATCAACGTGGATTCGCCAAGGAATTGAACGGACAATTGGAGCCGCGTGGACCCTACTATTTTTTTTATTCCAACCTCTTTGGCTCTCTTCACGGCACGGGCTGTTGACAGGTTGATAAAGTTGGTAGCCGCGATAAACAAAATACCCAACGCAACCGTCAGCAGGATGTAAATCAACGTCTCGTTTCCGCCCTCGGAAAGGTCGTAACGCAACGTGCCGTTCAGGTAAATGTCGTCCAACGGTTGTACGATCATTCGGAACGAGTCGTCACGTGCCAGCCAATCCTCAAATGACAGGCCGCTTTGAAACATGGGAAACAGGTTATTCTCGATGATCTTGTCTACAGCCGATTGAATGGTAGCCTGATCAACACCTTCACTGACCTTGACATAATTATAGGTGTCGACAAAAATCCACGACTGATCAAATTTTTCATTGGAAGGTCTGGCTGCCCAAAAAGGGGCATTAAGATGAGACTTCACATTGCGCAAGTCAACAACGCCTTCAACTGTGTACAGCCCACTAAATTTTTCTCCCTCTATTTCGATGGCCTTTCCCAATGGATTATTGTTTCCAAATATCCTCCCTGAGAAGTCAGCACTCAGCACAATTCCCGAGGGCGAAAGACTTCCATTGCCCTGCTCAAACGCATAAGGGAACAATTCAAAAAAATTTGATTCGACAAACAAACCCCAGTCCTTCGTTTCGTAGTCTCCGTGTTTGATCCTTAGCCCCGATTGGTTTTTTACCCGGCACGTCTTCTCAACCCAGGGGTATTCTTTTTGCAACATGTCTGTCAGGATGGGCGGGCCGTTGGAATAATCGCCCATGGTCATGAACTTGGTCGCTATCCGGTAAACTGTGTCATGATCAGCGAAGTGTTTTTCATAGCTGAGCTCTCTAATGCTATAGACAAGGATAACAAAACTGGCGGCCAGCCCGACCGCCAGGCCCATCACGTTGATTGTGGAGAACGTGGCCTGCTTCTTAAAATTCCGGAGAGCTATCTTAAAAAAACTTTGCAGCATGTTTCTTTTGGTTTACTCCTCCTTGAGCACATCGACCGGATTCATCAAGCCAGCCTTCACGGATTGATAGGCAACAGTTACCCAGGTAATGGCCAGCATAGCAATGCCCGCCAGGGCAAAAGAGCCAAAGGTAATCGGCACCCGATATGGAAACTGGCTCAACCAATCGTCCATGAAGTACCATCCCAAAGGCACCGCGATCGCAAACGCTATTAACACCAGCCTGGTAAAATTCTTATTCAGTAAGAATACAACCTGGTTGACGGAAGCTCCCATCACCTTTCGCACACCGATTTCCTTCTTGCGCTGCTCGGCCGAGTAGGTTACCAGCCCCACCAATCCAATCATGGCGATCAGGATCGAAAGACCTGCAAATATGCTGAACAATCCCCCGAGCCTCTCCTCCTGCCGGTACTGTTGCGCCCACTCCTGGTCAAGAAATCCGTATTCAAATGGTGCGTCATTCACCAGGCCCCGCCATTTTTCCGTCAGGGACGTGATAATATTGTTGGTCTGCCCGGTTTCGAACTTGATGGCCACCACCTTTCCGATTTCCCACATGGGCGCATCGATATGATAAAAAATAGAAGGAATAATCTCCTGACGAAGGGAGACAAAATGAAAATCTTTTACCACGCCAATGATTTCACCGATGTCATCGCCCAGCTCAGAATAAATAATTCTTTTGCCAATGGCCTCTTCCGGTGTCCATCCGAAAAGCCGCACGGCCGTTTCATTGGGAATGACTTTTCCCTTATCCCCCGCATTGCCGAGGTCAAATGTCCGGCCCGCAACCAGGGACAGTCCCATGGTTTTAAAATAGTGCTCATCAATTTTGGTTTGTGAAATGGACAATTCGATATCTCCTCCCTCTTTCTTGAATACGTCTTCATAAGATCCGCGGCCCGGCACCGTCATCGCAATGCTGGCGTCAATCACACCGGGTATTGTCGAGACCTCATCGCGAAACGCTTTGACTTGATCCTGAAGCCGCTCGGCATTGTTCAGGACAAGAATGTTTTCTTTGTTGAATCCAAGGTTCTCGGACTGAAAGAAGTTGAGCTGCTGGTTCACCAGGATGGTCGCGATGATAAAGACAATGGAAACCACGAACTGAATGGTCACCAGTCCATTTCGTAATCCAGATTTGAATCCGGTGGCAACCCTTCCCTTCAACACATTGGCAGGCTTAAAACCGGTAAGGTAAAATGCCGGATAGATGCCCGCCACAAAACCAACAACCACCGGCAATGCGATCAACAACCAAAGACTAGTGTTTCCATCCCAAATGGAAAAAGGCATTTCGGTACTCAGCACATTGGAAATCACAATTCTGAACAACTCAAGCAAACCGAGTCCCAATAAGGTGGCTACTGAAGTCATTAATATGGACTCTAACTGAAATTGTAGAATAAGCGATTGCCTGAATGCACCTAACACTTTTTTTACGCCCACTTCCTTCGCCCGCGAGGCCCCTCGTGCCGTTGAGAGGTTAACGAAATTGATGATGGCCAGCACCAAAACGAAGATGGCCACCACGGAAAAAATCTGAACATATTTGATGTCGCCCAATGGGCCCAGGCGGTTGTCCACACCATTCGAATAAAGGTGAATACTTTGGACGGGTTGCAGCGCAAACCGCCAGTCACCTTTGCCTTTCATGAATTCATCGTAATTCATTCCAATTCTTCCCAGGCTTGGCTTGACGTACAGGTCTACCATGCTTTGCATTTTCGTTTCAAGTTCGGATGGGCTGGCGCCAGGTTTTAACTTTACATAGGTGGCGGTCTGGGTCCACACCCAACTCCACTCAAAGCGCTTGATATTTGGATTGGTGTAAATCGAAATAAGGTAGTCAAAGTGAAAATGCATGTTATCCGGCTGCTCCATTGTTACGCCCGACACTTCAACCGCTCTCTTGTCATCGCCCATCTGCAGGATTTTTCCCAGCGCGGGTTGATCTCCAAAAAACTTCTTCGCCACTTTGTCTGAGATCACTACTTTGTCCACGCCCTTAAGTGCGGTAGCAGGGTTGCCCTCCTTCAGGGGGATGGAAAAAAAGTTAAAAAAATTGGAGTCTGCCGCCAGGATATTTCGCTCGTTGAATGCGTCCACCGTTCCGTTGGGACGCTGGTACCTTACCAGGTAATCGTACGCGGTATTCACCCGCATGGCTTCTTCAATTTCAGGAAAGTCTTCGCGCAAAACCAACGCCAACTGCGGCCCCGTGGATCCCATCATCCCACCTTGCGGAGACCAAACCAGGGTTTGATTGACCCGGTACAATCGGTCGATGTCCTTGTGAAAATTATCATAACTCATCTCAAAGCGAACGTAGCTGTAGATGAGCAGGCAAACGGCTATGCCCAGCGCAAGTCCCACCACATTGATGAGAGAAAAATATTTCTCGCGGAGGATATTTCGGATGGATGACTTGAAATAGTTTCTTAGCATGATATCTAATTCATAGTTTAAATAAAATTGGATACTTGATACTGGATTCTGGATGCTAGCATCCAGAATCCAGTATCAAGTATCATTCATTTCTCAATGCATCAATTGGGTTGGCCACAGATGCCCGCACGGATCGATAACTCACGGTGGCCAAGGCAATAAAGAAAGTCACCATCACTCCGGTCCCAAACATGAACCATGTTATTTCAACATGATAAGCAAAGTTTTGCAGCCAGCCATTCATCACATAGCCAGCCAGTGGCGCAGCGATGATAAAGGAGACAATCACCAGCAGTGTGAGCTCCCTGGAGAATATATACAAGATTTGGTTGGTAGAAGCGCCAAGAACTTTTCTGACTCCAATCTCTTTCTCTTTCTCATTGGCCATGTAGGACACCAATCCGTACAGACCCAGACAGCCAATGATAATCGCGATGGCTGAGAAAATAATCAGCAACCCGGACAGCCTTTGCTCTCTTTCATAAAACTCCCTTATCGCTTCATCAAGGAATTCGTAGCTAAAAAGGTAGTCGGGATATTGTGACGTCCACAAATCTTCAATCTCTTTAATGGTTGCAGAAAATTGTCCGCCTTTCAGCCGGATGGAGATATTTTGATAGTCCGCCAGATCATTGAACAGCATGGTGGGGTAAATCTCATCATTGAGTGAGACGGTATGAAAATTCCTGACTACACCAATCACGGGCAAAGTTCTCCTACCCATTTTGATAGCCCGTCCCAAAATATCCTCAGGGTTGGTATATCCAACGACTTCACACAATTTTTCATTAACGATCCATCCACTGGCGGTGTCCAAATCGGCAAGGCCTCGTCCGGCCACCACTGGAATATCAAACATTTTAAGGTACTCGCCATCGGCTTTCTTAAGCTGTACGCGGTAACGTTGGTCACTCGCCCCTTCCAGTGTAATATGGGTGTTGTAGGTTGAACTGCTGGATGGCGGTGTAAGATTCAACGTAGATTGCTGTACGCCACCAAGCCGGTCGATTTCTTTTTTAAGAACCTGTTTACTTGAAATATTTTCTACATCAAACAGCGGAACCGTGATAATGGCATCTCTGGAAAATCCCAGATCCTTCTCTGCAAAATAACTCATCTGAGAGAGCATGATGACGGTACCAACGATGAGTACCTGTGATATGACGAATTGAAACACAACTAGTACCCTCCGCAATGAATATCCCCCGGAACCCGCCTGGGTCATCTTACTTTTTAATGCCTTGGCGGGACTGAAACCTGAAAGCAACAATGCCGGATACAATCCTGATGTCAAACTAACCACCACCCAAACTATTCCCAAAAACGTCCATTGATTTAAGCTGGCCAATTGAATGTGCAGATCGGTCTCAAAAAAGACATTAAGCTGAATCAGCCCTATTTCTGCAAGGCCCACGGACACCAGCAGTGAAATCAGGGTAATGATTCCCGTTTCGCAAAAATATTGGAACATCAGCTGACCCCGCTGACTACCCATCACCTTCCTTATCCCGACTTCTTTGGAGCGTTTGACGGCTACGGCAGTGGACAGGTTAATGAAATTGATGCACGCGGTCAACAGTAAAAAAACTCCTACAATGCCCATGGCCCATAACGATTCTCGGGTAATCGTTCTATAGTTGTAATTGCCATATCGATCATTAAACATTAAATCATCCAAAGGCTGTAAATTGATCGTCATTTTCTCAGCCGCCTCATTCCCCATGTATTTGGTTATGAATCCATCAAACTGGCTGACCACGTTTTGGGCAAGTGTTTGCTCGCCAAGGAGGACAAAACATTGGTCATCACTATAGATACTGTACCACCCCTGCGCCTCCTTCTCTTCCGAAACAGTCTTATAGGATATAATCAAATCAAATGGAAAATTGGTATTGCCTGGCACATCGTCCATCACCGCCACAATGACAATGTTGTGGGTGTTGTCCAACGTCATGACTTTGCCCAGTACGTCCGTGCTACCAAAGTACTTCTCGGCCCAACTTCTGGATAAAATACCTTCATTGGGTTTGTCGAAACTACCTACTGAACCGGAAATTATTTGCCTGTTAAAAAAATTAAAAAAATGGGAATCCGTAAATGCAATTCCGCCTTCTTCGCTGATCATTTTTTTGCTGCCGTCCTGCTCAACGGCAATCAACGCCCCCGCCTGGTAGGAGACAAAAAGTACGTCATCCAGGCCCGTGATGTCCGATCTCACGGCATTGGGTAAGACGGAAGGTACTCCTGGCTGATAGTCGTATTGCCCATTATTCTCCCGCACGGACGTAATCCGGTATATTCTGTCTCCGGCAGGGTGATTTTTATCAAACGAGGTAAAAAACTGAATCAGCAGGAACAATATCAAACTGCACGTAATACCCAATGCCAGTCCAAACACATTGATGGCGGTGTAACCAAGGTTGCGTCTTACGTTCCTGACGGCTATGGTGAAATAGTTTTTGATCATAACTGACAAGCAAATTTAAAAGTCTATTCTTCTTTTAGGGCATCAACAGGGTTGAGGCCGGATGCGCGTAATGTTTGAAAAAATATAGTCAGCAAGGCAATCCCCAGCGTCACCATCGTTGACAAAACAAATATCTCAACGCCTGGAGAGATATGGTATGCAAAATTCTGCAACCATCGCGTGGCTGCAAACCATGCGATGGGCCATGCAATCAGGTTGGCGACAAGCACCAGCTTTATAAATTGGCCGGACAAGATTTTAAGTAGTCTTCCCACCGAGGCCCCCAATACTTTTCTAATGCCAATCTCCTTTCTTTTCTGTTGCATGGAAAATGCGGCCAGACCAAACAGTCCCAAACACGAAACGAAAATGGACAATCCGGAAAACGCAGTCAGCACGTTCGCCCTGCGAATTTCACCGTGATAATATTTGTCCAGTTGGCTATCCACGAACACAAACTCTAATGGCTTATGGGGCATGAACGCTTTCCACTTTTCCCTTAACAGCTCAACCGACTGCACGGGAGAAACGGCTTTTAATCGCACGGACAGATAATCGCTGTAATACAGGTGGCGATTGATATAAATAAGAAGAGGTTCTACATGATGATGCAGTGATTCAAAATGAAAATCCTTTACCAATCCAATTACCTTTCCAGGTTTCTCCTCACGTTTGTCGGAATACCGGATAAAGGTTAGCCCCTTCCCCACCGGATCGTCCCATCCCAGGCTTTTTGCTGCGGCTTCATTAATGATGTAGGCACCATCCTCGTCAGCCTTGTTGGTTGCTGAAAAATCGCGACCCGCCAACAGCCTTATTCCATACGTTTGAATATAGTCCTCATCCACACCCAGGGTTTTAATCGTCAACTCATTCGTTTGCCCCTCTGGCTTGATCGAAAATCCATAATATTCATCGTTGCCCGGCAGCGCAGATGACAACGAGGCTGACTGAACTTCCATAGACTCCGATAGCATATTTTTTAATACCTGATACTTTTGTTGCGCCTGCGCATCATTGAGCAGAATGGCCACTACATGATCCTTGTCAAAACCCAAATCTTTTTTAACCATATAGTCATTCTGGTTCAGCACGATCCAGGTGAAAATCATGAGGATGCCTGAAATCACAAATTGAAAAACAACCATGCCCTTGCGCAAAGTTATTTCCCGGCCAGGTTGGTCGATCACCCCCTTGAGTGTATTCACCGGTTTGAAGCGAGATAAAAAGAAGGCAGGATACAAACCCGACAACACCGCGATAACCAATACCGAACTGATGATGATGAGCAACCATTGTGCTTCCAAAAGAAAATTCAACGATAGCTCACGATGGATCATCTGATTCAGCCCACCGAGCAGGCCCCACTCCGCCAGGGCAAATCCCAGCAGAAAGGAAACGAAGGTGATCAACAGCGCCTCCATCAGAAAGTAGGCGATCAACTGATTTTTGTAAGCGCCCATCACTTTTCTCAGCCCAACTTCCCTGGCACGAGTAGTGGCCTGGGCAGTCGACAAATTCATAAAGTTGATAGAAGCAATAACCAACACAAACAATGCGATGGTAGAAAACAGATACACATAACCGATGTCTGAATTCGCCTCCCACTCCTGGGCAAGGTTGGAATAAAGATGAATGTCGATGATCGGTTGAAGATAATAAGTGCGTTCACCCTCTTTGATTCTTGGCGGGTGACTGCTTCGCGCCTGAACGTTGACTTGTTTTTCCAGTTCATCGATGGCTGTGCCTGGCTTTGCAAGCAGGTAAGTATGCATTTGGGGATAATACCAACTATTGTACCACGGCATCACCTGATCCATGGAGTGAAACGATGCGAGGAAATCTGCGGTGAAGTGAGATTGTGGGGGAAAGTCCTCGATAACGCCTGCCACGTGAAAGATGAACGACTGTCTGTCGGTTTCATAGTGTACATCACGGCCTACAGCATCCTCCACACCAAAATATTCGATGGCCTTGCTTCGGGTAAGAACAACAGCCATGGGATTGTTCAATGCGCTGCGGACATCACCGTATATAAAATGAAAATCGAAAATTTCGAAGAACACAGAATCAACAAAAACAAAACCGGTTTCCCGTGTCTTGTTTTCTTTGTCAATGGAGACCAATGCGGGGAAAGGAAATACGCGGGTGATTTTCTCGATCGAAGTCAATTTTCCATTAAGGGCTTCAGTCAACGGAGGTTCTACCGCAGCCATATGCGTGCGCCTGCCGTCATCCAGCCAATCCAATGTAATCCTGTAAATCCGGTCGTGCTTGCCATGAAACTTGTCGTAACTGAGTTCATCCTTTACGTAGGATATAATGACAAGAACGCACGCCAGGCCGATGGCCAGGCCGGCCACGTTGATCAACGCAAACAGACTCCGCTTGCGTAGGTTCCTGACGATCAGGCTGAGGTAGTTTTTAATCATAGGTTTGTACTTTATTCATCTTTCAGCGAGTCCACTGGGTTGGCCGTGGCCGCCTTTATGGCCTGATAGCTGATGGTTGCCAGCGCAATCATCATGCTGATCACACCACCTGCTGCAAAATACAGCGGGCTCAACTCTATTCGATAGGCAAACCCACTCAGCCATTCGCCCATGGCATACCAGCACACAGGCGCAGCCACAACAAAAGCAATCACCATTAACTTGATAAAGTCTTTCGAGAACAGTAATACAATACCCGGGATAGAAGCACCAAGCACTTTTCTCACACCTACTTCTTTCGTCTTCTGCACCACCATGAAAGATATCAGACCAAAGAGACCAAGGCAGCCAATTCCGATTGATATCCCGGCAAATAATTTGAACAACGAATAGAGTTGTTGTTCCCTTGCGTAATTTTCCGCCAGGCTCTCGTCAAGAAACTTAAAGTCAAACAAATAGCCGGGAAACGCCTGGGTCCATACGGCTTTGATGTACTCGATAGTCTCCGGCATATTAGCATCCGAAATTTTCGCTCCGCCCTCAAAGTACAAACTGGGAAATTGTACCATGACAACGGGCTTGATGGCTTCTTGCAATGAATTCACGTGGAAATCCTTTACAACACCTACAATGGGTCCTTTCACTGAGCTCAGTCCGAAAGTGATCTCCTTGCCCAGCACGTCCTCCACACTAAATCCCAAATGACGTACCGCGGTTTCGTTGAGCAAAAATTCCTTTTGCGTTGAGTCCTGACCCTCTTTCAGGTACCATCGGCCGGCTGCCAGTTGCAGGTCAAAGGTTTTCATATAGTCGAAATCGACCGTCTTCACACCCATATCGACTTTTTCTTCAATGCCTTGTACTTTAACATCGCTGTTGATGTCATTTTGCGAAGTCGGCACACCGATGCCAAATGAGACGTGTTGGATGTTGCTGTTTTCAAGCAACCTGTTCTTAAGTGTATGCAATACACCTGGGTCGTTGTCGTTAAGGGAAAATTTCACAATGTGATCCTTATCAAATCCCAGCGGCTTGTTTCTAAAGTAATTCATCTGGCTGGCAACCACGATGGTCCCGATGATCAGTACCTGGCTAATGACAAATTGAAAGGTCACCAAGCCACGCCTTAGGAAAAGAGAAGTGCTGCCTGGCGATGAGATTTTCGTTTTCAGCGCTGCCACTGGTTTGTACCCCGACAAGACCCAGGCGGGATACAGTCCTGAAAGCAAAGCGACCGTCAACATGCCGCCTCCAAAAATCCACATGGCAGCAGGCTCAGTCAAGGTTGACATGGACAATCCTGCATCAAGAAACTGATTGAGCCCGGGCAGAATACGCTCCGCGGCACCTAGTGCAATGAGAGAGGATACGAGCGTAAGCACAAACGCTTCTCCCATGTATTGATAGATCAATTGGCTGCGGGACGCGCCCATCACCTTGCGCACACCTACCTCCTTTGATTTTCGAATCGCAACCGCGGTACTGAGGTTGATGAAATTGATACACGCTATTAATAGTATAAAGAGTCCAACCACGCCCAACACCATCAGGTAGGTGGTATCAATGGTGTACACCGGACTAGAGGATGCAAACCTTTTGTCAAAATGAATTTCCTGAAGGGGTTGAATCCGGTAAGTGACTTCCCGGGCCGATTTCTCAGAAAGGTATTTTTTTGGAAGCTCCCTCAACTTCTCGTCAAACAAAAATGGATCACCGTTTTCTCCCAGAAGGATATAACTGGTAAACCCAAGCGTCACCTGCCACGCGTCATAGTCGAAACCGCCAACCAAATCCTTGTTGAAGGAATCGATCATCACCACCATGGAAAAGTTGACGTGCGAATTTCGTGGTGGATCCCGGAGTATACCCACGACCTCCACTTCAATCGCTCCCGAAATACTTATGCGTTGCCCGATCGGGTCAGTATCACCAAACCGCTTGCGCGCCATCGACTCAGTAAGGAAAGCCACGTTCGGATTCTTAAAGGACGCCACGGGATTGCCCGTAATGGCTGGAAAATCAAAAACCTGGAAAAAAGCTGAGTCCGCGAACAACACATTTTCTTCCATCCAGATATCGTCTCCGACTTTCAGTTGGTATTCCTCCGGTATAAAAATTTGGGCAATCCCTGCCAGTTCCGGAAAGTCATTGCGGAGTGCGCGGGCCATGGGGAAAGGCGTGGAAGATGAATACTTGATCTCCGCTGATCCGCTGTCCTCGCGCACTACCCGAAAAATCCGGTCTTTTTTGGAGTGGAAGTCATCAAAATTCAACTCGTAGCTGATCAGCAAAAAGATGAGCATACAAACCGTAATGCCCAGGCTCAAGCCCAACAAGTTGATCACGGTAGAAACCTTGTTTCTGAAAAGACTCCTGAGGGTAATTTTAAAATAGTTCTTTAGCATAATCGTTATTTTTATTCATCCTTCAATGAATCGACCGGATTCGCAACGGCTGCCTTCAAAGATTTATAACCTACTGTGGCAAGGACCACGATTGTGATCGAAAAGATAGCGGCAATAAAAGTGCCCGCAGACGGTGAAATGCGATAAGCGAAATTGCTGAGCCACTGATTCGTAAAATAATAGGCGATGGGGGCGGATATGGCAAAGGAGATGGCGATCAACGTAACAAATTCGCGAGAGAAAAGCATGATGATATTACCAACACTTGCGCCAAGCGCCTTGCGTATTCCGACCTCCTTGGTCTTTTTAGTCACCATGAATGACACCAACCCAAACAAGCCGATACAGCCGATTAAGATGGCAATACCCGAGAACATGGTTAGCAGATTTGACATCCTCCGCTCCTGACTGTAGAATTTCTTTATCGTGTCATCTAAAAAGGTATATTCAAAAACGTATGCGGGAAAATAGTTACTCCACTCCTTTTCTACCGCGCTCATCACGCTTTCCACTTCCGATGAATTTAATTTGACAGCACAAATGAAAAATCTTTTCATGTCGGGTATGATAATGACGGGCTGAATCGCTTCCTTCAGCGAGGATGAATGATAATTCTTAACCACCCCGGAAATGAGGGCCTTCTTTTCCCAAACGGTACAAGGAACACCCAGTGCATCTTCGTTGGTCGAAAACCCCAACATCCGAACCAGCGCCTCATTGACCAGAAAGCGATCCACCGAATCCGACCTCACCAAATCTTCACCGGCAAGCAGAGAGAGTTGATAGGTCTTTAGGTAATCCTTATCCGCAAATTTCACAACCACGTCATTGGTCACCAATGACCCGTTAACCGTGGCTTCAAAATCACTGCCCCAGGTGGATTCACTTGCGGACCCATTGTTGCTCATCGATACAGATGTGATGCCCGGAATATTCAAAAGGCGGTCTTTCAACCCCATCAAATCGATATTTTTTCTTTCCGGCAATTCAAATTCAATGACGGCCTCACTATTGAGACCCATTGGTCGGCTCATAAAATAATCCATCTGGGTCATCACGACAATGGTACAAATGATCAACGCCTGCGAGATCATCAGTTGGAAAACAATCAATGTCCTGCGCAAAGTAATACCCTGAGTGCTCGCATCTACCAGTTTATTTTTCAGGGCGCGAATAGGATTGAAGGTGGCCAACGATATGGCCGGATACAGCCCGGCAACCAGTGTGATTAGAAATGGAACAGATAAAAGTATTCCGAAGGTAAATGAATCTTCGAAAGGATTGAAATCCAGTTGATATCCCAGAAGCGGGGCAAGCTGGATCAGCGCCAACTCCACCAAACCTGATGAGACTACCAGCGAGACCAGCGCGACAATAAATGTTTCGCCCAAAAACTGTCCAAGCAAATGGAATTTGCTGCCGCCCAGGGTTTTTCTTATCCCGACCTCTTTGGCCCGGTTAAAAATCAGGACGGTATTCAGGTTAATAAAGTTGATGCACGCGGTGGCCAATAGGAGAAAACCAATCAGCGCCAGAGACCAAATGGTTGTTTTTGCAACAACTCTTTCGCTATAGTTCGTAAAACGATTGTCAAAGTGAACGGTTGATAGCGGTTGAAGGAAATAGGTCTTGGCCTCACCATCTTCCCGGTTGTCACCGGTAAAATATTTGAGATGCCACCCCTTCATCTTATGCTGCAAATCATCCGCATTCACGCCTGCTTTGAGCCGGATAAAACAATTAACAGCCGATGAGGAAGAAGCCCAATCGTCCCACCCATGCTTATCCGCACCCAGCCGATAAGAAATAATGGCCCTGAAAGGCAGATCGGTATTCTTTGGAGCGTCTTCTACCACTCCACTCACCTGCAGGTCGTATTGGCTGTTGTAGTTAATAATTTTACCAACTGCCCTGGATTCTCCAAAGTATTTTCGCGCAAGTGACTGGCTGAGCACGATTGACTTTTCCATGGAAAGTGCTTCCGGCCCACCCTCAATAAATTGGTAGCTAAAGATTTTAAAGTATTCGGGATCGGCAAAAGCTACGAGACGCTCCTTGAAACGCTCCATAGAACCATCAGGTCGCGCGATGCCAAGAACAGGATCTCCATGATTGGTGTCGGTGAGTGCCGCATATTCAATCTCAGGAAAGTCATTTCGGATGGCATCAACCAGGGGATAAGTGACGCCCGATGTATAATCAGGCTCACCGAATTTTAACCTTTCAGTAACAACCCTGTAGACGCGATCGCCCTGCTCATGATAGGTGTCAAAACTTAGTTCATACCTGACGACAAGCACAAGGATGATGGCCGAGGTTATACCCAATGAAAGACCCGTCAGGTTGATTAGCGTGTGGCTCCTGTTTTTCAGAAGTGACCGCAATGATGATCTGAAGGTGTTCGTCCACATAGTCTATATCATGTTGTGATCGTATCGCATTAACCGCTGGTACTTCAGCCTCCCGTTCAAACGATTTGGCCTTGTTTTGGTCAAGATTGGCCAATAGTGTGCCACAATTATAAATATCTGTATATCAATTATTTAAAAACAAATAGTGTTCAACTTCGGCTTGATTATGTATCAAAAACGATACACCAAGGTGTTTGTAATTGTTACAATTTGTAACTTGCCCGCAACGTACATATATGACCAAAGGAAATATCCTTATTGTAGATGATGACCGTGACGTGCTGGAAACAGCAAAAATGTTCCTCAAGCAAGAGCTGACTTCCGTAGCGATCGAAGAGAATCCGGAAAAAATACCCGCCCACTTACAGCAACAGGATTACGATGTGATTCTACTTGATATGAATTTCAGCAAGGGATTGAATGACGGTGAAGAGGGATTCAGGTGGCTGGAAAAAATATTAAAGGTAGATCCGCAGGCTGTGGTTATCCTCATCACCGCCTATGGCGAAGTTGACCTGGCTGTAAAAGCCATGAAAAGTGGTGCAACGGATTTCGTGTTAAAACCCTGGAAGAACCAGAAACTATTGGGGACCATTTTGTCAGCCCTGCAACTTAGAAAATCGAAACAAGAACTTGAAAAAGTAAAACGAACGCAGGAAAAACTCAGCAATGACCTTGATATTGGCTTCACCGATTTTGTGGGTACGTCTGCGGCCGTTCAACGCGTGAGAGAATTAATTGACAGGGTGGCGGCCACAGAGGCAGACGTATTGATTCTGGGTGAAAATGGAACGGGGAAGGAACTGGTGGCGCGCGCCATACACCGACAATCCACGCGCCAGGACAACGTTTTTATTAGTGTTGACCTTGGTGGAATCACAGAATCGCTTTTTGAAACCGAGTTGTTTGGCCATGTGAAAGGGGCCTTTACTGACGCCAAACAAGACAAGCCCGGGCGTTTTGAAATCGCCTCGGGTGGAACTCTTTTCCTTGACGAAATCGGCAACCTCTCTCCGCCCCTGCAGTCCAAACTATTAACCGTCCTTCAGCAAAGAAAAATTCAGCGTGTGGGATCCAATAAAGAAATCAGTGTCGACTTTCGCCTGATTTGCGCTACCAACATGCCGCTGTACGATATGATTTATGAAAAGCAGTTTCGTCAGGATTTGCTTTACCGAATCAACACGGTCGAAATTCGTGTGCCTCCCCTACGTGAGCGTCCGGATGATATAGAGGCACTTGTGGCACACTTTCTGGATCAATATGGAAAAAAGTATAAGCGACCTGGAATAAAAATCGACAAATCCATTTTTTCCAAATTAAAAAAATACCCGTGGCCCGGCAACATCAGGGAGCTGCAGCATGCCATTGAACGGGCTGTGATCCTGACCGAGGAAAAAGTGATTCGTTCTGCAGATTTATTGGTCAACAGTGTACCTTCCAAACCGGTCGAATCCACCCAACACTTGACCATGGATGAAATGGAAAAACGATTCATCATTCAATCGCTCAATGAACATGAAGGCAACGTGACCAGTACGGCCAGGTCTTTGGGATTGACCCGCACTGCTCTCTACCGAAGGATGAAGAAATATAAGATATAGATAAAAATTTAACCGCTAAGGTCGCCACGGAAGCCGCAAGGATCGCCAGGAAAACACAAGACTTACGATGTGTGTCTATCCATGGCCTACTCTTCGTGGCAATTGCGTGGACAGCTAAAAAAGTCAAATAACTATTTCAAATGGAAAATTCAGAAAATGATTTGTAAAAAATCGTCTTCGATGCCGCGCTTAGGGTTCACAGGGTATTAGGTCCTGGATTGTTGGAAAGCGCTTATGAAGAGTGTCTATTCTACGAGCTCAAAAAATCAGATTTGTGGATTGAAAAACAAAAGCCATTGCCCTTGGTTTATGAGGAAGTAAATCTGGAGATCGGGTATCGGGTGGATATTATGGTTGAGAACAAACTAATAATCGAAATAAAATCAGTAGATGCATTGAATGATATTCATCTGGCCCCAAATACTAACTTATCTTAAATTGAGTAACTGCAAGTTAGGAATGCTGATTAATTTCAATGTAACACTGATCAAAAACGGGATAAGGAGAGTAGTGAATAATTTATAACTTTAAGGATCGCAAAAACGGTGTGATGGCAGAATTTCGCCTGGTGACCTTTGCATAGGCAATTACGCACTTTGCTGTAACCATGCTAACCCCGGGTCGCTGAGCAATGCACAAGGTCGTAAAAGAAAGGTGTCACAATTGGAATTCTCATCGCGTCCTTTGCGCAGGCCATTGCGTGCATTGCGGTAAAATTCCAAAGCTCATTCGTCATGTTTTATAAGAAGTTCACCTTTCTCACTGCCTTCAGGATTATACTATTAATGGCTAACATTATTGTGCTGGCCTTAATATTTGGTGACGCGCGCCTCTTCTTCAATCAGATCATACTATTTACCGTACTCATCATCCAGGTTGCAGAACTCATTCGGTTTGTAAACCATACCAATAGAGAACTTTCCCGCCTTTTTCTTGCCATTCGTCACTCCGACTTCTCCATCACTTTTCGCGAGCCGCCATTGGGCAAGTCGTTTGAAGCGCTGCAGCACAGCATGATGGAGGTTATTCAGGCATACAAGGACGTCAAGATTGAAAAGGAAGCGCAATATCAATTTTTGCAAGTGTTGGTACAGCAACTTCAATTCGGAATCATCTCTGTCCAGGATGGCAATGCCATCACGATCATCAACCCGGTTGCTGAAGAACTTGCTGGCATTGCAGGTGTAAAAAACTGGAAGCTGGTACGGCAACTGAATCCCGACTTTGCCAAACGAATTGACGAACTTGGCGACAATGCCAGAGGTCTCTTACAATTTTCCGTTCACGGTGAAAACAAAACCTTTGCCGTTGACATTCGAACCCCCATTATCCTGGACAGGCCCTATAAACTGATCACTTTCCAGGATATCAATTCCGAAATAGAACAAAAAGAAATTGAAGCATGGCACAAGCTGATAAGAATCCTGACGCATGAAATCATGAATTCCGTGACGCCCATTGCATCGCTGACCGAAACCATGCAGACGGTGTTGGAAGACAAAAGTGGCCATCAAAAAAAGATGAATGAAATCCACGATGAAACGATCAAAGACATACGATTTTCACTCAAAACAATTCACAAACGAAGTGAAGGTCTACTGAGCTTTGTCGATACGTATAGAAAGCTCACTAAAATACCCCAACCATCGATCGAGGCAATTGACGTGAAGGAAATGTTGGATGAAATAATTCAATTGATGCAACAGCATGTGCTCAATGAAAAGTCCATCGACTACGCTGTGGATGTCAGTCCCGAAGATTTAGTCATTCATGCCGACCCAAAACTCATCGAACAGGTGATTATCAACCTTGTGACCAACAGCATTCAGGCCATTGACGTTAATTCTGGCGGATCGCTGTCGCTCAAAGGTTATGAACAAAATAACCGTACGATTATCGAGGTTGCCGATAATGGCAAGGGCATTCCAAAAAAAGAACTCAACGAAATTTTCATCCCCTTTTTCTCCACAAAAAAAGAGGGATCGGGTATTGGCCTGAGTTTATCCAAACAAATCATGAGTTTACACGGAGGCACCATTAAGGTAAAGTCCGAGCTGAACATAGGCACCTCCTTCTATCTAAGTTTCAAAAAGAAATCTGTATGAAATCATTGCGAATTAATTCCGATCGGATCAACCATCGCCTGACTGAAATGGCAAAAATAGGTGGCCTCCCATCGGGAGGCGTGAAGCGATTAACGCTGACAGAGGAGGACAGGCAAGCCAGGGATTTGTTTGCCAAATGGATGCAGGAGCTCGGACTGGAAGTGGTGGTGGATGAAATTGGAAATATGTTCGGCATGCTCAAAGGCAAAATTGCAGACCAATACATCGGTATAGGTTCTCACCTCGACAGTGTACCCACCGGTGGAAAATTTGATGGCCCCCTGGGCGTAGTGGCTGCGCTCGAAGTGGCCCAGACCCTGATTGAGCACAAGATACAACTCGGTCATTCACTGGTGGTTGCTAACTATACCAATGAGGAAGGCGTGCGTTTCTTCCCCGACATGATGGGTAGCCTGGCCCATGCCAATCCTCAGGAGGTCAACAACTATTTGCAATCCACCGATCACGATGGCCTAAGTGTGCAAAACGCGCTCAGGCAAATCGGCTATGACGGTAATTTGAAATGTGGCTCAATTGTTTATAAACATTTTATCGAATTGCATATCGAGCAAGGCCCGATCCTCGAGGAAAAGCAAATCGACATCGGAGTGGTACAGGGCGTTCAGGCCATCCATTGGATGAAACTAACCATCGAAGGGAAAAGCGGGCACGCTGGCACCACACCAATATATGCCCGAAAAGATGCCCTGTATGCACTCAGCAGGCTATCAAGTTATGCGCGGGACATATCTGGCGAAATCAATGACCAACTGGTCACCATTGGAAGTGTTGAAGTATTTCCCAACGCGATCAATGTTATTCCCCAAAAAGTGATTGCAACACTTGATGTCAGAAATAAAAATGATGGTCGGCTATCGGAGGCGCTTTCAAAAATTGACGAATTTATTTCGTCTGATAGTGCCTTTGCCCATCTGAAAGTGAGTAAAGAGGTATTGGTGAATGTTCCGGCTGTTTCTTTTGACCGCAAAGTGACTGAAGCCATATCGTCAAGCTGCAACGAATTGGGTTATTCGCACCTGGCGATGCACAGTGGCGCAGGTCACGATGCCCAGATACTGGCTACACGGTATTCGGCTGCCATGATCTTTATTCCTTCAAAAAATGGAATAAGCCATGCCGTGGATGAGTACAGTGCCCCGGATCAAATCGAAAAAGGCGCCAACGTTTTATTGCAAACGGTGCTTTCGCTCGACCAGGAATAAAGATTTCACAACTTCACTTTGAGGCCAAGCAGAAAACTCCTTGGCATACCTGGTCTCAACCCTGCAGGGCGATGTGCCACCACGTAAACGGAATCACCCACATTGTTGATGGAACCAAAAGCCGTAACAAATTGATTGATTCTGTAGTTGGCGGACAGGTCAATCACAAAATTGGCGTTGATCTTATCATTGGCAGTCATCTCTCCCTGTCCTGGAGTAGTTCTCATTGCGCTGTTGAGTTTAGCGCTCGCCTGGACATCAAAATCACGGTGTTCGATGCCCGCGTTCATTGTCACCTGATGGTTCGCCAGGTACGGCAGCTTATCTCCATCTGCCACTGCACCCCAATCTTCATTTTCGGCATTGAAGGCGCTCAAAAATTCCCCTTCCGTAAAAGTGTAAGCGATGGAAAAAGGAAATACAATTCCCTTCAGCGCAAGAGGCAGCCTGTAGTTTGCCTCTGCTTCAACTCCATAAATCAACGCCCGCCCTGCATTGAACAAATCTCCGGTACCACCTCCGCCTGACGCGGCCAAATCAGCGCCCAACAGATTCTCATAGTCGTTGTAAAAACCAGTGGCCTGCAGTAAGAGACTTTGTTTCGTCATGCGAATGCCTGTTTCGTAATTGATGCTTTTCTCTGGTAATGCACCATCTGCAGGACCGGGAGGAGCAAATCCCCTATGCACGCCCGCAAATCCTGAAACCTGATGATTAAAGGTGTAATCAATGGATGCTCCAGGTATCCACACGGAGGTACGGTTGCGGGATTTTTTTAAGTCTATACCACTTCTCTGCGGGTCGGCTTTTCCATAATCCAGCCTCGTCAGCTCAATGCTTTCGTACCGCAGTCCGGGGGTGACGCGGAGTTTGCTCACCTGCAGGGTATACTGAATGTATGCAGCAGTCGCCTTCGCCTTGGTTACCCTGTTGCTTTCCGTACCCGGCAAACCAGGCGCAGTCAACAACATCCGGCCGTTTGCCATCTCGTACGCATCTTCCCATTGAAAACGGTCTTCTTCATCCTCATGATAGCGAATGCTCGCTTCTATGTCGTGCGACATGGTGTTTGAGTTAAAATTAAATCCCGTCACCAGCTGAGTCCCTCTGGCGTAATAGCTCCTGTTGTTGGCTTTTACGTAGAGCGCGTCCGCATTGGGGCTTGTGGTGCCTTGCAAGATGTTGTACTCATTGGCGTGCATGCCAGGATTGTCAAGTATGTCGTGAATACTGATCTTAGGCCCGGTATCGTTCTTTACCTTATCCAGTTTATACCAGTTGCGGGAGAAGTTATTTTGATATCCTGTGAGCGAGACATCCATAAACTTAAATGGCAGTACATTGTACTTAACAGCGTACTGCGTATGTTCTGTCTTAATGTTGTCAAACTGGGAAGCTGCATACCTCCTGAACGGAGTGGTTTCAAAATCGTCCCGGGTTAGTCCCAAATAAGTCTCGTCTGAATCGCCCAATGTTTGTCCCACTTTAAGCGTAAGAGACTGGAAGACCCGTGCCCCACTGCCGGTGTTGATTTTTATTTTCGCCAAATAGTCGTTGTTGCTGAAACCTGTTGGTCCTCCATTATCAAGTACTTTGAACCCATCGGCCGAATTCTGAAACGTCTCTAATAAAAATCCTACATTTTCAAATGACTGACCAACGCTTGCATGGACAGTCCTTCTGCCAAAATTACCCCCCAGCAAAGAAACACGGCTCGAAAATTCTTTGGGAATGGCAGTCGATATCAGGTTGATTGCACCACCAGTCGTGTAGGGCCCGTATTTTATCTGACTGGATCCCTTTCGCACCTCCACACCTTGCATCCTGCCCACCGATGGAAAATAATAGGCTGAAGGCGCGGTGTACGGTGCCGGTGCCATTAATATACCATCCTCCATTAAGGTGATTTTGCTGGAGCGCTCTACACCGGTACCGCGCATGCCGATGTTAGGCCGCAAACCAAATCCATCCTCCTCCTGGATATTCAAACCGGGCACATTGCGCAATACGCGATTAACGTCAGAATAATTAAACTTATTCAATGCGGCCAGATTCAGGTAATGCGCAGAACCTGGCACGCTGCCCACACCCGAAAGCCCGCCTGTTAATGTACTGCGCTCAATGGTCACTTCGGGGAGTTGATAAAAATCCTCCCGCATGACGATCCCATCAGCGAGGCTATCTTTAAATGATTCGCTGGAGAGTCGGACAGTCTCAAATCCAACACTGGTGATTTTAAGTCCGGAAACCGGACCATTTGTTTCGATGGCGAATTCACCATCAACATCCGTAGAGGTGCCAACGCCCGTCCCTTCAACCACCACATTTGCTCCCACGATTGGAGCACCACTTTGATCTACTACTTTTCCTTTCAACAACTGAGAAACTGCCGGAAGGGAGAAAAACAGGCTTACAACCAGGGCCAAAATACGTATCATTAACTTTAATTAGATTAATTCTAAATAATACGCAAGTATAGGCCCTGTTCGTCAAAAAACAAGTCATCAGGGTCAAAAAAATATCCCACTGGCCCTGTCTGGCCAATGAGATACTTCAAAAATGCCCATGAAAAGAAAACAAATGCCTCACTCGTACTTCAGCGTGCGCGCTGGCTGCGACCACGCTGTCTTGACCGCCTGATAACTGATGGTGATCACTGTCACTAACAATGATATGGCACCCGCTGATACAAATACCTGCCAGCTGATATCGACCCGGTATTCGAAGGACTGCAGCCAGTTGTTCATGGCATAAAAAGTCATCGGAACAGACACGAGGAGGCTTGCGGTTACCAAATAAAAGTAATCTTTCGACAGCAATACAAGCAAAGACTGTTCGGTCGCCCCCATCACTTTCCTTATACTGATTTCCTTTGTTCGGTTTTGCATGGCCAGCGAAGCAAGCCCATATAGGCCAAGGCTTCCAATCAGGATGGCAAGAAGCGTAGCGATGCCGATAATCTTTCCAAGATTTTGGTCGTTGCGGTATTGGGCGGCCATGGTTTCATCAGCAAACGAATAATTGAACTCCTCGCCTCCGGTAAGTTTGCTCCACACTTGTTTGATTTCGTAAATTGTTTTTGACATGTCACCTTGCCTGAGTCGGGTCATCAGCTTCGGGACAGGCGAAGAAGTAATGTTTATGTTTTCGATGCCGCCTCGCACGACCTCAAGGTCCAACACCAATACAACGGGTTCCACCTTCGTGTAGAGGGAATTGTAGTTGAAATCTTTTACCACGCCAATCACCTCATGATCGGCAAATCGTTTACCAGGTATTCGTTTACCCAGTGGGTCCGTCCACCCATACTCTCTGACAAACGCCTCGTTGACGATGATGGCTCTTCGCTTATCTGAAAGGTTGTCGTTTGAAAAATTCCGGCCGGCTATCATCTCCATCTTCATTCCGCCAATGTATTGATCATCGACCACGTTCAGGTTGAATTCCCGATAGCTATCCATGTCGTCCGTGTATCCAACATTTATCCAATTGCCATTTCCAAAATCCTGGGACGCACCAAAAGCACTGACAACACCAGGTATTCGGGCCATTTCCGTTTTGAACCGCTCCAACTTTTCAAAGCCCATTTGCAGGCGCTCACCAAAGCGAAAGTTTCCCGCAACGCTTAATTGCATGACCATGAGCTGCTCCTTATTAAAACCGAGATCCTTATTCAACAGGTAGGTCAGCTGATCCCGCATGATCAACGTGCTCGCGATCAAAAAAATGGAAAGTGCCAACTGAATGCCTACGAGAATTTTTCGTAATCCTTGCCTGGTGCTTCCGGCCGTAATGGTTCCCTTCAAAATCGAAACCGGGCGGAATCGCGATAAAACAAATGCGGGATAGCTGCCAGCTATAAGTCCTATTACCAACACGGTACACAAGCCCACCACCAACATGAACCCATTGGGTTCAATCGCCAGTTGCTTTCCTGAAAGGTCATTGAACAGCGGCAGGTTCAAATAGGAGAGTAAAATGCCTACGCCTAATGAAATGATCGTAACTATAATGGCTTCACCAATAAATTGAAATATGATATGGCTGCGCTCAGCCCCAACCACTTTTCTCACGCCCACTTCTTTTGCCCGCTTAATAGAGCGGCCGACTGATAGCGTTACGAAATTGATACAGGCAACCAGCAAGATGAGAAGTGCAATGGTGCCGAGTATATAGCTGTACTTCGGATCACTGACCGGAGCGATACCTGGTGGGTAAAATGTATTTAAGTGAATATCATCCATAGGCTGCAATCCCAGTTCATATTTGGCATCAAAGTCAGGACCCAAAACCCCTTTCATGAATGTTTGCATTTTCGATTCTAACTGGTCCGTTTCCACGTTGTCCCGCAGCAGCACATACGTTTCCGGTGTAATATTGAACCAACCTGAAGTTAGCTGTTGATCCGAATACAACTTTGGATAGTTTAAATCCGAAATCATGATGTCGAATTGCAGGCTTGAATTTATGGGAATGTCTTCAAGCACCGCCCTGACAGCAAAATCCTCGAACACATCGCCCAGTTGGATGGCAACTACCCGGTTAATCGGGTCGCTGTCGCCAAAATATTTGGATGCTATTCTTTTGGTGATGACCACATTATTGATACCAGCCAGGGCCATGTCGGTTTGGCCGCTGGCTACCTTAAAATCAAAAACGTTAAAAAAATCCTGGCCGGCTATGGTGACGCTTTCTGTGTAAAGGTCATCTCCCACTTTTACGGGCGGGCTTATGCTGTTTATCCTTACCTGACGCTCTACTTCCTCAAAATTATCTTTCAGTGTGGGGCCCATGGGAAACGGGGTGACCGTGTAAAAAAACACCTCGTCCTTGCCATAGTCTTCCCTCGCCCAAACCCGGTAAATACGATCTATCTTCGAATGAAATGTATCAAAGGTCCACTCGTCCCTCACAAACAATACGATTAAAATGCAGCAGGCAATACCCAGACCGAGGCCAAGAATATTGATTAGCGTGTGGGTCTTGCTCCTCATGAGCGACCGTAAAGCGATTTTCAAGTAGTTATTAAACATGATGGGGTTGGTTGATGTCCGACTTAACAGACTAAAAATGGTCAATTCGCGGATCTAAAAAATGAGATACTAACCCACTGGGCAACCTTTTGTAGTGAATTGAGGAATAGTTGTAGTGGATTTCATTAATATATTTTTCCTTATACAACCTTTTTGCCTTTTCGGGCACTAAGGTTAGACTTCATGAAGGAAAAGGAGCTGGTATCAATTTTTTTGAATACGCGAAGGGAAACTGCTTTTCGGCAGCTTTATAGGGCCCATACACCCAGGCTCTATGGACTTTGCTTGCGATTGATTAATGGAGATAAAGCAGGCGCTGAAGAGATTGTTCAGGAAACCTGGTGTATTGCCATTCAGAAGTTGAATCAGTTTGAATGGAAATCGAGCCTATCAACATGGCTTTGTGCAATACTGATCAATTTATCGAAAGAATTCAGAAGAAACTTAGCACGGAAAAGCGAGTTCTTACTTCAAATTGAAACCAATGACCCGACACCAATCAGAATGGATATTCATAAGGCAATTGCCAGTTTGCCCGAAGGCTATCGTGAGGTGCTGATTCTGCATGATATTGAAGGGTATAAACATAAAGAAATTGCAGTCATGCTCAACGTGAACGAAGGGACAAGTAAAAGTCAATTGCACCATGCCAGAAAGACAATTCGTGAATATATTAATTAGACAACCATGGAAGAATACGAGCTAAACCCGGAACAGAAAAAGGCCCTGTATGGCTTAAGGGATGAATATGATGTACCTCCGGATTTGGAAAACAAAACGGTTCAAAAATTACGCGCCATGAAACTGATCGCAGACACAAGCGCAAGTCGACCAAAGTACATTGGATGGATGACGGGAATTGCGGCCGGGATCCTTTTAATTACAACTGGATTTTTTGTGGGCCAGCGAAACTCCTCGCCCAATGACTACACCCATATTCTTCTTTTGTATGAGGATGAAAACTTTACCTCCAATCCAACACAGTTTGAGGAATATGGAATGTGGACCAGACAAATAAAAGAAAGGGGAATTGACATAACAGGCGAGAAACTAAACGATGAATTCAAATGGATAGGTCAAAGTGAAGTTACCGAACAAAAGATAGCATTGGTGACTGGCTACTTTCTGCTCAAATCCAAATCTATGGAAGAAGCAATCAGCATAGCCGAAAATTGTCCACATGCCAAATATGGGGGAGAAATTGAAATCCGCGCACTCTATAAATAAATTCTAGCTATGGCTCGGTTAATTATTATTCTAACTATAATATCTCAACAAATATTCGCACAGGAAATTAGAACCTATGGAATAAAAATTAATGTCACCGACCTGGAAAAAGCAAGAAAGTTCTATGGCAATACGTTAGGCTTTGGGCTCAAATCTGAAACTGCCAGGTACATTGAACTGGACAGCCGTGATATTATCAAGTTATTCCTTTATAAGGTACCGCTGCTCTTGCCAGAAAGTAAAAACGAAACAAAAGTAGCGTTCACGCTTCAAGTCAACGATATTGACGCGAGCATTCAAACATTAAAAGGAAAGGGGGTTGACTTTGGCGATGAACAAAAAAGAAAGGAAGGTGTTGGTTATGCAATCTATATTAAGGATCCGTTTGAGACAGCCATCTCACTGATGCATCAAACAGTTGGCGATCAGTCGCCTTTCGAAGAACCACGCATTTATAATTTTGGCGTACTTGTACCGGATATGGACCGGGCCATAACATTCTATAGCGAGATGTTAGGTTTTGTGCAGCGATCAAACAGATACTTGCCACTAGATATGCCGTTGGGCCATGCAGATAAATCCTTCGGCTTTATGCTACATTATCGCATCGGCACAGAGCCAACACGGCACAATACCTCAAGCAATGAACATGTGGTGATACTTTTCCAAACTGATAACCTAGATAAAGCGATCGGTATGCTAAAAGAAAAAGGAGTTCAATTTCTTGAAAAGAAACCGGTGGAAACCGAGCTTGGAAGGCACATCAGTTTTTATGATCCTTTTGGATATTTGTCAGAACTATACGAGGTGAAGAATTAACTCACTCAATCTTCATCACCCTGCATGAGGTAAGGCTTGGATTTTCGAACGACACCCAATCACCTGCTTTTTTTCCGGGTATCAAAAACAGGCGAGCCGAAAGCGCCTTGTCTGTATATTTTAAGGAAAGTGAGGCAACATCAATCAGCAGGTTCTCGATGGTGGTTATTGACGTTTCACCCGGCAACGGGACAACATCCAAACCAGTCCCCGACACTGAAGAATACAAAAGTAATTCCTGAACGGTAAATCTGTTCTCGCTGGCTCGTTGGGCGAGTATTTTGTCCTCAATGACGGGCAGCATCAATCCGGAATAACCACATCGTTTTACATCTACACTTTTAAGTACATCGGTGATTATCGCACATGCACTTAACGTAGATGCACTTCCAAAGGGTTGACCTGTGAATGTTTCAATGGCCTCGCCTATGCTGGCATCCAGACCAGGTGCTGTCGATGTATCAATCCCGTCATATTTCCATTTTTTTGATTTTGATAATTGTAACGCAATCGCCTCGATGGGCTTTAATATCTTTTCAAGCTCGATCTTCAGATTATCCTTTGCCTTTTCCTCTGGACCTTTCTTAAACACATCCGTAAGAATATTAGGAGATTCAATCCCGATGGCAAAACTATTTGGCCCCTGGTGATAGGCAGCAGGAAAGAACGGGATTCCCGGAGGGCAATTGGCAGATGCTGTAAATCTGAAATTGCCTTCTCCTCCCTTCGTATTCTCGGCAATCGCGGCAATAGTGGACGCGGCCGCATGCACGCCATTACCCAATATTCCTTTTTTATTGTTGGAAATGGAAACACTAAAACTGATCACTTCTGTGCTGTTGATCAGTTTGACGGCCCATGCCGGAATTTCGTGTCCAGTGTATTCGTCTTGCATGATGGGTCCGATCGAAATTATCATACCGGATCGCTTCACCAATTCGTCAAGTTTGACGAGGTACGGCAACGCTTCATCGTATGTTTTTCCCTCTAAATATTCGTGAAACGGCTGCGTTGAAATTCGCAATGTTTGAACAGTATAACCTTTGCCTTCAAACTCCTTCTTAGCCTCCCCTAAAAATTGAATGGCCGATTTAATAGTGGCAGTATCTGATAAAGTCTTCAATGAAACCCCTGCAGTAATTGTTCTTATGGCAAAGAAAGTGTTTTGTGCCTGACCTATCGAAAGGCTAAAGGCCAACAGTACGGTTGTATAGATCCTTGAAGTCTGCATAGATTTCACGGTAGCCAGTTAAACAATATTGATTTAACAGATGACGAAAATAGTTAAATTATGGCGAGTATTCCTTGGAGACTTCGTGTCTTAGTGGCTAATTCTGCCACAAAGACACAAAGACACTAAGTCTAATCCATTTACTGATGAAAAGAAGAAAGTTTTTTAAGCTGGGCGCAGCTAGTTTGCTGACAGGAGCTGCCGCGCCATTGTTGGCTAACTCCACCATGGAACGAATTCCAGTGTTCCAAAATAATTCGCCAGACATCGTTGTCATTGGATCAGGCGTATTTGGTTTGTGGTCAGCCTTCTATATGCAACAGTTGGGCGCAAAGGTCACATTGATTGATGCTTATGGACCAGGAAATCCTCGCGGGAGCTCTGGAGGAGAGTCGCGTATTATTCGAGCTGAATATGGGGATAAATTTATTTACACCAAGATGAACATCAAGGCGTATGACTATTGGCTTAAATGGCAAAAGGAATGGGACAAACCTTTCATCTACTCTACAGGCAGACTTACGCTGGGCAACGCCAAATACCGTGAAGAGGCACTAAAGTCGCAAAAGGACCTGGCGCCTTACGGGATAAAATCTGAAGTATTGAATCAGGATGAGCTCAAATACCGTTGGCCACAACTTAACGTTGAAGGCATTGAGAGTGGGCTCTTCTTTCCTGGAGGAGCAGGCGGTAGCACGGTCATGGCACGAGAATCTTGTCACGCAGTCGCGGATTCATTTGTCAAGGGCGGTGGTAAAATAAAAATCGCCAAAGCAATGCCCGGCACCAAATCCTCCGGTGCCATGCAATTTGTTGATCTGGGTAATGGCGAAACGATCAAAGCTGAAAAATATATTTTCGCCTGCGGACCGTGGATGGCCAAAGTGTTCCCGGATGTGTTTAGGAAAAAACTGGAAGTGTACAGACGTGATGTTTTTTTCGTTGGTTCACCTTCAGGAGACTCACGTTATGCCTATCCTAATTTTCCCGTGTGGTCTGACGGAAACATGTATGGCATGCCTGACTTGCGTGGCCAGGGACTAAAAGTAGCACCATTCCCCGATTTCAATACCATCGATCCCGATACGGATGAACGTATGGTCAATCCGTACGTGACCAAACAAGTTCACGACTATGTGAACTTCCGTTTTCCAGGATTAAAAAATCAACCCATTGTTTCGACACGCGTGTGCCAGCTTACTTTTAGCACAGACGAACATTTTATCATCGACAAGCATCCGGATTTGAGCAACGTATGGTTTGTTGCCGCAGGCTCCGGGCATGGATTTAAACATGGACCAGCACTTGGTGAATATGTAGCCAACCGAATTTTAAAAAACAAAGTGGACAAAGAGTATGATGAGGCGTTTAGGTTGAAGGAGGCAACTTTTTAGCACCTGCTTATCGCCATTCGGGCGGAGGTGAAGTAGATGCGTTGCCAAAGATATCCTTGCACGACCTCCACAAGGCACAATTATCTTCCGCAGGCTCAATGCTATATGGAGGAACGGGCACTTTTGCATTGGCGGCTGTCAGAAAAAGAATCTTTTTGGTAATGGCCGAAGCGTAGAAAATACCCATCACGTCCTTATCGGTGTTGATCGGGAAAATGTTGGTCTTTGCCTTGCCGAGCGAAGGTTGGAATAAACTTGACGTGCCTTCCTTCTGATCTTTCAATATTTTCCAAAATTCAAACGCTTCTCTGGAAAGACTCATTTGCTCCACTTTTGCCATATACTTCCCTTTCCCAAATGTCCATTCGTTGAAAGGAATGTAGCCGACTTCAATTTCACTGTACGAGCCAGCGGTATTAATTAGGTCGCTGTTAAGGTTTGGCTTTCGCTCGAAATTGCTCACCCAGCAAATACAGCAAGTACATTCTCCAACACGGACAAGATCGCCAATTGTCAAACCCGCCCTTGATCGCTGGCCTGTGGTTATATAACCACTGCACGGCAAGGGGTCGGGAGTAATCGGTGGCGGCTCATCCGAACAATTAGGTTCATATTTGTTTAGATGGGGGAATGACTCAACCACGTACGTTCCCGAAAATCTCCATCTAACGTATTTATCTGTCCCTGAGTTAGTGCCATTCAGAAACACCCTAAAACCATACTGGGTTGGCTGTGCGATCGGCTGGTGGGATTCCCACAAATAATAGACGGAGTCTATGGCGCCCACTGGTAACAATTCGTCAGGTCGCGATTCAAAAACACTTCCATCCAGCAATTCGATATGCACCTTGTATTTCCGCCCTACCACACCACGTATGCCTTTCGGATCCGTTCTGTAGACAAATTCATTTCCGATCGTAAGTGTCTCCGACTCTCCCGTATCATCCAGGATCGAAACTTGTTTGGCCAAAATGGGTTTGACTTCTTTTAAATTGTCATCAGGATGGGCAACGCGATACAGCCTAACTTCATAAGGGCCCGGCTGGTCAGTGATCATTCCATCAACCACAAGTACTCCAAGGCTGTCTTTTCCAAGATTAACATTCAACCGATCCACGCAGGCATCGCTAAATGCGACCACAATCAATAACATCATTATTCGAATCATAGCGCAAAGAGCCTTAAGAAGTCATAATATCGATCATAAAAATCCTAAATAAAGCGTCACCTGTCCATAGCCACAAATGGGTGAATTGTAAACGATGTATTCTACGCTATCAAGATTTCAAATTTCTCCCCTCAACTTTTATTATCATCGTTTGGTGGACAATGATCAAAAACGTTTGGTTGAAGTACTGTGTTGGCAATCATCTGCAAGTCCAACAAAAATGGACTACGCTGTCACTTTGTGGTATTTTATTCGTACCTTTACACCGTACAATTACGAGTCCGACACGACTCTTCTCTCGCTAATCACAAAGCATGACTAAAGAAAAGCTCACCGTTGACCAGGTGCTGTCGATGGACTTACCTAATATTATCGTTTATGCAGCACCGGTAATGATACTGCTGGTCCTGGCTGAATGGGTCATTAGTTATTTCAAGAAAAAAAACTACTACGACACCAAGGATACACTTGCGGCTACGGCTATTGGCCTGGGCAATGTGGCCATAAGTGCCATGCTCAAGATCATTACGTTCGCTGTCGTCCTCTTTTTTTACAACCTGGTCTCGTGGAGTATTCCATTTGTATGGTGGGCATACATCTTATGTTTTATATGGATTGACTTTTGGAGGTATTGGGCTCATCGCATTGCCCACGAAAACCGGTTTTGGTGGGCCACCCACGTTACCCATCATACCTCAGAAAAATACAACTGGTCCGTTTCTTTCCGCCTTGGCTGGACACAACATATCAAGTTAATATTCTTTATTCCGGTGGCTCTGGCCGGGTTTCATCCAGTGATTTTTTTTATCTGTCACCAGATCGCAGTGCTGTATCAGTTCTGGATTCACACCGAGTACATCCGGAGACTTCCAAAACCAATTGAATTCTTTTTTACAACCCCATCTCATCACAGGGTTCACCATGCACGGAATGACAAGTATCTCGACAAAAATTACGGATCAACATTCATCATCTGGGATCGTATTTTCGGAACGTTTCAGGGCGAGGAAGAGGAGGCTGACTATGGCATCACCAAACCGGTCAAATCATACAATCCCGTTTACCTGTGCTTCCACGAATGGATGGACATTGTGAAAGACATCAAAAATTCAAAGTCACTGAGAGAAGCTTATGTGATGACTTTTGTGAGGCCCAGCAGACTGGAGGAGGCACGAAAATCATTTAAGGCTGAGTAATTCTCCCTCGACTTTTCTAATCACACGAACTAGCATTGGATCGCAATGGATGAGGTCGAATCGGCTTTGCCATTCAAAGAAAGGTTATAGCCTATATTCAATTATTCATGCCGCAGTGATTTCACCGGACTACGCCTTGCAGCCACGATAGTCTGGGACGAAATAGTTATGACTCCCAAGGCCAATAAGAGGGCAATTCCGGAGAGCAACATCCATGGTGTTACGGTTACCCGATAGGCGTAATTGCTGATAATCGCGTCTCCCAGGAAATAAGCTATGGGTGTCCCCAGGATGATACCAATGCCAATAAGTACCAGAAACGAACGGCTCAACAAAAACACCACATTTGAGACACTGGCACCCAATGCTTTCCGCAAACCTATTTCCTTAATTTTTGTCCGGGTTGTAAACATGGCCATACCCAACATGCCCAGGCATGCCAGGCTGACGGAAAGGAATGCGATGTAACCGAGGATGGTTAACACATCGGTGAAGCCGGAATCGGAATATGCGCGGTCAATTTCATCGGACATCGTCTGCATAACCACTGGATGGACAGGATCTAAAGCAGCCCAGACAGATTCTATTTTATTCCGGACTTGGTCAACATTACCGGAATAGCTAATGTTGGCTATTGAAATGCTTTCAGGTCGGTGACGCAGCGCCAACGGCCCAATCTGATAATTCAACGGACGAAAATGAAAGTCCTTTAACACACCGATCACCATCAGCTCAACCGTGTCCTCAGCGAGAATGATTTGGCCGATGGCGCTCCTGGCGTCCTCAAACCCAAAACTTACCAGGGCTTGCTCATTCAAGATCACTTTGCCGTTATTTCCATCTCCATGGTCATCAAAATTATTACCGGCCACAAATTCCAATTTTAAATTTTCAATGTAACCGGCATCAACACCAAAATCACGCATCACAAAAGCTTCGTCACCATGTGACCGTCTGTAATCCCCAGATCCGTCTGCCCATGTACCGAGGCTGTGAGAGACACCGCCTACCCTATTCACACCGGCCAGACCTGAAACTGCATTGGCAAATTGGTCGTAATCATTTCCCTGCAGCCGTACGTTTAGTAAATTCTGTTGGTCGATTCCATAGTCAGCATTCAATACATATTGAATCTGTCGGTTAATCACGATCACGGTAGTCACAAAAATTACGGAAAATGTAAACTGCGTTACGATAAGTATTTTTCGAAATGTGAGGCGAGCGCTCACCTTTATCTCCCCGGCACCCTTCAATACCTGGAGGGGTCTAATCGATGACAAGTAAATGGATGGCAACAAGCCCGCTACCAAACCTACCATGATGGCGAACGCAAGAAAAACCGCGTATATCAAAGCATCTTCAAAAAGTCCAATGGCAAATTCATCAGCAATATGAAGCTGCATGACACCGGGTTTCATCCATTGCATGACGATGTACGAAAAGCCGAGCGCCAACAACGCAAATACCACTGACTCTCCGATGAATTGAAGAAAGACATGAAACCGGGTGGCGCCATTCACCTTCCTCACGCCAATTTCCCTGGTTCTTGTTAGCGATTTTGCAATCATCAGGTTGGTGTAGTTAAAACATGCCATGATCATGACGATAACCGCCAGTAACACCAGGAACATCAGCAGCAGTTCAGGCAGGCCCTTGCCCAATTGATTGGATAGAATCGGGCCCGGTGTAATTTCCGTCAAGGGCTGCAAGTAAAATTCATAGCCCCTATCCCTTGTCTCAAGGCTTAAGTTGGCATACTGAGTCGCAGAAATTTCCTTTAATGCTTTATTTACATCTTCGGGATCTGCACCTGGTTGGAGTTTGATATAGTTGTACCCAGTATAATAGTTATTCCAATTTTCGGTAAGCGGTGAAATCCGTCCCTCCTTTTCCAAAACAGGAAGTCTCGCAGTTGACGCAAGAATTTCAAATTCAATATGGGATTTGCCCGCTGGCGCGGCAACAACTCCGGTGACCACAAAATCGCCAAGGCCGCCAATGGTCAAAGTTTTTCCCATAGGATCGGCATCGCCAAATATTTTGCGCACAGCACCATGAGCAACGACCACACCATTTGGCTGGGCCAACGCTTCCTGTGGATTACCCTGCTCCAGCGAAAAATTGAATACCTCAAAGAACGTTGGGTTGACAAAAAATCCAGCAATGGGAACCACCGTCTTTTCAAAGATCAGATCGCCATCCAGGTTGTTGCAAATGCTAACCACCTTATCCGCAAAGGCATGGCCTTGCTCCAGGGCGGTCCCCAAAGGAACTGGAGACGAGGCGTAGAATTCGCTGCCACCTGATTTGCGAATGGCATTCGTATTGACCCTGTAAATTCTATCGGCATCCTGATGAAAGTTGTCAAAAAGATATTGTTCCCGCACCATAATGATGATGAGCAAACTCAGCGACATACTGATCGAAAGCCCGATGAGGTTAATAAAACTGAATGACCTATTTCTTATGAGGTTCCTGAATGAAGTGACGAGAATACTTTTAATCATGGCAATCGGGTTTTCAACTAAATTTAATGCAAGAAAAGGTCATTGAAACAGGATTCCAATGAATTGATGTGTAACGCCAGTTGTTCACTGCCAACCGTTGATATTTTGACGTGAATTTTCAGCGCATGTCTATATTGTTTGGCGCTATGCCGGCTCCGGTCGATCCAACCATCTCATTTATTGTGATTGGCAGCCCGAACCCTGTTTTCCAATTTGGTTCAAAAATCCTATTTTTACCACCCGATTTATCACGGTGGTAAATATTTATTCGTTAGTCTATGGGACGCATTTTTGAGAAAAGGAAACATAAAATGTTTGCACGTTTTGACCGGATGGCCAAAGCTTTCACACGAATTGGTAAAGAAATTTCAATAGCCGTAAAACACGGAGGCCCACTGCCCGAGAACAACCCACGACTGCGCCTCGCCATTCAAAATGCAAAGGGCGCCAACATGCCCAAAGACCGGGTTGATGCCGCGATTAAAAGAGCTTCATCAAAAGAAGAAAAGGATTTTCAGGAAGTAACCTACGAAGGATACGCTCCACATGGTGTCCCGGTGCTTATCGAGTGCGCTACGGACAATCCTACGCGTACGGTTGCCAACATCCGGCTTCATTTTTCTAAAAAAGGGGGCAGCATGGGCAACTCAGGATCTGTTGCCTTTATGTTCGAACGGAAAGGCGTATTTAAATTTCCAAAAGACAGCTTCAGTCTGGACGACCTTGAACTGGACCTCATTGATGCAGGCGCGGAAGAAATTGAACAGGAAGAAGCGGAAATAGTGGTTTATACCAAATTCAATGATTTTGGAAATATGCAAAAATTCATTGAAGCCAAAGGCCTAAATGCAACCAGCTCCGAGCTGCAATACATCCCCACCACAACCAAAGAATTGTCTGAGTCAGAGCAGGATGAAGTGATGGAGTGTATTACCACGCTGGAAGCCGATGATGATGTGCAAACGGTGTATCACAACCTGGCGTAGGGAATTCAAAATTTAAGATTCAAGATTCAACACCTCATTACTTAAATTTTGAATCTTGAATCCTAAATTCTGCATCAGTCCTTTACAATCGTACTTGCCCCGCTGGTTTTGGCTGTAACAGTAGCGTCCCCCCGATAAAGTATTGAGCTCGCTCCGCTTGCCTCCGCCACAATCGACTTAGTCGCTCGCACATAAGCATGGCTCGCCCCAGAAGCAATTACATTGACATCCTCAGCAGCCATGGTGTAAGCTTTTAGCAACGAGGCACCCGAAAGGTCTGCAGCTATCATTTTTGAACTTCCCGAGAGAGTAAGGTTCGAGGCACCGGACAAATTGAATTTACTGGCCTCAGCTATGAGATCAATCTGAGCCAGGGATGCACCTGAAAGGTTTAACGTGAAGTTACTTTCCTCGAATCCACCTATGGTGGAGGTGGTAGCCCCATAAAAATTGGCAGAGGTAAGTGCAGGCATGGTGATGGTAATGTAGGTCGTGTGCCTCCTGCTTCGGTTTTTGTTAAATCGGGTTACCAGGGTGTTGCCCACTTTAGTAACTTCCAGATCGTCAAGGTTTCTGCGGTCGCCCTTGGCGGAGACGGAATACAGGTTCCCTCTTGTTACCGTCACAAACATGGCATCGCCTATGTCCAGTCGGTCAAAATCGGTCATGGCAAAAGGCTGCTCACTGTATTGCATCGGCCCCGGGTCCTCACGTATCGTACAAGACCCGAGAAAGCAAATTGTAGTTATGAATAAAACAGGGATTAAATAATTGAAAAATCGCATAAAATAGTTTTTTGGTTGCTTTGGAATGAGGACAACCAAAAACAGGACTCCCCCTACACCGGACAAAAAATTATTTTCCGGTTTTTAAAGGACCAGACTGGGGCCCTTCCATGGTGAGGTTATCATCAACCATGCGGTTATTATACTGCTGAATCAGGGCTTTCATCTTTGTTTCCATTGCGGCAACGACCTCTGGGATTTCAGCCAGCAAATTTTTTCTTAAACCCATGTCTTCGCGAAAGTTGTATAAGGCGATGGAAGTCATCCCATCGTACTGAAGCAGGTAATCCCCCTCAAACAACTGATATACATTGTCAGAATAATTAAATGCAAATGGTGCCGTGGCTTCGTCAAGGATGTTTCTGCCAAACGCAACATAGGGCTTGTCATAATTAAGGTATCCGAGCACCGTGGGCATGATATCAATTTGTTGTGCGATGTCATCCGTAAATCCCGACCAATCACTTCCCGGCTTATAAAAAAATAAAGGCACCGAATAATAGCCCCAGGATGAATTGTACTCCTGGTAGTGAATGGCTGCCGTGGGATGATCGGCCGTAAACACAAACAATGTACTGTCGTACCATGGCATCTTCGAGGCGGTTTCCATAAACCGCTTTAACGAATAGTCCGTATACTCAATCGTTTTGTGAATATCCAACGGCCCTCCCTTGAAAACTTCTTTATACTCCTTGGGAAGAATGTGCGGAGGATGAGACGTAACCGTAAATAACGTTGAATAGAATGGCTGATCAAACGTATTGAGCTTTCGGGCAAAGAATTGTAAAAATTCCTCATCCCAGATTCCCCAGATGCCATCAAAGTCATCGTCATTGCCATATTCTGTCATGCCATAGTAATCATCAAATCCGGAAAGATTGGCAAAAGCCTGCAACCCCATAGATCCGTTTGGTGCTCCGTGAAAAAATGAGGTATAATAACCTTTCTCTTTTAGTAAACTCGCCAGGCTATTCACCTTGTTGCCCGAGTAATGGGATAAAACGTACGGCACCTCGATGGACGGTATGCTGCAAATCACAGATGGCATGGCATCGATAGACTTCCTACCATTGGCAAATGAATATTGGAATGCCCGGCTCTTTCCAATCAGCGAATCCAGAAATGGCGCATATCCCCGGTAGTTTTCAATGCCCATGTTTTTATTATAAGCGCCAACAAACTCCTTAGAAAAACTTTCCAGGATAATGATCACGACATTGTCGCGTTTGAACTGTCCCGAATTTCCGGGTTGATGAACGGGTGTATAAACCTTTGACAACTCTTCCTCTGACGAAAAATAGTTCACTTTTTCGATCACGTTGGCTTTCGCAGTTCGCATCAAGGCAAATGGCGTGTTTAACACCAGGTTGATATCTTTTGGTACGGTAGCAAACTCGGCCGCATTGCTGATGGTAATCGGACGTGTGCTGTGCCTGAATCCGCCACGAACACCTCCCACAAATAAATAAATGACCAAGGGCATCAAGGCCAAAGCACTGATGTGAAAGGACCATGCGTTTTTAAGTTGTGGCCCGGATACCTTGATTCGATTGGAGATCAGGACAAAGAGATAAAGCAGCAGGATAAAAAAAGCAAAGCCATACCAGTAATCAACTAAGAATGAAAAGAACAGCGCCCCAAAATTTTGTTCATTTTCAAATTGTGAGAACACAGACAGGGTTGTCCTCCTCAATGTGTAGCGATAATAAACGTTGTCCGCCACATTCGCGGCAAGTCCAATGGCATTGGTGACAATGAATATATACCTCAATGTTTTTTGGTACAGTGGATTGAACTTAATGGCGAGTGGGATGATCGTGAGCAGAATGAATAGTGAGTTCAGGTACAATACCGCAGCGAGGTCAAACTTGAGGCCGCCAAGTAGAATGGTAGCGAAGCGGCTGAAGTTCATGTCCGGAAAATAGCCGGTATTGAATAAGTAAAAACTAATTCTGCAGAGGGAATAGAATGCCATCACAAGAAGCAACCGTTGGACCAACGCCCAATAGATGTTTCCCTTCAGTGTAAGACCGTCAAATACTGATTTTAATTTTTGCACCATCCCGTTAGCACCCTGACAGACCCGTTTGTAACTTACGGCCATGTTATTTAGCGCAAAATAAGGCAAATCGACCCTAATGAACGCCATTAAGGTTCCGGTTTTTGTCTTAGTTTTGTAATTCTGTGGATATTAAAAGTGGATTTTTAAATTGTTTTTGAATCCTAAGAACCTAAACTCAAAGAGCTCCCGGATGAGGCCAGTTTGCTGTTCTATATTGCTGTTGGCCTTTCATTTGGGTTATGGTCAAAACATAGAATCATTTGGAGTTTTTGGTGGCTTCAACGTTCCCATCACGTTCGATGAGGGGCTCAAAACCGATCCACGGTATGTTGGAAAAGTCACCATCAGGGCTACGCCAGTCGGGTTCACCTACGGCTATGACCATGTCGGTTTTGGTTTCGTGATTTCCCCCTCACTAACAAAAATTGGTCAGGAATTTATTATAGAAAATACCGTTCAGGGCGATGTGGGCTTCCGAAATGTGCAAATGGATTACTTCAGCGTGCCGTTGGCGCTCAAACTCCACCTCAATGACATGTCATTTTTTCGACTCAGTGCCGTGGCCGGCCTGAATTTCAATTACCTTATAAAAGGCCGGGAGGTAATTTCCCATTCAGCTTCAAAATTGAAATATCCAGCTGGTGTGCTCATTCCCACCGACCCGGGATACACGGAAGTATTTGATGGTGTGCTTGTGCCTGAAGTCAATAATCAGGAATACGTATCGAAAGACAAGTTCAATCCTTTTCAACTTTTTGCCGCAATCGGACTGCGATCTGATTTTGACCTGAGTGACGATTGGAGCTTAAATTTTGACGGCAGGGCGAATTTCGGTCTGTTCGATCCTCGAAAAAAAGATTACATCGACTTATTGAAACAACCCAATGCCCCTGACCTTTATGGCCAGAGGCGGGAAGTGTACTTGTCTGTTGAGATTGGTATTGCAAGGATCATTCAAATCAAGAAAAAATTTGTCCCCAAACAATCCAGTCGCCCGATAGTAAACAACAAGCCATCGGCACCCAAACACAACCACAAAAAACTTTTCACGCGTAAGAAAAAGAAAAATTAGTATTCGAGGGCATTCGAAATTTTCGCGGCAGCCAACACGAAGCACTTACCCCATGATTACTTGCTCTTTGATAAACGGTTGCTTATAAAAGCGCTTGCCTGTTGCCTTCGCGATGGCATTGGCTACGGCTCCTCCTGCCGGTGGCAAGGCAGGCTCACCAAGACCCGTGGGGTCATTGTTGCTCTTCACAAAATGAACCTCGACCGGTGGTGCCTCTTTCATTCTGATCATTCTGTACCGGTCAAAGTTTTTATATTGAGGTTGGCCATTTTCAAATGAAAAATCTCCATACATAGCGTGACCTATTCCATCGATAACACCACCCTGTACCTGGTTGATAGCAGCGACAGGATTAATAACAATACCACAATCTATGGCACAGGTCACTTTTTTTACAACCGGTGTATTTCCCTGCATGATCACGTCAGCCACTTCGGCCACATAAGTATTGTGTGAATAGTACGTGCTAAAACCCTGAAAGACTCCCTCAGGTGATTTGCCCCATCCCGATTTCTCCGCGGCCAATTTGATCACGCCTATTGATTTGTCAACATCATATTGCAACTCACCTACTGGTTTCACTTTTGCATTTGCAAACAAATCCAATCGGAATTGAACCGGGTCCTGCCCCAATTCACTGGCCACTTCATCAATAAAGCTCTGCTCGGCAAAAGCCAAAAAATTGGTGATCGGGGCACGCCATGCGCCCGTGGTAATATTGCTTTTTAGTTCATGTGACTCCACGAGGTAGTGGTCAAGTGTACAGGCAGGAAAATTATTTTCGCGTGTTGCATTGCCCATGTTCACACCGGTTCCCACCAGGTGATAAGCCACCATCTTGCCGTCTTTGATAGCTGCCCTGAATTTATATTTGGAAGCCGGGCGATACGTACCTGCCGTCATGTCATCCTCCCTTGAGAAAGTTACTTTCACAGGAACCTTGGCCAGGCGTGAAATTTCTGCTGCTTCCAAGGCGAAGTCTCCATAGAGCCGCCTTCCGAAACCGCCTCCCATCCGGGTCATCTCAATTGTGATCTCCGACTCGGGCCTGCCCAATAATTCTGCAATTTGAGTCCTGGTGCGCTCAGGTGTTTGGATTGGTCCAATAAACTCAGCTTTTTCTGCCGTGACGTTGGCATAAAAATTCATAGGCTCCATGGCATTGTGGGGCAAAAATGGCGCCTCATATGCTCTTTCAATTACTTTGTCAGCTTTCGCGAACTGCGCGCGTGCGTTTCCATCCGACCGTTTTGGTTCTGCAGATTTTTTGTCAAGAAAATCTCTCATGGCCTTGTCGTGGTCAGATGTACTTTCGAGCTTGGTGTCTTTCTCCCAATCAGCCTTCAATGCGCGCTGCCCCTTCATAGCCGCCCACGTTGAGTTGGCGAGCACCGCTATTTTATTCCCCAAACTGAATGACGTTATTTACGCCATTGACCATCCGCGCTTCAGCATCGTCAAAGGACTTTAGCTTCAAGCCAAAGGCAGGAGGTCTCAAAACCACTGCATGTTGCATTCCCGATACTTTCGTATCCAGACCAAATAGCGGTTTTCCAGTAATGATTCCTTCTATATCAACATTGCCGCGGTCTGTTCCAATAATTTTATAATCAGCTGGATCCTTCAGGCTGACTTCTGCGGGCACCTCCAGTGTGGCCGCCAGCGTTGCCAACTCACCGTAGCTCACCTTCTTGCTTCCGTTGGTAACGTACCCGTTGGAAGTTTGGCACGCATCAACGCTTACATTCCACTTCGAAGCAGCCGCTTGTCTCAGCATCTGCCTGGCGGTGGCGCCTGCCATGCGCAGACTTTGCCAACCCTGACGAATAGATTGACTTCCGCCCGCCACCTGTCTCGCATAATTCTCCGTATTAAGGGGTGCCTGCTTCACGGTGACATCAGCCCAGTTCACATCCAACTCCTCGGCAATGATCATCGGCATTGACGTCTTCACATTTTGGCCGACCTCCGGATTAGGCGACATAATGGTTACATCTCCATTGTCCGCAATGGATAGATACGCATTAAGATCAAACCATGCCGAAGGCAATTCCTTGCCCCCATCCATCGGACTGCACGAAGCAAGCCAGCTGAAACTTAACATCAGCCCACCACCTCCGGCCACTGATGCTTTCAAAAATGCCCTTCTGTTATAGGTTGTTTTTATGATTGACATGATATCAATGGGTTAGGTGATTAAAGTTTGTCGGACGCAGCCCTGATGGCCGCCTTGATTTTCAGGTAGGTGCCACACCTGCACAAATTTCCATGCATGGCGTCATCTATATCGCGATCAGACGGTTTGGGATTATTTTTTAGGAGTACCGCTGCATTCATGATCTGGCCCGCCTGGCAATAGCCACATTGCGGAACATCGTGCTCCCGCCACGCAATCTGCAAAGGATGATCTGCCTTTTCTGCCAATTCTTCGATGGTCGTAATGTCCTTTTCTCCCACAACTGATACGGGCAAAGAGCATGAACGTACTGCGGTTCCGTCAAGATGAACGGTGCAAGCCCCGCATTGACCAATGCCGCAGCCATATTTTGTGCCCACGAGGTCAAGGTTGTCGCGAAGCACCCAAAGCATAGGTGTATCCGGGTCGGCATCTACCTGAAGCGATTTGCCATTGACCCGTAATTTGAAAGTTGCCATAATGGTAAAATTTGGAGGTTGTGACAAACCAATATACCACCCGTGATGCGTTTTTCATAGGTCATTTTTCTCAACGAACGGCAATTTTGGACCAATGGCAGGCATAATTCTGCAAAACGAGTCAATTATCCTGTGATACCTCAACGCCTAACAATGAAGGCCATATTGGTGCGCTCTTGTGTTTTTGGGGAAACACCGGGGCATATTTTGCACGGATTTACCCTCGGTGGGAAAATCTTTCGATGATTACACGTGTGGTATATAAGTTTTAACCAAGTTTTGTTTAAATTTATGTACACAATGAGCCAAAACAATTATGCCAAAAAAGAACAGTTTTAGAGACCGTCTGGAATTTCTTCTGGACCATTACGAAATCCGTGTTATGACACTTGATGCCAAAGCCGGATTGTATCATGGACAAACAGGTAGTTTCTTGCGTGGAGACACGGAACCGAAACTCTCCACCATCATTAAGTTGTCCAAATTTTTCAAAGACGTTTCCCTTGAGTGGATGGTTCTTGGGAAAGGAAAACCTTTTAAGAAGTAGAATTAGTCTCCTTTCAGCATGTGTTTAACCGTCACATGCTGAAAGGTTGTTTTTTGCACGCTTCACCCGATTGTTGATCGGGATGATTATGCGCTGTGCGTTACTCAATCCCGGCAATACCGATAAATTCGGAAATGCAGTTGGCCCTTTCTATAATACCTTCATTAACAACCCTGAGGGCAATACTTTTTTGTGAAATAGCAGGGGCCCTGTTCAGGCAAGCAGAAGGCGTGGACTTGCCCTACCTAATTTTCCCGAGGCAATTTGTCATTTTTCACAACCACTGAAGCGATCATCGCTAAGGTGAGAATAAACACAATAACAATAAGGGAGATCTCCACCGGGATATACCAAAGATCTGCTGTGCTCATTTTAATGCCTACAAAAACCAGAATGGCCGCAAGGCCAAACTTCAAATACTGAAAGTACTTCTCTATGCCAGCCAGGGCAAAGTACAGGGAACGTAATCCAAGAATCGCAAACACATTAGAGGTATAAACAATAAAGGAATCATTGGATATGCTGAGAATGGCTGGTATTGAGTCTACGGCAAAAATCAAATCGGTGAACTCGATCATGATCACCACGAGAAACAAAGGCGTGGCCCACAGCACACCGTCCCTCCTAATAAAAAACCTATCGCCCTCGAATCCTTCTGTAAATCTGAACATCCTCCTTGCAATCTTAATCAAGGGATTCTTTTCCGGCTCAACCTGGGCGTCTGGTCCCGTGAGCATACGAATACCGGTCACTACCAGGAAACCTCCAAAGATATAAATCAGCCAATGAAACCGTTCAATTAGTTCTATACCTGAAAGGATAAATATCACCCGCATTACCAACGCCCCGAGTATTCCCCAGAAAAGCACTTTATGCTGGTACGCACTTGGCACTTTAAAGTAGGAGAAGATCATGATCATTACAAAAATGTTATCGACACTTAGGGATTTCTCGATAACATAGCCTGTAAAAAACTCTATTGCAGTAGTCTTGTCAAAGTAATAGTAAACAAAAAGATTAAAGAACATGGCAAGCGTAATCCATATACCCGTCCAGGTAAGTGCTTCCTTGACGTTAACCTCATGTGTTTTTCTGTGAAAGACACCAAGGTCAAGCGCCAGCATGGCCAACACGAATACGTTAAAAGATGCCCAAAGAATGGTGGTGTCGTTCATGGCTAATGACTGGTTCTAAAGACTATTTAGCAAGGTACTGAAAGTAATGCGTCTGTCATAGGGGCTATGGGATCGGCTACTGATTTAACCTTAGCAAAGTTGGCTCTTTGGATAGTACTTCGCCACCACCATGAGTGGTTCGATCACCTCGGTTGAAGTATAATTCAGCAAAACTTTGATTGAGATTTTGCTCCGTGCGCTTAAAAAATATCTCAGGCCTAAGCTCGCTTGTGTTTTGCAATCCGCATGCACCAATAAACTCTGCCAATGCTTTCATTGTGTTCTTATGAAAGTTAGCTACTCGGTGGCTCTTAAGTGGCACGTCAATTCCTTTATACAGTGATTTATCCTGGGTGGTAATTCCCACTGGGCATTTGTCACTATCGCAAATCAAGGCTTGAATACAACCAAGCGAAAACATCATACCCCTTGAACTGTAACATGCATCTGCCCCCAGGGAGATTGTTTTGGCAATATCAAAAGCGGTAATCATTTTACCGGAGGCAATGATCTTAATTTCCTCCTTAAGGTTATTGGCTTCAAGCACACTGTGGACGAATACCAGTGCATCAACCAAGGCCATTCCCATGTAGTCAATGAATTCAAGTGGAGCTGCCCCTGTCCCACCTTCAGCGCCATCCAATGTTATGAAGTCCGGAATGATACCGGTCTCTCTAATTGCCTGGATGATATTGGTAAATTCTTCCTTTCGGCCAATACACAGTTTGAATCCAACAGGTTTACCACCTGACAGAACTCGAAGTTTTCCTAGAAAGAAAACCATCTCTACCGCATTAGTAAATGCAGTGTGGAACGCGGGAGAATGGACCGTAATATGAGGATCTATGTTCCTGATTTTGGCTATCTCCGGTGTGTTTTTGATGGCAGGTAATATTCCCCCGTGTCCGGGTTTAGCGCCCTGAGACAATTTTAACTCAATCATTTTCACCTGAGGCATGGTGGCGCTCTTTGCAAATTTGGTTTCCGAAAATTTACCTTCCTTGGTTCTGCAACCAAAATAGCCAGTCCCGATTTGCCAGATAAGATCTCCTCCATGCAAATGATATTCACTTATTCCACCTTCACCGGTATTGTGTGCAAAATTTCCTATTCGTGCACCCTTGTTTAGTGATGAGATGGCCGTTTTACTGAGAGCCCCATAGCTCATTGCACCAATGTTAAAAAGGCTGCTATCATAAGGATGTTTGCACTGTGCATTACCGATCTTCACCCGGAACGTGGCCCGGTCCGCTTTTTTTGGGTATATGCTGTGCGCTGCCCACTCGTACCCAATGCGATTTGGGTCATCATGCATACCAAAGGCGATGGTTTGTTTTTCGTTTTTTGAGCGCTGATAGACAATTGATCTCTGTCGTCTGTTAAAGGGTTTACCATCCAGTTCTCCTTCAAAAAAGTATTGCCGTATTTCCGGACGCACGGATTCAAAAAGATAGCGAAGTCTCCCCACCAAAGGATAATTTCGTCTCAATGTGCTTTTATGCTGAAAACTATCATAGATCACTATAATCAAAAGCAGCAGCGGAACAAACAACCAAAATTGATCCAGTGCTTTTACGGCTACCATGAGACTGCACACCACCAGGGATACTATCGTAAGTATCCATACCAAAACGAACGGACGGTTTGGAATACTAATATTGTGCTTGCTCATATCGGAAATTGGTTGGGATCACTCATTTGGATGGGAAACGAAAAATCATTGGAATAATCAAACCGGCTGTTACAAAATACCGGCACTTATCTTAAACAGGGCTTGAACAATCGTTCCAAATATGTAAGCAACAATTAAAGTAATGATGGCATAATCAAGACCCAAATCTCTCCTTTTTATACCCATTGGCTTTACAGTTTCCATAATGTATTTTATTTGTGAAAATCTATTTAGCTATCTTATTCCAGCATCCATACCAAATAATTACTCGGTGAGACACTTCTCCTGGATCAGGTTATCCTCTTCAAACCGTAATGATTTGATGTGTTTCCCGCTCTCATCATACACATTAAATTCCCCTACCCTGCAACCATTCTCAAATTCTCCCTCACTAAGTATTTTTCCGTTCCTGTGATAGGAAGCAAAGCGGCCATTTGAAATACCGTGCTGAAAGTCTTCCTCCAGCATCAGCTCCCCCGTGTCAAAGTATTCCCTCCAGCGTCCGTGCTTCTTGCCATCGAGGTAGTCACCTTCTGCAATGAGGATCGCGTGCTTGTTAAATTCCTTCCACCTTCCCTGCCTGAGCGGCTCTGGCTTGCTTTGCTTACCTGAGAACAAACGGAAAATAGCGTTTCGATATCGTGGTAAATACCTATTCATACGCTTCACAATGCCAAACGCCTGCTGGTGCTTTGGGTAACTTGCAATCCCAAACCCTATCACAATTCACACAAATTCCCTTCACTCCAACAGGCGGTACGGCATTTTCTCTTACACTTCCACCGTTTGCTATGCTCGTAAATGTTCCAGATTCATTTTCGAAAAGTTCACATTGCAGAATTCCCTTTTCATCATCCTGATAAGCGCAGGCATTGAAATGGTCACACGTGTTACAGAGGGTTGAGAATTCTGCCTCGAGTAACTTCATAATACTGACTTCAGGTTGTTGAACTGAAAGCGACATAGCTGTTATATTTACTATGCGCTAGCCAACATCCGTACCAAATAAAACGACCTTTTTTAGCCGCTATTGGCGGTTGGAACAACCTGGTTAAGGGGAATAATTACCCGGTGAAACATTTTGAATCACTCGGCCTTCTTGATTTTTCCACGCAGCGTCTTGCGGTCGATTCCCAAAATTTTGGAAGCCTTGGTGAGGTTATTCTCGTTAGCAGCCAGTACATCCTGGATATACGCTTGCTCCACTTCTTCCAACCTGCGATCCAAACTTCCCGTTCGTACTGCCGAGTAGCGAAAGGATTCAGGCAAATCCGAGATATCCAGCACGTTGTCGTCCGATAAAATAACAGCACTGTGAATAAAGTTTTGCAACTCACGTACATTGCCCGGCCAACCGTAACTTTTTAGCGCCTGCAGCGCTTTGGGCGCAATGTGCATTGGCGCTTTGTCGTTCTCACTGGAGTACTTCAAATTGAAGTGTTCTAATAAGAGGTCAATATCGTCCCCCCTTTCATGCAGCGATGGGAGATGGATAGAAATAATATTAAGCCTGTAGTACAGGTCCTCCCTGAACAATCCTTTCTTCACCATCTGGACAAGGTCCGTGTTGGAGGCCGCCACGATGCGAACATTCACCTTTTGCGGTTTCTTGGACCCAATCATGTAGAACTCTTTGTCCTGCAGCACACGCAATAATTTCGCTTGCATGGATAAACTGGTATTGCTGATTTCATCAAGGAAAATGGTGCCACCATCGGCTGTCTGGAAGAAGCCAGCCCGTGAATCTGTTGCTCCTGTGAACGATCCTTTTACAAAGCCAAAGAGCTCACTCTCCAACAACGCATCGGGAATACCGCCACAATTGACGGGAACAAATGGCGCCTTGTTGGCTACTCCGCCATAGTGGATGGCGCGCGCTACCAACTCTTTGCCAGTGCCACTTTCACCCATAATCAAAACCGTGGCATTGGTGTTCTTTACTTTGGAAATGGTCTTAAAAACTTTCTGCATCACAGCGGAATTGCCAACAATACCAAAAGTGGAATTTGATTTGGGTTCTTTCTTTTTGGACCTCGGCCTTTTTGTCAATACCCTTTCAACGGCCTCGAACAGCTCATTGTCGGTAAATGATTTAACCAGGTATTCCTCAGCACCAATCTTGATCGACTCGACCGCCCCCTGTATGGACGGAAATCCGGTGACCACCAATACACCAATATGTTTATAGTTTTCTGATACGTGCCGGACTAGTGTTAAACCACTTTCGCCTGGCATCTTAAGATCGGTAACCACCATATCTATTGGCATCGCCTCCAATATTTTGACGGCCGTTTGCACATTATCAGCCGTGATAACACGGTACCCTTTGGATTCCAGGTTCCGCTTGATCAATTCAACCGTCTCTGGCGAATCATCCACCACTAAAATCATGGTCTCAACAACATCGCTGCTCATTGCTTCTTCGTTTTAGTCTTCAACGGAAATAGTACTTCAAATGTGGTACCCCTACCGGGGGTGCTCTTTACTTTAATGGATCCGTTATGATCAAGGACAATTCCGTGCACCACCGATAAACCCAGACCGGTTCCATGTCCAACCGGTTTGGTCGTGAAAAAGGGTTCAAATATCTTCTTTTGTACCTGCGCGGTCATTCCGTGGCCCGTGTCCTTAACCACCATCCTTATTTTACCCGCTTTCTTTTGGGTGGAAATAGTGAGGGGGCCACCCTTCTCCATGGCATAAATGGCATTGGTAATTAAATTGACAACCACCTGGCTTATTTGAACTGGGTCTGCAAATATCTTTGGAAGCTTGGGCTCCAGTCGTGATACAATCTTGATCTGCCTGCCTTGATAACGCATTTCAATAAAGGAGAGAATGTTTTCAATGCTTTCATTGATGTCGACCTCAACCGGGCGCTGCGGCATTTGTCTGGAAAAAAGCATTAGTTTCTTAATGATTTCCCGTGAGTAGAGAGAAGCTTTTATGATTCGATCGATATCATTTATTTGCTGCTCACTGGCCAGTCCTTCTTTCTTGATAAGTTGGGCAAAGCCAAGAATTCTTCCCAGCGGCTCATTTAATTCGTGCGCAATACCGGCAGATAGCTCTCCCACAAACGTGAGCCTTTCGGCATGCCGTAGCTGTAGTTGTAACTTCTGCTTTTCCGCCTCCATGGTTGCGCGTTTTATATAGAGCGACAATTCACGTGCCACCATCTTGATTAACTTTTTCTCTTCATCCAGGAAGGACAATTTCAGTTGGGATGACTTGGGAGCGGAACGGTATCCGATCTTGATCATGCCGTACTTTTTTTTTCCAGCCATCAACGGACACGAAATGGTCGTTCTGGTTTTTGAGAAACCAGCTGTGTCGTGGGCGACATTGTCAACAGTAATACTCGCTTCTGCAAACTGGGGGAATTGCATGGCTTGGGGAACAATAATAAGTGCCTCAGCGAGGATGGCTTCTAAATCATTCTCCTCTTCCCACGCTATTCTGGAAATGGCATAGAGGCATTTTAACTCTTTTACACGTTCTCTTAGTTTGAGATCAGCTGATATTCTATTCATTCTGATGTAAGTTATAAAACGCGCACATTATTCCGTACAACGACCTGTTCTCAATATACATGATTGTGGGTAAATAATACCCATGGGGGAAAATTGAATCGCTATCCTACAGCAATAACCATCAACTAAGCGCATTGGCACCCTACTTTCTTTGGCACAGATACTGTATAGCAGTTCGTAAAAAAGGTGATGAAAAGGAGACTAATTACACATGCTGATTATTTGCGACTCAATATGATTCGCGATAGAGCCTCTCTCAAGTCGAACAAATTTGATGTGCTGGAGCAATTTTACAACGAACTACGTGCCGCAGCTACTTTTCGGCCTGGTCATATTCCGTCAAGGGTAGTTACCATGAACTCCAGAGTGCTTCTCGAAGATTTAAAAAATGGTGAAGAGTTTCAACTAACACTCACCTATCCTCACCACGCCAAAGAAGAAGACAGGAAAATATCTGTATTCCACCCAATTGGTATGGCATTACTAGGTCGTGTGGAGCGCGATAAAGTCGCATGGAAGACTGAGGATGGTTTAGGGCGTTTTCAAATTCGAAAAGTTGTATATCAGCCTGAAGCCTTTGGCGACTTTTACCTGTAAAGAGGTGATGTGTCATTTTATTCGGTCACACTAGAAAACAAAATAAACATGAGAAGAAGACTAATTACAGATACGGACTATCACCGACTGAATACGCTTATTCAAACTGCGCCATTGGAACTTAAGAAATCGGACATTCTCAAGGAACTTTCAATCGAGTTTTTATCAGCTGACGTCCAACCACAAAGGGAGATTTCCAGCAGGGTAATCACCATGAACACGAGGGTCAGGCTAAAGGAAATAAATAACCAACGGGAAATCGAAGTCACGATCACCTATCCCAAAGACGCCAATGCCAATGAGAGGAAAATTTCCGTATTTTCTCAAGTAGGCCTTGCGTTATTGGGCAGGGTACTGGGAGATAAAATTTCATGGCCTATTCCTGGAGGTATTGGCCAGTTTGAAATCATCGAGGTCACCTATCAGCCAGAAGCAGTCGGTGCCTATGATCTATAGTGCAAACCCTACGAGCGACCACAAAAAGGACCACTAGTTATCAATAAATAATAATGAAAAACAGAAGGTTTAAAACGAGCATGCTCGACTATTTCAAAATGCTCTTGAAAAAGATACGATTTGACCGCAACCTTTACAAAAAGGAATATCGCAAATCCTTTCGATATCTTCAGCCTGCTGAACGAATTGAATTGAAATTATGGTTACGACAAGATAATAAACTTTAAGGCTAAATATTATTCATTACATTTTCAGTGATCCTGTCGCATTTGCTAAATCCAAATTCAAAAACATTTTTATCAATAGATAATTCATAAAGGCTTTCTCTTAGCATTTCCTTTGCCCGGTGGAGGCGAACCTTTACATTGGCAACGGTCAAGTCCAAAACATCGGCAATTTCGGCATGGGTCATTTCTTCCACTTCTTTCAAAATGTAGACCGCTTTGTATTTAGTGTCTAACTGATCAATGGCATTTTCCAACAGTTGTTTTGATTCACTCTTAATCATCTTATCCTGCGGATTTAATTCATTTTTATCAGGCATTTGTAGAATGGCCTGATCCTCAATGTACGATTCCCCATTGATGTGAACCAGTTTACCTTTTTGTCTGACTCTGGCCAGCGCATCATGTATACCTATTCTGGTGAGCCAGGTGGAAAAAGATGCATCTGATCTAAATTGATGCAAGTTCGCGTAGGCCTTAAGATAGGTGTTTTGCATGGTGTCTTCAATTTCCGTTTCATCTTTTAGATAGCTCCTGATAACGCGATATAATTTTTGATTATTCCTTCTTACCAATATTTCGTAGAGCTCCTTTTCCCCGCCAAGTATACGCTTAACGATTTCGGATTCCTTTAATTTTTGATTGCTGTAATCGTTGATTTTTAGCGCTTCCATTGTGCTTTTCTACTTTAGATGAAGAACATCAAGAAAGGTTACAAAGTTTGTAACCTTTTATTGATTGATAATAATTCTGGATCGTGAGCATATCGGCCATTGGAGATAAGATTATTCAACAATAAGTTTCCCCTTCATCACCACATGAATGGAACAATAATAGTTCGCGCTTTGATTGACCACCTTGCTCCAGGATTGATTCATGGGCAATCTGGATGAAGACCATTGCTTGTCGTCTTCCTCGGTCACATCATGATCCGTGATGTCTTTGTTAATCCACAGTACGGTATCCCCTTTATGCAGTTTCAATTCTGCTGGTTCAAATTTCATCTTTCGTATCACGACTGTGTGGAAGGTCGAAGTATTTTTTAGAGGTATCTCTTTCACATCATTTTGAGAAGCCGGAGGGGCTTGTTGCTCCTCCGGGTTTCCATAGTTTTCTGCATTGATTGGCGTCTCTGATTGATTGGAACAACCATTAAGAATGGTAAACGCAAACATTAGACAAATACTAATTCTTATCATTTCTACTTAGTACTGGCTGTAAACTTCTTCTGAACCATTTCCGCATGCGCAAGGTGGGTCTTTAGTGCTGGGACAACATTTTCTAGCAATTCCTTTAGTTCACCGTTGTCAGTCTCAGGAATTAACAGCCCTTCAACTGCACCGATAACGGCCTTGTGGTATGCCACCTCGTTGTCGATGTAGGCTTTATCAAAATCTTTGGTTGATTTTGCCCGCAACATTTTCTTGGTATTCTCCGCATCGGACAAAAGTTGCTTACTTACAGCATTGTCCATAGGGGTTACGCCCAACTTGGTGGCCAGTGCCACGGCTTGTTTAATTACAGCTTCATGATCGTTTGCCATGGTCTTGGCGAACTGGAGGACGTCTGCATTTTTGGATTTCTTCAATGCAATTTGGGCAAAATCAATGTCGATCTGATTGGCAGTGACGGCTGAATGTGCCACTTCGGGATCAGAGAGTTTTGGGTTTTGTGCAATTACCTGTGTGGCCATCACCAATGAAATTGCAATCACGGTTAGGGTTAAACTTTTGAATTTTTTCATTTTGTTGGTTTTTTAGAAATTAACTACTATTCAATCATTAGAGCAGCAAACCTCTAAAGGGTTACATTTTTTTTAAGTTTATTTAATAACTTAATTAATAAAAGGAAATTTGAATCGATGCAGAAGTTTCGGTCCAGACTGTTTGCGGAGAAATCAAAATCACGGACCGATCGATCAACTAGACATATCATTTTACCTTTCTATTGTTCAAGAATAATTTGTGTTTTAGATAAACCGACTGGGCGGCTCCATTATAAATCGATCTACAAATTCTCTTTCAACCCCATCACCTTCAGCCGTCATTGTTTTTTCGCTTTGTTTCTTACAAAGCTAACAAGTTCAATAAGCTATGTCCGATTAAAATATGACAACAAGATGCTGTATATAAGGTCCCCGGTCAACTGCTTATAGAAAATATTACACCAAGTACGATAGACCTATTAGTTAAGTTGGCTGTACTGCTGAAACCTTGAAGTTGCTGATTTGGAAGCAAAGATCAACGCAAAGATAATAAGTGCCAAAACAATCAGGATTACGATTTCAAGTTGTGAGGTAATGTTATTATGTGTGTCTATGATGTGATCTGAATCCCGAACGAGCTTCTTGCTTTCCGATAGCTGAATTTGAGATAAAATATTTAAGTCGGCCCATGTCATTTGAATCTGTCTGGCTATATCAAGTCTGAGTTGCGGTTCTTCTGAGATTGTTGTCGCCTTCAACTCATCCTCCATAGCCCTTAAACGTTCCAATCCAATTTTAAGTGATTCAAAAACCACCGCTTCTTCAGGTGTAAGTTGGGTAAGTTCATATTTCAATATGATACTATAAATAGACTCACCCAAAGGATCGCCTTCGATACCGGCACCATTTTTCTGCTGAGTGAGCAAAGGGGCTTTTTCATTTAGGGACTTTGAGATCTGAAATAAATAATTTTCTGCCAGCAGCCGGTCTTCATAAACGGACGTGTATGATTTTTGCAATCTAGAAAAGTGCTGCGTGTCCATCAGGTTGGTTGCTAATACAATCAAGAAAACAGTGAGCATAACCAAAGCAGCCTTGAATTTTTGGTCAATTACGTACGTCCATTTCATTTTCTTTATTTCCAATGCCTGGTTACAATATGCATACCAAAGTTGCTTACAAGCTTGAAATCAGGTAGTTAACCAGATTTGTTTGCGATTGGATACTGACTCAAGCGAGGCGTTTTTACCCACGCGATACTTACTGCCTCAATTGGTATTACAGATTGGGATGGAAATGTCAGATAAATTTGGTTCAATATACTAAAGCACCATTTCATTAATTGGCCACTTGATATTCAGGACATTCAATGCGCAACTCCGAATTTTCAAGTTTTTTATTGAGCAGAGATTGTTTAAATTGTTAAGTTCATTCTTTGTTGTCGCTTGTAAAGCGGCTACGCACTGAGCATTTGATCCGTGATGGTCCCGAGAAGAGTATCATGGTGAATTGATAAAAATAAGCAGGACCGTTATTGAATAAGTTCGCGTTGCGGTTTGCGATGCTAAAAATAATAAAGCAACTAACTGATATTCAATCAGTAGCTTTTTATTTATGTAGTCATTTTCTTTTGCCTTTACTCTTTCACCACCGCGTCATGGCCTGCAACATAGGTGCTCGCTCGGGCGGCTGTGATGCTGACCACGTCCCCTTCCTTTGATTTGGAGACCTGAATTCTCACAATGCCTCTGCCTAAAACGGGGTGTACCAATGTGCCCGTGAGAAAGGTTTTTTGTACATCATTTAATTTCCAACCACTCGTTTTAGAGAGTTCGTTTTTTATCACTGCAATAACCTCGTAAGAAGGGATCGCTCCTGATAATAAATAGTCGTACTTCCAACTATTCTCATCACCCCTGGAATATAGATACTGTTTCGAAAACAGGCTGACAATATTTTTTATGCCTGAAATAAAGTTGTCAGCAAGCTGCGACCTGGCGTACTCTGTACTGCGACTCCATGGATACTCCATATGGTTGGCCACATCCTGGACGGCCCCCTCGCCCCTGAATTTAGAGACCACATGAAATGCCGCATCAATTCCTGATGAAAGTCCGGCCGATGTTACGGTCTTTCCGTTATCCGTATACTTTGAATTGTCCAACACCTTAATCTTTGGATAATTCTTTCGCAGCCTTGGTATCGCAGAGGCGAAGGTGGTTGCTTCTCCATCGTTTAGATAACCGGATTCTGCCAGAAAAAATGCGCCTGTGCAAACTGAAAAGAGAACCTCGGTTGATGCGTATCTTTTTTTAATAAATTCCTGGATCTCACGGTCACCGGGATTCGAGTCGGCAAGTCCACTTCCTGGAAACACCAGTATATCCACATCTGGCAGATTGTCAAGTGTGAAGTCGGGCATCAGCTCCATAGACATACCGATGGTTACTGGCTCAAGGGATTTGGCGAAGGACACTACCCTCACACCATTATGTACAAGAACAGACCAGGGACCGGTAACATCCATAATATCCGCATGGTCGAATAGAAGCATGCCTGCAGTCAGTTGCCTGCCCCTTGACACTGGTGTGGCTATGCCCGGGTAGGTTGGCCTGAGAACCATGTCGCAGGATGGGCATGTTCACATCGAATCGAAGAATGCATTATCGTGTTCGCATCCGCAGGGACCACAGGTGTAAACGATCTCATTCTTGGGTAGCGACCCCTGAATGATGTTTTGGCCATTAGCCAGTGTCAATACCAATACTACCAGGTGAAGGGTAATGAATGAAGTTTTCATAATTGAATTCTTAGTTGATTTAATGTAGAATGTGTCGCTGAATCGTAGATGGAACCAACCCTATCGATTTGTATAAACTGGGGGTTGATAGTACCTATAGTCCATGTAGACCTCTGCCACCCACCTTGCCTTTTCCGGACCAGACACCCGTGCAAGAAGTGAGAGCGCTGCATCAATGCCCGTGGCATCTCCGGCTGCAGTTATGATTGACCCGTTGTCAACAAAATCGCGTTTGACTACTTTAGTTTTCGGAGCCAGCTTTTGCAAGAGATCAAGTTGCACATGCAAGCTGGTTGATTCCAGGTCATCCAGCAATCCGGCCTTGGCCAAAAGATACGCACCCGTACACACCGACAGGATGATTGTTCCAGCGCTGTGTTGTTCTACTATGTACTTAATCAAATGAGATTCTCTATCATACTTTGCCCACTCACCTCCCGGAACGATCATAATATCCGGCTTTGGAGCATTTTGCAATGTATATCTTGGGAGGATGCGTTCTCCGCCCATGGAAACAATGGTATCCGTAAGGCCAATGGTGTACACTTCAAAATCGCTCATTTGTCCCGCTGCCATAAATATTCCGCTTGCAGGCACATAGTCTATCTGAATCACATGATCATAAAGGAGTGCGGCCACCTTTTTCCGGCCTTGATTTGCGTTATGATTTGAGATTTCCCGCGAGGATTCATTGGACGATGTGTGCGGTCCTTCACCTGCAGTCACTTTTTGAAGTGGCATGCTACAACCCGGACATAGCCCGGCCGCATCAAAAAAAACGGAATCATATTCGCAGCCACAGGGGCTGCAGGTATACCGTATCTTGTCCTTGGGAGAATCTCCCTGAATTACTTTTTGGGCATTAACCCATAAAGCCAAAATCATTAGTTGAAAGAAAATAAAAGATGTTTTCATATTTATGAGTGCATTAAGGATTAAGAGGAGCTTTTTTCATCGATCATCCGTATATAGTATTATTGTCTTCAAATAACGGTGAAAACCAATCTCAATGCGGTTAATCAAATGTTACTCTTCTAAAAAGAATGTTAAAGATGTTAACGAGAGGTTAATGGTATTGAAAAAGTCACCACAACGGTGGTATCTAACGGTATGCGGCTAACAAATAGTCATCTGGTGATCTTGTCGATCATCGCCTTCATATCATTCACCGGTTTGATTTATTACCAATTCCATCTATTGAGCGCACAGAAAAAAATTGCAGAACAGCAGTTGAAAAATAATCTCACTGCATTTAACACGCACCTGGGGGAATTGAAGGAAGTGATCAAGGCTACCAGCATCAATACCACCGATGAATACCGATGGACCTGGCTTAGCACGAATCTTCCAACGCAAAACGGAATTGAAAAAGAATTCATCGCTCATTTTGACAGCCTATATAGGGTTTATGGGGGCATTCACCCGTACCGGCTTTTGGGAATAATGACGAATGGCTCAGTCTGCCAGGTGATGAATATGAATATGGGGAAGGGCAACCCAACCGGACATGGCGATTTTTTAAACAGCGAAGAGGAAGTACAATGCCTTTGCTTCTACTCTGCCTCCGGTGCGTTTGACATAGGTTATACCCTGCTCGACAACCCCATCGAAAATATATCATTCACCGAACCTACCATGTTGTCCGTTCTGCTGATGACAATCTTGATCATGGTGTTCATAGTCACGCTCTATGCGCTCATTCATCAGAAGCGTGTTGCCGATTTGAGAGAGACTTTCGTCAATAATTTGAGCCATAATATAGAGACACCCATTTTTTCTATAAGCCTGGCGGTTAAGACGCTAAAACAACTTCATGAAACCGGAAACCTGGCTGGCTACCAAAATTATCTCAACCTCATTGCCTCCGAAAACTTTCGACTAAAAAATTATGCAGAAAAGATGTTACATGAGGCGTTAATAAGCGCTGAAAAATTCGAAATAGAAGTTGAACCGGTGGACCTTGCCGGAATAATCGATGGGGTCATCGAGTCGGTTTCGCTGTTGCTCAAAAATAAAATGATGCGCCTCCAGGTCAATATGGAAGCTGATAATCACGTGGTGATCGGAGACAAAACGCATTTATTCAACGTTTTTTATAACCTATTGGACAATGCCGTCAAATACAGCGATGAGCACACGACCATTTCGATCTTCTCCAAAAATGAGCCAGGTGTATTATGTATTATCGTCAAAGACGAGGGCATGGGTATGGACGCAATAACAATCAAAAATATATTCAAAAAATATTACAGGGGCGAACCGGCAAAAAAAAATAAAGGATTCGGCATAGGCCTGAGCTATGTCAAACGTATTTTAGATCTCCACGGGGTGACCATACAAGTGACCAGTGAGTTGAGACGCGGAACAGAGATCGTGCTTAAATTCAAAACCGAATGAACAAGATTCTGCTGGTCGAAGACGATGAAAGCCTGGGATACATCCTGAAGGAGTATCTCCAGCTTAACGGCTATCAAATCGTATGGGCGAAAGATGGCAAGGGTGCGTTGAAAGAGATTGACACCAGCAATGCAGATATGATTATTCTTGATGTCAACCTCCCTGACGAAGACGGCTATGCCGTGGCGGAAAAGATTCGGGCGATCAATTCTGTGGTTCCGTTTATTTTTCTGACGGCCAGAAGACTAAAAGTTGACAAACTCAAGGGATTCAAGCTGGCGCAGAAGACTTTATAACAAAACCTGTAGACGAAGAAGAATTGCTTGCCAGGATTGAAGTGGTACTTCGAAGGTCAAAGGTCAATGCATTTCAAACAAGGCAAATGAAATTGGGAACGTTTATTTTTTTCCCGGCTGATAAACAATTGGTGGATGCTCTTGGCAAATCGGTTTCGCTAACAGAAATAGAATCCAGTTTGCTGGGATTGATGCTCAAAAATGAGGGCCACCTCCTCAACAAAAAAGAGATCATGAAGTCCATTTGGAAAGAAGATAATTATTTTACCAGAAGGAGCATGGATGTTTTTGTGAGTCGATTAAGAAAAATACTTTCCACCGATCAATCCATCAAAATAAAAACCGTGCATGGAAAGGGATATGTGATGAGCCTGGAGCGGAGCTAAAACAAATGGCGAATCCTTAAATAGGCTCTACACAATCCCGGCAAGGACCGTTTTAAAAAACGGAGACATCATCAAATTATTTGGCGACTAAACGGAGGAATTTGTTGCCCTGGTGCGTGTGACGTATAAATAAAAAATGCAACTACCTGTCAATTTGATAGTTGCATTTTTTTGTAGTAGTCCGTACGGGAATCGAACCCGTGTTGCCAGAATGAAAATCTGGTGTCCTAACCCCTAGACGAACGGACCAAAACCTGGTTCTCCTCTAAAGAGCCGCAAAGATAGAATTCAAGGGTAGATTAACAAAAACCACCTTTACTTTTTTTAGGTTGTCGGCCATAATCCGTTGGTTTTGGCACCTCAGAGTTTTATTTTTGCCATCTCAATTTTTAACCCTTTATATCGATGACAAGAGTTGCAATTAACGGATTTGGAAGAATAGGCCGCCTTTCATTTGTGGCATTGCTTGCCAAGAAAAATGTTGAAGTAGTTGCCCTGAATGATTTGACGGATACCAAGACCCTGGCCCACCTGCTGAAGTACGATTCAGTGCATGGAAAATTCAAGGGTACAGTGGAAGCTACCGCAGATGCGCTTGTTGTCAATGGGAAGACCATTAAAGTGCTGGCGGAAAGAGATCCCGCTAAATTGCCCTGGGCAGCGCTCAAAGTAGACACTGTATTGGAATCCACGGGCAGGTTTGTAGACGAAGCCAGCGCAGGCGCCCACATCACCGCAGGTGCCAGAAAGGTGGTCATCTCTGCACCAGCGAAAGGAAACATTCCAACGATCGTACTGGGCGTGAACGAAAGTAGCCTGAAAGGGGATGAAAAAATCATTTCCAACGCATCCTGCACAACCAACTGCCTCGCGCCAATGGCCAAGGTGCTGGACGATAACTTCGGCATCGAAAAAGGATATATTTCCACCATTCATGCTTATACCTCCGATCAAAGTTTGCAAGATGCACCACACAAGGATTTGCGCAGAGCGCGTGCAGCTGCGGTGAGTATTGTACCAACGTCCACCGGTGCGGCCAAGGCAGTGGGGCTGGTACTTCCTCATCTTAATGGAAAGTTGGACGGGATCGCTATGCGTGTTCCTGTGCCGGACGGATCATTGACCGATCTTACCGTGGTGCTCAAAAAAGCGACTACGAAAGAAGAAATCAATGCCGTAATGAAGAAGGCAGCCGAATCAAGTATGAAAGGAATCCTTCAATATGAGACCGATCCAATTGTTTCTATCGATATTGTCGGAAACCCGCACTCATGTATATTGGATTCTGAACTCACCTCTTGCAGCGGCACGCTTGCCAAAGTGGTAGGATGGTATGACAACGAGGCCGGCTACTCCAGCCGCATTGCGGACGTCATTGAGAAATTTGGATAAAAACAGGTAATGGTTACAGCTTCAGGTATACTCCAAGTCCCCAGTTAGGCGCAGCGAGGATGTTCTGGCCGGAGAAAGCAAATGCACCAGATCCTGAAATTCCAAACTTGTCATTGAGTTGGTAGTTAATCTCCAATGAGGGAGAAACATACTCAGTGTTGTTGCTGAACACCCCATTCTGCACAACAGAGGTGCCGCCATTCTCCAGCGATTGAACTACGTTCAGCTTCAAGATGGGAATAAATTTTTTAAAGGTTCCGCCAAACTCCAGCCCAAACCTCACTTCATCAGAAAAATTCCGGGTGCGATTATTAAATGCTGCATAGGCTGACACGAATAAGGGTTTTGGGTGAAACGAATGACTGGCATCTATCCGAACCATTTGGTTGAATTCGCCATCGCCAGTTTGAAGGATCTGACTCTCCCCTCCTCCCGTACTTCCCAGCGGTAAGCCTAGCATAAGCGAGCCGGCTACCACAATGGGTCTGCCGGTAATCAACCCGTACTTCACACCCACCTCAACGTCACCTATGGAGCTAAACTGGTCACCGGCTACAACCGTGCCGCTTTGGCGAAACTTAACTTCGTTGAGCGTGCTCCTCACAAAAAAAGGAATGTAAGCTATTCCGGTTATCCTGTCGGTAAATCCATATTCTCCATAAACACTGGTCGTGTACAGGCCGATGGACGTAATGTCTACCAAATCTCCTGCCGGACCGTAGAAGCGGGATGAAAGAATCATGTTTTGTCCCAGCTTAAAATAGCCACCTCTTTTAGGCTGGGGCCAGCCGCCACCGGCATACGAAGAAGCGAAGGCTGACAGGGCAAAAATGATGGTTAAGATTTTTTTCATCGGATCAATTGAGTTGCGCATAGCCAAAAGTCAGCCTGGCCGGTTTGCACAAGATGACCACAAATTTGTAGTCAGTAAGTTTGTACGAAGGGCTAATGGCAGTTAGATTAAATGATTTGGCCCCGTTGGTGGTAATCTGCGCCACCTCCAGTCCACCTGACTGTACTTGTGATCCGTTGGTGGTATTGGACATGTAAACAAAAGTGCCCAGGGCAAAACTGGTTTCAAAATTCTGACTGAACTCCAAAATGATTTTTCCGTCTACTTCTTTAAGAGTGGCCATGCCAACTGCTTTATATCCTCCCGAACTGACAAAGGTGCCCGCGAACCCGCCACCGACAGAAAAATTGAGAACATTACTTTTCACTCCGTCAGCCTTCGCATGAATCTCCACCATGCCACCGGAAACACCAGTGACTTTCCCCTTGTCATCCACCGTTGCAATCCCTGCGTTTTCGCTAAACCATTCCACCGTTCGGTCCGCCAGCGGCTCGTTGTTAATGTTGTTAACTTTTACCTCGAGTGTATGACTTTCACCCACCGCCAGCGAAATTTTGTCCCCGGGCGAACTAACTGCCACACTGGAAACCTCCGTTGAGCTGGTCACGACAGTCACCATAACGGATTCGATTAGGTTTGACCCGAACGAAACCACGATCATCGCCTGCCCTCCAGCCACTGCCTCAACCACACCTTCAGCGGTGACCTTCGCAACCTGCGGAGCCGAGGAGATCCATTCCAGCATCACAGGCTCTTCGATGCCATATTGATTGAAATACGTTGCCTTCAGCTGGCTACTCTCCCCTACTCGCAGCGCCAATTGAGTCGTGCTGATTTCCAGGCTCTCGCCCACAATCGGGTCATCAACAAAATCGGTCCCGACACATCCCACCAGAAAAAACAGGATCGCAAACAAATGCAAGAAGGTTCTCATCCTTATAATTTTGTTAAAAGTACGATGAATAGCTCACTGCATTAAGTCGCAAGGTTGACAAAAGGAGCCACTTACTGGCTCCATGTAGTTAAATCACCGTTCTGGGGTGATTCCGAACCAAGCTGTACTGGGTGGCTTCATTTTATCCCTTTATTTTTACCTTGATTTATTGTTCTATACAATTTATGGATTTCAGCCCTGAAATTTTCCTAACCCGCCTGGCGCAAACAACACCGCACCCGTTTCGAATCCCGATAGCCAAAGCCGAGGGTATTTATTTGTTTGATCCCAGCGGTAAAAGATATATCGACCTGATAGCGGGCATTGGTGTTACCAACATTGGTCATCGTCACCCAAGGGTTGTCAAAGCCATCAAAACACAGGTTGACCAACACCTGCATGTCATGGTTTATGGCGAATATATTCAGTCCACACCCAATGAGCTGGCACGGACGCTTACCACCCTCCTCCCCGACAGCCTGAACTGCTGCTACTTTGTAAATTCGGGAACGGAAGCAAATGAGGGCGCGCTAAAACTTGCAAAACGAGCGACCGGCAGAACGGAAATTATCGCCTGCCGGAAATCCTATCACGGCAGCACCCATGGCTCGCTAAGTGTGTCTGGCAATGAAACCAAAAAGAATGCCTTTCGCCCCCTGCTCCCGGGTGTTCGGTTTATTGATTTTGGAAATCAAGGTCAGCTGGGTGAGATATCTCATAAGACTGCCTGTGTGATTATGGAAACCATTCAGGGTGACGCGGGCGTTCGGATTCCAACCAAAGAATATATGACAGCCCTCCGAAAACGGTGTGATGAAACGGGGACATTGCTCATCCTGGACGAAATTCAATGCGGAATGGGAAGAACAGGTACCCTCTTTGCGTTCGAGCAATTCGGAATTGTACCTGATATCCTTACCATCGGCAAGGCGTTTGGAGGCGGACTTCCTATCGGGGCGTTTATAGCTGATCATAAGTTGATGAAACTCCTGACCCACGAGCCCATGCTCGGCCACATCACCACTTTTGGTGGTAACCCAGTCTGTTGTGCCGCTGCGCTGGCAACCCTACAGGTTCTTCAGGACGAGCATATTATCGATGACGTTGAGGAAAAAGGGAAACTGTTTGAAAAATACCTCAGCCATCCTTCCATCAGAGAGGTCCGTAGAATCGGACTGTTCTTTGCTATTGACTTTGAGTCGGAGGAAAAGGTGCAACGAATCGTAAAACACGCACTTGACCTGGGGGTTATCTGCTTTTGGTTTCTGTCCTGCCCTGCCAGCTTTCGAATTGCACCACCGCTCACGATCACCGAATATGAGATCAAAGAATCCTGCACGTTGTTGCTGAGGGCGATTGAACAATCGCAGTAGCTACGCTAATTTTTCAATGACCAGGTTGTGGTTGGTATAGATGCAGATATCCGCGGCAATGTGAAGCCCTTCCTTAACTATTTCCTCGGCTGTAAGTTGAGGTGCATGTTTCTTCATTGCGAGCGCGGCCGCCTGCGCATACATTGATCCAGAACCAATCGCTGCAACCTGATTGTCGGGCTCAAGCACATCTCCAGTTCCCGACAAAACCAACAACTCATCTTTGCTCACCGTGATCATCATCGCTTCAAGCCTTCTCAGGTAGCGGTCCATTCTCCAGTCTTTCGCCAATTCTATAGCAGCCCTCTTCATATTGCCGCCATAGGCATTCAGTTTCTCTTCAAACCGGTCAAGCAGTGTAAAGGCATCGGCCGTTGATCCGGCAAAACCGACCAGAATTTTTCCATCCTGCAGTTTTCGGATTTTTTTGACATTGCTTTTCGCCACCGTGTTGCCCATGGTCGCCTGACCATCTCCACCAATGGCCACTTTTCCATTGTGCAAAACCGCCAGTATGGTTGTCGCGTGAATTTTTTCCATCAGTCCTTGGCCTCAAACGAGAATTCTTACCGGATCCTCCAACAGCCCCTTAAGCGTTTTCAGGAATGCCGATCCCACCGCTCCGTCAACAGCGCGGTGGTCGCATGACATGGTCACCTTCATTACATTTCCGGGAACCACCTGTCCATTCCTCACAATGGGAGTTTCTTTAATTCCTCCTACGGCAAGAATGCATGCATCCGGTGGATTGATAATCGCGGTGAACTCTTCGATGCCAAACATACCAAGGTTGGAAATGGTAAAAGTGCTCCCCTCCCAATCAGCCGGTTGTAATTTTTTATCGTGCGCTTTCTGTGCCAGGTCTTTCACTTCCGTGGCAATATGGGCCAACGACTTATTATCGGCAAAACGAATCACGGGTACCATAAGCCCGTCTTTCACGGCAACGGCTACTCCGATGTGAATGTGACGGTTCTTTCTGATCTTATCTCCAAGCCATGAAACGTTCACATCAGGATGTTGACGCAAAGCCGATGCCACAGCTTTCAGCACAATGTCATTAAAGGAAATTTTTACAGGAGCAATCTCGTTAATGCTCTTACGCGCTTCCACCGCCTTGTCCATGTTGATTTCCATGGTAAGGTAGAAATGGGGCGCTGAAAACTTACTCTCAGACAACCTGCGTGCAATGGTCTTCCGCATTTGAGAAACGGCCACCTCTTCAAAACTTTCTTCACCCACTACCGATGGAAGGATAACGGGTGCCGATGCTCCTTTGCCGGTACTTGCCGCTCCGGGTTTATAGTTTTCAATATCACGTTTTGTGATTCTGCCGTGATCCCCGGACCCTTCAATTTTGGTAAGGTCGTAACCCTTGTCCTTAGCCATCTTCTTGGCCAATGGTGAGGCAATAACACGGCCATTGCTGCCGCGATGTGAGGTGCTTGTTGGCTGAGACGCTGGCGCACTGGGTGTGCTGGCCGCAGGCGCGGACGCTGCCGGTTTGGATTCCTTGGACTCACCACTTTGTTGCGATGACTTCAGCAACGTCTTCCAATCTGCATCTTTTTCTCCTATGATGGCCAGAACGCCATTCACAGGAATTGATTCTTTTTCCTTAGCCCCGATGTACAACAAAGTGCCTGTGTGGTACGACTCGTATTCCATGGTAGCCTTGTCGGTTTCTATTTCCGCCATGAGTTCACCGGACTTCACTGTATCACCCACTTTTTTATGCCACGCAGCAATAACACCATCTGTCATGGTGTCGCTCATCTTTGGCATCAGGACCAACTCCGCTTTGATTTTTGATGTGTCAATGGGCTCGGCAACTGCAGTATCTTTTACATCCGAAGTTTGTGATTTACCTCCTTGGGCAGCGGTCTCCTTTTGTTTCGCACCGGCCAACAATTCTTTAAAGTCTTCTCCTTTTTTGCCAACTACGGCAAGCACGTCATTTACATTGACGGCCTCACCTTCTTTAGCTCCCAAATGCAGAACCACGCCATCGTGGTACGACTCGTAGTCCATCGTGGCTTTATCAGTTTCTATCTCTGCCATAAGCTCTCCCGACTTTACGGTATCGCCAACTTTCTTATGCCATTTCGCGATCACACCTTCGGTCATCGTATCGCTCATCTTAGGCATTAGGACTATTTCTGCCATCTCTGGTTTGGTTATTAATCAGCTTGAATATTAAACCCAAAAATAGGGGTAATAAGCCGATTTTCAAGCTCTTTTAAAAGCCAATGTTGCCGATTATCAGCTCGATTACGGGAGATTTTGTTTCGAATGGATAAGCGTAACGAACGCCCAGGTTGAATTGCTGAAGAAGTCGCATGACATTGAAGTCAAATTTGAGTTCTCCTCCCACGGAAGAATATGCGCTATCAAAACCGAATAGTTTGCTCTGGCCGTAGGCATAATCGAAAAAAGCATTTCCTCTTACACGTTGAATGTTCAGGATTGGACCCAGCGCCAGATCAGGATAAATGATGGGAAAAGTATAATTGGCAGCGAAAACATAGTAATCCTGAAACCTGGAAACACTGTGGCCTCTGGGTGCAGGGACTTGATTTCTGAAAAGGTAATTATTCGGCCGCGCACCATCGAGTGCATCGTTGATCAGCGAGTGCTGGTATCCGCCATAACCCCAAAACGAATGGTGCTTGAGCAACCCCGGAAAATACGCTGTCGCAACTGCACTGAACTGCTCTGCTGCATAGTCACTGATTAAGTAAGGCGTGGAAAAGTAATTGACGCGAATGGTTTGCCCCCATTTGCTATTGATATCCCTGCGACTTCTTTTCAGCAGGTGAGTTGCCTCAAAATTGAAATGGTTAAACACAAGATCTCCTCCGTCAATGTAAGTTCGGAAGAGCACAGCCCGGCTTGTGTCCACCGGAAAAAACCGTCCTCCGTTGTTGATGTCGTTTTTGAAATTGAGAACATGCGTCAGCCCAACCGAATTGCCAATGGATATACTGCTTGAATATTTCGACTGTGTGGTGATCAACGGAATCCGGAGTCCCGCCTCGGCATTGACCTCCTCCCATTCGAAGTTAACCGTGCGAACGCGGCTACCATCAAAAAAATCTTCGCTGGAAGCCCGGTTCCCGTACCGCACAGCCACATCAAGTATGGGATACATCCCCTGGTAACTGATGTCTGCCCGCCAAAATCCCGTGCGCTCGGTGACATCGTAGCTGTAACCAGCATCCAACAGTGTTGTACTTAGAATATCCTTTGATGAGATTCCAAAATCCAAAGTGTTGAAAGATGACGTGGTATACACTCCCCACGAATGGGGATTGATCATTCCGCTGCTGCGATGGTATCGTTTGGTGTCATACTTCCTGGCCGGAATCGACTCCATGAGATTGGGCTGCCCTTCCTGTTCCGCCAACAGGTCACTAAACAATCCCTCAGCGTTATCCATCCGCTCCACCCGACTCCAGGCATCCGGAGAAAAAGGCATTTTTACAATATCGAGTCCATCCCTGGTTTGATTATTGTAAAAAATCGTTTTGCCATCCGGGCTTATCGAGGGATTATAAGTTCCATACTTGCCAGAGGTTACCTGGTAACGGCTTTTATCCCGGAGGTTGATCGCGTAAATGTTGTCGATACCGCTCAACGGGGAATTGTAAAGCAAAAAATCGTCATGCAAAACAGGATGTCCGACATTTTCGCTCCCCGCATCATACAGCAATTCAACCAAACCGGATTCCAAATTAATTTTAGCGATCCTTTTTTCTCCGCCACTTAACTCAATAAAAACAATTTCCTTTCCATCGCGGCTCCACCGCGGCATGGTGAGGAGATGATTATCGGGATTCTCGAACTTCTTTAGAACAGCTCCGGAATTAAAATCCAAAACGACCAGTTTGTTCTGGTACGAGTTGTCCGTTTCAACCGTCACCACTTTGGATCCATCAGGTGAGATTGCGGCTGCACCAAAACGGACGCGCTTGGCTACCACCTGGCGTTTGCCAATATTAAAATCAAATCCTTTTATGATTGAGTACGAACGTGTTTGCCACCTTGGATCCACCCGGTATTCGTTCCATACCAATTTGTCTCCGGAGACAGAAAGCATTCCGGCATCATTGATCGGACCCGGAACGTGACATTTCTCTTCAACGCCATCGGCCGTAATGGTGACAAACTGCGAAAAATCCCCTATGCCTGACTTCAGTGCAACCACGCGGCCGTCCGGCAACGGCTGTGGATAAGAATAATCTGTGTAGGCATCTGATTGTCTGATGTTGACGTTTTGAAATGAGGTTAGTTTAAGACTTCGCTGTTGTGACTCCCAATCCTTTTTTATTTCTCCGGCCATTTCATCGTATAGTTCCTTCACGTACATGCCGCTTTCTTTCTTGATCGCGCTTGAAAAAGTAAACGGAACAAACGGAACTCCCCAGGCTCTTTTGGTTATATCTCTCCATATGTCGGGCTTGCCGGTTTTCTTTCGAAGGTAAGAAACCATATGGTATCCCAGTACATAGTGGTCCGGTACGTTGTGCCTGAAAGATCGCAGATATTGTTTGTTGTAGTCAAAATTTCTGCCCTCCAAAAAGTTGGTGCGAAACAACAAGTCAAACTCGGGTATTCGACCTCGTCCACTGCCGGTGAAGGCAGTCTCGGTGGCCACGGCATCTCCTTCCCAAAACCATTGGGGCACCGCGATAAAGGCCATTCCAGCTTGCGCAAGTTGTCCAAACAAAAAATAGATCGCTTTATTAAAACCGGTTACACTTTTTTGAAACTGAACGATGTGGCGGTATTCGTGGGAGGAAAGCAAGGTAAGCCATTCATTGGTGCCTGTAAAATTGTAATTCTGCGGAGGCATCGCAAAAAATTCTGAACGTCTGGGCGCTAGCGTAACAAAACCATTTGAAATCGCTGACTGGCTGTGCAACACGATCGATATCTTCTTTGGTACTATCCCCAATGACGATGCCTCTGGTTCCCTGATGTGCTCCAGCGTGTTGGCCACCCGTTGCGCCTCCGTACCAAATCCATCAGGGTACAACACCTTAAAATGTTCGGTGTTGATTTGAAACCACTTCATTCCGGCCGGGCTCGTCTCCTGACCGGCTGATTGCTGACCAATGACAGGGATGATGAGGAATAAACAGAACAAGGACGCAAGAACCCAGGCCTTCATAAAGCACCAATGTAATTTAATAGCAGCGTTCAAGCTACATCAGTAACTCCAAACTACACAGTGCCGGACAAAAATTTTGATTGCTACCGGATCACCAGTTTTGCGGTATCCATCGCACTCACCTGAAAAAATCCCAATGCATTGTTTGAAATATTCGTTCTGGGATTGGCCGGAGGAGGACTAAACATTCCCCCATCCGAATTGATTAAAAACGACAGGTCGTTATAATATAAATATCCCTTTCTCGTCAGACTGAGCATTTGAATTTCAGCGGTATCATTCTCTCCAAAGTAGACCGGTGATGTCAGGGCATCAATCCGCTCGCCTAGCAGCGTATCGTCACTGAAATAAATGTCCGTTTTGTTGTAGGTCTTCAGCGAATCATTCCGGTAGAACTTAAAAAGATAGTAGTCCTTTCTGCTTTGCGGCTCTTCCGCATACATGACCAACTCATAAACTTTTCCTTTTTCATGAGGATCTTTTAACTCATCGTTGTTTAGCTGGAAAGTTACTGAGTCAAATTTGGTAACGGGCATCATCTCATCTTCAGCTTGGTATACCTGGTTGTCTAATTGGACCGTGAGTTTATATGTCCTTCCAATCGCCCCGGCAAAAAAGGTCGAAGGTAAATACCTACCTGTGCCGTCCACCTTGTCAAATGCTATTTGAAGCCCTTGATCATCCACAACGTTGACTACCGCATCATTGACTGCCACGGACGAGCCCACATTATAAAAGTCGACACTTCTTGAAATCCTAACATAATTCTTTCCCTCCATGTTGGTTATCAATCCCTCGATAATGACCCGGGTAGGTGTCTGCTCCAAATCCAATTCAATGGTCTCCTCACAGGAAATGAGCATGACAGAAAACAAAACTATGAGGGAGAATATTAATTTTTTCATCTTTAAAAAATTGAAAATAGTATTTGGTCGCATACGCAGCTTTTTTTTGAAATCAGAACTTGAAATTGTAGGTAACCGATGGGAGAACCGGGAACAGGTAAATCATCCTCGCCTCTTTGACAGTACCATTGCCGATCACATTACCGTCTTTGTCCTGGTGCACGCGGGTATACATCGAAAAAGGGTTTTTACGGCTATACATATTATATACTGAAAAAACCCATTGACCCCGCCATTTTCGGTCCTTGTGTTTTTGCGGATTAAGCGTGGCCGACAGATCAGCGCGATGGTATGCGGGCAGTCGATAACCGTTGCGTTCAGAAACAATATCAGGATAGTAAATCCCATTGATCTCGTACTTACCTGCCGGAACGGTGATAGGCCGTCCGGTACTGTAGGTGAAGTTGGCGCCAAATGCCCACTTGTCGCTGAGGTCGTACGTTACAGCCAGGTTTACCGCGTTCCTTCGGTCGTAGTTGGCCGGAAAAGCTTTGCCGTTATTTACTCCAGGTACTTTGCGCTCAACTTTCGATAACGTATAGCTCATAAATCCGGTAAACCTTCCTTCCTTTTTCTGAGCAGAAAATTCGATACCGTACGCCCACGAATCTCCTTGCCTGATGACGGTCGTCAAATCCGTATTGAAAAAAATCTCCGCATTGTCGGTAAAGTCCGTGACGTTGTTGAGTTCCTTGTAAAATGTTTCCACCGAAAACTCAATGGCATTGTCCTTAAAATTACGGAAGTAGCCGAGGGCATATTGATCCGAGGTTTGCGGTTTCAGATAATAGCCACTTGGATTCCATGTATTGAACGGCAGCGGAACCGTGCCACTGGAAATCAAATGCGTGTTTTGAACCATTCTGCTGTAAGAGGCTTTTACAGAACTGGATGCCGTGAGCCTGTATAAGATAGACAATCGCGGCTCGGGGTTGACATACGTTTTTATGTTCTCAAGTTCGTTGTATTTAACAACCCCCGTACGCGTGACATTAATGTTGTCTGTTGGATCAGCATACAATACAACCTCACCGGGTCCCACATTCTGAAATATCGACATGCGCACACCCACGTTGGTCTCGAACTTATCACTCCACTTTTGTTTAAAATCGACATAGGGAGCATGGTCGAGCGCAAACATTTTGGTTTGCTCTACGGTTTGAAATATTGACCCGGTGGAGGTTGGCGTGATGATTCCGGGTGCAAACCTTCTGAATGTAAGGTGATAGCCAAAGCTCAGGTCACTTTTAGGACTGATAAAATAACTCAAGTCATTGTTGAAACTAAATTGCTGAAGCCGGGACTTCCATTCGAATCCCTGCACGGGATCATCGAATCCCAATTTGTAGTCAAAATTACTTGCCACCAGGGTGGTGTTTGAGAAAAGGCGATCATTGAAGAGGTGGTTCCACCTGAAAGTGCCTGTCGCATTCCCCCAGCCAAACCCAAAATTTCCATCAAAATTGAAATCATCACGGCCGGTATAGAAAGCAGCAAAAAAGCGATTGTTATTGTTGTGCTTCCAACTTAGCTTGGCATTTACATCATAAAAGTAGACCAAGTTTTTCTGATCGGCTGCTTTCAAAAACAAGTCCACGTAAGACCTCCTGGCTGAAACCAGGAAAGAACTTTTTTCTTTTCGGATTGGCCCCTCCAGCATAAAACGGCTCGCCAACGAGCCGATTCCTCCACTGCCCGACAACCGCTTGTTGTTGCCGTCTTTTGTCCTCACCTCAAGGATGGAGGAAAGTCGGCCCCCAAAGCGCGAGGGAACGCCACCCCTATACAACTCCGATTCCTTAATGACATCCGAATTGAAAATTGAAAACAAACCAAACAAGTGGGATGGATCGTAGACGGGTGCTTCATCAATCAATATCAAATTTTGGTCTGCGCTTCCGCCCCTCACGAAGAAACTTGATGTTCCTTCTCCCGCGGAGATGACTCCAGGTTGCATTTGAATGGTCTTGATAATATCAGATTCACCAAAAACCATGGGCAACTTCCTCACTTGGGCCATGTTAAGCTCCACCCGGCCCATCTGGATATCACTCACATTAGCATCTATGCGGTCTGCGGTCACAACCACCTCTTCCATCTCTGTCACCGCGTAGGCCAGGTCAATATTGCTTTCAATGTTTTGCGTAAGCTCGACCTCCCTCAGAAGAGTCGTGTAGCCTATGTAACTAAACTGCAGGTGATAAATACCCCTCGGAAGGGTTAAGGAGTAGAATCCATATGCATTAGTGGTCACACCGGTTCCAGTCTCCCTGACCAGCACGGCAACCCCAATGAGTTCCTCACCATTGGCGGCATCCCGTATATAGCCATTGATCGTGAATTTTTCCTGCGCACGAAGGTCGATGGCGCAAAAGAACAAGAGAGTTAAAAGTAGATACCTGGTCATATTTTAGTTAGTTCGCTTTCAGGACAACTTGCCGGAGTGGTCCCCCTATATGGATTAAAATTATTTCTAAAAATCACTGTGTGTACGGAATTCGATGGGTTATGATGCAACGAAAAGAAGAAAAATGACAAATTCTTTTTATCCTCAATTTGGTAACATTGTTTTCGCCTCAACGTCTTCCCTTTTCAAAAAAGAATTACCGCGATTGACGCTGAAAGAAGCATGTTGGGACAACGAATGCTAATGATTTCCTGATGCGTGAACCGGCCAATGAGCCAGCATCAATAAATAACCTATCTTTGAGCTTGTTTGGCTGGATAAAAAGAATCTACAACGAGTATAGACCTTATGTGAGGACGGACCTGATCATGTATGGGGTTTGGATCCTTCTGATTATTCTATTTTTTATTTATACCCTTTTCGCGGACTAGCCTACAATAGAATTTCCCTCACATTGTCCCTGATTTTTATTGAAAGCTCATCCGTAGGCAGGTCATTGACATCCCGGCCAAAAGGGTCTTCAATCTCCTCGGCAATAAGCTCAACACTTAACAATACGTAGGATATAAGGATGACAATGGGAATGGTCATGTATTCTGCGATAGTAACAAAACCAAAGGGGAGAGTAAGAATGTATATAAAGATGAATTTTTTGATATACATAGTATAAGAATAGGGAATCGGGGTATTTTTTATCCTCTCACAGGCGCCAAGAATGTCACTGAACTGTTTCAGTTCTTTATCTACAACATAAAGTTGATCACCGGTCAAAGTCTTATCCTTATACAACTCATTGACGCGCTCATACATCATGGAGGAAAGGCGGTTGGGGATGTGCTTGACCCCTTTGATTCTTTCCTGAAAATTCTGGCCCGCAACCTCCAACTCTTCAACCTTCGTTCCTTTGCGCAAGTGCTCTTTCATCGAAATGGCAAAATTGGCGATCATCGCAGCAAACCAAGTTCTGGTCTCAACATCGCCCCTATCGAGAAACGCGTTGAGTTTTGCAGCAAGGTTTCGTGTATTGTTGACCAACAGGCCCCAATGCTTGCGTCCTTCCCACCATCTGTCGTAGGCGGTATTGGTACGAAACACGAGAAAAAGACCCAGCACTATACCAACCAGCGAATGCATGGCCGTGGTACTGTGCAAATCCTGCTCATGAAGTTTATACACGTCCAGGATCAGGTAACAAAACAGGGCTGTAAAAACTGCCATAAACACGATAACAGGCGTGAGTGTCCTCATCACGTGCCTGCTGTACGAATGAAAAATGAGAGAAAGCCAATTTTTTGGATTGTATGAAACCATGGTCAACCTGAATTAGTCGCTAATAAACTTATTAAGGTCTGGATTTCCAAGGAAGATTGGTGTCAGCCAGAACAAACCTCAATTCAATCAGTTGGAAACCGATTCGCACGCGATTGGTGGTAAGGTTTTTATGGGGTATTTTGATCATCACCTTTATCCGATTATACCAATAGCTTTATATTTGCCAGTTGAATTTCAATCGACCAACCATGACACGATTGCTCCCTCTAGTTGTTACCATTTTTGTTGCCTTTCATGCTCGCGCTCAATTATCATACGTGGTGACGGTTACCGGGGACACACTGACCGGTGATGTCAAACTCATCAGCGGGGGCAGCATGGATCGTGTGCAACTGATCGACAAGTCAAAAAAGACCACGTATACCGCATTTCAGGCCAAGGCAGCAAAAGTAAATAACGAAACTTTTCACGCGGTTCAACTAGGTCCCAGTTATAAATTTATGCTGCTGATCAAAGAGGGGCATATGAATATTTATGGTTATAGAATTGAAACGCAAACCTCTTACGATGGAAGGCTGCTCCGAAAAGCAAGTGGTGAATCCTTTGACGTACCCACCATCGCTTTCAGAGGTTCCGTCCTCAATTTTATTTCAGACTGTGAATCGGCCGCCCAAAAGGTTAAAGATGAAAAATTGGGGCGTGAAAATCTGACGGAAATCGCGGAAGCGTACAACGCTTGCATGGACCAAAAAAACCGCCAGCATTATCTGAACGAACAAAAGAAAATAGTAGCCCAATCAAAAAAGGGGAAAGTAGAGAATTTTTTGAAGCAGGTTTCCGGCAGCAACCTCGACAACCAATCGGAAGTGGAGGGATTGCTTCAGGACATGATCACGAAAATTGAGGCAGGGCAGTCCATTCCCTCCTATCAAAAAAATGCATTGTATGACTTCCTGAAAAACAAACCGGAATTCAGGACACGGTTGGATCAGCTGTTTGCCGAAATCCAGTAATCAAGCTTTCAATTTATTTACCCACTGGGCTATCTTCTCCCGTTCAAGCCACATCACCAGGCCTGAACAAACTGCTACCGCCAGGGCGAGAAAAAATAAATAACCTCCATCACCCTGGACTTCGATACCCAGCAACGTTAGGTGCATTGCGATGGCTCCCAGCATTAAACCTAAACCCAGAAGTGCGCCAAGCCATGCCGTGCCGGAAATAATGAGCAATACCGAGGCCACCAACTCCATCACACCCACACCAATTCTTCCCCACGGTTCCATACCCACGATTGTAAAAATGTACACGGATTCTTCAGCTGCAGTGAACTTGAAAAAAAGGGTTTGCAGAAGGATGATAGCAGCCACCAGCCGCGCTGCCCAAAACGTAACTTTAATCATAGATACAAAGTAGCAAAAACCAAGGCCATTCGAAATGTCCCCGACATGACCAAACCTTCGTAGTAAGGGCGATTTTCATAAATTAGCTCAAAATTAGGAGTATGCGTTCGCTTGAAATGGATAAAAATATCTCAACAGCCAAAACGCTGTCTACCGATTTTTACCTGCAACGAGAATACTATGAGGCTTCGAAAGAAAAGATATTCTCAAAAACCTGGCAATTTGTTGCCGACACGGATCAGGTGAAAGAAGGTGGATGGGTTACTCCCGTTCAATTCCTTGAACACATCATCAACGAACCGCTCATCCTTTCCAGAGACAAAGGCGGTAAACTTCATTGCCTATCAAACGTCTGCACCCACCGCGGTAACTTATTGGTAGAACGGCCCTGCAAAATAAATGACATCCGGTGCAAGTACCATGGAAGACGATTCGGGCTAAACGGTGAGTTTCAGTCCATGCCAGAATTCAAAGAGGTAAAAAACTTTCCAACCAAAGATGATGATCTGACCGCTGTTCCTTTTTTTGAATGGAACAAATGGATATTTACCTCCTTGCAACCGATACTAAGTGCCGAAGAATTGTTTGGCCCGATGATGAAACGTGTAGGGTGGATGCCGTTAGATGATTTCAAAATCAGACCAGACCTGTCCAAAGACTACCTGGTTACTTCCAATTGGGCCCTGTATTGTGAAAATTACCTGGAAGGGTTCCACATTCCCTTTGTTCACGCTGGGCTCAATGCCACCATTGACTATAACAGTTATTCAATAGAACTGGACAAATACAGTTCGCTCCAGGTCGGCATAGCAAAGGAAGGGGAATTGATATTTGATCTGCCCGAAGAATCTCCGGATTTTGGAAAGAAGATAGCCGGCTACTACTTCTGGGTTTTTCCCAACATGATGTTCAATTTTTATCCGTGGGGACTGTCAATCAATGTGGTTTATCCCATGGATGTTGACAAGTGCAAAGTGTCATTCTTGTCGTATGTCTGGGACGAAAGCAAACTTCGCCAGGGAGCCGGATCTAACCTGCACAAGGTGGAAATGGAAGACGAAGACATTGTGCAAAACGTACAAAAGGGAATTCGTTCCAGATTTTACAAACACGGACGGTATTCCGTGAAGCAGGAGAAAGGCACGCATCACTTTCATTGCCTGATCAGCGATTTCATGAATTCATAAAATCACCGATCCAGCCAGGCCTTGAACTCCTGTACCCGCTCCCGCGCTACGATCACCTCACTGTCTTCGCTGCCTTTAAGTACCAACTTCAGCCTGCTGTTGGTGTGGCTGATCATATCCGTTATTGCCGACAAACTCACCATGTATTTTCTGTTGACTCTGTAAAATTTTGACGGGTCAACAAGTTGTTCTACCTGATCCATCGTAAAATCCAGGATATGTTTTCTGGCATCTTTGGTTTTACAAAATGTAATCTTCTCCTCGCTGAAAAAAAATAAGACGTCACCCACTTCAATAAACTTAAGATGTTCTCCCACCTTGGTAACAAAGCGCTCCTTGTATTTTCTTGTGAGCATCTCCATGGTAAGCCCTATCCTTTCAAGGACCGACCGTTGAAAATCGCTTCGGACAAGCGTTTTGAATTTATTCAGTGCGCCAGTTAAGCCGTCCTCATCTATGGGCTTCAAGAGGTAGTCAATACTATTTACTTTGAAGGCCTTAATGGCATATTCATCATAAGCTGTAGTGAACACAACCGGTGCCTTTACTTCTGCCTGCTCAAAGATTTCAAAGCTCAAGCCATCAGCCAATTGGATGTCCATAAACACCAATTCAGGAGGCTCATTCTCCCTAATCCATTCAACGGAGCTCTTTACCGAATCCAACACAGCCATCACCTGGATAACAGGGTCTATTTTCGTGACCAGGTCCTTCAACCGCCTTGCGGCCAGTGGTTCGTCTTCTACGATGAGGACTTTCATTGTTCTTCAATAAGTATGGGCAATTTCACCGAAAACGTGTGCTGATTCTTCTCTACCATAACCCTCCTGTTGCTAAGAAATTCATATCGTCTCTTAATATTCTCAAGACCAACACCCGAAGAATCTTCTGAGGTAAGCTTTTGCTGCAAATTGTTCACCACAACCAACTCGTTGTCCCGGCTGAATAGGTGGATGGTCAATGGGTGCTCTTGAGAGATAATATTGTGCTTAATTGCATTCTCAACCAGCATCTGAAGTGAAAGTGGCGGCACGCTCCCCGATAAGCCCGCCAACTCGTTCCTTATCCTGAGTTTTTCCCCAAACCTGATTTGCTGGAGGAAAAGATAAGATTCCATAAATTTCAACTCTTCATCAATAGGCACGACCTCCCTGTTGCGCGTATCCAGCACATACCGATATACTTCAGAAAGTTGTTTGATAAACTTTGCTGCCTTGTCCTGATCCTCGTAAACCAGACTGGTGAGCGCATTTAAACTATTGAACAGGAAATGAGGGTTGACCTGGTTTTTTAGACTTTCATAATTCGCCTTGATACTCTCCTGCTTTGCTTTTTCCGCTTCCAGCTCGGCCAGACGCCAGTTTCTAAGGAAGCCCCGACCATGCATAAAAAGCGAGATGACAAAGGTGATAATCAGCGAAGTGTATAACATATCGTTCAACCCACTTCCTACATCAAAATTGAAAGCGACCCTGAATATCCATACTAAAAAGAATATGGCGCTAAGTGTATAAACCGTCATCACAATCATACCCACCACAAATCGTTTGACCGGGGTGGTGACCCAGTCGATTCGCCTGTCTACCAAATCGCTGGTCGCGGCATTTCCGATCCAAAGAAATATCCATATGCAGGAAGTAAGCGCTGCGATCAGCACAAACACCTTGAGCTTCCGGTCCTCGGTTGGCGGATAAAAAATAAATGTCATGACGATCCCCGCCAGTGCCAGCCACCCGGCAGTTATCAAATAGTCTTTTAAAGATGTCCGTTCCTTTATCAACTGGTCTGTCAATTCATGTATTGAAAGTTACCTTATCTTTTTAATACGACAAGATCGCTCAGGGGAACATTGTTGGATAATTTCCTGCGGTACGACTTGATCCAAAAGTAGATCAACGGTATACCAACAAAAGACGGCCAAATCCATTGTATCACTCCGGGAAGGAATGTCAACACATTGGCGGAAAATGCGGTGACTGACGCAATAAAACCCCCGGTCATGTTTCCAATGTGGGCGAACAGCCAATGATTTTTATCTGTCGGATGTTTCACAAAGGATTTTAGCTGTGTCGTCACGATGATTAGGCCGCCAATACCAAATCCTACTGCCAGATAAGAAATAAAACCTTGCCGGCCCTGAACGGCCTGAAAGACTCCCCAAGCGACAAACCCAAGATTGAATGACCCGGAAATGACCAGCGCCATCCAGTCAAACCAAGTGATGCCTTTGCCACGATAAAGTTGTTTCTGATACAAGCTCCTGTATGCAATTACTACCGAATAGTAACTGAATACGGCAATCATCAAAAGAAAAGGAATTGATTTATAAACCGAAAGTATAATTGCCGAAATGAAAATCCAGGTCATCGACCAGAAGAAAAATTGCCCCGCCAAACGATGCGCGCTACCACCTTTTAATACCATCAACGCAATAGGCGCAGCGACAAGAGACACAACCCCGGCAACCACATGGGTCAAGCTTATAAAAGTTATGATCTGGTTCATAAAATTAGTCCCAAGGTGGTGAATTTCGAACTCAAACAAATCAATTACACTGTTTGGCAACCCGCATTGCAGATTCTTTACCCCAGGCTGGGGCCAGCGCATTATCGCTTTTATAGGTTTCAAATTTCTCCACAGATTTGGCCGCGGTTGCGCAAGCACCCTCAGTCGATGACTTAAAGAATTGAGCCATGCCAAACTCCATTTGAGCCAGCAGGTAAAGGGCTCTGGGGTTGTCCGGATTAATTGCTAACGCCTTTTCATAACTCTGCATGGCCAAGCCTGAATATTGTTGTCCTCTTGATGCCGGATCAACAGAAACCCTCATCATGTATATAAATCCATCGAGCGCTACAATCTCAGATTCCGATGCGTTAATGGCCGATGCTTTTTTCAAATTCTCAGCAGCCTTGTCCAGCAGCCCGTCTTTCTTTGCTGCTTCTTGCTCCCGCATTGATGCCATGATATAACCAAAGGATGCGTAGTAGTATGGCTCCCATTTGTTCTTTTCCGCTGCTCCAATTCTCTCAAATGAATTGATAGCTTGTTGAAACTCTTCAAGGGTCTGCGCTTTGTAAACCAATTGAATGTTTGTTTGCATGGCCTGCTGATACTTATCATTGGCTAGCAGCGATTGAACGCACAAGCAAAACAGGACTATAATTTTCGTTTTCATAATGGTAATAATTATAAGTTAGGTAATTGACTAATTGATTTGTTTTTTGAAATGGTTAACAATATTCCAAGAAAAATAAAACGCCTCGCGGGTTGTCGAATGGATCGGCTGGCATACACGCCATTTGCATTTGGCGTACTACTGAACTCATAGCCGAAAATGTTATCGCGTCCAAGGATATTGGTGACGGATGCATGGATGATCAGAAATGGATTTGGTAAGTAGGAGATATTCATACTCAGGTCCTGGTAGGCAGGTGTTCGTCCACTATTAAACGTTTCCACGTTGGGATCATGGTAAGCCCGGGGACTACTGTACGAATAGGTCAGCCCAACTTGTGATTTGATATCTGAAATAAATCGTTTACCCACTACAGAAAAATTGTGCCGGGATGCAAACGAAGGTGCTGAGGCAATTGGATAATTAAGGTAGTCGCGCTCCGTATCCAGGTATGAATAGGATATCCAATAGTCCAAATTCCTGATCGACTTGCTATCTCTCCAAAACAACTCAAATCCCTTTGCAAATCCGCTCCCGTTGTTCGTCAATTGATTTGGATCACCATTAAGGTATTTGATCAGGTTGGCGTATCGCTTGTAGTACAACTCTGCCCTAAAAGTTTTTTGGTCATTGATAACCTGGTAATTCAGGATGTAATGTTCTGCTGTCTCCTCATTCAGGTTTTTATTTACTCTCAGGTACTGATTTTGAGCGATTTGTCTAAACCGGCCATACGCCAGTGAGAACTGGCCTGTTTTGAATGGTTTGAAGGCTACAGAAATTCGCGGGTCAACATTCGTTGCGTCCCTTGATTCATTGTACTCGGCTCTTGCACCAGCTCTTGTTACAAAATATTTGTTGGCGTACACCTCCGCCTCCACAAAGGCTGCCGTTACCGGAGTGCTTATTTGTAAAGTTTGCGGGATGGTCAGGCTATCCAGGCGGGATGCTTCGTAGGCCATATCAATGTGTTCCAGTCCAAACTTTAATTCAACCCGGTCGGAGACGGAATTTTCCAGGACCAATTTTGAATGCAGCCCCCGTTCGATCTCGGCAATCGGCCTTTGTGCAATGAGTACATCATTTTCACTGTAATTATAGGACAGACCTCCTCTGGCAGACCACCTGTCATTAATGGACTGCACAAAAGATAGGTTGCCATATCCGTATGTGTTGGTCAGATCAAATGAAGTTTTCAATAAGGGATTTGAAATATCGTGTTGATAAAGGGAATAGTTGGAATGATTGACGTTGCCAAAAAATTTTATCAATCCATTTTTACCTACCTCCTGCCTGAACGCAGTACTTCCTTCGATTGAAACCGGTGGCTTTATCCAATCAATCTCCTGATTGATTAAACCAAAATAGGGGCGAATATTGGTGTATTGCACCTTGCCTGAAACGGATGCGCGGTCCCACACGTGCGTGTGCGCCACATCGCCACCCACTGACAATATTCCTATATCGGTTTGATTGATGTCCGCTTTGTCTCTTGAGTCTAAAACCAGCGCTGAAGAAAGAGCCTGGCCGTACTCGGCCGAGTACCCTCCTGTACTAAAACTTGTTCCTTTAAACATAAAGGGGAGAAAACGTCCCCGCGATGGCGTGTTGGGAGCCGAGGGATTATACGCGTTCAACACCATCATTCCATCTATAAATGTGCGCGTCTCATTTCCGTCCCCACCCCTTACAAACAATCTACCGCTCTCTCCTACTTTTTGTGTTCCTGGCAAAGTATTGAGCGCTCCGGCAATATCTGCCGTTGCCCCTGCCGTGGTCGCAATGTCAATGGCCTTTAACACGGTCCTTCTCTTCTCCTCGCCAGCCGTAAAAGAACCTGCAGAAATCACCACCGCCTCCAATTGATTGATTTCCTCCCTCAATGCCGCATTCAACTGGATCGGCTGGTTGGCCAGCGTAAGCGCTTTTGTGAAAGCCTTATATCCCACGAAGGACACAATAATCACTTGTTCTCCCGATTCGGTGGTTTCGAAATGAAAGCTTCCGTCTACTGATGTGGTAGTACCATCGTAAGTACCTTGAATGGTCACATTGGCTCCTGGAATAGGCTCGCCCTGGTCGTCCTTAACCAACCCGGAAATGGTTGTTTGCCCAAAGGCACCCAGGGAGGCCAGAACGAAGAAAACTATTGGTGCTGATTTCATTTTGTTGCGATTACAGAACAAATATTTGCATGTTCCCTTAATCAGTAGGAAAGAGTGTTACCGGGCTGTAGGATAACCCGGATGAACTGTATGTCTGGAGAGGAAAGGCAAGGGTAATTGCTATAATTGAAAGCAAAAAGTTAATTTGGCACAACTAATTCTGATCTCTAATGAAGATTCGCGCACTGACATTTGCGTTGACGTTACTCGCAGGCGTACTGCATGCCCAGGCGGACAAATACATTAAGGAGAAGCAAGTTTCAAAAATCATTCACACCCTTTCAGCTGACGACATGCGTGGCAGGTTTTGTCTCAACACGGAAGACATTGACAAAGCTGCGTCATTCATCGAGCGGGAATTCAGGAGAGCCAGGCTCGAACCACTTCCGGGCCAAAAAAATTTCAGGCAGGAATTTTTGAAAAAAAGAATCAAACTAAAAGAAATCCAGGTGGTCCTGGATGGCAACCCTATTGAAGATAGCAAGCTGATTTTGGTTTCAACACGGACCGAGATCGAAATGAATACCGGGGTGATGGTGGATACCATCGGCCAGGCCCAGAATCTTTTCACCACCATCTCTCAAATAGAAAAAAGGGGCGGTAACAAAGTTGTTCTGGTAGCCAGGGAACATGAAGAGAGTTTTAAGATTGCCAAAGAATACCTGGCCATCCCCAAAATAATGGACCCTGACGACACGGCCGAAAGCACAACTGTTTATATTTTGAATCAGGCCCGCCCAAATTCTATTTCAATAAAAGCCTCACAGGAGGCCGACATGATTAAGTTGACCAACATAGTAGGAATGATCCCTGGAAAATCGAAACCTGGCGACAACGTCATTTTTTCTGCTCATTATGATCACATCGGGATTCAGAAACCCATCAATGGCGATTCGATCGCCAATGGAGCTGATGACGATGCATCAGGAACAACTGCCGTTATTGCACTGGCGAAATATTTTAGTAAACTAGGCACCAACGCCAGAACGCTAATTTTTGCAGCATTCACAGCCGAAGAGATTGGTGGATATGGTTCCAAACACTTCTCGCAGCAACTTGACCCTGATAAAGTGGTTGCCATGTTCAACATTGAAATGATTGGCAAGGCATCAAAGTGGGGACCCAATGCGGCTTTTATCACAGGATTTGAGCGAAGCGATTTTGGCGAGATTCTGCAGGAGAATCTTGAAGGAACTGCCTTCAGCATACACCCCGATCCATACCCTGAGCAGAACCTCTTTTACCGTTCCGACAATGCCACCCTCGCAAGACTAGGCGTACCTGCTCATTCCATTTCTACAGATCAGATTCCAACGGATCCGTACTATCATACGGTCAATGATGAGGTGGAAACCCTGGACATGGCCAATATCACCGCAACGATAAAAGGAATCGCATTGAGTGCGAGGTCTATAGTGGAGGGCTTGGACACACCGACCAGAATTGACAAAGCGACAGTAAAATAGATAGTCAGCTTATCCCCGAAAGGCCTATAATACTGGCTTTCTCATCCCTTTGCCGTATTTTTGCGCTTTATTTTAAGGCAGAATACAAGGATGGGAGACTACAGCAAAGAGGAAATCAAGAAAATAGAACAAAAGTGGCAATCGCGCTGGCGCGAAAAGGAGGTATACAAAACCAGCAACGATAGTTCTAAGCCAAAATATTACGCGCTGGACATGTTCCCCTACCCCTCTGGGGCAGGCCTGCACGTAGGGCATCCGTTGGGTTACATAGCCACGGACATTGTCGCGCGATACAAGCGCCTCAAGGGATTCAACGTGCTTCACCCCATGGGTTACGATGCCTTTGGATTGCCCGCGGAGCAATATGCCATAGAGCATGGTGTCCACCCGGCTATTTCCACAGCAAAAAACATTGAGACGTTTAGAAATCAGCTTGATCGCATCGGTTTTTCCTACGACTGGAGCCGCGAAGTGAGAACTTGTGATCCCAAATATTACAAGTGGACACAGTGGATTTTCCTGCAACTGTTTGACAGTTGGTTCAATCGGAAGACACAAAAAGCAGAAAGGATCAAAGCACTGATTGGCATATTCGAAAAGGAGGGCAACACCAATTATCCGTTACCTAATTCCAAATTTAAAATTCAAAAATTTACTTCTACAGACTGGGAATCATTTCCCGAAAGACAAAAGGCCGAAATATTGATGGAATACCGCCTGGCCTATTTGGCTTTGACCGATGTGAACTGGTGCGAAGCCTTGGGTACGGTGCTGGCTAATGATGAAGTTATTAATGGTGTAAGCTATCGCGGTGGACATCCCGTGGTTAAAAAACAGATGCGTCAGTGGAGTTTGCGCATCACCGAGTACGCGGAGCGTTTGCTAAAAGGACTTGACGAAGTCGACTTCAGTGATTCGATGAAGGATATCCAACGCAACTGGATCGGAAGAAGTGAGGGAGCTCGGATTAATTTTTACCTCACCCCCAACCCCTCTCCGGAGGAGAGGGGGCCGGGGGGTGAGGTTCTCACTGTATTCACTACCCGGCCGGACACGATTTTCGGAGTAGACTTTATGGTAGTAGCGCCCGAACATGATCTGGTCAAAAAAATTACCACCGAAAAACAGGCTGCCGAAGTGGATAAATACCTCCGGTACGTGGAGAGCCGATCAGAAATCGACCGCATGGCTGAAGTCAAAAAGATCACAGGCTGCTTTACGGGGACTTATGCAATCAATCCTTTTAATAAAAGAGAAGTTCCCGTCTGGATCAGTGAATATGTATTGGCAGGATACGGTACAGGTGCCATCATGGGTGTGCCTTGCGGAGACGACCGCGATCATCGATTTGCAAAACATTTCAATATCCCGATTACCAATATCATTGGTAACGACTACAACGGAGAGGAGGCCAACCCAACCTATGAAGCAACTCTTTCCAATTCGGATTTTCTGAATGGAATGAAAATGAGGGATGCTATCGGTATCGTCACCGATAAATTGGTAGAGATGGGCATTGGTGAAAGGCAGATCAATTATAAAATGCGTGATGCCGGTTGGAGCAGGCAGCGGTATTGGGGCGAACCATTCCCGGTAGTGTTCAAAGATGATATGCCGTACGCCATGAACGAGAAAGACCTGCCATTGGAACTTCCCGACACGAGTGAGTTTAGACCATCCGGCTCTGGTGAAGGTCCGTTGGCTAACCTCGCGGACTGGATCAATATCGGACCAAATGAAAAACGTGATTCCAACACCATGCCAACTCATGCCGGAGCAGCCTGGTATTTTCTTCGCTACATGGATCCCCGCAACGACCAGGAGTTTGCTTCGAAAAAAAATCTGGACTATTGGGGCCAGGTTGACGTCTATGTTGGGGGCTCCGAGCACGCTGTGGCCCACCTATTATATTCAAGGCTTTGGATTAAGGTATTGCACGATTTGGGCTACCTCAAATTTGATGAGCCCTTTAAGAAGCTGATCAACCAGGGCAAAATTACCGGAGACTCGAGGTTTGTTTATAGAGTAAGAGGCAAGAGTCAATTTGTGTCACATGGCCTGAAGGATTCTTACGAAGTCGATCCGCTCCATGTGGATGTAAACATTGTCAACGGCCTGGAATTGGACATGGATCTATTCAAAAAATGGAAACCGGATTTCGCGAACGCTGAATTCATCCTGGAAGACGGTAAATATATCTGTGGATCCGCCATAGAAAAAATGAGTAAGTCCTACTTCAATGTTATTAACCCGGACGACATCATTGCCAACTATGGAGCCGATACCCTGCGCATGTACGAAATGTTCCTGGGCCCACTGGAGCAATCCAAACCATGGAATACGAGTGGCATAGATGGTGTCTATAAATTCCTGAGACGATTTTGGAATCTTATTCATGACCAAGTAGGCAACATTAACGTCAGTGATGATGCGCCAACAAAAAAAGAGCTCAAGGTACTCCACAAGACCCTCAGGAAAATTGAGTACGATATTGAGAATTTTTCATTTAACACATCGGTGAGTGAATTCATGATATGCATCAATGAGTTGACCTCACTCAAATGCAACAAACGCGCGGTGATTGAGCCGCTGGTGATTGCTCTTTCTCCCTTTGCTCCACATGTGGCCGAAGAACTGTGGGAAAAACTCGGCCATGAAAAAACGGTATTGGATGCGGCCTATCCACAGGTAGAGGAGAAATATTTGGTTGAAAGCACTTTTGAATACCCTATTTCGATCAACGGGAAGGTAAGGGCCAAGCTGAACATGGCACTTGATATGCCCAAAGAAGATATCCAAAAACTGGTAATGGCTTCTGAGGTGGTGCAGAAATGGACCGAGGGTAAAGCACCTAAGAAAGTCATCATCGTTCCGGGTAAAATTGTTAACGTTGTATTATGAAATTCAAAATTCATTATTCATTGGCATCTGCTATGAATTCCAAAATTTTGAATCATGAACCCTTGAAGCATGAAACATTCTAAAATAGTCGGCTTAGGACATCACGTGCCCGAAACGGTGATTTCAAACCAGTATCTCTCCAACATCATGGACACCACGGACGAGTGGATTATAGAACGTACAGGAATAAAAGAAAGAAGATGGATTGACCCCGCTAAGGATACGGTTGCCAACATGTCCGCAAAAGCAAGCCGGATGGCCCTGGAGAGGGCTGGCTTGGAGGCATCGGCCATCGATTTTATCGTTTTTGCAACCATCACGCCTGATTATTTCTTCCCAGGCTCGGGCGTTCTGCTGCAGCGGGAGTTGGGCTTGGATGGCAGGGTCGGGGCGCTTGATCTTCGCAATGCATGCTCCGGATTTATCTATGCCCTTTCAGTGGCCGATCAATTTATCAAGACCGGAATGTACAAAACCATTCTTGTGGTAGGCGCAGAAATTCAATCCACCGCATTGGACATCACCACAAGGGGAAGAAACACCGCGGTTATTTTTGGGGACGGTGCCGGTGCTGCCGTCCTCCAGGCCTCGGATAAACCTGGAGTGCTTTCAACTCACCTGCACTCAGATGGAAATTTTGCAGAAGAACTTTACGTAAAGGACCCCGGCAGCAGCAGGCCGCATGCCGAGCGCCAACCTGAACAAATACTGGATACGACATCGTATAAGGTCGTGATGAATGGCAGCCAGGTATTCAAGCATGCCGTTGTGCGTTTTACAGAAGCGATCAACGAAGCGCTCCAGGCAAACAACATGAAGAAGGAGGACATCAGCCTGCTTGTGCCGCATCAGGCTAACCTGAGGATAAGCCAGTTCATACAACAGAAGATGGAGCTCACGGACGATAAGGTATACAACAATATCATGCGATATGGAAACACCACAGCCGCTTCAATTCCTATCGCCATGAGTGAAGCGTGGTCTGAAGGAAAAATCAAGGAAAACAATATCGTATGCCTGGCTGCCTTCGGTAGCGGTTTCACCTGGGCATCCGCGTTGATAAAATGGTAACGGTTTAATTATGAAGACTACTTCTTACAATCCAAGCCCGCTCGAAGTTGATATGGCGAATGCGCTGCTCATATTACAAACAGAGATTGAAAAGCACCTACAGGATAATAAAATAGTCAAGGCGGAGCCTAACCTGAAAAAGGATAATCCTACCATCAAGTTTAAGCTGATGGATAAAGATGGCGATGCCCACGAAATGGTGATCAGGGTGATACAAATTCCAGACAAGGATTAATCAATATGACTCCAGAACAAAGATTTGCCCAACTGGGCCTTACCCTTCCCCCATCACCTGATCCGCTTGGCGTATACAAACTCCTCCTGATTGATGGCGATCACGCCTACGTTTCAGGGCATGGCACCCTTAAAGAAGACAGTACCTGGATAGTGGGTAAAGTAGGTGCCGACATGGACGCCAACGAAGCGAAGCTGGCCGCGCAACAAGTTGGATTGGCCATCCTCGCCACACTAAAAAAATATCTTGGCAGCCTTGACCGGGTCGACCGTGTGGTTAAAGTGCTGGGGATGGTGAATGCCACACCGGATTTTACAAGACACCCCTTCGTTGTCAACGGATGTAGCGAGTTGTTCGCCAAGATCTGGGGTGAGGACAAGGGAGTAGGTGTTCGAAGCGCGGTGGGTGTTGGATCACTGCCCGAGGGTATCCCAGTAGAAATCGAAGTGCTTTTTAAACTCAAATAGTCCCCTTAATCTTATACTATTTATCGCAATACCCGTTATTATTAAATAACCCAAAAAAGTCCGGTGGCTTGTTTGCACGCGTGTTGGCAATCGAATGGGAATTACAATAACAGCAACCAACTTTTCATTTGCAATGGCTGGGTTTATTCTGGCGCTCCTTGCGATTTAGTCGGGAATCGTCACAAAAAAGTAAATTATCATTCTACGAACGGATTTTTGGGATAAATTTGAATAGTATGAGGAAGAAGATTATCGTGTTGGTTGTTTGTGTCCTTTCGCTTACGGCCATTTCTTTCACGCCACCAGCCGAACGTTACTTCGAAATTGCCAAAAACCTGGACATTTTCGCTTCCCTGTTCAAAGAGGTTAACGCGCTTTACGTTGACGAAGTCAATCCAAATCAACTCATTCGTTCGGGCATTGATGCGATGCTTGTCTCCCTTGATCCCTACACCAATTTTATTGCCGAGGATGAGGTAGAGACTTATCGCACCATGAACACCGGCCAGTATGGTGGCATTGGAGCGGTCACCCGGGTAATTGGAAACCGAACATTGGTAACGATGATTTATGAAGGCTACCCCGCAGAAAAGAGCGGATTGAAAATTGGCGATGAAGTAATCAAAATGGATGAGGTAGAACTCTCCAAAATTTCCATTGAGGAAGCAAATCGATTGATGAGGGGCCAACTCGGCACCACCGTTAAACTTGTTGTGAAGCGGATAGGGAGCCCGGATTTGATAAGTCTTGAATTTAAGAGGGAGAAAATAAAAATAAGCAACGTGCCCTACTACGGAATGGTCAGTAAGAATGTGGGGTACGTACAACTGACCGATTTTACGCCCGATGCCGGTAAGGAAGTCAAAAATGCAGTGGTGGACCTTAAAAGCAAAGGAGCAACCGGCATCATCCTCGACTTGCGAGACAACCCCGGAGGTTTGTTGTTTGAGGCTGTTAATATTTGCAACATTTTCCTCCCCAAGGGCAAAAAAATTGTAACGACCCGGGGCAAAGTCCAGGACAGCAACATTTCCTACGAGACATTGAATAGTCCCGTGGATTTGGAAATTCCTCTTGTCGTGTTAATCAATCGCGGCAGCGCATCGGCCTCCGAAATTGTAGCCGGCACACTTCAGGATTATGATCGGGCTGTGATCATTGGCGAAAAATCTTTTGGAAAGGGGCTGGTTCAGTTGAGCAGGCCGCTGTCGTACAATTCCCAGGTAAAAATTACCACCGCCAAATACTATACGCCCACAGGCAGGTGCATTCAGGTGCTTGATTATTCCCACCGGAGAGAAGACGGGAGTGTGGGTTCCATTCCCGACTCATTGAAGAAGGAATTCAAAACGACCAATGGCCGCACGGTATATGACGGTGGTGGTATCGATCCTGATATTGTCGTGGATGGGCAGGAGGTATCCACGCTTACCCAACTTCTTTATAGCAATGGCTTCATCTTTGACTACGCCACACTTTATGCATCAGAACACCCAACGATACCGCCAGCCCGGGAGTTTAAATTGACAGATAAAGAATACGAAGAATTTGTACGGTGGGTCAAATCGAAACAATACAACTATCGCTCTCCGGTAGAAATGGAATTGAGTGTGCTCAAGGAACAGGCCAAACGTGAGCGCTACTATGACGACTTAAGGCCTCAATTGGAAGAAATATCGGAACTCCTAAAGGAAAATCGCAAGAAAGATCTGTATACGTTCAGGGACCAAATCAAATCCCTATTGGAACAAGACATTGTTTCCCGGTATTACCTCGAAAAAGGATCGACAGAAGTTGAGTTCAAATACGATGCAGACCTGAAAAAATCATTTGAGATACTCAGTGCCTCGGCCGATTACAAAAAGCTGCTGAATATTCACTAATAAAATTTTGAATGCAAGTTAGTAGTTGTGGGAAATGGCTTGGCATTGGCTCATTGTTGTTGTCCCCGCTTCTGCTCGCGGATTCCTGTATGCAATTCAGGATGAACTCATCAGAAATCAAATCCTACTTTGAAAAACGGGGATTGGACGGCACCGAGCAATCCTATCGAATGGGCAAAAGGGTGATTAACTACGTTCATGTGGGGAATGTAAACAAGCCTTTGGTTCTTTTCGTGCATGGTTCACCAGGATCTTTAAGTTCATTCATCCATTTTTTAGCTGACTCCGCGCTGCTGGCCAAGGCTCAATTGATTTCGGTTGACAGACCTGGGTTTGGCGCCTCCAATTTTGGTCATGCAGAGCCTTCCCTGGAAAAGCAGTCAGCCTTGCTCAAGCCGATCCTTGAAAAATACCAAAACAACCGCCCTATAACATTGGTGGGGCACTCCCTGGGCGGGCCGGTCATTGCGCGAATGGCCATTGACTATCCTGAATTGGTCGATGGACTGGTGATGGTGGCGCCATCTATCGACCCCGACCTTGAACCCAATGAGTGGTTTAGGGGGCCGCTGGCACTGCCTTTTCTAAAATGGGTGCTGCCGCGTTCAATTCGCGCCTCCAACGATGAAATTTGGAAGTTAAAACCAGAACTTCAGGAAATGAAGCCTATGTGGAACCAGATCAAAGCGCGCACCATCGTTATTCAGGGAGAAAAGGACACCCTTGTTCCTCCCGGAAATGCGAATTATGCCAAAACAATGCTAACCAACGCCCCGGTTGAGTTCGTACTCAAAAAAGACATGAACCATTTCGTGCCTTGGCAGTTTCCTGAATTAATTCGTGATGCCATTGTCAGGCTGATCGACTCTTCTCCGATGGAGATTACCTCAAACTAAAAAGAGGCTGTCTCAAAAAACAGCCTCCTGTAAGAATCGGATTTAGGGTCTACTATCTCAAAAACAATAACTCCCGGTATTTTACCAGAGGCCAGTCTTCATCGTCTACCAACAACTCGAGTTTGTCAACCGCATCTCGGATCGCATCGAAGTACTTTTCCTTTACGTCATCACAGTACGCAATCGCGCGCTGATGGGTATCCTTAATTTTGTTGATGCGTTTCCGCTCCTCCACCATTTTATCCACGTTCGTTTTGATGGATTCGATTAACCCGCTCATCTCCTTAATGGTGGCCACAACAGCTTGATTGTCGACACCAAGGCCCTTTAGACCATTTGCATTTTTTATGAGCTTATTTTGATACGAAATGGCTGTTGGAATAATATGGTTGGCAGCCAGATCACCGATGACGCGGGCTTCGATCTGCACTTTTTTGATGTAACCTTCCAATTTGATTTCCTGGCGCGCCTCAAGCTCTTTATGGCTCAGCACACCATGCTTTTCAAAAATATCAACCGATTTTTTAGCCAGGTATGACTCGATAGCCCGGGGCATGTTTTTTATGTTGTTGAGTCCTCGCTTGGCAGCCTCCTGCACCCACTCTTCCGAATACCCATCCCCTTCAAATCGGATCGACTTGGAGTCTTTAATGTATTTTCTAAGCACGTTGACAATAGCCAGGCGCTTCTCCGTTCCGTTTTCGATCTCTTTGTTTACGGCATCGTGAAAATGGTTCAGTTGATCGGCCATGATCAGGTTGAGCGCAGTCATGGCCGTGGCGCTATTGTCGCTGGAACCTACAGCACGAAACTCAAACTTGTTCCCCGTGAAGGCGAATGGTGAGGTTCTATTGCGATCGGTGGCATCCAGAATGATCTCGGGAATCTGGTCTATTCCAAGCTTCATATACATGTTGTCGCCTTTCTCAATTTTCACGTTGCCTTTTTTCTCCAACTCATCCAATACCGCAGTCATTTGTTTCCCAATGAATACGGACATAATTGCCGGTGGTGCCTCGTTGGCGCCAAGGCGGAAATCATTTCCCGCAGTCGCAATGCTTGCCCTGAGTAAATCCGATTGTTCATAAACGGCTTTAATGGCGGTGACAAAAAATGTCAGGAACAGCAGATTGTCTTTGGCGCTGCTCGATGGGGCAAAAAGATTAACACCGGTACTGGTAATCAGCGACCAGTTATTATGCTTGCCACTTCCGTTTAGTCCGGCAAATGGCTTTTCATGAAACAACACCTGCAAATCGTGTCTTTCCGAAACACGGTTCATCACGTCCATCAAAAGCTGATTGTGATCGTTGGCTGCGTTGACCTCCTCAAATAGCGGTGCTACCTCAAATTGGCTCGGAGCCACTTCATTGTGTCTTGTTCTGATCGGAATACCAAGTTTCCAGCATTCAATCTCAAAATCCTTCATGAAATCGTATACCCTGGACGGAATAGATCCGAAATAATGGTCTTCCAATTGCTGACCGCGCGCAGGTGCATGGCCAAAGACGGTTCTCCCCGCCATGACCAGATCCGGGCGGGCCATGTATAGTGCCCTGTCCACCACAAAATATTCCTGCTCACATCCCAGGGATGCCACCACATGGTTAACATCCTTATCAAAGAACTGGCAAACTTTGGTTGCCGCTTTGTCAACTACTTTCAAGGCTTTTAACAGCGGAGATTTGGTATCTAGCGTTTCGCCCGTGTACGAGACGAACACCGTAGGAATGCATAGGGTTTTTCCGTAAATAAACATGGGAGATGTGGGATCCCAGGCTGTGTACCCCCGGGCTTCAAAGGTGCTCCGGATACCGCCACTCGGGAAAGACGATGCATCAGGCTCTTGCTGAACAAGTTCGCTCCCCTTAAATTTTTCGATTCCGGAGATGGCATCAAAAAAAGAGTCATGCTTTTCCGCTGTACCACCGGTCAGCGGCTGAAACCAGTGCGTGAAATGCGTGGCGCCTTTGCTCATGGCCCAGCTCTTGGCGGCAGAGGCCACCGCGTCTGCCGTCTCCTCGTCAATCTTGTCGTGGTTTTTAATTGCCTCGCTCACTTTCTTGTAGACTGCGGGCGCGAGCGAACCCAGCATTTGCTTCATGCCAAAGGCATTCTCACCAAAAAACTCTGAAACTTTTGGGGCGGTCATCTCAACCCTGATCCGTGCCCTTTCATTTAATCTGTTTAATGCTTCGAAACGTAAATGAGCCATAGTAGTGGTTTGTTTTTTGACTATTAAGGCCCAAATGTATATGAAATTTTAAAATGTAGACTCAAATTTGACCCTATCATCTTAAATTTTCTGATTTTTTTGAAATAGTAGGGTTAAAGAACGACCAACTTTTCCACGGTCACAATACCATAGTACTTAAAGTAATTTATTAGCTTCATGGGGGTAAATGATTAGCTAGCTGTCTGAAGGGGATAATGGATAATAACTAATCCGGTAAACTTTACGTTCAGAGACCAAAACCAGCGAATTATGATCAATTTCATCACCAAAGCACCCAAATGGCCAAAGATGTTGAAATCAGATTCGGCCTATCTAAAAAGCTTCAATCAGGCGATTCTGAATTTCGAGAGAAATGTGATGGAGGAAAGGGAAATGATTCCGGGACTGAAAAGCAAAAAACCTGGCCTTAGACCAGGTTCTCACTTTTAGCTTGATTTTTTGACCGATCCACCGCTGCTGGAATCGGTATTTGTCTTAAGTGGGTTGCCTCTATAGCGTACATCACCGCCACTCGATGCCCTGGCATCCAGCGATTTTGTAGCAGTGACTTTGACAGATCCTGCACTGCTCGCCCGCGCCCGCACATCCTCGCTCTCCAGCCGATAGGCATCAATATCACCGGCACTGCTGGCTTCCACCTCCAATGACCTTGATCTCCCCTCAAGTACGATATCTCCGGCACTGGATACATCGGCTGTTACAGTACCTGCATCCAGGCTCACCTCAACAGTGGCAGCGCTGCTGGCACTGATATCAATCGATGACGTTTTTATGGTGCCTTCGGAAAATATGTTGGACGCTGAACTCGCAGAAATCTTGTCGAGGTTCGTGTAGGTCACGTATACCTTCACATTGGTCTTCCTGTAATTACCGCTCGCCATGTGAATTTTGAGATAAGAGCCGGAAACTTCTGTGATCACGTCCGATAACCTGGTCCCATTCACCTCTACCCTTACACTTTCCTTATCGCCCTTCTTCAGGTATACATCAACGGCTTCAGCAGACTTGATTCCACTAAACGAGCCCACCTGCCTCACTTCACTCTCCTGCCCGCTGACCCGGCCCGCGAGCACCAACACCAACCCTATAATGAAAAATCTCATATTAAAACAATTTGTACTAATGACAGCCTTACACTCAGAGGGTTGCGCATAAATTATACCCGAATCAGGTTTTTTTTACCCGTTAGCGAAAAATTATCCATTTTTGACTAAATTTCAGCCTATATCCGTCACAATTAGCGAAAATTAAACTACTATGATTAAAGAACAGCTAAATATTTTGATCAATCTGGCAGCCAGCGATATGACTGTTGGAGAAAAGGAGGCCAAAATCCTGCACATGATTGGTAAAGCTAATGGCTTGTCGAAGGATGAGGTGGATGCAATGATGAAGGCCCCAAAACCTGTGGGAGACCTCTCAGCATTCTCTGAAGACCAAAAATTTGAAAATCTTTATCACCTGATTCAAATGATGAAGGCTGATGGGCAAGTGTTCAAAAGCGAGATTAATTTTTGCGAGGAAATTGCGGAAAAATTGGGCTACAAGAAGGGCGTTGTGGCGGAGCTTTCATCCCGGATTTACAGCGATCCCACCATTACCGCAGATCGTAAAATCTTAATGGACCGTGCGCGCAAATTTTTGAAATAGTTTCGGTATTTCGAATTGAAAACCAAAAGAGGCAGACCATGATCTGCCTCTTTTGGTTTACTGTCATTCACGCTTATACACTACGTTGCCGTTCACGATAGTATATGCAACTTCCACTGACAAAATCTCGCTGTCTGGCACAGTCATGATGTCCTTGTCAAAAATGGTGAAGTCTGCGGCTTTTCCAACCTCGATAGACCCGAGGTCTTTTTCCTGAAAAGCGCCAAAGGCGGCGTCCAGGGTATAGGACCTGAGGGCCTGTTGCCGCGTCATCTTTTGATTGGGCTCAAATCCGCCATCCGGTTCTCCGCTCAATGTTTGGCGGGTGACAGAAGCGTAAAAACTGGCAACCGGACTGATCGGTTCAACGGGAACATCTGAGCCGTTGATGATCATGGCCCCCGATTTAATCAAATCCTGCCATACATAAGTCTCCTCAAGGATTCTTTTCTCGCCCAGTCGGTCGATGGCCCAGGGGCGGTCGGATGATAAATGAATGGCTTGCATGGCGGCAATGACACCCAACTTCGCAAATCGTGGAATGTCGTTGGGATGAACATGCTGGGCGTGTTCGATACGGTAGCGATGATTGACAGACTGACCCGGGTTTTCCTTAAACGCAGTTTCGTACCGGTCTAAAATTTCCCGGTTCGCCCGATCACCGATTGCATGCGAACATACCTGGAAGCCCTTCTTTAACGCAGCCTTTGATACACTTAACACCGTGTCCATTGAAATGGTAGGCATTCCATACCACCCTGCCCTGTCGGTGTAGGGCTCGAGTAACCACGCGCCCCTGGAACCTAACGCACCATCACAATTTAATTTGATTGACCTTATCGTCAGAAAATTGGCGCTATCAATCTCTGGCCCGTTCCTCATCCATTCGTAGACAAGTTCAGGATCCCTTCCGGTGACCATTACATATAAGCGGGTCTTCATCTTGTTCTCAGCCCTATATTTTTTATACAGCGCAATTTCTTTTCTCGAGGCGCCCGCATCATGAAAACTGGTGATGCCGGCACGCGCACATGCGTTCATGGCAAGTTCAAATGCTTTGGCGTCACTCTCTTCTGTGTCCTCCGGGATATACTTGCTGATCAGCGACTGTGCACGTTCGTTAAACAACCCGGTAGGATTTCCCAGCTCATCGCGAATGACTTCGCCCCCTTCTCCCAGATCCTTTTCCATCTTCTCAATCGACATTTGATTAACCCCTGCGATTTGCATAGCTTTCGCATTGGCAAATCCGGCATGACCGCTGGCGTGGCCCAGATAAACCGGATTATCCGGTGACACTTCACTCAATTTGTGATGCGTCTGAAACCCCTTAACCATTTTCTCGGGTTTTTTATCCCACTTATCCTGATGCCAACCCCGACCTATTATCCACTCTCCTGGCTGAGCCTTACCGACCGCGTTTTTTACACGTTCAACTATCTCATCCCAACTTTTGGTATCCATTAAGTCAAGATTCAATTCATTGTAACCCAGCCCCATTATATGACCATGAGATTCAATGAATCCGGGGGTCATGGTTTGGCCTTTTAGGTTGATGATTTGGGTTTTGTCGCCTTTGAATTTTTGAACCTCACTTGATGATCCAGCGAAAATAATTTTACCGGACGAAATGGCCACAGCCTCGACAGTCGGGTTTGCATCGTCAACTGTGTAAATTGTGCCTCCCGAGATAATCATATCAGCAGGAGTCTGTTTCTCACCACAGGAAAACGCAAACAGTGTTAGAACAATTAATATCTTTTTCATTGGACGGCTGGTAAAGTTTTGAATCCGGATTTTGATTTAATCTGAAAAATAACACCTTTTGAATTGATTTGGGAATAACAATCCATAATCGGTAAGATAAAGAAGGGATGTCTTTAACTTCGCACACAAATTTAGTTTCCATGAAAAAAACAGCGCTAATTATCGGTATTGTATTGGGTGGCATCACTTGCAGCTTCGCGCAAAATGTTGGTTTATCCTTTTCTTACTTTATTCCCAGGAACGGCTCCTTCTCCACCCCCATTAGCCCATTCTCCCTGCGTGGCGTTGGTTTTGATGTAAACCGGTACTTTGCAGTTGAGACAGGTTTTTCTCTTTACAGAATGGCGGGACTTAATATTATTGATCTGCCTTTTGACAGCGACAAGCCATTAACCGGACCCAACTTCACCATTTTTGTTCCGCTCGAGCTGGTTCTTCAGTTCAAAGGAAAGCAGGTACAATTCGATATCAAGGGTGGAGGGTTTTTTTTCCACGGCTTTGATCAAAGAATTGACTATGGAAATATGGACAGGGCGCTTCGAAACCTGGAAGGATGGGATGTGGCCAATGCCGACCTGTCATTTAAAAATAACCCGGGGCTTGGCATTCACTTTGGAGCTGAATTTACGATTTCTGTGACAAGGCAATTCGGTATTTCACTCGAATGCAATTACCTTAACGGCACCTCAAAATTTCCAATGAGTGGGGACTACACGGGAGGAACGCTTACCGGAGCAAACCAGACCGTAGCGGTCGACTACCCCGATGCTAAAATTGATTTCACCGGACTGGAATTCTCACTTGGTATACTGTTTACGGGACGGTAATATCTCGGTCTCCTTACCCCAGTAATGCCAGATCAGTTTAGCGTCCTTATATATAGTTTGGGACCTTACCTCCCACAACGCCTGCTCTGCTATTTCCCTGTCAAAAAATTTGCCTGTAACCCACCGCGTCACGTGGTCAGTTTTGGTTTCTGGATAAATGCCATAAAAATTCAACACGGAGCTTGAGTCGGAACCGGCAGAGGCTGCAAACCCCTCCGGCAGCAATATTTTGTAATAGCTTGACTCAATCGGTGCCCGATCATGCTCCCGGATGTTCATGTTTCTGGAAAAAAGCTTTCTGGAATCGCCTGCAAACTGTTTGAAATTTAATATGGCTGATTTCTCCCTGATCATAATTGAGTCTTGTTCAAACTCCCTGATGGGAAGAATAAAATACTTTTTGGGCGATTCTACATTTCTGTACACCCATACCAGTTCATAGGCGGCATCCGCTATTCGAACGTGACTTATGCTGTCCGTTTGCACCCGCTCAAATTCCACCCTGAGCAATGCCCCACCATCCCTGTACCGCGATTGCTGACCGGAAACAAAGTTGCCCAGTGAATAGGCCACTAACTTATTTTGATCTTTCCGCCATTCCATCGGCTGCAAAACGTGTGGGTGCGAACCAATGACCAACGTTGCCCCATGCTTAAAGCAAAAATCTGCCAGGGCACGCTGATCGCTGTCAGGGTTGTCTCTATACTCCGACCCCCAGTGCATAAAGACGATTATGGCATCGGCTTTTTGCGACAACGCCATTCCCATGTCGATTTTTATTTGCGCAGTATCAATGAGATTAACCACATTGGGACGGGAAACGGAAATTCCGTTGGTGCCATACGTATAATTGAGAAGGGAAAATCTGATTTGGTTGGCCTCAATAATAAGCGGATAGGATACGGCCCTTGAGCTGGAGTCCCTAAAGGTACCCGTATGTTTAATTTCAAGTGAGTCAAGAACATCGATGGTCCGTTCAAGTCCTTGCCTTCTTCTGTCCACGCTGTGATTGTTGGCTGTGACCAATACGTCAAATCCGGAGTCTTTCAAACCAGCCGCCAGCGCGTCCGGTGCGCTAAACTCCGGATACCCTTTATATGGTGGCCCCGCAAGCGTGCCTTCCAGGTTGGCGATGGCAATATCTGCGGTCTCAACTACAGGTCTTACAAATTGAAAACACTGACTGTAATCATATTGTACGCGCTGAACGTCATATGCTGCCGCGATCTGCGAATCGTGTTGCATGACGTCACCGGCAAAAAGCAAAGAAACCCTTGAGGTATCCTGACCGCGCATCGGCTGCCAGCTCGCCAGGAGGAAAATGCCGATAACAATCCTAATCATCATCCATTCCAATTACTTTATGATCGGTGATGACGAATACCCGGTCACTTTTATTGACTGGAATATTCACATAGCCTGTAAAAATCCCAAAAGCCGGAAGTATCGCTTGGCGGTTTCCAAAAAGAAAGCACGGAAGTGTAACAGATTGCCGTCCCTTGCCTCTCAGCCGCACGCCCGGGTGCACATGTCCGCAAATATTGTAATAATTATCTGGAATGCGTTCCAGTGGCTCATGCGTGAGCAGAAAAGGCCCCACCTCAAGCGTCTCGGATACCCTCATGCCATGTCGATGATACTGCAACTCGCTCATGACATCATGATTACCCAACACCAACTGAAACTCAGTGGCCGCAAAATGACGAATTACCTGACCCAGCGATTCCCATTCATCATTATAATGGCTGTGAAAAAGATCACCTAAAAAAATGACAGTTTCGGGGCTGAACTTGCGGATTAAGTCAATTAATGTTTCGAGATTTTTATTGTTAACCGTATTCGGCACCGGTATCCCAGACCTCCTAAAGTGATTCGCTTTCCCGAGATGTAGATCAGCAATCAAAAGAATACCCTGATCGGAAATATAAACTGCTTTTTGGGGAAGCAACAGCAGGTTTACGTCATTTACAACAATCTCTTTTTCTGTAGCAACGTCCACTATACGCCCGGTAATTACTTTAAAAATTCAAATTTCTAAATTTTGTACAAGGTAGGCGCTTTTATTTTAAAGAAATCAGAAGTTTAACAACCGGCTGTTGGTAATAAAGGGGCCATCTAATATCTTTCAATCCGCATGAACTTGTACTTAATCCTGATTTGCGTCCTTTTTTCGCTAGCCATCATTGACCTGATTGTTGGGGTGAGCAACGATGCAGTGAACTTCCTCAACTCAGCCATTGGCTCAAAGGTTGCCTCTTTCCGGACGATTCTGGTGGTTGCCAGCTTTGGCATACTACTGGGTGCAACGTTCAGCAGCGGGATGATGGAGGTAGCCAGGAAGGGAATTTTCAACCCGGCATTTTTCACTTTTGACAAAGTGATGATTGTTTTTTTAGCGGTCATGCTCACGGATATCATCCTCCTCGACTTTTACAATACGCTTGGACTGCCCACTTCCACCACCGTTTCATTGGTCTTTGAATTGTTGGGCGGGGCGCTCGTTACCGGCTTACTGATCGCCTATGACAGCGGCTACGGGTTTGAAAAATGGAATGAAATCATAAACTACTCCAGCGCTGTTACTATTGTTGGGGGGATTTTTCTTTCTGTATTTATTTCGTTTATCGTGGGTGCCATCGTTCAGCATGTCTCCAGAATCCTTTTTACATTCGATCTGGATCGAAATCTGAAAAGATTCGGTGCTGTATTCAGTGGTCTGGCAATCACGACCATCATCTATTTTTTGCTTATAAAAGGCGTGGGCGGCAGTACGCTCGTCACGGACGATCAAATAAAATGGGTAATGGCCAACACCTGGGTCATCATCGTCATCTCTTTGGTATTTTGGAGCATCGCCATTCAGGTGCTCATGTGGTGGAAAAATATCAATCCACTTAAAGCCGTTGTGTTGTTGGGCACTTTTTCGTTGGCCATGGCCTTTGCCGGCAATGACCTGGTCAACTTCATCGGAGTGTCGGTAGCTGGATTGATCTCGTTTCAAACCTGGACAGCATCAAATCTCCCGGCTGGCGAATTCAACATGGCAGGGCTTGCTCAAAAGGTAGCCACTCCGTCCTGGATTTTATTTTTTAGTGGCGCCATTATGGTAGTCACTCTTTGGACCAATTCCAAAAGCAGAAAAGTTACTGAAACCGAAGTCTCGCTGGGACGGCAGGACGAGGGTGACGAACGATTTAAGGCCAATTTTATTTCCCGGGCCCTCGTGGGGGTTGCCATTGCTGCGGGCAAATTGATTGACACCTTTGTGCCGAAGAGTTGGACTGCCTCGTTGTCCAAACGATTTACAAAAAATGCGAATGGTGATGTCATCAACGATAATGATAAACCATCTTTTGACTTGATTCGGGCATCCGTCAACTTGCTGGTGTCAAGCGTACTTATTGCCTATGCCACCTCCAAAAAACTTCCGCTGTCTACAACCTTTGTTACTTTCATGGTCGCCATGGGCACTTCATTTGCCGATCAGGCTTGGGGCCGCGAGAGCGCGGTATACCGGGTAGCAGGTGTGGTGAACGTAATCGCTGGCTGGCTGACCACCGCACTGGTGGCCTTCACCACATGTGGATTCTTCGCCCTGGTATTGTACAAGACCGGAACGGTGGGCGTTGCTGCTTTGGTAGCCGTTGCGGGCTTCCTCCTCGTAAGAAGTCATATTGTGTTTAGGAAAAAATCTAAAGAGGAAGAGACAAGCAACAAATTTTTACCACCCACGGTACTCAACCTACAACAGGTAATTGATGAAAGTAAAATCAATACGGTCAAGAATCTCAAGACTGTTCTTAAGGTTAGCACTTTCAGTATCAAATCACTGATTTCTGAAAATAAGGAAGCCTTGGTGAAATCGAGGAAAGAGACACACAAGCTCAAATCACAAAATGAAAAACTTCACAACAAGATAATAAAGTATGTGAAGAAAATTGAGCGCGGAAATGTGGCTGCCGGTCGCCTATACATTCTGGTTTTTGATTTGGTTCAGGATTTATATCAAAGTGCATATTTGCTCAATGAGACATGTGCCAACCATGTCATTAATCTTCATTCTCCTCCCAAGAGAAAATATGCTCAAATGTTAAACGATCTCATGAAAGAGCTGAGCGGATTTATTAACATGAGCGCAGATTCGATTGAACAACTCAAGTTTGAACATCATGGCGAATTGGAAACCAGGAAGAACAAGATACTGCAAACCATTAACAAAAAACTTGACGAGCAGATCGTAGACATTCAAAGCGATGAGTTAGGTAACAGGATGGCCTTCCTTCAAACAAGAATACTGCTCGAAACAAAAGATATCGTGGCGGTCGTTCATCGCATGTACCTCTTATACTACGACTTTGTTCAGCACTCAGTGACTGCCACAGAAAAGCAGGACTAACGCTGGTATTGCAACATCATTCGCTTGATCCTGTCCTCCAGTTTCTCACTGGTAAGCTTTTCCCGTAGCCGGTCCACCATGATTGGAAATGCAAATGGAGTGGGCTGGTCAGGGTATTTAATGATAATTTTTTGTTGACCGATTCTTTCCAGGGCAGATCGCATGCGCGATTCTTCCAATTGAAAGTCCATCACCTCTTCAAATGCCTGAAGCAACAACAGGTTGTGGGCCTCGTGGTCATGAAAAACCTCAAAGAAGAGCTGAGAAGAAGATTGAAGATGCCTGTCTTTGACCCGTTGGCCGGGAAATCCTTTAAACACAAGACCTGCGATGGCCGCGATATCGCGAAACTTCCTTCGGGCCATTTCGATGGAATTGATGCTCGCCTGAATATCCTTCTCAAGATTATCGACTCCTAAAATGTCCGTCTCAACGGCCTCCTCGATTGGAATCTCCTGGTCCGAGAGCAATTCGAAGCCATAGTCGTTCATGGCGATGGAGAAGGTGATCGGCCTGATCCGGGATATCCGGTAGGCGACCAACGCAGCTATACCCTCATGCACAAACCGCCCTTCAAACGGATACATCATCACGTGATATCCCTCCTTCGATTGCAAATACTCGATAAGGAATTCACTTTGACCGGGCAGGATCGAAAGGGTGTCTTGCATTTGCATCATCGGCCTTAGAAATTTCATCTCTGGATCGATGTCGGTTCCGCTTTTAGATTGCTGAATTTTGTAGCGAATCATTTCTCCCATCTCCGAGGACAGCGGCATCCTCCCCCCTTGCCATGAAGGTACCTTCCCGGATTTCTTTTTTGATCTTCTTACCTGGGCGGTCATGTCTTTCACCCTTACCAATTCGAGGTTCCTCCCGGCAAACCAGAATACATCGCCTGGATTTAGACTGGAAATAAAATATTCCTCAATAGAGCCTAAGGTTTTTCCGGAAACATATTGAACCAGCATAGCCGTGTCGCCCACAATCGTGCCAATAGACAACCTGTGGCGGTGGGCAATCTTCCTGTTCTCCACCTTATAGGTGCCCTTGTCAATGGTAACTTTTCTGAATTCATCATAGGCATTTAAGGCCGCCCCTCCAGAGGTTATGAACCGAAGTATCCAGTTCCATTCATCATCGTTGATAGACGAATAACTGTATGTCCCCCGGAGTTCCTTCAGTATCTCATCAGGCCTAAAACCCTCACTTACCGCAAGGGTAATCAAATATTGAATCAGGACATCAAAAGATCGTACGTAGGGAATTCGGGCCTCAACAATTCTTCGATTCATGGCTTCCCTTAAAGCGGCCGCCTCCACGAGTTCCAGCGAGTGTGTAGGAACAAAATAGATTTTGCTCACAGCTCCGGGCTGATGACCACTTCGGCCTGCACGCTGTAAGAACCTGGCTACACCTTTGGGACCACCGACCTGAATCACCGTTTCCACCGGCCGAAAGTCAACGCCTAAATCAAGGCTGGAAGTGCAGACCACCGCTTTGATTTTCCCCTCATGAAGCTGATCCTCGACCCAACTCCTCAACTCCTGACTAATGGAGCCATGGTGCATGGCCAAAAGGCCTGAAAGCTCAGGGGCCTTCGCCAACATTTTCTGATACCAAATCTCCGCAAAAGAACGCGTGTTGGTGAAAATCAACGTGGCACTGCTCCTCTTGACAATTTCAACCACTTTGTCGAGGAGGTGGATTCCAACATGGCCGGTCCACGGAAGTTTCTCGTGGTCATCCGGCATGACAGAATGAATTTCAATTTTTTTGTGAATATCAGCCCGAATGACCTTGAAATTTCTCTTCCTGTAATGGTCGCCAAGCAAAACCCGGACGGCCTGGTCCATATTGCCAATCGTTGCAGATATCCCCCATATTTTCATTGCGCTCGATACCTTCTTTAATCTTGACAACGCCAGTTCCACCTGAACACCCCTTTTGGAACCCATGAGCTCGTGCCATTCATCCACTACAACCACCTTCAATTTTTTGAAATATTCAGAATAACCCTTTTGGGCAATCAGCAAGTGTAAACTTTCGGGAGTAGTTATGAGAATCTGGGGAGGTTTCTCCAGTTGTTTCCTTCGCTCACTCAGGGTCGTATCGCCAGATCGAATACCCACTTTCCAGGCTAATCCCAACTCATCAAGAGCCAATTGACCCGAATACTTTATTTCCTTCGCCAGTGCCCTTATGGGCGTAATCCAGATGGCCTGGAGCCCGTTTTCCGCTCTTTTGTCTCCACGCATTGCCTCCAGTATGATTGGAACGATCAGTGAATACGTCTTTCCACTACCCGTTGGGGCATTCACGACTCCACTGAATCCATTGAGGTAACTCTCCCAAGCCTCCAGTTGGAATTGAAAAGGTGTCCACTTTTTTTTACGGAACCATTCCCGGCCTTGACCAAGCTCATCTTGCATGGAGCAACCTATCTAGCTAATATTGAAATGAAATGATCCCCAATTTGCATAAACAATTTCATCAAATCCGGGTTACTAGGTTGAAATAGGAAAATATGGGCAGCTACTCCATTAAAGAACTGGAAACCTTGTCTGGAATCAAAGCGCACACCATAAGGATTTGGGAGAAGCGCCATAATATCATCGTACCGAAGAGAACCACCACCAACATAAGGTATTATTCAGATGATGACCTGAAAAAGATCATCAATGTGTCGCTGCTTAATACGCGTGGAATTAAGATTTCCAGGATAGCCGGCATGAGCGAAGAGCAATTAAAATCCGAGGTGTTTGAACTTACTTCCTCTGAAAATGACGCCAGTCTTTTTATCGATCAGCTCACCGTATCGATGATCGACATGAAGGAAGAACAATTCGAGAAGCTGCTCTCGCACCTGACTATGAAATTTGGGTTCGAGAAAATGATAACCGATGTCGTGTATCCATTTCTGGAAAAAATTGGAATACTTTGGCAGACGGGTAATATATCACCTGCGCAGGAGCACTTCATCTCCAATCTGGTGAGGCAAAAGATTATTGTGGCGATTGACGCACTTCCGTTTCCCAGCGATAATGCCGCCAAAGCGGTATTATTCCTTCCGGAGAATGAACTACACGAAATTGGATTGCTATTCTTTAATTATATCATTCGCAAACAAGGCCTTCGCACCTACTATTTGGGCCAACACTTGCCTTACCGCGACCTGCTGCAAGTTTGCGGGCTTCACAAGCCCCACTTTTTGATAACATCCATTATTTCAGCTCAAAAACCTCAAAAGACGCGCGAATATTTACAGTCACTGGCCCAAGATGTTCCTGATGCAATCATACTCATCTCTGGAAGCCAGGCTGCCCAGTTGGCTCCTAATAGCCCCAAGCTGCACATCGTGCGAAATGCCAAAGAGCTAAAAACTGCTTTAGCGAGCCATTAGTACATTTATATTGTTTATGAATTTGTGATTTTTATCAAACATTTTAATGTAATTCTTTGCGCAGTCAGTATTTTTGTTTAATTTTATATCATAATAATTAAACAATATGGACGCTATCGAATTTAACACGCAAGTTTCCGGATTGCAGGGCACTTTAAAACAATTTACCTATCGGTTCACTAGAAATCCGGAAGAATCACAGGACCTTGTCCAGGAAACAATGCTTAAAGCGCTCACCTACCGCGAGAAGTTCAGAAAAGACACAAATTTGAAAGGATGGCTCTTTACCATCATGAGAAATACCTTCATCAACAACTATAGAAAGGCGAAAAGGGAGAAGACAATTACCGATAGCACCAGGGAACTGTATTACCTTAACATTGCCGACACCCACACTTTCAACAGGCCGGGAAAATCATTGGAGTTCAAGGAATTGTGGGAGGCAATAAATCAGGTCAGGGAAAATATTCAGGTGCCTTTTAAGATGTACATGACCGGTTACAAATACCATGAGATCGCAAAACACCTGAACATTCCGGTCGGCACAGTAAAAAACAGGATTTTTCAGGCCCGAAAGGAAATTCAGAAAAAATTCCCCTCTTACCCATAGTTAGAAACCCAAATTGAAAAAAATAGCGGTCATCGGAGCAGGTTTCGCAGGCATTTCGGCCGCCACCACGTTGGCAGCCAACGGTTTTGACGTCACTGTCTACGAGAAGAACGATAGCCCCGGTGGCAGGGCCAGAATACTGCAAGCAAACGGGTTTACTTTCGATATGGGCCCCAGTTGGTATTGGATGCCCGATGTCTTCGAAAAATACTTCAATCGTTTTGGCCAGTCAGTTTCCGATTTTTACCAATTAAAACGGCTGAGTCCATCCTATCGCGTCTTCTACCCAAATGATTGCTGGGACATTCCATCAAATCAGGAAGACCTTGTCGCGTTGTTTGAAAAGGAAGAGGCAGGCAGCGGCAGGAGGCTGATGAGTTTCCTTGAGGAAGCAAAATTTAAATATCAGCTGGGTATTGAGGAATTAGTTTATAAGCCTGGCCTCTCTGTGGCAGAGTTTTTTAACATGCGGTTGGCAAAAGGAGTTTTCAAACTTCACGTATTTCAGTCGATGAGCCAATACATCAGGAAATATTTCAGATCACCAAAACTCATTCAGCTCTTGGAGTTTCCGGTACTTTTCCTGGGTGCCTCTCCGGCAGAAACACCCGCACTGTACAGCCTGATGAATTATGCGGACATGTCGCTCGGAACATGGTATCCAACGGGCGGCATGCACCAGATAATCAGGGCGATGGTGAGGCTTGCCGAAGATCGTGGTGTGAAGTTTTTATATAACAGCAACGTTGAAGCCTTCGAATTGAACAGTACAAAAATCAATTCACTAAAGGTCAATGGCACCAATATCAACATTGATCATGTCGTGGCCGGAGCCGACTATCATCACGTGGAGCAAAACCTGCTGCCTTCGGCATTTAGAAGGTATTCAGCGGAATACTGGCAAAGCAGAAAACTCGCGCCCTCGAGCCTCATCTTTTACCTGGGAGTCAAGAAAAAAATAAACAACCTGCTTCACCACAATCTTTTTTTTGACAAGGACTTTGCGCTCCACGCAGGCGAGATTTATCAGTCGCCTGCCTGGCCCACTGATCCTTTGTTTTATGTTTGCTGTCCGTCAAAAACGGATGACACCGTGGCACCGCCAGGCCATGAGAATTTATTCGTGCTCATTCCTGTAGCCTCCGGTCTTGAAGACGATCATGCAACGCGGGAAAAATACTATGACCAGGTCATGCAACGCCTTGAAAACCGGACCGGCCAGTCCATCAGGCCTGATGTCATTTACAAAAAAAGTTATGCACACCGGGATTTCATCGAAGACTACAACGCCTACCGGGGCAACGCCTATGGCCTCGCCAATACAATGGGGCAAACCGCCAATCTGAAACCCTCGATCATAAACAAAAAGGTATCCAATTTGTTCTATACAGGGCAACTGACCGTACCCGGCCCGGGGGTACCCCCGTCAATTATCTCCGGGCAGGTTGTCGCAGATTTATTGATACGTAACGAAAAAAAATCCAATTGATAATGCCAAGTCGTAAATTCATTCAATGAACCAGAAAGAACTCTTTGATAAAGTATCCCTGCAGTGTTCGCGATCTACTACACGATCCTATAGCACCTCTTTCTCCCTGGGTATTTTGTGCCTGCATAAAAAGCTCAGGGATCCGATTTATTCCATATATGGGTTTGTTCGCTTTGCAGATGAAATTGTGGATACCTTTCATCAACACGATAAGCAGGCACTGCTGGAAAGATTTAAGAAAGATACCTTTCTGGCTATTGAAGAAAAGATAAGCCTAAACCCGATCCTACACAGCTTTCAACAGACCGTCAATCGCTATAAAATTGACTGTCAGCTCATTGAATCATTTTTAGCCAGTATGGAAATGGACCTCGATGGGAAAACCTACGACCACGAAGCATTCGCAAAATACATTTTGGGATCAGCGGAAGTGGTGGGCTTAATGTGCCTCAAGGTGTTCTGCAATGGCGATCAACAGGCGTACGACAAGCTGAAACCCATGGCCATGAAATTGGGATCAGCTTTCCAAAAAGTGAATTTCCTAAGGGACTTAAAAGCGGACTTTGTCGGGATGGGTCGGGCCTATTTCCCGGGAATTGATATGACAAGGTTTGACAGTGACTGTAAAAAAAATATTGAAGAAAGCATTGCCAAGGATTTTCATGAAGGTTACAACGGGATAAAACTCCTTCCAAAGGAAGCAAAGTTTGGTGTCTATGTTGCTTATCTTTATTACCTGGCGTTGTTTAATAAGATTAAGAGTACACCCGCAGAATATGTGCTTCAACAAAGAATTAGGATTCGAAACAGGCAAAAATTCTCTATTCTCTTTTTCTCATTTATCCGGTATCAATTCAATTTACTTTGACTGTGGAAGAAATTGTTTTAGTGGACGAACATGATCGCGAGATCGGCCAAATGGATAAGATGGAAGGTCACCGGATAGGCGCACTCCATCGCGCATTCTCAGTCTTGATTTACAATTCAAAAGGTGAAATGCTTATTCAAAAACGGGCAAAAGAAAAATACCACAGCGGTGGGTTGTGGTCAAATGCCTGCTGCAGTCATCCGCGGCCTGGTGAGGACCTGGCCGTGGCCGTTTGCCGGAGACTCAAGGAGGAGTTGAACATTGATTTGCAACCCACATTTTCCCATAAGTTTATTTACAAAGTAATCTTTCCCAATAAGCTCATTGAACATGAGTTGGACCACGTTTTTATTGGCACTTTTGACGGTGAGCCTTTACCGAACAAAGCAGAGATAGAAGATTGGAAATACATCAGTCCCCCGGAATTAAGAAAGGATATCAGTAACAACCCGTCAAACTACTCACATTGGTTCAAAATAATCCTTTCGCATAACACGATGAATGCCTAGCGTAAGCGGAACAAAAAACAAGATCATGGACTCCGCCACCACCATTTTTTGGTTCAGGCGTGATTTGCGTATTGAAGACAATGCCGGATTATACTTCGCGCTGAAGGAAAATGACGATGTATTACCTCTCTTTATTTTTGATAAGGAAATACTTGGTAAACTGGAGAACACGAAAGACAAACGCGTGGCATTCATCCACCACGCGCTTGAGCAGCTGAAAAATAGTTTAGAAGCGCTGGGGAGTAGTTTGTGGGTTGTCCACGATCATCCCCTTGATTTCTTTAAGTCGATTGTACCGAAGGCGGTCTATACCAACCACGACTATGAACCATACGCCAGGGAGCGGGATGACCAGGTTTCAACCATGTTAGAAGCGAAGGGGATAATTTTTAAGTCTTTTAAAGATCAGGTTATTTTTGAGAAAGACGAGATTGTCAAAGATGATGGTAAACCCTATACGGTCTTCACGCCATTTAGCAAGAAATGGAAATCGAAAATCGCTCCGTCAGATTATAAAAGTGTTCCGGTTGAAAAATACCACAGCCGGCTCAGGAAACTCCATCCGCTTGCCTTTCCCTCAATAATGGATTTAGGCTTTCAGGAGGCAAAAACACAATTTCCCGAGCGCAAAATATCCATGTCGATAATTCAAAATTATCACGAACGGAGAAATTTTCCAGGAATTGAAGGAACGTCACGGCTAAGTGTTCACCTGAGATTTGGCACGGTAAGTATCAGAAGACTGGTTTCAATAGCCGTTCAAAAAAATGAGGTGTGGCTCAGCGAGCTGATATGGCGTGAGTTCTATCAAATGATTTTATGGCACTTCCCAAACGTTGAATGTGCGCTCAAACCCGCCTATGACCGGATTATTTGGCGAAACGACCCTGCTGAATTTGAGGCATGGCGCGCAGGGAAGACAGGGTATCCGATCGTTGATGCCGGCATGCGTGAACTGAATGAAACGGGATTTATGCACAACCGCGTCAGGATGATTGCAGCCAGTTTTCTTGTCAAACATCTTCTTATTGACTGGCGGTGGGGTGAAGCCTACTTTGCCGCCAAATTGCTGGATTTTGATTTGGCTGCCAACAATGGCGGTTGGCAATGGGCTGCTGGCTCGGGATGCGATGCAGCACCCTATTTCAGGGTCTTCAATCCATATATCCAAACAAAAAAGTTTGATCCTGATCTTACGTATATAAAAAAATGGGTGCCTGACTACGATTCGGCAGAATACCCTCCCCCTATCGTAGCGCATCAGTTCGCTAGAAATCGCGTGCTAAAAGCCTACACGGACGCACTTGATAAAAGTACATTCTCATAAACCAAAAGAGATTCTACTTGTTATAACAAAGTGAAAATTTACAACCTAAAACGAACTCAAATACTGCCCATTACATTGGATGAGGCATGGGACTTTTTTTCATCACCGGCCAATTTAGGCAAGATCACCCCAAAAGAAATGGGGTTCAAAATCGAATATATTTCAGGAGGACTCAAAACTTATGCCGGGCAAATTATTTGCTATAAAGTAACAATTCCAGGCGGCATCGGTATATACTGGGTTACCGAAATCACCCATGTACACGCACCAAACTATTTTGTGGACGAGCAGCGATTTGGCCCCTACGCCATGTGGCATCATCAGCATCATTTCAGAGAAGTAAGCGATGGCGTAGAGATGACCGATGAGGTAAATTATGTTGTTCCGCTGGGTCTCCTGGGCCGTTTGGCCAACTGGCTTTTTGTTGAGCGGCAGGTAAGTGCTATTTTTGATCATCGCCATAAAGTGCTCGCAACGTATTTTGCAAAATGAATGATATGGGGTGGTTCACAATAGTAATTTGTTCTGCAATCGTAATTGCAACGTTTCTTTTTTGGGAATTTGTGGCCTGGTTTACCCATAAGTACATCATGCACGGCATTTTATGGACGTGGCACAAATCCCACCACGTTGTCCATGATCATCTGCTGGAAAAGAATGACTGGTTTGCCGTGGTTTTCAGCTTGCCTTCTATCGGACTTTTTTACTATGCCAGCCTCGTCAATTACAATCCATACCTGCTGGCGGTCGGTTTGGGTATTTTGTGTTATGGAATTTTCTATGTCGTATTTCACGATTTCCTTGTACACCAAAGAATAAAATGGAGGCCCAAAAAGAAGAGCAAATACTTACTAAGAATGATCAACGCGCATTATGTCCATCATAGCAAACACAGCAAGGACGGCTGCGAAGCATTTGGGTTCTTGTATGCGCCAAAAAAGTACGAGCCAAAGGAATTTAAACTCAGGGAAGAAAGACGGGAGACCCAATAATAAATTGAATCCAAAATACCTGTATCTCGCCATCGACCTGGGTGCCATTTTTTTGCCACTTCTATTTAGCTTTTACCCAGAAGCCAACTTCTCAAAAAAATGGAAATACCTGTGGCCAGCCATTCTGTTCCCGGCCATCTTCTTCCTCGTGTGGGACGAGTGGTTTACGAGCCTGGGTGTTTGGGGGTTTAATCCGGAATACGTTACCGGTATCTACCTGTTCAGTTTACCCATTGAGGAGATCCTCTTCTTTATCTGCATCCCGTATGCATGCGTGTTTACCTACGATGCGGTCAACTACGTGAGCAAGGTCGATCTATGGAAATTACACACGCGATACATCACGCTGGTCCTTGCCGCCATTTTGGCGATTGCCGTGATACCCAGTACATCCCGGATTTATACCACCTCGACCTTTGTCTTGACGATCGTTGCGATATTAGGGCTTCAATTCTGGTTAAGGGCCTATTGGCTGGGCCGATTTTACCGGGCGTATCTTTTTATCCTCATTCCTTTTTTTATTGTAAACGGAATTTTGACAGGCACAGGTATTGACAGCCAGGTGGTATGGTACAACGATGCCGAGAACCTTGGCATCAGACTGGGGACCATCCCCGTAGAAGATATCTTTTACGGGATGCTTCTCATTTTGATGAATGTGGCAATCTACGAGGGACTGCAACAAAGGGAAATAAAAAAGGATTGACGCATTGTCAATCCTTTTTTTGTAAGTTTTTAATTCTTTAGTTGACCACTTTGTCTCTTGACGTTCCGGTGCCAAAGAACAAATCATTCACCACGATGGATCCCGGACTGTAGCCGCTGTTCTGACCATAATTGGTCGCGTTGTTAAATGACGTTGCCGAGAACGAAGATATACCGACTTTGTTCACACTGCCTCCTGTCAGCGGATAACCTGATCCCGCAGCGGTGACCTGAATCTGATCCAAAGTGCCATTTGCGTTGGTATCTCTAATAACGGCAGATGCGCCAGCACCTCCGTCAATCGATACTATCGTAAGGGGCAGATCGCCAGCGGCATAACCTCCACCAGTGGCCGTGATGCCAAACGTGCCGACAACAATCCCACCTGAACCATTCAAAATACCCGTAATTAAAAAAGGATTGGCTTGAACAGCGCTAGGCCCAGCGGGCGGAGCAGGGCTTGTAGCATAAACAGATGGAACGCTCGGAAAGGAGATCGCACCCGTAGCCGGATCAAACGAAGTCCTGATTAACTGAACTGTAGGAAGCGTAGCTGGAAACGCGAGCTGGTCGCTGAATCGGTTGATCGCGATTCGTTGATCAGTCACGTAGGCCTCATAGGTAAACCGAATGAACCCCCCAATGGGTAGATTATTCCACGATGGCAGCGTTACCTTATACCTGCCGTTGTTGTCAGTCACTCCTTGTATGATCATCGTGATCTCGCTGTTTGGAGCTATTTCAATTCTGAATTTTGCTCCAACCGCGTTTTCGCGTGTTGTATTTGTCAAATCACTTTCGACTGTAGCTTTGCCCTGGACAGTAAATGTCCCATAACTTGCATCAGGAAAGAGGTACAAGGTCTCATTGAGCACCTTGCTTCTGTCATTCCCTGCCTCTACATAGCTCAGGTTTTGCCTTGACGAAAAATAGCCCTGTTTTGAAAGTGCAATGTCAAAGCCGGAAACAAATCCTGATTTGAATTCAGCAGCGCCAGAGGCATTCGTGGTTAGCGTTATTATTTCACCCCCCACACTAACGACAATGTTCACATTACTCACGTGCTGATTCGTGAATGGATCGAGGACGGTAAACAAATACTGCCAATCTTGTTTGTCAAATGCCAGTATCTCCTCTTCCGTCAGGGTATCCGCGTTGCGGCAAGATGCCAGGCAAACAATTGCAAGTACAACAATGATGATACCTCGAAATATTTTCATTTCCTCTTTAATTTAAAAGACCGATAACCTTATTGAATGGCAAGCACCCTTGAAGTACCAGTTCCGTAGTAAATATTGATAACCCTTGTATCGCCAGGTCGTACCACCTCGCTGTTGTTTAGGTTTTGGGCAAAAGTTGCGAGGTTAACATTTGCAGCCGGGTTAGATGCCGGGTATCCTGATCCTCCACTCGCAGGAGCATTGGCAAAAGTCACCTGACCTGACGCATTGGTATTGGCTGTTACCACGGCACCCGTTCCACCCTTGAGTGATGTGATGGTGATGGGAAGCGTAGTACTGCTCGCAGCATATCCAAATCCAGACCCGAAGACGCTAACACTGGTAACCACGCCAAGTGCGTTGATGTTGACACCCAGCGTTGCAGCCTGGGCACCCACACCGGTAGGCGTGGCATTCACCACAGCAAAGACAGAAGGAACACCACCAGGAATTGTGGCTGGAGAGCCGCTATCGGTAAACGCAGTTAAGATGGAGCCGATCTGCGGTAAAGTGGCCGGGAAAGCGGGTTGACCAACCTCCCTGTTATAGGCAATGGTTTGGGCAACCTCGATATCATTCACGAAAATATCATACTCCACCCCGTCTCCAAATGTTGGCAACTGCATAGAGTACGTGCCGTCAGCAGCCGTGGTGGCCGTGATGGTAAAGTGAATATTGAGCAAAGGAAGGTTATTGTAAAAGCTGGGTGTAAACACGGCTGTTACCGTTCCCGATCCCACCTTTTCGCGGGTCTGATTGGTCACATCTGTCTCAATTTCAACTACCCCTTTTACCGTTGCCAAAGTGGCTGTTTGTGACAGCGTGTAGAAAAAGTCTGTTTCTTCGGCCTGGCGATAATCTGCAGAAATGTTCACGTTGCTGGTAACTGTTGCATAATTGGCAGCCGTAATTGTCAGCGGAAATCCGTTGCCAACGGATATTTTGAGAAATGTGGCTACGCCCTGCGCGTTGGTGGTGCCCGTCAATTCAACGCCATCCTGAACGATGGTGACCGTTGCACCTTCAATACCCAACAGAGTGGCTATATCTTTGATCACCACGCTGTAGTCAATGGTTTGTTGCGCATTGAGCAAATCCTCCTCGGTGAACTTATCCTTACAAGATGAGACGAAAATGGCGATTGTTGCCATAATGACCAGGACCAGGGTTGACTTTTTATTCATTTTCATATCCGTGTGTTGAAATTTATTTTTATTCTAGTTTTTAAAACGCTAAGCCAATTGAGAAAATAATTGTGTTGGTTCTAAGCTTTTCCTCCGTGTTATTCAAAGTAACATAGCTATAGTTCTTTCTGACGGGGGTAACTCCATACACATACCGGGCATTGACATTGATGGTTTTGCCGCCAAGGGGGATAAAAAAACCAAGCCCACCGGTTGCACCAATAGGGAACGCCTCATACGTGGATTTTACATTATCCGTTCCGTCTGCTGTGACGATAACCCCGGTGGCCGTCTGACCGGTGCGCTGAAAGTTATCGGTAGCATCGAACACGTATGAAAATGTGGGTCCAACGCCCACCTTAACAGGCAAGTCGGCAATAGGCAATTGATATTGAACCATTATGGGCACTTCAACGGTATGAAGCGTAATGTTGCTATGGGTCGCGTTAACCGTAAAAAAATTACTTGGCGCACCGAATCGCGTTTCATCAATATAGGTGAGCAAGGTGCCGCCCTGCTGCAAATAATTCACCTCCGTCATCAGCGTTAAGGTGGGACTGATCACGTAAGAGCCAAATCCACCGACCGTGTATCCAATTCTTGGCCCTGAATGAGGAACGTTGGTCGAGAAACTGCTAATTGCGATCCCAGCCTTAATCCCGTAATTGTATCTTGCCCCGTCATCCTGTGCAAGGGCAGCTAAACTCGATGTGATTGCGAGTGACAGAAGGATAAATCTTATATTATTACGCATATGCAACAATCAATATTTCATTCGCTGGTGAGCGTGCAAGATATATTTATTTCCAATAAGAATTTCAACGTTCTCACAACATTTTTTCGGATTTTCCTTAATTCAGTATCTATTCAAATTAGGGTTTTAAACAGCAAATGCCCGTAAACATCCCTTTTTCGATTCGATAAGTGGGAAAAGGCGTTAAAATGTCAGCCCTGGATGCCATCTATGTCCACAATCGAACAATTAAGTTAACAATTAGCCAGCAATCAGCCTGCTAAATAGAAAAACATTTGTGTAAAAAAAAATTAAGTCGTTGCTGGCATAAGTGCAGTTATTTTATTAAACTCCTCTTCCATTCTGCTGAAGATTTTAATGACTGAAAAGTAGTGTAAACCTCTGACAGTCTGCCCCGCAATAGGCCAAACACTTCCAGTTGCTGATCAGTAGGTGGGAAATCCGCGCTGGCAGTTTGCCCCTCCTTTGCAATCGCCAGCATGCGCTCCAAAATGACGGCTGGATTTCTGAAAATATCCTGGCGCGCACCGGTAAGATGAACATCAAAGAGACGAGATTCCAGGTTATAAATCTTCTCTTCAAGAGGAGTAGCTACCTTCGCCACTTTTGGATCTTTGGCCATATTTATCAAAGTAGCTCTTGCCTGCTCCATTTCATCAATCAGACGTAAACAATCATTTACACCCTGATAGATCTCCATTCCGAATGCGTACTGTTTAGCGATATCGGCCAGCGAACTTTTGGTATTAGGGTCTTTCATTACCTGCACAACTTGCCGCAACTCTTTTCCCGCGACTTTGAGCACCACGGTGTATTGGCCGGGTGGAACCAATGTGGGCCTCATGCCCGGGCCGATGTCCAGATCATAAATAAACATATTGCGCGTTCCATTCTCATCCAATTGCACCCAATTCTTGCCCCTGGGTTTTGTTCTCAGTTTTGGAAATCGATATTCCGCGTGGCGAAGATTCCACCAAACTCGGTTAATCCCCTTCTCTCCTTTCCCGATCAAATGGGTAATTAAATTTCCTTTGGCATCCAGAATGTCAACGAAAACAGAATCTGTGGATACGTCCTTTAAGAAATAATTGATAGAAACGCCATACGGTGGATTCTGACCATCGCTATAGGCATCCTTGGATTTAATGCCATCGATTTTTTGAAAGCGATAAGCTGTGCCAGGTGAAAATAAATGGGCAGATGAAGTTTGAATGGCTGTCGTGAACTCCCGGATGGGAGTTATGTCATCCAAGATAAATATCCCTCGTCCATAGGTGCCAATCACCAGATCGTTGAAGTGCGGCTGAATGGCAATCCCAAACACCGGTGCCGGTGGCAACCCGTGCCTAAACCTGATCCAGTTTTCGCCATCATCGGGAGAAAAGTACAAGCCATTGTCGGTACCCAGCCAAAGAAGCCCTTTTTTCTCTGGGTCTTCCTTGATCTGATGAGCGAAATTAGAATTTGACGGAGGAAGCTGAGTTTTGAGTCGCTTCCAACTCTTGCCTAAATCGCTGGTTTTGTAAACATAGGTTCCGAAGTCGCCATCCTGATGGGCATCAACGGTGATGTAGCAGGTCGATGCATCAAAATTGGAAGGCTCAATGCTTCTTATTGTTCCCCACTTTGGAATGTCACTGATAAAATCCGATGCCTTAAACCAACTCCTGCCGCCATCACGGGTTACATGCAGCAGTCCATCATTGCTGCCTGTCCATAAAATGCCTTCCTGAACGGGCGACTCTGCCATTGAAAATAAGGTACTTCCATCAAAGGTCATCAGGTTGTCACCTGCCATTCCACCAGAACTTTTTTGATGTGTTTTATCATTTCTTGTAAGGTCGAGGCTGACAACCTTCCAACTCTGTCCACCATTTGTAGTCTCATGCACATACTGACTTCCAGCCCAAACTTTGCCCCGCGTGTGTTTTGACAGTACCACTGGAAAATTCCAATGCCATCTGTACTTCAAGTCAGCGGGCGCATAGCCATAGCCAGCCTCCGGCCACGCCCTCACATCTCGCATTTGCATGGTGCTAAGATCGAATACATCAAGGCCGCCATCATAACATTGCGACCACACTATATTATTGTCGAAGGGGTCTACTTTGGCATCTCCGCTTTCACACCCCCCTACGCCATGCCATACGCCCAGGGGGATATCAGAACCTCCCAAATAGCGGCTTGGGCCCCGATAAGACCAGGCGTCCTGCCGATTGCCATATACATAATAGGGCACCCTGTTGTCGACCGAGATATTATACATTTGAGCTATTGGCAGGTTAATGTTCTTCCAACTTTTGCCGTAATTGAACGACATGTTGAGACAGCCATCATGGGCCACCATTATTCTATTGGCATCTGTTGGGTCGAACCACATGTCATGATTGTCGCCTCCCGCATCCCAGGGTCCCATTTCATCCGACCAGGACTTTCCTCCATCTTTGGACATTTTCATGGAGACATTGATGGTGTACAACCTGTTTTCGTCTTGCGTGGAGACACGTACCCTTGTATAGTAACCGGCACGTTGCGCCATGGAGTGATCCTGTTGCATCAATTTCCAGGAGTCTCCTCCGTTTTCTGAGCGATATAACCTGGGCTCTTTATCTTCTACCAGCGCGTACAAGACTTTTGGATTGCTATAAGCCACATCCACGGAGGTTTTTCCTACCGGATGGGTAGGCCCGCTTTGCAAACCGTTCCTCAGGGGCTCCCAGGTCTTACCTGCGTCCTTCGAACGATAAATACCGCTACCAGCACCTCCGCTATTAAGGTTCCATGTTTTTATTTCTACTTGCCACATGGCTGCGTATATGGTGTTAGGATTTTTCGGATCGATAGACAAATCTGAAGCCCCTGTGAACTCATTCACGAAGAGCACCCTGTTCCATGTTCTACCCCCATCGGTCGTTTTGTAAACGCCCTTTTCCTGTTGCGGCCCATGGGTGTGACCAAGCACACCCACATATACTATATTCGTATCCAGCGGATGCACGATCACCCTGCTAATGCGAAAGCTTTTTTCAAGACCCATGTGCTTCCAGGTTTTGCCCGCGTCAGACGATTTATATATTCCATTGCCCACGGCATGGGCTGGTCTGATAAGAAAAGTCTCGCCTGTTCCGGCCCAAATCTGTCGATGGCTGGAGGGCGCAATGGCCAACGCCCCGATAGATGAATCGTCCATGTCATCGAACACGGGTTTCCAATTCACCCCACGGTCCTCTGTTTTCCAAACACCACCCGAGGCTGCGCCTAAATACGAAACGTCAGAATTTCCAGGTTCTCCCACCACAGCAATGGCCCTGTTTCCATCGGGGCCAATAAACCTGAACTTCAATTGGGAAAAAATGAAGGGATCGTATGATTGCGCTATTGCATGAATGGCGGCAAACAAGAAAGAGGTCAAAAGGGAAATGAATTTCATGGGATTGGAATTTGACTCAACATATGAGTCGTTAATTTACAACCCAAAGATGTTTTCCATCACCCGATTAAATAAAAAAAGGGCCCAGTTCACTGGGCCTCATTCCGAAATAAGATGTTAAAGTGTTCCTACATTAATATGGAAGCTATTCGTACCGCAATGAATTTACCGGCTTGGCGAGCCCTGCCTTTACCGCCTGAAATACCACGGTAAGCCACGCAATGACCAGCGCGGAAACGCCACTCACAATAAACACCAGCGCACTGATCTCGACCCGGTAGGCGAACTGGTCCAACCAATTGTTCAGCAACAAGTAAGAGGGCACGATGGCTATCGCAAACGCGATAACAACCAGTAGCGTAAATTCCCTGGAAAGTAATGTAGTGATATTGCCGACCGTTGCACCAAGTGCCTTACGAATTCCAATTTCTTTGGTTCTCTGCTCGGCAGTAAATGCGGCTAGCGCAAATAAGCCAAGGCTGGCAATAAATATGGCCAGGAATGTGAATACCGTGAACAGTGAACTAAGGCGCTGCTCCTCACGAAACAACTGGTCAAAGTTTTGGTCAAGGAAGGAATATTCATAGGGTGACCCTGCTGCATATTGTTTCCAAATCTTTTCAACAGCTTCAACAAGGGTTTCCGTTGAACCATTGTATCTAATGAGCATGTTATTGGAGGTCTCTGTCAATCTGATCACCATGGGACGAACGGCTGTTTTATAAGATTCAAAATTGAAGTCTTTGACCACGCCAACCACTTTCAATCTTATTTGCTCCGAAGGCCCGTCAAAGGCGATGATCTCCTGCTGAAGAGGATCCACCCATCCGAGTTCTTTAACTGCGGCTTCGTTGATGACGGTCGCCATCGAGTCGGCAGGAAAGTCTCTTGAAAAAAAACGTCCCTCGGCCATTTCAAATTTCATCACATCGCTATGGTCGTAGTCAGCGTAATAGGTTCCCATGATGTGATCCATGCCGTCAACCCCACCCGATCTGAAAGCTGTTGTGTTGTTTACTCCCGGAAAAACATTGTTGGTAAAACTGGCTTTCTCAATGCCCGAAATAGCGAGCAGCTGATTTTTGAAAGCGACTTGATTGGTTCCCAGGTTTCTCGTATTTGAAAGGATCAATACATTGTGTTTATCCATCCCGGTATTACGACTTTGAAGAAAGCTAATTTGCTGAAAGACAATGGTAGTAGAAATGATGAGAATAATCGACAAGGCAAACTGAAACACCACCAATCCACTTCTGACGCCCTTGCTCTTGAGACCGGCCCTGACTTTTCCTTTTAGCACCTCCACTGCATTAAAACTGGTCATGTACAGTGCAGGATAGCTTCCGGCCAATACACCGATTACCAACACCAGCGTGATGGCTCCGGCAATAAAAGCAGGACTGGCCAATACGTCAAAAGACAATTCTTTTCCTGCAAGTAAATTAAATTGAGGCAACAGTAAATAGGTAGCCACAATTGCTATTGCCACTGCCAAAATCCCGGATAAAGTTGACTCGGCCATAAACTGACCAATGAGTTGCGTGCGATATGAACCCAGTGTTTTTCTGAGGCCCACCTCCTTCGCCCGTCCAGCCGAGCGAGCCGTGGACAAATTCATAAAATTGATACACGCGATGATCAAAATAAAAAAGCCAACGGCAGAGAAAATATACACGTAACTGATGTCGCTATTCGCCTCGATGGTGTCATTCCACCTGGAATACAGGTGGGTATCCAGGGTGGGATAGCCGACATAACTGTACACATTCCCCTGCTCCAAAAATTTATCAAAGCTTACTCCAATAAATTGCTCGATCTGAGGCGCGGTATACTTAGCGACCAATTCCTGCAACTTGCTGTTGACCGTTTCAATTGACGTTGCCGGTGTTTTTCTAAAATACGTATACAGGCTGTTGTTAAGCCAGACCCCATTGCCAAACTGCTCCCGATCGCTGCTTGTGGATCGAATGGCATTAAAACTAAAATGAGAATTGGTTGGGGGGGTTGCAACTACTCCAGTCACTTTATAAGACCGGTTATCATTCCCTATTGAAAGCAGCTTACCTATTGCATCTCCGTCAAAATATTTTTGCGAAAGCTTTTCTGTTAGGACAATACTATTTGGCTCGGTCAGTGCAGTACTGGCATCTCCCTCCAACAATGTGAACGAAAAAAATTGAAAGAAATTCGAGTCCGCAAAAAGGACCTTATCCTCAGAAAATATTTTTTCGCCATTCCTAAAAACAACATTATCCCTGTTTGAAATCCGGGTCGATTGCTCAACGCCCGGAATTTCGTCCACCATGGCAGCTGCCAAAGGGGGGGATGAAGAAGCTGTATAGATTTCCTGCCCGGCAATTTTTCCATGGAGCCCGATGCTATACATGTTTTCAGCATCGTAGTGGAATTTGTCGTAGCTTAATTCATCGGCCACGTAAAGGATGATCAGCAGGCAGGAAGTCACTCCCGCGGCCAGCCCAAGTAAATTAATAGTTGTATAAAACTTGTGCTTTCGGAGATTCCGAATAGCCACTCTAAAATAATTTTTAATCATAGTGTTTTTTTGGCAGTTATAACTTTGTTCTTCAGCCGATGATTGATCCAACTAAGTTCATGCCTTAGACGCCAGTCCCCGGTGTATTGTTGCAGGTCACGGAAAATAAATTATTCATCCCTGAGGGTCTTGGCAGGATTCATTTTGGCCGTATTGTAGGTTTTGAATACAATGGACATAAACGATATGAACAACATCAGCGCGGCAGATCCAACCAAAGTGATCACCGTGGCGTCAAGGTAATAGTCCCAAATGCTGCCCATCAACATCCCCGCCATAAACGAGCCACCAAATCCTCCCAGTACGCAGGCGATCAAAAGAATGATGGCAAACTCCATGTTAATGACCCGCGAGATGTTGGCGATGGTCGCCCCCAATACTTTTCTCACGCCAATTTCCTTCATTCGTTTGATGATGTTCAATGACAGCATGGTGAAGAGTCCAGTGGCCGAAAGAAACAGGGCAACCACACCAAGGAACACAAACATCTTGAGGATATTGTTGTTCACTTCATTGGCCTCAACGATTTCTTCATCCATATACCTTCCCCTGTACATCCTGTTGGGAAACAGTTCGTTCCAGGTGCGTTCCATGTACTTGTTAATCTCTTTGATCTTTTCTGCAGGCCCGTTTACAATAATATAACCGACTTTGTCCTTATCTCCGTAGCGAAGCATGGTGGGCTCTAATTGATCCCACAGGCCGTGGCTATAGACATCTTTGATGACACCGACCACATAAAACTTTACCGTGTCCATCCAGACGATCTCTTTTCCGATGGCATTATCCCATCCAAATTTTCGCGCCAGCCCCTCCGTCACGATCACTGACTCTTTGCGGTCGGTTTCTGAATCCTTAACAAAATCCCGTCCTTCCAGAAGCGTAAGCCCAACAGTTTTCACGTAGTCGTCTCCGACATTCAGGATGTCGACTTCAATTTGTTCAGTTCCGCTCTTAATTGGATCATTATAATAGTTGGAAAAGAAATGGTGTTCGGTGCCACTGATTAACTGAATGTCTGCATTTTTAGATAGCTCATTTTTATATACCTCGTAGTCACCTTTATTTTCAATACGTGAATGAATAACCCCACTCTTGTTAAATCCAAGGTCAAATTCTTTTTGATATTTGGCGTTCTCGATAAACGCAAAACTGCAAACTATACCAATCAATGAAATAGCAAACTGCAGCGTGAGCAATACGCGTGTAAATGGGTTTGTTCCGCCAAATTTCAGCTTGCCTTTCAATATAGCCACCGACTGAAACTTGCTGATGTACAAGGCCGGGTAGCTGCCGGCTGCGAGCGCGGCAAATAATAAAGTAGCTATCATGAACAATGGAAAATCGGGCTTGCCAATGTAATTGGTCTCCAACTTCATGAATTCCCATAATTCATTGAATGCTGGAATCAAAAAGAACTCGGCCAGAATACCGCCAAGTATTAGGGCGACAAAACAAACAAACACCGTCTCACCCAAAAATTGTAATATCAGGTGCTTCCGCTCGCTGCCCATTACTTTTCGAATCCCAATTTCTTTTAACCTCCCCGATGAAATGGCAATTGACGTGTTGGTGAGGTTGAAACAAGCAATCAACAGAATTAATATTCCCATCAACCCTGTACCAATAACTGCTGCCAGGGGTGAAGCACTACGGGTCCAGGTGCCAGGAACATCATTGTAACTGTCTCTCACTCCCATTCCCTTTAGCGGTTCCAATACAAACTCCCTGATGATAAAATCTTCGCGTATGCGATTGTTATTTTCTGTTAGCGGTTTTATTTGGGCGGTGATGGTCGCAATCCTGGAAGGATCATTTACCTGAACATAAAGTTGGCTTCGAAACCTCCAGCTATTCTCATGGAACTCGGGGTCGGATCCATCAAAGTAGTTGTCATAAAATGCGTAAGCGCCTTCAAATCCAAAACTCGAATTTTCAGGGGGCCTCTGATACACTCCTCCAATCACATACTCTTTCACCTTCCCGCTATCGAGAATTTGTGTTACCATTTTGCCAACCACCTTTGTTTCGTTAAAGAATTTCCTGGCCTGGCCCTCGCTGATGATTATGGTCCCTTTTTCCTTGATCGATGTGGCATCCCCATCCAGAAATTCGAATGTGAAAATTTCGAAGAATTCTGGATCAACAAACTGAAGTCCTTCCGAGAACACACTCTCTCCTACTCTGAAATCGCCATTGCCAGGTGAATACCGGGTTGATTTTTGAACGTCCTGAACCGTTTGACGCACCACATTGCCGAGCGCAATGGGGACGTAACCGTAGGTCGTCTTTTCGTTCTGAAATTCCCTGACTGAGTTGACACGATAGATGGCATCCATGTTTTTGTGGTTGCTGTCGAACGAAGCGTTGAACTCATAGTTGTAGTAAGAGACAATGCAACATGCCACGGCTATGGCCATGCCGAATATGTTGATGAAGATGTAAAGTTTATTCTTCATCATGCTGCGCAGGGTAATCAGAAAGTAGTTCTTTAACATGGCTAATCATTTAAAATTTAAAGACTGTTCTATTCATCAAAAGGTTGCGCACTAACGAACTCGCAAAGTACCTTGTATTACATAGTAACGAGCTCAAAATAAGGCCCATTAATTGGAGGATATGGGCCTTATTCTAAACCTAAACCTAAACCTAAACTACTAAGAGAACGAATCAGGATGATCATAGAACCCTGAACTCTTAAATCATTCGTTTTAAAACGAATACTCCACTATACGTGGAAACGCTCTTTTATGTTTTCAGTTACCACCTTACCATCGAATAAGTTGACGATCCGATGTGCATAGTTGGCATCATAAGGAGAGTGAGTAACCATCACAATGGTTGTGCCTTCCTCATTTAACTGCGACAATAATTTCATTACTTCCTCGCCATTGGCCGAATCCAGGTTACCGGTAGGCTCATCGGCTAATATTACTTTGGGTTTTGCAACGATGGCACGTGATATGGCCACACGCTGTTGCTGACCACCTGACAGCTGTTGCGGAAAATGATTCCTGCGGTGCATGATGTTCATGCGCTCCAACACCTCCTCCACTTTTGTTTTTCGCTCACTGGATGGAACCTTCAAATACAACAACGGAAGTTCGACATTTTCGAAAACGGTGAGCTCGTCAATTAAGTTAAAGCTTTGAAATACAAAACCGATAGATCCCTTTCTCAATTGTGCGCGCTGGCGCTCAGAGTATTTGGCCACTTCATGCTCGCCAAAATGATATTCACCGTTTGAGGGGTTATCCAATAATCCAAGAATGTTCAGTAAGGTCGACTTACCACATCCCGATGGACCCATGATAGCCACAAATTCACCTTCCTTTATCTCGAGGTTGATGTTGTTGAGGGCAGTGGTTTCTACTTCCTCGGTAGAATACACTTTTTCAAGATTCTTTAGTTTGATCATAGTCGTGTTTCAATTAGATATTTATGGTTTGATTTAAGTTCCTTGTTAGTACTCTTGATTTTGTTAAAAGTTACTGCGGCTTCCCTGATTCTGTAGTTAGACGCTCCAAATTTTAAATAGTTGCATTAATCAAGTATTAAAACTTCATTGTTCCCAAAGTTTTCATAGGATGACGTGATTACCCTGTCTCCGGGTTTTAAGCCTTCCAACACTTCGAAATGCTCTGTATTCTTCCGGCCTAGTTTAATATCCCTGCGAATGGCTCGGCCTCCGCCTTCTTCCACTACAAACACCCAGTTGCCTCCCGTGTCCTTATAAAATCCACCTACCGGAAGCAACAATTCTTCTGAGGATTGCCCTAGTTCGATTCGTAGCCGAAGCGACTGCCCCCTACGGATTCCGTCAGGAGTTTCTCCATCAAAATCCATATCCACTTCAAACCGACCATTGGTAATGGTAGGATAAATATACGTGATGATCAGTGAATAATCCTTTCCTGCAAAGCTGGTGGTTGCGTGCAATCCGGTTGAAATCCGTGGCAGGTACAATTCATCAATAGGAACCCGAACTTTGTAACTTCCTAATATATCCACCTGGCCCAACCGTTGGCCCTGACTTACCGCCTGACCGACTTCAAGTTGTGGCCGCGAGAGCTGGCCGGAAATGGGCGCCTTTAGCTTCAGGTTATCCAGGATGGTGCCAACACCTGCGAGGTTTTGGCGCATCTTGGCCTCCGAAGCATCAATATCTTTTAATGCATCAATTCGTGCCATCGAATCTTTTCGATAAACCTCATAGGTAATTCTCCTGCGCTCAAGGTTGAATTTATAGTCGGCCTCTGTCCTCTCAAAATCTTGTTTGGAAATCAGTTTCTTCTCAAAAAGAACTTGCTGTCTTTTATATTGAGGCCCCAAAATGGCAAGCTGATTGTCGATCTGTGCCAGGGCATTCCTTTGCTCCAAGTCATTTCGCGTCAACCCAAGGCGGGTATCTCGCGAACGGTTTATACTCTCCACCTGCTGTGCCTCCTGCTGCAACACGGATAATTCCCGGCTAAGGTTCGTCAGTTCAAGAATCAAATCACCTTCTTTCACCATGGCACCGCTTTCCTTGACGATCCTTTTAATATTTCCACCTTCAATAGCATCCAGGTAAACTGTCCTGCTTGGCTCCACGGTTCCCGTTTGCGGGATAAACTCCTGAAAGACTCCTCGCTGCACAGTAGATATCGAAATCTTTTCTGTCTCAACTTTCAGTTTAGAACGCCTGTCGGCAAACAGAAACTGATAGGAAATGAAAATCACCAACAGGGCTATTCCACCGTAGGTGGAAACCCGCTTCACCGTCCACTTCTTCTTCTTGAGTTGCTTATCCATGAAATACCAAATAATTTTTTAACCCGACCAGCTATTTGCCAACAAACGTGCCAACGAGCAAAAAGCAGAAATTGGTTCCCCAATAGCCCAATTCTGGCCCGTTTCACGTTCACGGGTGAACGGTAATGTTCGTATCCGGACGAATTTTTAATACATTTATGGACGTTTTGGCCATTATTCAGGATTTGGACACGATTCATAATTCGGTATCAATATTGCCCAATCCCGGACAGGATTATTCGGTTTTGGGATAATGATTCAGTCTCGAGACCAAATTGATATATCGAATTCATTTCCTATGACAGAAACAAAAACTGGCAAAATCCTCATCGTAGACGATAACGAAGACTTGCTGAAAGCGGCAAAGATGTACCTCAAACGCCACTTCGCTCAAGTAGACATTGAAAAAAATCCCGAAGCCATCCCCAACCTGATGAGCAACGAAAGCTACGATGTCATTTTGCTTGACATGAACTTTACAAAAGATGTGAGCAGCGGCAGCGAGGGGTATTATTGGCTTGAAAAAATCCTTGAATTCGATTCTTCGTCAGTAGTTGTTTTGATTACGGCCTACGGAGACGTTCAGATGGCGGTCCGGGCAATCAAAGCGGGAGCCACCGATTTCGTGTTGAAGCCATGGGAAAATGAAAAGCTTCTCGCTACGATCTATTCTTCTTTGCGTTTGAGGGAGTCCCGCAATGAAATTGAATCGTTGCGCATCAAGAACAAAGAAATCAATCAGGCGTTGAACGAAAAATTCAGCGACATCATTGGGCAAAGTCAGCCGATGCAAAGAATTTTTCAAACCATCGAGCGGGTGGCACATACCGATGCCAACGTATTGATTCTTGGAGAGAACGGTACAGGCAAGGAGCTCATTGCCCGCGCAATCCATCGCAACTCTTCAAGAAAGCACGAATCATTTGTCAGTGTGGATCTTGGATCTATCACCGAAACGCTTTTTGAAAGCGAATTGTTTGGGCACAAAAAAGGCGCGTTTACGGACGCAAAAGAGGACCGCGCAGGACGATTTGAATTGGCCAACAAAGGAACATTGTTTTTGGATGAGATAGGCAATTTGTCCATGCCGTTGCAAGCCAAACTGTTGGCGGTGCTGCAAAACAGGAAAGTAAGCCGCGTGGGGTCAAACAAGGATACACCTGTAGACATTAGGTTGATTTGTGCCACCAACATGCCGCTATATGAAATGGTGAAAGAAAATAGGTTTAGACAAGACTTGCTTTACCGAATAAACACGATTGAGGTTGAGATACCACCCCTTCGCGATAGATTTGAGGACATTCCTTTGCTGGCCAATCATTTCCTCCGGCACTATTCCAACAAGTATGGAAAAAACCTAAGCAAACTCAGCGAGGCAACCATGAGCAGGCTGAATAAACACAATTGGCCGGGCAACATTCGCGAATTGCAGCACGCCCTTGAACGGGCTGTGATCCTCAGCAATTCCTCGGTGCTTCAACCGGAGGATTTTAACTTTAACGCGACAGCCAACAAAGAATCAGATCAACAGCTAAATTTGGAACAATTTAACCTGGAGGAAGTAGAAAAAATTTTGATTCGAAAAGTACTTAAAAAATACAACGGCAATATAACGCAGGCGGCAGGCGAACTGGGACTCACACGGTCATCCCTTTATCGCAGACTGGAAAAGTATGGCCTTTAATGATTTCAGGGTTCGCGTTGCATTCCGGATAATTCTCATCGGTTTGGTGCTGGGCCTGATCGTGTTCATGCTTTCAAGGCCGAACATGATCTTTGCCGCCTTACTCACATTTGTTGTTCTGGCCGTTCAGTTCTTTGAACTTTACCGGTTCATTTCACAAACCAACAGAAAGCTCACCCGCTTCCTTGAATCCATTAAGTACTCCGATTTTATTTCTGGATTTACCAGCGATAACCAGCTTGGCCAGAGCTTTAAGGAGTTGAACGAAGCATTCAACGAGGTACTGGAAGCTTTCCGTAAGGCGAGATCCGAAAAAGAAGAGCACTGGCAGTATTTAAACACAGTGGTACAGCAAGTACGAACGGGAATTCTCTCTTTTGATGATGAAGGCGAAATTCAACTCATCAACGCCAATGCGAAAAAGTTTATGGGTGTCACCACTTTGCAAAACCTGGAGGATCTGATTGAGATCAATCCCAGGCTGTATAAGGCCATTTACGATGTGCTCCCAGGGAAGAGCACGCTGTATAAAGGAAGCAGCGATCTGCTACTCACCATTCAGGCCACGGAAATGAAACTGCGTGGCGAAACAGTGAAGCTGGTCACCCTGCAAAACATTCAAACTGAATTGCAACGGCAGGAACTGGAAGCATGGCAAAATCTGACCCGTGTCCTCCGGCACGAAATCATGAACTCCATCACACCCATCTCATCCCTCACTTCCACCCTCCGGGAAATTTTGGTCCACGACCTGACCAAAGTCAATGAACATTTCGAATTAAAGAGTGAGGGAGCCGAGGACCTGAAAGAAGGTCTCGATACCATAGAAAGCCGGAGCAAGGGATTGATTAAATTTATTGATGCTTATCGCGAGTACACCTCATTGCCTCAGCCAAAATTTAAAACGGTGCAGACGAGGGACCTGATTGGAAAAGTGGAGCATCTGATGCGCAACGACATTAAAAAGTCAGGCATCAACCTAACCATCAAAGCCGATATAGACCAAACCGTGGAAGCCGATGAGGAGATGATAGAACAGGTGCTCATCAACCTGGTGAAAAATGCAATCGAGGCTTGCGGTGGGGTAAAAAATGCCAGCATCGAAATCAGGACCCGGCATGCAGAGGAACATGCACTGATAGAAGTGATTGACAATGGTCCTGGAATTATAGGCGAGGCCCTGGACAAGGTATTTGTGCCTTTTTTCTCCACAAAAAAGACCGGTTCCGGAATCGGCCTAAGCTTGTCCCGTCAGATTATGCAAATGCATAATGGAAACCTGTACGTCAATTCGATACCGAATGTAAAGACGGTATTTACACTAAGGTTTTGAAAATGGCTATTCTGGCGTAATTGGTGGCGGGATATCATCGTTTCCTCCTCCCGAAAATAACAAATAAGCAACCCCACCCA
>CAZZNH010000010.1:0-221008 GCA_964655635.1 uncultured Ohtaekwangia sp.
GTACCCGGGACGGGAGTTGAACCCGTACAGCTATTACTAGCCACAGGATTTTAAGTCCTGCGTGTCTACCAATTCCACCACCCGGGTAGAAAATATCAATATTGTAAAGAACGCTACCCTTTGTTTGAAATTGAAGCAGGACCCTGCGTGCCCGACTGCCGTAGCGTGAGCGTAGGCAGTTCTACCAATTTCACCCCGCCTGCGGTGGGCAGGCACCCGGGTAGACCAGAATAAAAATGCCGCAATTGATTGCGGCATTTTTTCTTTGTTGAGCGGGAAACGAGACTCGAACTCGCGACCCCGACCTTGGCAAGGTCGTGCTCTACCAACTGAGCTACTCCCGCTTGGTTTTTATCAAAATTCCCTATTAACCAGTCAAAACCGCCTCTTAAAATCTATTTTTGACAATAAATTTCCGCCAGCGAATCAAAGGGACTGCAAATTTAATGACCTGAGCCTAATTTGCAATAACATTAAAAAACTGGTTCCACATTTTAAGGTTGCCGAAATCGGAAAAGGCCAGGAGATACCGGTGTTTTCATTTTGGAATCTACTCCTCTTTTTTACTGCTTTTAACTTGACCCTTATTTGATACAAACCTTTTCAAGCTCATAATTGTAGTCTTAATTGCATTCACATTTCTGAAACTCCTTAATGGCAAGATCATCCCCCGAAAAAAATAAGACAACCCTAACCGACCTCGAAACGATCGAGATCATTGGCGCGCGAGAACACAACCTCAAAAACATAAGCCTCACCTTCCCGCGCAACAAACTCATCGTGATCACGGGCATCAGCGGCAGTGGCAAGTCATCTCTGGCGTTCGACACCATATATGCAGAAGGCCAGCGCAGGTATATGGAAAGTTTCTCGGCCTACGCCAGGAGTTTTATTGGCAATCTTGAGCGTCCGGATGTAGATAAAATCAACGGACTAAGTCCTGTTATCTCCATTGAGCAGAAAACCACATCGAGAAATCCGCGCTCTACAGTGGGCACGGTGACGGAGATATATGACTTCATGAGGCTCCTTTACGCCAGGGCAGGAGAGGCGTTTTCCTACTTGTCGGGAGATAAAATGATCCGGCAGTCAGAAGATCAGATTTTGGATGCCATACTGAATTCGTTCAACGGGAAAAAATTGAGTTTGCTTGCTCCCGTGGTGAAAGGGCGCAAGGGACACTATCGCGAATTGTTTGTTCAGATAAGGAAAAGTGGTTATTCCAAAGTCCGGATCGATGGCGAGATTCAGGAGATCAAGGCGAAAATGCAGGTCGACCGGTTCAAGATTCACGACATCGAGATTGTGATCGATCGGATCGTTGTCGACAAAAAGGACCGGCACCGAATTTCACAGTCCCTTAACGCAGCACTCAAAGAGGGAAAAGGGGTGGTGATTGCCATAGAGGAAAATGGAACGGCTCATCACTTTTCCAAATACCTTATGGATCCCAAAACGGGCCTCTCGTACGATGAACCCGCACCCAATAATTTTTCTTTCAATTCACCGTACGGGGCATGTCCGGTGTGCAATGGGTTGGGTCAAATCGAGGAAATCACTGAAGATTCCATTATTCCTGACAATTCACTGAGTATTAGCCGTGGCGGGATTTTGCCCCTCGGTGAGTACCGTGATATCTGGATTTTTAAAAAGGTTGAAGCGTTGTTAAAAAGAAACAAACAAACGTTGTCCACGCCAATCAAAAACATTCCTAAAGATGTGCTGAAAGTACTGCTCTATGGAGATGATGTTCCTGTGGCCGTAGCATCGGTAAAATACCCTGGTACCGAATGGAATACAAAGTTTGAAGGAATTATCAATTTTTTGCAAAAACAAAAGGACGAAGGCTCAGAGGCCATCAGGAAATGGGTGGATGACTTTACTTCGGTGAGAATGTGTCCTGAATGCGAGGGCGCGCGTTTGAAAAAAGAATCCCTTTATTTCAAAATTGATAATACCAACATCGCTCAATTGGCCATGCTGGATATCAATGGTTTGAAAAAATGGTTTGAAAATTTGGAGACCCGGCTCAGTGATAAGCAAAAAGTTATTGCAACCGAGATACTCAAAGAGATAAGGAAACGGATTGGATTTTTACTAGACGTGGGTTTGGATTACCTGAGCCTGAATCGGCCATTGCGAACTTTAAGTGGCGGGGAGGCGCAGCGAATCCGGCTGGCCACACAAATAGGCACTCAACTCGTGGGCGTACTTTATATCTTGGATGAACCCAGCATCGGACTGCATGCACGCGACAATGTCAAACTCATCAAGGCACTCAAAGACCTCCGCGATCTTGGCAACTCCGTGATCGTAGTGGAGCACGACAAGGAAATGATGCTTGCCTGTGATTATATCATCGATATCGGACCTGGCGCGGGAAGGCACGGAGGCCACATCGTGGCGCAGGGTGACCCCGGAACATTTTTAAAATCGAAGAGCACCACCGCGCAATACCTGGCCGGAAGTCTGAAAATAGACTATGGAAAAGAGAGAAGAAACCTGTCGGGAAAAAAACTTTCGCTGCATGGAGCGTCAGGAAACAACCTGAAAAATGTTGATCTGAAAATCCCGTTGGGGACGCTGACCTGCGTGACAGGAGTATCAGGCAGTGGCAAATCCACCCTTATACATGAGACATTATTTCCCATCCTGAATGCTCATTTTTACAGATCAAGAACAGCTCCGTTAGCTTACAAAAAAATTGACGGGCTTGACAACCTGGATAAGGTCATTGAAGTGGATCAATCTCCGATCGGCCGCACGCCCCGATCCAATCCTGCCACTTATACCGGAGTATTCACCGACATACGCGATCTGTTTGCACAGTTGCCTGAGGCAAAAATCCGTGGCTACAAGCCAGGCAGATTTTCCTTCAATGTGAAGGGAGGCCGGTGCGAAACTTGTGAAGGTGCTGGGCTCCGTTTAATTGAGATGGAGTTTCTGCCGGATATTCATGTGCTTTGCGAAACCTGCAAGGGGAGACGATACAATCGAGAGACCCTGGAAGTGCGCTTCAAAGGCAAGTCGATCTCCGATGTGCTTGACATGACGGTGGAAGAGGCCGTGGCTTTTTTTGAAAACCAACCTCGGATTCTGAGAAAAATCCAGACACTCAGCGAAGTGGGTCTTGGTTATATTTCGTTGGGGCAGCACGCCACAACATTGTCCGGTGGCGAAGCCCAGCGTGTAAAACTGGCGACAGAACTTTCGAAACGAGACACGGGAAAAACTTTTTATATTCTTGATGAACCCACCACGGGGCTGCACTTCCAGGATATAAGCCATTTGCTTGACGTGCTTCAGAAACTGGTTGACAAGGGAAATACCGTTCTAATCATAGAGCACAACATGGATGTAATCAAATCGGCTGATTATATTATTGACCTCGGGCCCGAGGGCGGAGAGAAAGGGGGCAAAATCATCGCACTGGGTACCCCGGAAGAGGTGGCCCTTAACCCCGCAGGATATACGGGCAAATATTTAAAAGCAGAGCTGATTTAGTGGCATTCATCAAAGTTCGGCTGCAGGATTTTTTCATTTCGTACCTTTGTGAAAGGTGAAAACGGTATTAAATAAACAAAAGCTTTACTGGAGTTTGCAGGTAGGCGGCTGGACGGTGTATGCCCTGGTGCAAATTGTTGCGAGCCTCATTGCGGCTGGTGGCCTGGGTGTAAGTACTCAACGTATTATATTTCTCGCCTACGAAGCCATCTTTTGTTTGTTGGTATCTCACGGATATCGTCACTATATCAATAAATGGAGATGGCTAAGCCTGGGGATGCCGCGCCTGATTCCAAAGGTGATCGTCACTGTATTCGGTCTGGGGTTGGTCATGTATTTTCTGAGGATTCCCATTTCCCTGCCGCTGAGGTTGTTCAGCACCGAAGTTGCGTTTGACTTGCAAAATATTTTCTGGGGCTCCCTTTATTATGCCATCATATTTTTTCTCTGGTCAGCATTATATTTTATTTATAACTACTTTGAGCGGTACAACAAGTCGCTTAAACTGGAGGCGCATGCGCGTGCCATCGAGTTGAATAACCTGAAATCGCAGCTTAATCCACATTTCATTTTTAATGCCTTAAACAGTATCCGGGCGCTGGTGGATGAAAATCCTTCCAAGTCAAAGCAGGCCATCAATCACCTGTCGAGTATACTGCGAAACTCGCTGGTTGCCGATAAGAAGGGGCTCACCCGATTCAAGGATGAACTCAAGGTGGTGAAAGACTACCTGGGCCTTGAAAGTATACGCTTCGAAGAACGGTTACGAACGGAATTCATCATCGATCCGCACTCCAAAGATTTTTTGGTGCCTCCACTCATGATCCAGACGCTGGTCGAGAACGGAATCAAGCACGGCATATCAAGGTTGACGGAAGGTGGATTGATTCAGATAAAAACTACCATTCAAAATGACATGCTCAATATACAAATCAGAAACAGCGGACAATACATCAACGGAGTAAAACGAACGTCAGGCGGTATGGGATTGGAGAATACGAAGCAGCGACTAAAACTAATTTACGGAGGTTCTGCTTCTTTTAGAATATTGACAGAAAACGATAGTTTTGTACTCACAGAAATTAATATTCCACATATAAACTCACTATGAGAGCACTGATTGTCGATGACGAAAGACTGGCGCGCAAAGAACTGATCAAACTTTTGGAAGAGCATCCTGCGATTGAAATTGTCGGAGAGGCGATGAACGCTGACGAGGCAGAACAATTGATCACCGAGCTAAATCCCGACTTATTATTTCTTGATATTCAAATGCCTGGGAGAACGGGCTTTCAACTATTGGAATCTCTTGACTCGGCTCCCCTGGTGGTTTTTACGACTGCATACGATGAGTTTGCACTGAAGGCATTTGAAGTAAACGCGTTGGACTACCTGTTAAAGCCCATTCATCCGGAGCGTTTGTCAGAGGCGGTGCAAAAGATATACGAAAAAGAGAAAAGCCGTGGCGGAAGATCCAAAGATAAAAAACTGGGACTTGAGGATCAGGTGTTTGTAAAAGATGGTGACCGGTGTTGGTTTGTGAGCCTTACCAATATCCGTTTATTTGAATCGGACGGAAATTATATCAAAGTATATTTTGACGGCAATCGCCCCATGATCCACAAATCGCTCAATGCATTAGACGAGAAATTGGATGAGCGTGCGTTTTTCAGAGCAAGCAGAAAGCATATCATCAACCTTAGCTGGGTAGAAGGTATCGAGCCGTGGTTCAATGGAGGATTGATGGTGAAATTGAAAGGTGGCGATAAAGTGGAGGTGAGCAGAAGACAGGCTGCTAAGTTTAAAGACATGATGTCTTTATAAACCTATTTCAGGACTAACTCTACCAGTTCCTTTTCTACGTTCCAGTCTTTGGCAAGTTTGAGCATGGCTGTTGCTTCCATTTCAGTCACGTAGCCTTTCAGGTTATTGGCTTCCCATACCATGTTGATGAGCTCGACTCGTTCTTTCTTGGGATAGTCTCCAATGATATCATTGAGGTGCGTCCTGGCCCGATCAAATGCGGTGATAAAGTCTTCAGCGATAAAGTCGAGCGCCCATTTCAATTCTGCCCGGGCGTCAAGGCGCGCGGCCGTGTTCTCAAGATCCTTTTTTTCGTCTTCGTCCAGACCATGATAGCTAAAGATCACCGCCTTCAAAAGCATGTACACCTGTTTTTCCTCAATCGTCATATGCGATTCAAGCCAGAAAATTAGCTATTTTTTTGTTGGTTAATATCAAACAGAGGGCTGGATATATTTTTTGTTCAAATCATCAAGTCGAGCGAGATTTTGTCCGCCAGAAGCTTCCCATCAAAAGTCAACTGCAGCGTGTCATTGTTTAGCGTTGCCAGCTTTTTTTGTACCAACCCATTAATATAGTCACCGCGACTTTCAAGAAAATCAAATCCGTGGTCCTGCTTGAGCTTTCTGAAATCGCATCCCCAGCTGGTGCGAAGGGTGGTGAACACGAATTCGTTTATTTTATTTTCCTTAGTCAAAATTTCTATGCTGCCGGGGACAACGCCATTGGCGATGGAATTCAAATATTTAATGTTGTTTCTGATGTTAAACTGCCTGGATGAGAGGTTGTAGGAGTGCGCGCTCGGGCCAATACCCAGGTAAGGTTCTTGTTTCCAATAATTGCTGTTGTGGCGTGAGTGAAAACCTTTTTTGCTAAAATTAGAGATCTCATAGTGCTCATATCCGGAATCAACCAGCACATTGGTCAAAAGCTGGTACTGTGCCGCATTTTCCATTTCATCAACTTCCCGAAGTTTTTTTCTGGAAACAAGATTCCCAAAGACTGTCTTTTGTTCAACAGTGAGTCCATATGTCGAAATATGTTCTGGTGAAAAATCCAATCCTAACCTTATGTTATCGCGCAAAACATTTTGGTCCTGGCCGGGAATGGCGTAGATCAGGTCGATGCTGATATTACTGAATCCGCCTTTCCTTACATTTTCCAATGCAGCAATCGCCATCTGTCCATCGTGGGTCCGGTTCAAAAATTTCAAAATGTTATCATTGAAGGATTGAATGCCAATGCTAAGGCGATTTATTCCCCACGCCTTCAAAGCGGCAATTTTCTCCTTGGCCAAATCGTCAGGATTCGCCTCCAAAGTGGTCTCGCAGGCAGGGCTCACGGTGAACAATCTGGAGATTGTCGCGAATATTTTGTCAAAATGATGATCGCTCAGCAACGAGGGAGTCCCTCCTCCGAAATAAATACTGTCAAGCCTTTTATCATTGAGGTAGTCTTTCTGCAGCTCCAATTCCTTCGCCATTGCCTCCACCACATCATCCATTCGCTGCATTTTAGTGGAGAAATGGAAATCGCAATAATGGCAAGCCTGGGTACAAAATGGGATGTGAAAGTAGAGTCCCGGCATGAGCGGATCCAGAATTAATTTTACGAATCAAAGGTAGAAAGAACGCCCGGCTTTACTTAACTGATTTATTATTGATAATCTTTGTGCCTTCAAGCTACCCTTAATTTGAGAGCGCTAACGATCGTATTGGTTTTGTTGTCAGCTGCGGGCGATGTTCACGCCCTGCGTGACGAGGTTGTTGTAAATGATTTGAGGGACGTATGGAAAGTTTACAAGGGAGGTTCGTTCGAGAGTTATCGAAGTGCGAGTCGTTCCGATCTTCAAGCGATTTATTTTGAAGTTGATCAGGGCGCGTATCCCGAAGGCAGTGTGCTAAGGGTTCGGGCAGCAGCGCCTTTTTCTGTGTACCTCAATCATCAACTGCTGGTCTTCAACAAAAGAAAAGTGATGATCAATATTGACAGCCTGGCCCGTCACGTCTCCGGGCAATGGATATTTGGTGTCCATCAGCCCGGTGGATTCGACTGGCTGGAGACCGTTGTCGTGTCGACCGATGAGTCGCTATCGAATTTTAGTAATTCGCTGAGGCCAGATGATTATTTCCTGGACTTTTCAATCATCGCTTCCCTTTTGCTCATTGCCTTTTTTATTATTTTACTTCGCACAAATCCGCGTCTGACGTTCGACTACTTCAACTTCGCGAGATTATTTTCTATCCAGGAACGGGAAGACACCTTGCTCAACAGCCGCATTTCTGCCAGTGTCAATATTTTGTACTATGGCTTTAGCAGTTTACTTGCCGGATTTATCTTACTCACCGTGTTTCAATTTGGATCGAATCAAATTCCGGTTGCTGAAATATTTATAGTGCAGTCGTTCGGTAACGGATTCGTTCAGTGGTTAAAACTGTCATCCGTGGTTGTGCTTGCACTGCTTGCAAAGCTAATTTTGACATCTGTTTTCTCGAGGATGTTTGATTTTAGGGAAGGGCTCAGTTTTCAATTTTACAATTACGTGCGGCTGATCTTCTTCGTCTTTACGCTGACGGGATTTGTCTGCCTATGCTATTTTGTTTTAAATATTCAAAGCACAAGACCCTATAGTTTTTTGTTGGAGGTGATCATCTTTTTGTCAAGTTTTTGGGTCCTGGTGATCGGGTTGAAATTATTGAGGAGATCCACGCTCCGATTTTTTCAATTATTTTCCTACCTTTGCGCATCGGAAATAATACCAATTGTTGTCCTCGTTAAAGTCTTAAATTCTTAGCAGAACCTGATTTAGTGTTGATATGACTGAAACTATGAATGACAGGATGATCAAAGTAAAGAGCATCCTGGTTTCTCAAGAAGCTCCCACCGATCCCAATTCACCTTATTTAAAACTCGCTGAAAAGTACAATTTGAAAATTGACTTCAGGCAGTTTATCCAGGTGGAGCCGGTAGATATCAAAGAATTCAGAAAACAAAAGATTGACATACTCGATCACTCGGCCATCATTTTTACCAGCCGGAATGCCGTAGACCATTTTTTTCAAATATGCCGTGAACTCAAGATAGAGATGCCGGCTGATATGAAATATTTCTGCATCAACGAACAAACGTCAAATTACCTTCAGAAGTATATCGTGATCAGGAAGAGAAAGATTTTTTCAGGATTGAGGGACACGCGTGACCTGCTGGAGATTCTCAAGAAACATAAAAACGAAAAATTTCTTTTTCCATGCTCCGACATCAGGATAAACGATATTCCCGATTTCCTGAAAGAGAATGGATTCAATTATTCGGAGGCGATTATCTATCACACCATGGCTTCGAACCTGAGCGACCTCACGGATGTGTATTATGATATTTTGGCCTTTTTTACTCCGGCCGGCATCAATTCGCTGCTCCTGAATTTTCCGGACTTCAAACAGAACAACACCCGCATTGCCGCATTTGGACCTACCACTTCAAAGGCCGTTAGGGATGCCGGATTGATCCTGGATATTGAGGCACCACACCCGAACGCCCCGTCAATGACGGGAGCCCTGGAGCTCTATATTTTGAAGGCCAACGGAATTAAGTAACTCGTTAAGGGTTAACTTTTTACTCTGACCCAGATTTTATTACACTTTAATTACATGCTATTGATTGCATAATTATAAATGGCGTATATTTAAATCTGTTTTCCCGGCAATTGTGAGTAAGAGACTAATAACAGGCGCTTTATTGTTGATGTGGACGTTGACTGCTTCTGCCCAGCAGGATCCCCAGTTCACGCAATACATGTTCAATACACTTTATTATAATCCGGGCTATGCAGGCGTGGAAGGAGTAACCAAGCTTACGGCCATGCATCGAAGCCAATGGTTGGGATATGCGCCCAGTTTTGGAGGGGGTACTGCGCCCACTACACAAATCGTGAGTATGACCACTCCGATCTACAAACTCAACAGCGGGTTTGGTGCCTATATCGTTAACGATAAGTTGGGACCCCAGAATAATTTGGAAGCGCAGGCATCGTATGCCTATCACCTGGGAATCAAAGAGAGTAAGTTGAGCCTCGGAGTGCGCGTTGGAATCTATTCTCAAACAATAAATTTTGATCAATACAGAGCCACTGATCCTAATGATCCGCTGCTTGACGCCACTGGCAAACAATCACAGGTGAGACCCGATGTTGCCGTAGGCGCTTTTCTTCGAAAAGAAAAATATTATGCCGGATTGAGTTTCAATCACCTCGTAAAATCTGAATTTGACTTTGGACTGAATCAGCGCAACGCGCTGGCCAGCCACGTTTACGTTACGGGGGGATATTATTATGACGTCAATTTCGACCTGCGGTTTCTGTTTACAGGACTGGTCAAGTCGGATTTCACCAAAACCACCTTTGACGTTGGCGGATTAGCTTATTTTAAGGATACTATGTGGGCGGGTTTGTCGTTCCGTCAATCGGAGGCGGCTATATTGTTATTGGGATACAGCCTGCTGAAGGATAAATCGCTCAAGTTAGGCTACGGGTTGGACTATGTAATTAAGGATCAGGCCGCTAAACAGCCAACTTCGCATGAATTTATGCTTACCTATGAGTTGCCGGTAAATCCAGGTAGCGGGAAAAAGGTCGTTCGAACACCAAGATACAGGCACTAATAAGGAGATTTATTTTGCTTTTTTAGGGATTTTATAGAATTTGGGAGCTACATTTTTTAATAATAAGGGCTAAAAAGATAACTTTCGACTCGGTTTAGGTTGGCTTAACCTGCAAAAATTGATTTTTAATATCATTAAAGAATATGAATAAGATGGTGTCTCCAAAAAGTTTGAGCTACATGGCTTTAGTGGTAGTGGCAGCTGTGCTGGGTGGCTGCGGACTGTTGGGAATCGGTGGAAACAAGGGTGGCGATCAGGGAGAGTTGGTTGGCGTACCGAACCGTCAAGGCTGGGTGATGACCATACCCTATGGTATGGTGCCCGTGCCAGCAGGAACATTTCACATGGGACAAGCTGATGAAGATCCCGCATCCACACAAATCAACTTCAACAAGCAGGTAACGATCGGCCCTTTCTTCATGGACGATTCAGAGATTACCAATAACGAGTATCGCCAATTCACCAATTTTTTTCTTGTTGACAACGGAACCATAGAGGGTTTCCCTACGGTAAGTGAGGCGGAGTTTCGTCAGAATTATTATCCTGACACTACCTCCTGGGTAAAAGACTTTGCCCATCACATGGGAGACCCGATTCAAGACTATTATTATTGGCACCCAGGATACGATGACTATCCGGTGGTGGGTATCAACTGGGATGCAGCGGTATTTTTTGGAAAGTGGAGGACAGCCTATTTGAATGACTATAGAAAAACAATCGGAGAATTTCCGATGCCCGAATTTCGACTTCCCTCAGAAGCAGAGTGGGAGTATGCGGCACGCGGAGGCCGGGACATGGCGAAGTATCCATGGGGTAATCCGTACATAAGAAACTCAAAAGGTTGTATGCTTGCCAATTTCAAACCTGGACGCGGTAATTTCTACGATGATGGATTTGCCTACACATCGCCAGTTCAATCCTACTTCCCTAATGACTACGGAATATTTGACACATCAGGCAATGTTTCTGAATGGTGTCTTGACGATTTCAACCCTGCTTCAGTGCCGACTGTTTGGGATTTGAACCCGCAATTTATCGATCCGAGAACCGATCCCGAAAGCGCGAAGTACAATGCCAACGTGGCACCCAAAAAAGTTATTCGTGGTGGCTCGTGGAAAGACGTTGCTTACTTCCTGGAGACAGGTACGAGAACGTACGAATTCAAAGACTCAACAAGAGCTTATATCGGCTTCAGGTGTGCAGTTACTCACCTCGGAAGGTCGTCAGGAACAGAATTTTAATAATTAAAAACTCTAGTTATATTTAGAAACTAATTGGCGAAAACTTAAATCTATACTACAATGAGCAAGAAAAAAGGCGGATTCATGGAACTACTCTATAAGACCATTATGCCAAAGGTATATGGTATTGGAGCCGCAGTCGTAATCGTAGGTGCATTGTTCAAAATTCTTCACTTGACAGGTGCCGATGAGATGCTAATGCTAGGTCTTTCCACAGAGGCCATAATCTTCTTTTTGAGCGCATTCGAACCACCACATGCTGAGCCAGATTGGTCAAAAGTTTATCCGGAATTGTCTGAGGAGTTCGAAGGACCGGTCAGCACTACAGCTACACGAATCAGCAACAAACCTGCTGCTGGAGATTCGCCATTATTGAAAATTGATGAAATGTTGAAGACGGCAAAAGTTGACCAAAACTTGCTGGACAATCTTGGCAAGGGACTTTCCAATTTGGCAACATCGGCTTCACAAATGAATAGCCTCTCCAACGCAGCGGTCGCCACCAATGAGTATGCAAAGAATGTTCAGTCGGCTTCCACCGCGCTGTCGGAGATGAATAAGTCATATGGAACAGCAATGAAAGCTGTGTCTGCAATGGCTGACGCATCAAAGGATACGAGCGAATACCATAGCCAGGTTCAGAAAGTAACGAAGAACTTGGCCGCATTGAATTCGGTATATGAAATGGAATTGAAGGATGCAGACTCTCATGTGAAGAACATGAACAAATTCTACGAAAGTTTGTCCGGGGCTATGCAAGGCATGACCAAAGTGGGTGAGAATACTTCCAAGTTCACTGGTGAACTTTCCAAATTGACAGACAACCTCACCTCATTGAACAAGGTGTACGGAAGCATGTTGACCGCAATGAAAGGATCTGGATCCGCAAACTAAAGTTATCGAACTGAAATCATTCACCTAAAACAAACAGAACATGGCAGGCGGTAAGGAAACCCCAAGACAGAAGATGATAGGTATGATGTACCTGGTGCTTACAGCGTTGCTGGCACTGCAGGTAAGCAGTGCTGTGTTGGAGAAGTTCGCCATCATTAATGTGACCCTTGAAGAACTTGTAGCAGAGAACAACAAGAAAAATGCAGCCGTACTGGCAGCAATACGAGAGGCAGGTCAGGGAAAAACAAACCCCAAAGTTGTGGCCGCAGTTGCCAACGCTGATAAAGTAAGGCAGGCAACCGCTGATGCCATGGGTAAGATAGATGAGTTGAAAAAGAAAATGATAGCCCTCTCCGGAACAGATAAAGTGGACGAGATTTTGATCAATAACCACGGTTCGCAGGTTGCTACATTGATGATTGATCCGAGAAGCCCAACGGGAAAGGAATTTGAGAAGATGCTGAACGACTACGTTGGTTTGTTGAATCAGGCAACAGGTGAGAAATATGATAAGATTGCCAAAGCGCCAGCGGACATTGATTTTTTCAAGAACGATCCGGATCACAACAAAAAAGACTTCCTGACATTCACGTTTGAGAATACACCTCCAATCGCTGCGCTTGCATCAGTCAACCAGTTTCAGACTGAGTTGTTGGAAACTGAAGCGCTGGCCCTGGCTAAACTGGCGGTCGATGCAGAGGCTGGTATAGTTAAATTTGACAAGATCGTTCCTATGGTTAAGCCCAAATCATCTATTGTGGCTGCCGGAGATAAATACGAAGCAGATATGTTCATCACCGCTTCGGCTGAGGGCCTGACACCTGAAATGTTTAGAAATGGGCAGAAATTGGATGTATCGCTTGATCCAAACTATGGCGTGATGATGGGTAAAGTTTCTTTCCCAGCGTCAGCCAGCAACTACGATGCCCAGGGCCTTTCGAAGCAAACGTTCGAGGCTGAGATACGCATTGGCGACAGCGAAGACCAGATTTATAAGCAAACCATAGAATATTTTGTAGCCAAGCCCGTTATCCGCGTAACCACTGGAAATGCCCCTACGCTTTATATGAACTGCGGAAACAATGTCAATATTGAAGTGCCCGCGCTGGGTACAAATTACAACCCGTCCTTTAGCGCAAGGGGTGGGTCCGTGATCAAGGGAGACAAGCCTGGCCGCGTTACCCTGGTGCCCACAGAAAGGAAAATGGCCGTGACAGTGGCAAATGGTGGCGCTACGCTGGGGACTGAAAATTTTGACGTAAAGCAAATCCCCGCGCCTCGTTATGTGGCAAAAGACAATTCGGGAAAAGATATTGATTTGAAGAATGGTGTAAGAGGAGCGTCCTTAACCGGCTTGAGAATTTCAGCCGAGGCTGATGAGAACTTTAAACAAGAGGTGCCAAAAGATGCCAACTACAGGATCAGGAGCATGGAAGTGATCTTGGCCAGAGGTACTCAGCGCGTTGCTACGCTAAATGCCAACTCGGAGATTTTGGATATGGGTGCATGGAGATCCCAGTTCAGGCCCGGTGATCGAATTATCATTGATATTAAAACGGTAACCAGAAGGACGTTCCAGGGAGAAGATGAGCGGGTGGCTATTCGCTCTGAGGTAATAAATATTCCGATTCAATAAAAAATTAGTAGGAAATGCAGATGAAAAGGATTTCGTTGTTGTTGGTTCTGGTTGGCAGTGGCTTCCTGGCTTTAGGTCAGGAGTCTGAGGGACAAATTAATCCTAACTCTCTTATTCCCATAGCCCGCTATGAGCAGCTTTTCAAAGTAAGGGTTTGGAGAAATATTGACCTTAGGGAGAAGCAAAACAAAGGCTTCTTCGCCCGTGGAAACGAGATAACCAAACTCGTGCTGGATGCCGTTAAGTCGGGCGAGATCGCAGATATCTACTATAAGGATTCTGTAAACCGCAAGATGCCCAAGGAGGAATTTTTGAGCGCGCTTGTTTCGCAGCAGGGTCAAGCTTTTCCTGCGTGGGATCCTAGCCAGGATTGGTACGCAGGAGATCGGGTGACTGTTGATGGCAAAAATTATGAGGCCATTGTTGATAGCCGTGGAGTGAACCCTGTAGGGTCGAATGACTGGCAACAAACGAATGCCGGCAAGGCCGTTGAGTTCCTGCCTTTTGAGATTTATCGACTAACGATGCAGGAGGATATTATTTTCGATAAACGCAGATCGCGTTTGTACTATGATATCCAGGCTATTGAAATGGCCGCATTTGATATCAATACAGGTACCTTTAAGCCACTTGGATGGTTCAAGTACAAGGACCTGGAGAAGGTGTTTAGGAATCACCCCGATGAGGCGATCTGGTTCAACCGGTACAACACCGCTGAAAATAAGAACTATGCAGATGCGTTTTTGCTGAGGCTGTTCCACGGAACGATTGAGAAAGTGGAGAATCCTGACAATGAAAGTATTTATGATACGTATGCCGCGAATGGCAGGCCATACCGCGAGTCAGTTTGGGCGCGCGAATGGGAAGAAATGAAGTTGATGGAGCGCGAGCATAATCTCTGGGAATATTAATCGGTGGTTTATAAAAATATTAAAGGGAGCTTATTGCTCCCTTTTTTTTTGCTCAGCGATGCGTAGCGCTTTCTTCGCACCAATTACTTCTGCGAGTTCATCGGGTCCGGCTTCTTTGATTTTTTTCCATGATTTAAATTTTCTTAGCAGCTTTTCAGCTGTTTTGTTGCCGATCCCCGGTATAGACTCCATCTCGGATGCCAATGATCCTTTTCCCCGTTTCTGCCTGTGAAAAGTTATCGCGAATCGATGGGCTTCGTCCCTGATGCGTTGGATGAGTAACAGACCAGGTGACTTTTTATTGATGTGCAACGGAAGGGAATCGCCAGGATAGTATATTTCTTCGAGTTTTTTGGCGATGCCCACGATGGGTATTTTTCCATACAAGCCCAATTCCTTCAATGCCTCGCAAGCGCTGCTTAGTTGGCCCTTGCCGCCATCCACGATGATGAGATCGGGAAATGCTCTTTGCTCTTGCAAGAGCCTGGTATAACGCCTTGACACTATTTCCTTCATCGAAGCGAAGTCATCGGGACCCTCGACAGTTTTGATATTGAAATGGCGGTAGCCGGATTTATTGGGTTTGCCATTTACAAATCTCACCATGGAGGCAACAGGATAGGCGCCTTGAAAATTTGAATTATCAAAGCATTCGATGATCTCGGGCAATTTTTGGAGGCGCAGGTCGTCTTTGAGCACACTCAACACCCTGTTCTTTTTTGATCGTTCCGTCTCCTGTTGAATTTCTTTTTGCCTTCGCTGATACATGGCGTTTTTGAGCGAAAGGGCGACCAACTTACGTTTGTCCCCGATCTGCGGCACTACATTCTCCACATCATCGGCTTTTATTTCAAGCGGGATGTTGCTGTAAATAATTTGATGGGGGCTGGAATGCTTGGTCCTGATTTCATGGGCAACGTAACTCAGAATTTCTTCGTCAGATTCCTCAATTTGTTTTTTCACCTCGATGTTTTCCGAAAATACAATCGATCCTTCCTTGACCTGAAGGAAATTAATGAAGGCATGCTGGTCGGAACTGGTGATGGTCAGCACATCGGTATTGGTGAGCTTCTTGTTCACGACCATGGATTTGATCTGAAATTTTTCCAAGAGTGCCAATTTGTTCTTGAAATGATCGGCTCGTTCAAATTCCATGGCCGCAGCACTTGCCTTCATTTGCTGCGAGAAGTAGTCAATTACGATGCTTAGGTTCCCCTTGAGAATGCTTCGCGCCAGTTCAATATCATTATTGTAGGACGGCTCGTCCTGCAGTCCTTCACAAGGACCCTGACAATTTCCAATGTGATGTTCAAGGCAGATTTTAAATTTTTTGGCGGCTACATTTTCTTCCGTCAGGGCAAGATTGCAGGTGCGAATGGTATATAGTTGCCTGATCAGGTCAAGCACACTATTCATTGAGACGACACTTGTGTAGGGCCCGAAATATTCACCTTTGTGGTGGAGGAATTTTCTGGTGGAGATAATCCGTGGGAACCTTTCTTTGAGTATACACAAGTAAGGGAAGGTTTTATCGTCTTTTAACAGGATGTTGTACTTTGGCTGGTTCTGCTTGATAAAATTGTTCTCGAGCAACAGGGCGTCAAATTCTGAGTTGGTGATCGTGAATTCAATTTTTGAAACCTCAGAGACGAGCTTTTCAGTTTTCCGATTGTACTGCGACTGCTTGGTGAAATAGCTGCTTACTCTTTTTCTCAGGCTCTTCGCCTTGCCTACATAGATTAGCACTCCCTGATCATTGGAAAACTTGTATATGCCAGGAGCGTCTGGCAGGGATGCAACTTGTGCTTTAAGTGCATCTTCAGTCATTTCAATAGATTTTGGAATTAATTATTAATATCCCACGGCTGAATGTCAATGGCCAGTGAGTCCGCATTTTCATTTACTTTCAGGCAATCCAGGCTGATGTCGAGCCCAGACGAAGGCCGCCTGAATTGGCCTTTGACAATGCCACTCTGCTGATCAGCGTATGCCTTCATCATAAATTTATCCCAGATGGGTCTTGCGGTTCGGGCACCCTGACCAAATAGCCATGACGGGAAATGAATGCTTCTCTCATCTCCGCCTACCCAGACGCCCGTCACCAGATCGTGCGTCAATCCAATGTACCATCCATCGGATGCATTGTTAGTCGTTCCTGTCTTGCCACCGATCTCGTTGTCGATTTTGAGTTCTGGGCTGATTGACACCGAGGAGCCCCCTGATTCTTCAACCCCACCCATTAACATGTAAATCATTTTGTACGCGGTTTGTTCATTGATGGCTTGCCGGGTTTTGGGAACAAAATTTTCAATCACGTTTCCGTGTTTGTCTTCTATGCGTGTGATAAAAAATGGCTCGGTATAGATGCCGCTATTGGCAAATGTGCTGTAAGCGCCAACCATTTCGAATAGCGACACATCGCTGGTGCCTAGGCATAGCGATGGGACGGGATCAAGTTTACTTTCAATACCGACCCGGTGCGCGAATTCAACAACGTTTTCCGCACCCAATGCCTGCATCATTTGTGCAGTAATGGAATTAACGGAGCGGGCCATGGCCTGGCGAATCGTCATTTCAGCGCCCGTACCTCTTTTGCCATCTGAGTTCGGTGGCCACCAAACCCCGCCCGGCACCTTAAAACTTGGCGAGATATCTTTCATGGGGTGACACGGAGAGTAGCCCGATTCCATTGCCAATCCGTAAACAAAAGCCTTGAAAGTTGATCCAGGCTGTCTTGTGCCCTGTTTTACATGGTCGTATTTAAAATATTTGTGGTTTACCCCGCCTACCCAGGCTTTGATATGTCCCGTTGACGGGTCCATAGCCATCATACCCGCTTGCAGGTATCGCATGTAATGGTTCAACGAATCCATGTAGCTAAACAGCGTGTCCCGTTCACCATCCGCTGTGTAAACGGTCATCGGCCTTTTTAACTTCAGGGAAATTTTAAGGGAGTCAGATCCTTCTCCATATTTTTCGACAAGTGATTTATAGACCTCGGTTCTTTTTATTCTTGAATCCAGGAATCCCCTTATCTCCTTTCCATTGTCGTCCTGCCACGGATTGCTACCCACCCTTTTCCATTCTTCATTGAATTGCTTCTGCAAAGGTTGCATATGTTCAGCCATTGCTTCCTCCGCGTATTTTTGAAGTTTACTATCGATCGTGGTGTAAATTCTCAGGCCGGAATTCCACAAGTCGATCCCCCGCTCATTGCAAAATCGCATAAGGTAGTTGCTCATCACCGTTCTGAAATAAGTGGCGAGACCTTCGTTCTGGTTCTGAATATTGAATTTCAGATCGAGCGGCAATGCGGTGATGGAATCGTACTCGTCCCTTGTTTTTATTTTATATCCGTGCCGGTAGATCTTGGCCAATACTTCATTCCTTTTCTTTAATGCATTTTCCGGCCTTCTCGCTGGGTTATAGTACGTGGGATTTTGCAACATGCCTACCAGTACAGCCGATTCCTGCAGGTTAAGGCTATCCGTGGGTTTATTGAAGTAGGTTTCAGCGGCTACCTTTATTCCGTAGGAATTGCTGCTGAATTCGGCTGTATTTAAATACATGGAAATGATTTCTTCCTTCGTAAAGTTTTTCTCCAGGTCTACAGAGATGATCCATTCTTTGGTTTTTTGCACGATCCTCCGCGGATATCTGCCGAGTTTGGCGATAGACCCGTCCAGGCTCTTGTCAGGATTTCGCGTATACAAGTTCTTTGCCAATTGCTGACTGATGGTGCTCCCGCCACCGGCAGGGTTGAGACTGATGAGGCCCCACAGCACCCGGAGGTACGCCTGAAAGTCCAGTCCGGAGTGATTGTAAAACCGGTGATCTTCCGATAGCAGCAGCGTGTTAACCAAATCATCGGAGAGATCGTGGAAGGTAACCTGACTTCTGTTAAACCTAAAGTACCTGCCAAGCGATACGCCATCTGCGGCAATCAATTCGGATGATAAATCGTTTTCCGGATTTTCCACCTCTTTGATACTCGGCATTTCACCATAAAGACCAAACAAATTAATGCTGACCGTGAAAACATAGACAGGGAGGCCTAACAAAACCGCGAGTAATAATATCCACACCCATTTGCTGATGGTGGGGAACAGGTTGCTTTTGTAGTTGAGCAACTTATTGATTTTTGACTTTATAGTTTCGATCAAAGAAGGTGAGGTACTCATCCAGGGCTTTGGTTCTGTATAGAATGTCCGAATTATCTTTCGTTATAACAAAAATATTGAATTTATGGCTCGAAAAAGTGTTGTCCGAAGACGTTTGGGCATTGAACTGGTCGAAAAATTCGACCGCTGAAAGAGGATCCTGGAACTCAGTGACCATGGTAAGCACAAAAAGTTCATTGAGGATTAGCGTACTGGTCTTCAGCTTGCTGCCCCTATAATTTTGTTGAATAAATTTATCCAGTGTAACCAAGAATAGATCAGACAGCCTGCTTTGCTGAAGGTGAGATACCACAAAATAGTGTGCGCCATCCAGGGTACTGGTGTACCGGATATTTTGCGCATTGGTGAGCTTCTCTTGCAGCGCCTTTGAGGTCGACAACAATTTAGATGCGTAGGGTTTCAACGGGTCATCGGGATGTTTGGACAAAAATGCTTCCAATTCGTCCTGATATCGCTTGACATTTTCTGTTTTTCCTGTGATTAATATCCTCAATAATTCAAGTTGCGGTGTGAAAGAGGTTTCGCCAAGGGCAAATGCCTCATTTAGTTTCTCCTGTGAATCTTTTGTGTGCCCGCTTTCAAAGTCCTGATAGGCGGCCTTATAGATCAACTTTTGCTTTTCAGCTGCTGCGCTGGTCTCTTGCAGGTAATTTGGGTTTAAAAGAATTTTTGTAAAATTTGAATTGGGATGATTTTTTACCAGCCTGTCATAGTAATTGCCGGCATTGGTATTACCCAACTCGTTGTTAATGAGATAGAGTTTATAAAGGACCTCCGGTTCAAATTCACTGTCGGGGAAGCGATTGAGCAGCGAGGTGTAGGAATTGGCCGCATTTGTTTTTTCGGCAAGTTGAAAGTAATAAAGATCACCAAGTTTGAAGTACGCTTCTTCGATTTTGGTCAACGCTTTTTGCCTTGCATCCGCAGTCATCGGCAACTGCTCGAAAATTCTTCCGACCTCGTCTGTCGACTTATTGCCGCTCGCAGTTTCGCGGGTGTCGGCTTCATCGGTGATGTCTGCCACCTGTTCCTCCGCGGGTTTGATCACCGAAGTTTTATTGGACCTTCTCCAATTATCTTCAAGCGGGATGCTGCCCCAAATCCTTTTGAATTCTGATTGACCGGCACCAACTGCGGATAGATTTCCAAAGTACCAATCCGCTGTGGTGTTTTGATCTTCCTGGAAAAACGGATTGCTTTGGTTGGTATTTCCCGAACCCTGGGACCTCCTTTTCTTCCTCCCACCTATCTCCTCCAACTTTTTTCTGCTGGCAACCACTGAATCGAGTTGTTGACGAAGGGTTAATGAATCCATAGCTGCCATCCGAAGGAGGCTATCCTGCCACGAAATGGTTTCTGTGTACTTGGCAAATTCCCCAAGTACCTGTTGCCTTTTTTTGATGCTTTCGAGGTCCTCATAATCTGGAGGGAGTGAGGCCACAGCACTGTCGTAATAATTTTTTGCGAGACTATATTTTTTTAAAGAGTCGAAGTGAATTTGTCCCAGGCGCAAGTAAGCGCTACCCTGAATTCTCTTGTTGTTGCCGGCATGGGCCGAGAAGGAATAATTTTCGATGGCCTGCGTCAAGTGGCCTTGTTTACGCTCGAATTCGGCAAGCTCGTAATAGATCTTGTCTCTAAACTCCTGATTTTTTGCATCTGTCAGCATCTTACCAAATTGCTTTCTCACCGTCTTCACATCTCTCTTATCATCAAGCCTTGCCACCTGGGCCATATTCAAACGCGCATAAAAGTCGATCTCATAAGCGGGATTGGTCGAGAGACATTTTCTGTAGTAGTTGTAGGCCTCAGATCCAAATCCAAGTTTTTGGTAAACCTGTCCGATAATAAAATATATTCTTCCCTTTTGGTCACCTTTATTCAACAGAGAATCAGCCATCGTAAGATTTCGAACCATATTATCATAGTCACTAAGGACCTGATAATAGTAGGCTTTTTCGAGATATAGTTTTTTCGCGTTTTGTTTGTTGAGCGGTTCCTTTTCGAGGAAACGAAAGGCTTCTTCAGCTTTAACGTATTCTTCATTTTCGGTAAACGCCCTGATCAAATTGAGTAACCCCCGATGCCTGGTGTTGATGTCGTTACTTTTCGTATTTACATACTTGAACGTTTGCACGGCATTGACGAAATCACAATTGTACAATCGGGCCATGCCAACCATGATGTAACTGTCATCGACCCACTTGCTATTCGGATGCCGTTGAATCGAGATGGAGGCCATCTTAATAGCTTCCTCGGTATCTTTTTCATAGGTTTTGGCGAGCGTTGTATCCAGTCTGGGATACAGCCTCAAAATCTGATTGTGGTCATCATCCATGCTGCGCTGGATGATTTCTTCCACCTCCCGGATTTTCTCACGGGCGTAGTAGTACCCGTTGTAGTGCGCAGTGAGGTTGTGGTATATTTTGCTGGTAACGGTCGTCTGCTCAGTGGAACAACTTATCACCAGAAGGATTAATGCAATGAGAAAAATCGCGCGCAAAACCTTTAAAAGGGTTAATTCCAGTTTACAAACGTAAAAAACAGATAATCAATATTATAATTAACGATTATATCTATTTTTGTGCAAAAAATAACCTTTTTTGAAGCCAAAAAAGACCCTTTCAGAAAGACTGGTCACCAAATACCAACTGGTGATTCGCAATGAAGAGAACCTTGCAGAAAGGTCCAACTTTGGGTTCACCTATGCCAAATTATTGGTGGTCTCTATCACTTTCTTTATTCTGGTTTTTTCCCTGAGCATGTTGCTGTCGAAGACCGTGCTTGCCAAATGGTTTGATCCCAAGCATGCGCAAATGGAAGCCAACAAAAAGTTATATGAGTTGGCAGTCAAAGTTGATTCGCTGGCGGTGGAAGTTGATAACAAAGATAGGTTCATCATGAACTTTCAACGGATACTAAGCGGGGATACATCGAGTGGTTTTGTTGATCCGGTCACGGCCCTGGGCAACGAAAGCCGGATGATTCCATCGGTATCGGACATGAAGTTGGCTCCGTCCGATTCGCAGTTCCGCAGAGAATTTGAGCAATCAGAAATGTCGCTGGTAGCCTTCAGTTCAAAATATAGGGAATTGCAGGACATGTTTTTCTTTTCGCCCATCACGGGCTTTATTTCCGATCACTACGATCTCAAGAAGAGTCATTTTGGGATTGATATTGTGGCCAAAACCAATGAACCCGTGAAGGCTGTGGCCGATGGGACGGTGATCATGGCCTCCTGGACCCAGGATTCCGGGTATGTAATCACCCTGCAGCATCGAAGCAACCTGATATCTGTGTATAAGCACAATGCCGAACTGTTAAAAAAAGTTGGTAATTTTGTGAATGCCGGAGACATTATCTCTATAGTTGGCAACAGTGGAGAGATGACCGATGGCCCGCACCTGCATTTTGAATTGTGGTACAATGGCAACTCCCTTAATCCGGAAGAGTTTGTAACCTTTTAATCTGAAGAAATCATGTTTACCTCTAAAGAAGAAAAAAAAGTGGCAGAAGAAATTAGCAATTCAACCAATACGATTGGTAAAGGGACTGTGCTGGAAGGAAATATAGAAACCTACGGTAATATTCGTATTGAAGGGAAAGTGATCGGCAACATTAAATCGAAGTCAAAAATTGCTTTGGGTAACAGCAGCCATGTTGCGGGCAATATCATCGCTCAGAATGCCGATCTCGAAGGTGAAGTGAAAGGGAAAATTGAAATTACCGAGATGCTGATTCTAAAGGCGACTGCAATTGTTCACGGAGATATCATCACCGGTAAATTGGTGGTCGAGCCGGGGGCAGTATTCAATGGAAGCTGTAAGATGGGCGCTGCCGTGCGCGAGATTAAATTGGGTGAAAATGGCCAAGGATCAAGGTCCCTCAGACCAGAAGAGGCCAAAACAGTTTAATACTTACTTAAAATACAGCGGGCTGGCCGTTCAGTTGGTCATCACTATAGGTATTGCTGGATGGACCGGGTACCTGCTCGATAACTACTTTGCACTGAAGTTTCCAGTTTTTATTCTCGTCTTTACGTTCTCTGCCTTTGCAGGGGTCATGTACCTGCTTTTCAAATCGATTAACAAACCTTGAGTGCATGCGCCTGGTAGCATCCCTTGTATTGGTGACGGCTTGTCTGATTTTCTCCGGGAAGACTTTTTTTTCCATTCTTCCGTCCTTTTTTTACCAGACCATTTCATTGCTATTCATCGGAACTGCGGGCATCTATTTTTACCTCGCTGACGTAAAAAAAAACAGACCTGAATTCTTTGTTCCCCTATACATTGCCACCCTCTTCGCGAAGATTCTCGCTTATGGTGGTTATGTCCTTTTTATGGTATGGGATGATCCCGTTCAGGCCGCTAACAACGCCCTTCTTTTCATGGTTACTTATTTCATTTTTACGGCCCTTGAGGTTGCCTTTTTGTATCAGAAAGTAACCCGGTAACTGGCTCGGTTTCAGCAGCCTAAAAAAAAAATAAAATATTTTTTTCTGGAGCTATAATTAATACCTTTGCGGTCTAATTTTTAACCCTGCAAAAGAGTAAAAATGACCGCTCTTACCACTAAAAAGGCCCTTTTTCGATACCTACTGATTCTCACTCTTTGCATTGGATTTTCTGGTAAGACACTGGCGGCCGAAGGCGCTCAGGAGGATGAGGAATTTGACGTAAGCGCGGTAATCATGCACCACGTTTTGGATGACCACATCTGGCATTTTTTCGATGGTCACTATGGAACATTATACCTCCCCATAATCGTCTACTCGTCAGAGCGCGGACTGGATATATTTTCGTCATCTAATTTTTACGATGAGCATCACAATGTGGTGCCTTACAACGGCTACAAGCTAGAACACAATCACATCTACCTCAATGACGCACCGGTTTTGGATTTGTCCATTACCAAAAATGTCGCTATGCTCTTTCTTACGGCAATTCTTTTGTTGTTGATCATGCGATCAGTCGCCAATGGTTACAAGAAAAATAAAGGAAAAGCTCCCAGGGGAATTCAATCCTTTATGGAGCCAATCATTCTGTTTGTTACAGATGAGATCATTAAACCCAATGCAGGTCCGAAGTATCAGCGCTATACACCATACTTGTTGACGTTGTTCTTTTTTATCCTTTTGGGAAATATACTTGGTCTGTTGCCTGGTGCAGCGAACATGACTGGGAACATTGCAGTAACTATGGTGCTTGCGGTGTTTACGTTTTTGATTACGAACTTCAGTGGCAACAAGAATTACTGGGCCCATATTTTTTGGACGCCCGGTGTCCCGCTGCCCCTTAGAATAATCATTTTACCTGTTGAGCTCATAGGAATTATCACCAAGCCTTTCGCTTTGATGATACGTTTGTTTGCTGCCATCACAGCGGGCCACATTGTGGTGCTTAGTTTGCTCAGCATGGGATTTATTTTCCATAGCTATGTGGTTGGTATTGGGGCTTCAATATTTGTGACATTGATTAATCTGATTGAGTTACTGGTAGCAGGAATTCAGGCTTATGTATTCACGCTGTTTTCGTCCCTGTACATCGGGATGGCAACGGAAGAACATGACCATCATTAAAATATTAGGCACGAAGTGATTTCGTGCTAAGAAGAGATCCGGGAAATTCCCGGTGTTGTTTAACTTAAATAAATACTTGTATGTTGTTTGCCTTATTATTGGACATCAGCTACGCGGTGATGGGAGCTGGCATTGGAGCGGGTCTTGCAGCAATTGGCGCAGGAATCGGTGTGGGTCGCATTGGCGGCTCAGCAATGGAAGCTATGGCACGTCAACCTGAATCTGCAAATAAATTGCAGGGTTCAATGTTGATCATCGCGGCTCTTGTGGAGGTAATCGCGCTTTTTGCAATCGTTATCTGTTTCTTGATTTCGACCAGAACAGCGTAAGATGATGGTGAAACTTGCCTTTGGCAATTGGCCTGGGCAAGTTTCTTTTCGCAAACACATTGAATTTATTTTAAAAGAGACTCTATATGGAATTACTCACCCCCGGCTACGGACTGATCTTCTGGCAGATTGTTGTCTTCCTGACGCTTTTTCTATTGCTATCCAAGATGGCCTGGAAGCCCATTATGGCATCATTGAAAGAGCGCGAAGCTTCCATCCAGGGCTCCCTGGATTCTGCGGAAAAAGCCAAGGCTGAAATGGCCGCCCTCAAGGCGGATAATGAAAAATTGCTGAGGGAAGCCCGCGATGAAAGGGATAAAATTCTTCGGGACGCGCGCGATGCCGCCAATCGCCTTCATGATCAGGCGCAGACTGACGCCAAGAAAAATGCGGACAAGATCATAGAAGATGCAAAGGCAGTAATCCAAACTGAAAAAAATGCGGCACTGAGAGATGTAAAGGAGCAGGTGGCTCTGTTTTCACTGGAGGTTGCCGAGAAACTGATGAAGAAAAATCTGGCGGACGACAAAGCGCAGAAAGATTTGACAAATCGTTTTGTAAACGAACTAAAGCTTAACTGAGAATGGCGGACTATAGAGCTGCATCGCGGTACGTAAGGTCACTTCTCGAATTGGCACAGGAGCAAGGTGCCCTGGAAGAAGTGCATAAGGACATGCAGTTTATCGCGCGCACCTGTGAAAGGAGTTTTGAGCTGGTTGCCTTGCTTCGTAGCCCAATCATTAAACATGACAAGAAAAAAGCAATTCTTGAGAAGATTTTTAAGGGCAAAGTACATGGGCTAACGCTGGCCATGTTAGATATCATTACCCGGAAAAACCGGGAATCACTTTTACCCTCCATTGCTGCGGAGTTTCATAATGCCTATAATAATTTCAAAGGAATTCAAAAGGCATCTATCACGACTACGATTGCGCTGGACAAGGAAATCCGCAAGGAAATCGAACAGATTGTAAAAACTTTAAGCGATAAGAAAACGATTGAGTTGGAGGAAAAGATAGACGAAAATCTAATTGGAGGATTTATTCTCAATGTAGGAGACAAGCAAGTGGACGCCTCCATAAGCAACAAATTAAGATCCTTGAAATTATTATTTAAACAAAACCCTTACATAAAGGAGTTTTAAAATTTTGGAAAAAAGATCGATAGACATTATTCAATAAATCATGGCAGAGATTAGACCAGAAGAAGTATCAGCAATTTTAAGAGAGCAGCTTTCAGGTGCTCGAACTAGCGCAGAATTGGAAGAAATTGGCACCGTGCTTACCGTTGGTGATGGCGTGGCCCGCGTCTATGGACTGACCAAAGCACAGGCTGGTGAATTGATCCAATTTGAAAACGGATTGCGCGCAATGGTTCTTAACCTTGAGGAAGACAATGTGGGTGCCGTATTGCTTGGCGAGTCAAAGGGAATCAAAGAGGGGGACACGGTGAAGCGCACAGGTCTTATTGCTTCAATAAAAGTTGGAGAAGGTGTGCTCGGTAGGGTGGTAGACACACTGGCAGAACCCATCGATGGTAAAGGTCCGTTGAAGGGCGAACTTTTTGAAATGCCGATGGAGCGCAAGGCTCCCGGGGTAATATTTCGTCAGCCGGTAAGTGAACCATTGCAAACAGGAATTAAGGCGATCGACTCAATGATTCCCATTGGACGGGGTCAGCGTGAATTAATCATTGGCGACCGCCAGACTGGCAAGACGGCCGTAGCTATTGATACCATTATCAATCAGAAGGAATTTTATGAAAAGGGTAAGCCGGTCTATTGTATTTATGTAGCGATTGGGCAAAAAGCATCCACCGTAGCCGGAATTGTGAACACGCTGGAAAAGGCCGGAGCGATGGATTATACGGTAATCGTATCTGCGTCTGCTGCAGATCCTGCACCCATGCAATTCTTTGCACCGTTTACAGGGGCTGCGATTGGAGAATATTTCAGGGACACAGGACGCCCTGCGCTTGTAATCTATGATGACCTCTCTAAGCAAGCGGTTGCATATCGCGAAGTATCTCTACTGCTGAGAAGGCCTCCAGGACGCGAGGCTTATCCGGGAGATGTATTTTATTTGCATTCGCGCCTGCTGGAGCGCGCGGCAAAGATCATCGGCAACGATGAGATTGCATCAAAAATGAATGACTTGCCGCCATCGTTGAAAGGCAAGGTAAAGGGCGGTGGGTCTTTGACCGCGCTACCTGTAATCGAAACGCAGGCCAATGACGTGTCTGCATATATTCCGACCAACGTAATTTCTATCACAGATGGTCAGATATTCCTTGAGACCAACCTGTTTAATGCGGGTATTCGTCCGGCCATCAACGTAGGTATATCTGTATCTCGTGTGGGCGGATCGGCACAGATTAAATCTATGAAAAAGGTTGCTGGTACGTTGAAGCTTGATCAGGCGCAATTCAGAGAGCTCGAAGCTTTCGCCAAATTCGGGTCCGATCTTGATGCATCGACCAAGTTGACTATCGAACGCGGCAGGAGAAACACAGAAGTATTGAAGCAACCACAATACGCACCGGTTCCGGTTGAAGAGCAGGTTGCTATGATTCTCGCGTCTACCCGCGGATATATTGATAAAGTTCCTGTAGAAAAAGTGAAGGCTTTTGAAAAGGAATTTCTAGGACTTCTAAGGGCGCAAAATAAATCTGTGCTTGACAATTTCAGGGCAGGTAGGTTTGAGGATGCTGATGTGGACACAGTAAAGAAAATAGCAACAGAATTGTCGGCTAAATATTAAGCACGTAGATGGCCAGTTTAAAAGAAGTAAAGAGCAGGATCACCTCGATCATCTCGACACAGCAGATCACCAAAGCAATGAAGATGGTGGCCGCTGCCAAGTTGAGAAAGTCGCAGGACCGTATCGTTCAGATGAGGCCGTTTTCCAAGAAGTTGTCCGAGGTGTTGCGCAATGTGTCAGGTGCCAATGAGGATGGTCAAAATTGGTACAACACAGTACGTGAAGAGAAAAATATATTGATCGTTACCGTTAGTGCCGATCGCGGCCTTTGCGGGTCATTCAATACCAGTATTTTCAAGGCAACAATCAGGCAGATCAAGGAAAAATATTCCCATCAATACAGTCAGGGAAATGTGACCATATTACCTATCGGAAAAAAGGCGTTGGAGTACTTCAAGAAACGCAATTACAAAGTGGAAGAGGGGTACTGGAATTTATTTCAGGACATTTCATTTGATAATGTGTCACGGGCAGCTGTTTATCTGATGGACGCTTTCAAGAGTGGTAAGTACGACAAGATTGAGATCGTTTATAATGAATTTAAGAATGTAGCGACTCAGATTTTGAGGGTGGAGGAGTATTTGCCGCTGGTACCTGATGCGACCGCAATAAAAACAGCAGACGTGGATTATATCTACCAACCGAACCGCGATGAAATCGTTACGGGCCTAATTCCCAAGTCGCTAAAGGTTCAACTCTTCAAGGCTGTTTTGGATTCGAATGCTGCTGAAAACGGGGCGCGTATGACAGCAATGGATAAGGCGACAGAAAATGCCGGAGAACTATTGAAGGAACTTAAACTTACCTACAACAGAACACGGCAGGCGGCAATTACAAAAGAAATTTTGGAGATAGTTGGAGGTGCAGAGGCCTTAAAGGCTTCTTAAGCGGTTCAAATTATTTTAAATTGAAAGCTCTCCAATCTGGGGGGCTTTTTCTTTTTATGCAAAGAATCATTCAATACTACAGGCTTTTCAACATACTTAGTTTGGATGTGGCGTTCGGGTCCGTTGTTTCGGCCATGTTTCTGTCAAAGGTGTTTGAAACAGAGGTCAAATTTCAGGGGTTTCTTTGTCTTGGGCTTACTGTTTGGTTGATCTATAGTGCTGACCACCTGGTTGACGCAAAATCAATTGCCAATGACGCGTCCACTTCAAGACACCGGTTTCATCAGGATCATTTCAAACCGATCCTTTTTGTTTCGATCGGAGTATTCATGTTCATCATCCTCCTGCTTTTCTTTATTTACCTGGCAGTTTTCGTCTGGGGCGCGTGCCTTGCGGTACTCGTGATGATTTATTTCCTTCTTCAAAGGAGACTAGGATTTTTAAAGGAGCTGCTTGGAGCGATTTTGTATTGTACGGGCGTCATGCTGCCAGCAATTGCCTTATCCGGGCAGTCAGTAGGTGTGCTTTTTACATTGCCTGCTATTCTGTTCTTCAATACGGCCCTTCTCAATCTGATTTTGTTTTCCTGGTTTGACTATGAAAAGGATTTGGCCCACAAGCATGGTTCACTGGTTACAACGTTCGGTGGAAGTGCTGCAAAAGGTTCTCTTGGTATTCTTTTCTTCATCCAGTTTGCTTTGCTTATCACGAGCTATCAGGGTGGAGTTCCCATCCCGACACTGGCGGTATTTGCGGGCATGGATCTTGTCTTGTTGCTTATCTACATATCGCCAGGCTGGTTTTCGATTGGTGACAGGTATCGACTGGCGGGAGATGCAGTATTCTTGATACCGATTTTTAATGTCTTATAGGTGAGAAAGGATTTGGATCGCTTCAATTCAATTGCGTGGCTGTATGACGGGCTGGCAACGCTGTTTTTTGGGAATTCGATATTAAAATCCCAAACATTCAATCTGCGCCTCGTACCTGAAGGAGCCAGGGTGCTGGTCCTTGGCGGGGGTACGGGGCGATGGTTGAAGGAGTTGATGGCCCAAAATGCAACCTGTCGAATTGACTATGTGGAGGCTTCTTCGGCTATGTTGAAGATGGCCCGCAGAAACAACAATGACCATCGTATCACCTTTATTCATGGAACTGAAAAAGATATTCCGGGAGCGTTATACGATGCTGTCATTCTTCATTACTTCCTAGATATGTTTAAGGAAAATGATTTGCATAGGGTGATCAATGATATCGTCCTGACTTTGGCGCCTGGTGGAACCGTTTTGGTAGCGGACTTTGTTCACAAAAAGTGGTGGCATGGATTGCTGTTGTCGGCTATGTATTTGTTTTTTCGATTGGGTGGCGCTATAGATGTGAATGCTTTGCCCAGGTGGACCTTTATAATGGAATCGAGATTCATTAACACTGGCATTGCAGGTACTTTTTTTGGAGAATTTATTGAAAGCCGAGCCTACAAATTGGGCAGAAATGGATGACGGAATCCACGGCAATCCTGTTTTTTATTTATCTTACATCTCCATTTTTCCAACCAATCCATAAAAATATGCGGCTTTTGCTTTTTGTTTCACTGGTAGCAATGCTTGCCTGCCAGAATGAAAACAACCGGGCACCAGTGGCCATGGCCGAAGTTCCTGTATACCCAACCAAAGAACTGAATGCCGCCTTTCTCGTTGTGGATGGGGTGTACAACTCGGAACTGATTGCACCGATGGACGTTTTGCATCATACTATTTTTCATACGGAGCCTGGTATTCGTGTCTTTACGGTTTCCGAAACCAAAGATGTTGTCACTTCATTTGAAGGCCTCAAGATTATTCCGGACTACGCGTTTACGTCTGACTCGTTGCCCCCAATTGATATACTTGTTGTACCCAGTGCAGAGCACAGCATGGACACTGATCTGGAAAACCGGACATTAATGGAATTTGTCTCGACAGCGGGGAAAAACGCGATGTATATCATGTCGCTCTGCGATGGCGCCTTTGTATTGGCCAGTGCCGGCCTGCTTGATGGTTTTGAGTCAACCACGTTCCCGGGCGACATCCAAAGGTTCAGAGAAGCTTTTCCCCACCTGACCGTTCATGAAGGCGTAAGTTTTGTTCATGACCGCAAGTCAATTACTTCCGCGGGCGGAGCAAAGTCCTATGACCCTGCATTATTTCTGGTAGAACACCTTTACGGAAAAAAGGTCGCAGATGGGATCGCGCTGGGGCTTGTGATAGATTGGCAATTGGACGAGGTCAGTCATGTTGAAACCCGTAGTCTGAAATAGGTACAATAAGTGTTTAAATGCTCACGCGATCATGTTGAAATCACGCCAAAGCATTATATTGCTTTTTACACTTCATTTTAAGCATGGATCAAAAGATTGGACGATCGCAAATAGGAGTTCTCAAGCACATCGTTGACCGGCTGCCCGCGATTGTTTTTGAATACGCGATTTTTCCTGATGGATCTGGCGATTTCACTTATCTGAGTCCACGATGTGAAGAAATTCTTGGATTGGAACGCGAGTCCTTGCTGAGCGGGGTATTACAGATGAAAGATTTTATTTATGAGGAGGATTGGCCATCGCTATCAAAAGCGAAAGAAAGGTGCCTAGCAACACTTTCAGAATTTTCGTGGCAAGGCAGGATAACCGTAAAGGATCGGACAACCTGGGTGGAGGCGAAAGCGACACCGGTCAGGTTGGATAATGACACCATCGTGTGCAGTGGAGTTATCAATGATATTTCTGACCAAAAAGATTCCGAGACAAGAGTAAGGGCTGTAGAGCGGGAGTACATGAATTTGCTTGAGTTTTTGCCGGTTGGCATAGGAATTCATGCAAAGGGAAAGGTGCTCTATGCAAACAGGTATGCGACAGCCATGTTTGGCGCGGGTGAACGGAAAGAGCTAATAGGAAGGGACGTAATTGACCTCATTCATCCGGATTACAGGGACATGGTGAAAGCGCGAATAAAAAAAGTTATTGGCGGTGAGCCGGCTCCACAGATCGAGGAAAAATATTTGAAACTAGACGGCACCGTCATCAATGTATTGTCGAGCGCACTTCCGGTCACTTTTGCAGGGGAGCCCGCAGTTCAGAACATTGTACTGAATGTGACCGAGCAGAAGGAAGCTCAACTTGAGATTCGCAGGGCCGAAATGCTTTTCACCCAGTTGTTCAACAATGCGCCACTGGCCATCGTGATGCTTGATGCTAAGGGCGCAGTTGTAAATGTAAACAAGGGCTTTGAAGAGATGTTTGGTTTTGCGCTTGAAGAATTGAAGGGAAATTTGTTGGAGTCTTATATCGTGCCCAGTGAGTTGACGGATGAAGGGAACGATCTAAACAGTGTGATATCAACTTACAATGTAGTAAGGATTGAAACGGAGCGGGTAACAAAAACCGGTCAACGGCTTTCGGTAATTATCTACGGAGTCCCTGTCAGGTTTGATGATGAGACGATCGGTATTTTCGGCCTTTATGCCGACATCACAGCCCGCAAAAAGATTGAGGAGGAACTGACGATACGAAATTCGGAACTTGATAATTTTGTTTACAAGGTCTCACACGACCTGCGGGCGCCACTATCGTCAATCCTTGGTTTGGTAAACCTTGCCAAGTTGCCCAACAATACGGATGGACTCGATCAGTATCTTGATATAGTTGGAAAAAAGGCTGAGCAACTCGATCATTTCATCGGAGATGTATTGAGCCACTCCAAGAATCTTAAAATGGAGGTCAAGATCGGAAAAATTGATTTTAACAAAGTGATTCAGGATACATTTGGTGAGCTCACTTACTTATCGGGAGCTGAGAATGTGGAAAAGAAAATCAGCATTACCGGAGGCGATTTTTATAGTGATTCATGGAGAATAAAGGAAGTTTTTCGAAATCTCGTCTCTAATGCCATCAGATACCGGAATAAGAATTTGAATGGCGTGACGGTATCCGTAAGGATAGAGGTAAAAAGAGAGTCGGCCAAAATTGTGTTTGCCGATAATGGAATGGGGATAGATCAGGACAAGCTGGGCAGTATTTTTGAAATGTTTTACCGTGCGAGTGACACTTCAGAGGGCTCGGGACTTGGGTTATACATTGTCAAAAACGCCATTGAAAAGTTAAACGGTTCAATAGATGTGGAGAGTACGAGAAATTATGGAACTACTTTCACCATCACTTTGCCCAACGAACAAAACGCAGAAGCATGATCCGGGAAGTAGCCTCAAAACGCGATGTAAAAGAATTTCTCAACCTTCCGGTGGAGTTGTACAAGAATAATTCTTACTGGATCAGACCTCTTGACGCGGATGTAGAAAGTGTTTTTGATAAGGAGAAAAATAAAACCTTCCGGCATGGAGAATGTTGCAGGTGGATATTGCAAAATGGCGAGGGAAGGACGATCGGGCGAGTAGCCGCTTTTGTGAACCAAAAGACGGTGAGCAAAGGAAACGATCAACCTACAGGCGGTATGGGATTTTTTGAATGCATTGAAAGTAAAGAAGCCGCCTTTGAACTTTTTGATTGCTGCAAAAACTGGTTGAAAGAAAAAGGAATGGAGGCGATGGATGGCCCAATTAATTTTGGGAACCGCGATAGATGGTGGGGGTTGCTGGTGGATGGTTTTGACCGCGATCCGAACTACCAATGCAATTACAACTTCCCCTATTACCGGGAATTTTTCGAAGCGTACGGGTTCCAGGTTTATTTTAAACAATTTACGTTTGCCAGAAAGGTTATGGCTCCGCTTTCTCCGAAATTGGAGGCGAAAGCCCTTAAACTGGCTGAGGATTCTGATTATACCTTTCGGCATATTCAAAAAAACGAAGTTGGAAAACTCGCGGAATACCTTCGTATTGTATATAATAATGCCTGGGCCAACAGGGCCGAGATGCCGGAATTGACACAACAACAGGCAAACCTGATCGTGAAGCAAATGAAGCCCATTATGGATATCCGCCTCCTCTATTTTGGATTTTATAAAGGTGAGCCGGTGTCATTTTTTCTTTCACTTCCCGAGATCAACCAGATTTTTAAACATGTCAACGGGAAGCTGGACCTACTCGGCAAAGCCAAATTTTTATGGCATACCCTGCTCAAGACGAACAGAAAAGCTTTCGGTATTCTCTTTGGTATCGTTCCCGAACATCAGGGTAAGGGACTTGACGGGGCTATGGTGCTCAATGCAAGAGAGATACTTCAGGTAAAGTACAAAAGATATGATGAATATGAGATGAATTGGATTGGAGATTTCAATCCAAAAATGATCGTGGTGGTGGAGCAAGTTGGCGCGGAGGTATGCAAAACGCATCACACGTATCGAAAATTGTTTGACGAGAGCAAGCCCTTTAGGCGACACCCGATTTTAAATTAGGCAGGATGGAACCCGTTGAGGAAGATACCAAGTCAGGTTTTCTATTTAGAAATCTAGCCAAAGGGCTGGTTTGGTTTGCGATTATTATCACTGCTTTTATTCTATTGGAGGGATATATCCAGGATAATTTCCGACCTCAGATAGAACAGATGTACGACAGTATTTTTTTGTTTTACGGAATTTTTACGCTGTCGGAAATAGTTCTGGGTATCATCCCGCCAGAATTCTTTATGTATGTATACAAGCTGAATCAAATTCCGCTTTACAATTATATTGTGGACTTGTCCGCGCTCACGATAATCTCTTACGGTGCGGGAATTGTGGGTTATTATATTGGACGCACGTTTTCAAAAACTCAGACCTTTCGCAGTTTTAGTGCCAGGTACCTGCGTCAATACCAACACAGGCTAAGGAAATATGGAGGCTACATCATATTTGTTGGCGCTGTAACTCCCGTCCCGTTTTCAGCCATGTGCATGTTGGCTGGTTCCGTAGAATTTCCCTTTAAATCATTTCTCCTGATCTCCATCACCAGGGTGCTTCGCTTTGTCGTTTACGGATGGATGGTTTGGAGTTTCCCCAGTTTTTTTAATGGGTAAAAAAGTCACTGCACGTATTGCAGTGACTGAGTTTGCATTAAGATGTCTTTTTTGCCGGACAACTATTCACGCCTAAAAGCGCATACAACGGGCAGAAACTAGCAAGACTGGTTAAGACAAAAACGACACTCAACAACACGAGCGCCATACCGAATAGCCCAGGCACGATGCCAAAATAGTATAGTGAAACAAAAACCAAGGCAAGAAGGATACGAATCACTCGATCCGTATTTCCCATGTTCTTTTTCATAGTCAGATTGTTTAATTGAAAATAAGTTCAACCAAGCCTTCAGGCCAATTGCTGTTCAATGCAGTTCGCACAAATAGCCGATGGCGTGGCAGATTTAGCGGTCAGTAATTACATTAATGATGACGCAACCTAGCAATTGAGATGCTCACGAACCTTGACTTTGATCATCCCACGGGCAATTTCAATTATGATTTATGTTAGGGATTTAGGATCAACTTCTCATGGGCTGATTTTTCAACCAGCGGCCTGCTAAAGTAAACCGGAAAATGTTTGTCGTTGGCCCACAACGGAAACAAGTTGCTGTAAAAACGACTTTCAGGAACACCACTTTGCCCCGGGGCATTGGTAAACATGGTTTTATCCCAGTCTTCGGTGTCCACTACAATTCTGAATGTGGCCCCATGGGTCTGGTTGTCTCCGTTGCCGGTCATACCCGGAGTAGAGCCATAGCCGCCTCTGGGTAGAGGGCCCACTTCAAGTTTTTTACGCGCAGCGGCATCCACCGCATTGCTTAGGGGGTGTTTGATGAGGACATGATGATTCTTCTCCTGACCGTATTGCCATTTTTTCATATCGGGTCCGAGCTTCTTCGATAAGTCGCTGACGGCATCTTTAAGTGCAGCCAGCAGAAACTCATCGCGGCCAGCGACCGAATTGACTCCAAACTCGGGCCTCGCGGTCAGTACCCAATCGATCAGGTTGCTCAGCGGAAGGTAACGCACAAGGTCCCTACCGCTTTCAGGAACGAAAAGTGGCTTAATGTTTTCCAGCAGCCGGTCCTCCCAGGCCTTGTAAATTGCTCCTTCAACTGAATTGGCACCCATCACAAAATCCCACTTCACCAGCATTGTTCTCGCAGATTCGGTAGCCTTGTCCTTCGAAATTAAGTCGTGTAGAAGCGGAACCAATGTGCGAGCCGGGATCGACAGGTAGTCAGTCTGCAATCTCATCATGTCTCCAATAGAAAATTTTCTATTCATCGCCAGCACTTCGTTGATCCGGTCGGCACGATAACTCTCTGCCCAACTCCAGCCTACGGCATTCCGGTGTTCATAATTGTGCGGCACCAGATTTTCATTGGCTGTTGCCCAATATCCTTTTTGCGGGTTGTATATGTGAGGCAATGACTTTATAGGCAGAAATCCCGACCACTCATAACGACCATCGCCAGGCACTGGCACCATGCCACTCCAATTTTTTCTCATGGGAGCAACACCAACAACCTGCCAGCCGATGTTACCTTTCGGATCTGCCCAAATCATATTTTCTCCCGGGAGATGGCTGTATGAACAAGCTTCCCTAAACTCTTCCCAGGTCGTTGCCTGGTCCATCCTGAGGCTTGCAAGGTAGGGAGAGCCACCAATTTCCATCCAGGCTGCCCGCACGGCATATGCAATATTATTTTTATCGTCCATCAGTGTGACGGGTCCGTGGCGGGTATAGCGGTGTTCGACAGTTACATCATCGGCACCCTTTACTTTGATAACATCCTTTTCTATCCGCATATCCTCCCAGCCACCTTTGTACTTGTATTGATTTTTATTCGCGGGATTTACCTCGTAGACATAAAGGTCTTCGCTGTCAATTTCAAAAACAGTGAGTCCCCATGCACCGTGCTCGTTGTGACCGATAGAAATACCGGGAATCGTGGGCTCGCCCCCACCGACCACGTTCCATCCAGGCGCGTTGAGGTGCACCATATACCGCAATGAGGGTGCCGAGATGGCACGATGTGGATCGTTGGCAAGAAGGGGATAACCACTCTGCGAGTAACGACCACTCACGATCCAATTGTTACTTCCTATGATTTGTTTTTCCTGATCAAGGACATTTCGCGTTGCTTCCTCGTCTAATTTTACCAGATACCTATACTCATCAAGGTTGGTGTTGCCTGCGACCTTTAAATCCTCAGGGGCAAATTTTACAGGATTTCTAAATGCATTGTACAATCCGATGACATCGTCAAACAACCGTTCCTTGTTAATGGCAGCATCAAGATTCAGCTCGGGCGTGCCAGGGCCATAATTTTGAATTTCCAAAACCTTTTCCGCACCCATTCTTGCTACCATTCTGCCTACGGCAATTTCTTCCGTTAAATTCATGACAAGACCCTGATGCCTGGAGATAACCACGTCAGGCGTCCATTTTTGGGGCTTGGTATTGAGCATTTGAAACTCCAAAGGAAGAAGTTTGGGATTCTTTTCCGTTTCTGCGATGTAGGCATTGACCCCGTCAGTATAGGCGGTGATAATTGCTTCACCACGCTCATGGTAGTGATTTAGTTCCTGCTTTAGGTTGCCTCTAAATCGAAACAACCTGGCGCCAATATCTCGTTGAACCTCACGTGGCCCCAGCAATTCCGCCACAGTGCCTGTCGCCTGTCGCCTCCAAACTTCAAACTGGAATAAACGATCTTTCGCTGCACAGTAGCCCTGAGCGAAAAACAGGTCATGTTCATTTTTGGCGTAGATATGATTTACTCCGTAGTTGTCCCTGATCACTTCAACCGGTTCACGAAGTCCGGCAACAGTTAGTGCGGTTTGGCCGATGGCAAGGACCGGAACAAAGAAGAGTAAGTTGAAAATGATTTTCTTCATGGTATAAGTTTTAGAAAACAAAATCTACCACTAAGGAGAAGTAAATAAAACCAAAAAGTGATGATTGGTGTAGATAGTTGTGTTTAATCTACTTTGTGATCATCCAGCTGATCGAGCTGTGTTAGTTTTGTGGCCTTCCATGCTGTAATTCCTACAGTGACCAATGTCATGACTCCTCCAAATACGACAGAGGCGACCGCGCCCATCACTTTGGCAGTTGCACCCGATTCAAAAGCACCAATTTCGTTCGAAGACCCTACAAAAATGCTGTTTACTGCTGATACCCGACCTTTCATATTCTCCGGAGTTCTTGTGTGGATTAATGTACTTCGGATGATCATACTGACACTGTCGAACATGCCGCTCAGCATAAGCATTGAAAGCGAAAAAATGAAACTTGTCGATAGCCCGAAACCAATCATGCTGGCGCCAAATCCAGCAACACAAAGTAGCATTACTTTGCCGGTGTTTCTTCGGATTGGGTTGTGAGTAATGTATACTGCCATCAGTACTGCCCCGGCAGCAGGAGCCGCTCGTAGCATGCCAAGGCCCTGAGGACCAACCTCTAATATTTCTGCGGCAAATATGGGAAGTAACGCAACCGCACCACCAAACAGAACGGCAAACATATCGAGGCTCATGGCGCCAAGAATGATTTGTGTTTTCATGACAAACTTCAAACCCGATTTTATTTTTTCTCTAATACCTTGTTCGTCAGAGGTTGGAGGTACCGGTCGGGAAGGGATGGCCATATAGAATGCAAGGGCTCCAACAATAAGCACCACATCGGCAAAATAGGAAGCACTTATTCCAAAAATTGCATAGACAAAACCGGCCAGCATCGGCCCGACAATGGAAGCTGTTAACCAAAAAGTGGTATTCAATGATATGGCATTGCCGTACAAATGCCTGGGAATAAGTTGGGGCATGAATGAGAAATTAGCAGGAGATAAAAATCCACGTGCTAAGCCGCTTACGAAGATGATGAGGTAAATGGGAAAAGAACCATTTTTCAAGATAAACGCGCCAATATCAAGCGTAAAAAGGAGAAGGCTACCCGAACAAAACAACAAGGTGTTAATGGCAGCAAGAATAATTTTTTTTCTTGCGATCACATCGGCAATATGTCCGGCATACAACGAGACAGTGATGGCTGGAACAGCTTCGGCCAGTCCGATGAGACCCAAAGCCAGCGGATCGTGCGTAATTTCATAGAGCTGCCATCCCACAATAGTTGCCTGAATTTGAATAGCCAGCGTGGCACATTGGCGAGCCATAATAAACAGCCGGAAATCTCTGATGCCCAAGGCTGCGTAGGGACCTACTTCTCCCGCCATGTTTCTCTTAGTAATTTATCCATTGCCATGATGGCGGTCTCCCTGCGTTGTTCGCGATCGCCCCTTATATCAACAAACGGGGTTTTCTGATTTTGCAATTCTTCCCTATAAATGTTCCAGAGCTTCAGGCGCTCGTTGGGGTGTTCGCGCTGCGGATCGTTTTCCCATGGAATGTCTATATGCGTAAACAAATACAAGTCATACGGTCTGCTTTGGATAAATCCAATAATTTCCTCGTCACAGCGACCGTATTTGAAATAGCTCCAGACTTTTATAACGATCAGGTTGGTATCGCAGACAAGCAGTCTGTGGGCTTTCGACACCAATTTATCTTCCATTCTCAGTTGCCCCCGCGCAATTTCCAGGAGGTCAGATTCACGGTAGGGTCGACTCAGCTGGTCAATGTATTCCCGGGCATACTCCGGCACCCAGGAGGTTCGATAATGATTCGCCAGGTATTCGGATAATTCTGACTTGCCGGTACATTCCGGTCCGATGATGACTACTCTTTTGATTTTTTCTGAGGGTGGTTTTGTGCGCATTTGGTACTAAAAATCAATCCGTATGACTCTCGTTTTTGCAAGGCCTCGAAATTGTTCCAATTAGGGCATTAGAACCCCAATTTTCAATTAATCGGTGTATATATTTATCTTTCGGCAAAGAAGCTAAAGTGAATCGTAGAAAACTACTGAAGCAATTAGGGTTTGGACTTTCTGGAGGCTTGATTTTGCCTCAGTTGATAACTTCCTGCGCTAAGGATGATCCGGGGCCCGAGGTTCCCTTCGAAGGAAATGTGGTGATCATTGGCGCGGGGGCGGCTGGTATGTATGCAGCGGACATACTTCATGCCAAGGGCATCAAGGTAACCGTGTTGGAAGCCGGGAATCAAATCGGTGGTCGGGTGCGGTCGCTAAGGAATCAGAAGGAGTTATTTAATCTGTCGGCTGCCGATTTTCCCGTTGAGTTAGGGGCTGAAGTGATCTATGGATCTGATTCAATTTGGGGCACCAATCTAAAAAATTTCAGGGTAGCCACAGTTGACATTGGTGAATCATCGACTGATCGTTTTATCTTGGATAATCTTGCCAAGACGGCTTCGGACTGGGAAATAGACGGTGACTTTGCCAATGCGCGAAATTTCGTTGAGAACTTATCCAACTATACCGGTGCTGCGGTAACAGTCAAACAAGCGTCTGCCGGCTTGTCCAAACGCGTGGAGACGCTCGTCAATTCACAGATTGGAAATTTTTATGGATCATCCAATGCAACGCTTGGCATAAAGGGCGTTGCAGAAGCATTGGGTTTGAGAAAACACGATGGGAAGAATATCGTTGTAAAAACCAATCCAATGCAGGATTTTCTGGTATTCAGATTCGATCAGGTGCGTGAGTTGGTTCAACTGAACACACAGGTCACTGCGATTGATTCAAAGGGTGAAAAGATTTCGATCTCCATTGCGAACGGAGACCCCATTGAGGCTGACAAGGTTATCGTTACCGTTCCCATTTCCATTCTTAAAAAGAAAGTGATTTCCTTTAGCCCGGCCCTTCCTGCTTCAATGACTTCGGCCATGGAGAGGATTGGAATGGATCACTCCATTCGCGTGGTTATCGATTTCAAAAAGAATTTTTGGGGGTCATCGACTGGCTTTATTTGGGGTGGGAATTCCCTTCCGCATTGTTTTAGTGCAGGCATAGGGAGAGGAGAATTCAATCAGACACTCTCCATGACCATCAACGGACCCAAAGCGGCAGAATTATCTGAGCTGGGGGCCGATATGATTGGTACTATTCTTGGCGAACTGGATAACATCTATGGGGGGCAGGCGACACAATTTGTCAGGCGGGATTTTAATACGGGGGAGGTGTTATCCATCATTCAGGATTGGGGTAAAGATGAATTTATCCAGGGCGGATTTTCCTATCCATTGGCTTCCGCAACGATTGCCGATCGCGAAGCATTGGGCCAGGTTATCAATGATAAGGTATTTTTTGCCGGGGAGGCCACGGACGTGGGTGGAGATGCCGGAACCATCAACGGGGCGCTCGCGTCTGCGGAGCGGGTCGCAGAGCAGGTCGTGAAGTCTATCATTGGCTAATTGGTACTCAAATTCCTGGTGCCCGCGGCCCAGTAAAGGCCGGCCTTCATTTTTTGATACTCTGAACTTGCCTTGAGTAGTTTCGACTGCGATTGAATCAGCTTTTCCTGTTGAATATTGATCTTGAATAAGTCACTCTCTCCATTTTCCAGGTTTACTAATTCTGCCGTTAAAATCCGGTCATAAAGGTCCACCATTTCGCGCAGTTGGGCGATAACAACACGTGTATTGGTAAGCTCATTGAAGACTGAGTTGATCTCATTTACAATTTCCCTCTCGGTTTGACTTTGGGCCAACTGGGTATTCCGAACGCGCAGTTTTGTAATCGCGAGCTTCGATCGCTCCTTGCGGAGGAAAACCGGAATAGAAAAATCAAGACCAAATTTGTAATCTCTCTCAAAATTGAAGGTCAATGGATCGGCAGCGGATAGAACAGCATAATTCAGGTCTAATCTGGGTTTTAGATACTCGATGGCAAGCCTTCGGTCGATTTCTAATTGATCAACTCTTGTGCGTAGCTTAATCAAATCCGGGTGATTTTCTCTGGCTTGCTCGGCCAGGGAGGCCACTGTTTGTATATCAAGCAGATTATTCTCGTGCGACTCCAAAACCGGAGCAACGGCCAGCGATAGTTGCAGGGGTTGGCTATCCGCATCCCACAAATAATTAGAAAGTGCAATACCCGTATTTTGAAATTGAAGTAACGCCTCCTGTCGTTCAATAAGCCGGGACTGCAAAGTGATTTTCGCCTGGACTGTATCAATAATGGCCGCCTCGCCAAATTGTTCATCGACCTTCACCCGCCTAAAAATTTGATCTGCAATGAGGGTTGCCTGTGTCAAAAGCCTGTAATTGTAGTAGGCATGATACCATTGCCAATAGTCTTTTGCCGCGTTTAGCAGAACGGAGTTAATTACCTTGACCTGATCGGCTTCTGCGATCGTCTGTAACAGCTTCGCCTGCTGTACCGCTGCCCTTCTTTCATCTGTAAAAAGTCCCTTGCCAATCGGAACGGAAACACCGGCATAGATCTGGCGCTCACCAGGAATAGTTTCGGAAGCATCCAGAAATGATCCTTTATTTCGCTCGATCCCGACTTTGGGATTGATGGGGAACCATGTGGGGAAGGCGAGGTAGGTATCAAGTCGGTCATAATAGGTTTTGTCTTGAAAGTCTTTTCGATCAATGTTGAGATTGACGTTGGGATCAAATCCGCCCCTCGCAAATCTGATTTCCTGCTGGGCAAATTGGCTCAGCAGTTCCGCCTGTTTGACCACGGGGTGATATTGCAGAATTATCCGGTAAAATTCGGTCAGGCTCATGGTCGCCACCGAATCGGGCAAAATATAAACAGGCTCCATGCTCTTTTGAGCCCAGCTGATTTTTGCCGAGATCATGAAAATAAGAATCAAGATTCTAGTCATGTCCATTTTTCGGTTGAATGCCAGATTACTTTTCATCCAATTCCCCCTTGTCATCGGCACTGTCAATTTTTGCTTCCTTCATAGGGTCCTCGGGCTGTTCATAGATGCTGGCGGGAAAGCCGTTGAACTGCCTCCATATTTCGTACCATACCGGCACATCATTTAGCATAACCCAACCCCTGGTGCCGGAGCCCATCCGCAGCTGTTTTGGCCATGGTTCGTCATCCTGATCTGGCACTATCAGTATTCTAAATTCACCGGGTCTTGAATTAACCAGATCAATAACTTCAACTTTGCCGCCAAACGTTCCAACGGATACGTTGGGCCAACCCGAGAATTGAAGGGCGGGCCAGCCATCGAATTGAATTCGGGTTTTTCTTCCTTTTGAAATTAGCGGCACATCCATGGCCTTGATATACATAGCTACAGCCAGGTCCGAAGCCTCGGGCATTATGGTGCAGACGGCTTCTCCTTCTTTAATCGTCTCACCTATCCCTGCCTTAAGTGCTTTTACAAGTATTCCCGCCTGGGGAGCGATGATCTGATATTGCCGGTTTCTGATTTCGATATTCGAATATTCGTTACGCGCTTTGGCCAGACTGCCCTGCGTATCATAAAGGTCGGCCAGTGTGCTATTGAGTTCAGATTCCGCTTTGTTTATTTTATCAGTATACTCCGCGTCAACACGGCCCACTTCGATGGTGGCGTTGGCAAAATCCGCCTTGCTCCCCTGAAATTTGTACTCAAAGTCCTGGAGTTTAGTCAAAGGTATGTTTCCGGCCTCAAACAATTTTTTGTTGCGGACATATTGATTGGACGCGTTGTCAAATTTTACCTTCTCGGCATCCAATTTGGCTTGAGCCTGTTCCAGTTTAATTTTTTGCTGCAGTCTGAGTGCACTGATTTGACTTTTAAGAGATTCAGCCTTCTGGTACTTGGATTCAATACTTTTTTCTTTTGCCTGAATTTGCTGAGACAGCCGGACCAACAATTGCGGGTCAAAAAACTTTTCCTTGATTTCACTAAGAGACAGAATCGTGTCTCCCTTGTTGATGTATTGCCCTTCACGAACATGCCATTGAACAATACGACCCGCAATCGCAGTTTCAACTGTCTGCGGTCTGTTCCCAGGGTTTAATGCCGTGACCACTCCCCGGCCACGAATATTTTGTTGCCAGGGAAAGAATAAAACGATACCAAATAAAATTCCCAGCAGCAGCAGCCACCACGCGAGCACTTTGCCCGAACGCGGTGTTTTTAGAACCCTTAACGAGTACAGTCTGTCAAGAGAAATTTGATCTTCAATTTTTTTGATCGGCTTTTTTAGCATGGTCTAATCAATAAATTCTGCTAAGACATTTTTCTTCATCAGATCCTGATAGGGACCTTCGGCAACGATATTCCCTTGGTTTAGCACAATCACCTTGTCGCAGGCAGCCATAATGATGGGATCGTTAGAAACAGCTATCATGCTCCATTTATTTTCCGGTGCCGAGAGCATGTTGATGATGTTGATCGTATCCTTTTTGGAAAGGCTCGAAAAATAGTCGTTAAGGACGATCAGGCTTGGCTTTTTGGCGATACATCTGCTCAAAATGAGTTTGAGGACAATGGAGCGAGGTAAACCTTTTCCTCCGCTTACCAGGAAAGTATCCAGGCCATCCGGCAGGCTGTCAACCCAGTCTGATAGGCCCGTTTTCTCAAGGGCAGCAATGGCGTCCTGAACAGTAACTGAAGTTTTTCCTACAGAAATGTTTTCGAGTATTGTGCCGGCAAAGATATCCTCCATCGAAATATTTTTAGCCAGGCGATCGCGCAGATTGGTCAGGTCCAGATCGCGAATTGAGTACTTGTTTATCTTAATGATTCCCTCAAATTCACTCTGGAGACCGGAAATGAGCTGGGTTAAAGTGGTTTTGCCACTCCCGCCCGGGCCGGTAATACAGACTTTCTCACCAGATGCTACCGTAAAGCTGACTCCCCTAAGTATGTAGTCCCTGGCTTCAGGATATTTAAACTTAAGATCTTTCACCTCAACCGTAAACGGTAAGTTGGCCACTGCCTTGGGAAAATCCACGCCACCGCTTCTTTCAAGGGGCAGGTCGGTGACGTGCGCAATTTTGTCGACTGCGGTAAGCATATCGTAAATAACGTCCATGTAGGTCATTACTTTCTCAACGGAGTTGAGGATGAGGATGATAATCACTTCCGCAGCAACAAACTGCCCGAGCGTGATCTCCCTTTGAATAACCAGCGTGGCCCCCAGGATGAGAAGCACCGCGGTCATGAAAGTTTTGAACAGTACCACATAGGAGTATTGCGCCACCAAAATTTGAAAGTGACTCTTTCTGTATTTTAGATAATTGTTGACGTTGAAATCAGTTTTGAAGATGGGTAGATTCGAATTGCCGGTTACCTTAAATGAATTTAATGCCCTGCCAAGTTCCTGTAACCAGTACACGACCTTGTATTTATATTTTGATTCCTCAATCGAAGTTCTTAATCCCCCTGGCCCGGTGAAATAGAAGATGGACACCAGGGTGAACAGCAATACGATACCGAAAAAGACAAAGAATGGATGGTAAAGTGAAATGAGCAACAGCCCAAAAACAATTTGCATACTGGCGGCTGACAAATCAATGAGCAATTTGGGCAAGCCTTTCTGGAGCGTGATGACATCAAAAAACCGGTTGACCAGTTCGGGCGTGTACTTGCCCGAAAGCGATTCATTTTTAACTCGTGGCAGCCTGAAGGCGAATTCGTAAGCGGCCTTGGTGAATATTCTCCGCTGCAGATACTCAACCATGGATAACTGGAATATCTGCAAGACCCCGGTAACCAATACCCCCAGGATTATCAAGCCAATCAAAAGATAGATCGAGGTAAAAAATACCCCTCCGGAGATAAGTTCTGTTATCGTTTGGATGCCAAGTGGAATGGTCAAACCAATCGCGCCCACGATGATGGCATAAAAGAATATGTAGTAAATATCTTTCTTTTCCGCCCTGAGCAACTTAATCAACCTTTTGACCGGTGAAATTTCAATCGGCCTTCCCTGGTCATCCGTTTCTGCCTCGCTGACCAGGTGATCGTACTCCATGATCGCCAAAAAGGTAACTTCATCGTGAGCCCCAATTAACTCATTAAGGTCATTAACGGAGAAGGTTGATTCGACTGTATTGATTTCATCAAATCGCTGACACCGTATCGATTTTCCGGTTTTACTTAACATCATCGGTGTCATCGTGCCATCACCCTTTTTAAAAAGGAGGATAGGAAATTCCAGGTCTCCAATAAATTTCCTAAACTCATTCGCACCTAACGTGTATTCAAGTAATAGAATTTTAATATGATTACCGGTCTCCAGCAAGTCGCGTTTAAATTCCTCCAATTCATCGGCATCATATTCCCGTGGAGACATTTCCCTTTTGTGCAGATCGCCAATGCTTACCTCGTGGTTGTACAGTAAAGCGGCTTCCTGAAGGATGCGAAGTATCTGGTCTGTATTAAGCATGATGACCGTGGTTGAGTGTACCAAAAGCTAATTTTTCGATGAAACTGTAAATTTCATCGTGAACGCCATTTTGATATTTTGCGCTGCTCAATGATGGAAGGTGAGAGGCGAAAAATATTTGTTGCTTTGCAGCCAGGACAATTGTACTTGCCAGGCTGTGTGCGTACATATAAGAGGGTTCTACCTGTGTGATGATCATGGCTAGCTTCTTACACAGTGCCTTAAAGCCTCCGAACAATCCTTCTTTATTGTTCTGGTCTACCCCTTTGGTCAGGTAAGCCTTGTCGAGTTCAGCGATTACAATTCTGTCGAGCGCGACCTCATTCACAAAAGCGAATGAGGGGTCAACTTCTTTCTTTTCCGTGATTACTTTGATGCTCGCCCTTAGCTTGTCTTCGGGCTCGGCAAGGTTGCTGGTCGATATGTCGATCCGGTACTCAATCCAACTCCAGTACCAGGCCACCAGGTAAAGAAGCAAGCGGTGCTTATTTTCAAAATACCTATAGACCGATGCCTCCGTGGAATTAATTTCTGCCGCTAATTTTTTGAAATTGAACAGCTCGAAGCCCAGCTGATCAATCATCTCCACACTTTTCGAGATGATTTTTTGACCCAGTTCCGTTTGCTGTGGGTCTTTAATAAAGAGGCGTTCGTTTAATTTGAAAGTTAAGCTAGCCATTTTGATAAATTCACGTGCAAATATAATAGTAATACTATTGAATTTGCAAGTTATTATTTCAATATTCTTCTGGTGAGGCCAGAAATTTCGAAAAAGCGGAATGAGTTACCATAAGCGATTTTATTCGGGTTATGAGTCTCTGTAAAATCTGCCTTATCCTTCTACCTTTTTTAGGGTGATTTGGCCGACATCAGGATTTTTTAACTTGCCTCCATGAGAAATTTGGCCCTGTTTTTTTTCGTGTGGTCTGCCCATGGGTGCATAGAGCGTTTGGAGGTTGAAGGCTTGGAACAGAGGACCGGAGCTTTGGTCGTGACAGGGCAAATCACGGATGCACCTGGTCCATACGAAGTGAAGTTGTTCCGCACAACCACCAATACGGATAATTTGAGCAGCATCACCTATTTGATGGCCAAGAGAGTTACCATTTTTGACGACATAGGAGAATCGGAGGTGCTTACACAGAATGAGCAGGGGATATATGAAACAAGGGCAGGAGGTATCCGTGGGAAAGTGGGCCGGAAGTATGCGGTTAGCGTTGAGATGCTGGATGGGTCCGTCTTTGAGTCAAAGCCAGATGAGCTGATTTCCGCGGGCGAGATTGATGAAGTGCGCACAGTATGGGAGAGTCAAACACCGCTGAGTGGGACCCCGATTAATGGGTTTAGGGTATTCCTGAATTCTACCGCAGCAGGACCCGGGTCGTATTTAAGGTGGCGATTTTCCGGAGTCTATATGCTAGAGGCATTTCCTGAACTCAGGCGCCTTAACGATGCGAACTGTGCCATGGACCCACCACCACCAGATCCACCGGAATGTAGCGGATGGAGATATAATTTTATAAGCAGGTTTAACCCGTTTGCCGGAGGGGAGCTTGTAAATTTTGGGGATTGCTCGTGTTGTCTATGTTGGGTAACTGACACTGAAAAAAGCCCAAACATTAATGAAAATGTGGTACCTACAGATGGAACTTTTAAAAATATTGAAATTGGGTACGTCCCGTTCAATCATTGGACCTTTGGTAAGGGCCGGTATATGATCAGGGTTGAGCAAATGAGCCTTACCGGGCAGGGATATGAATTTTGGAAAGTGGTGAAAGATCAAAAAAATGGTACCGGGAGCCTTTTTCAGCCTGCTATTGGTACTGCGAAAGGCAATATCTATGGCGTCAATACTGATCAAGCGGTGCAGGGCATATTTTATGCCTCATCAATCGCCACGAAAATTCTGTTTTTGACGCCCGAAGACGCGCCCATTAAAGTACCACCGCCAAGTATTGTTCCCAGAGACAATTGCGTTTTGTGGAATTCCTGCGAGCGCCTTGCTGCCTTTAACGCCTCTCGCAATCCACCTCCGGAATGGAATTGATTCCGATCTCCGCAAGGAATTGGAAAACTTTGGGTGCTAGAGGCGATTGAACTCTACAATAAACGCATCGGGAAATTTCTTTTTGATATCGCCAAGAAAGCCAGCGGCCTTGCTGCGTTTAGAGAACTGGCCCAAAATGATGCTGTAATATTTGATCCCATTGATCACCTTTACCTGAATGCTGACATCTCTCTTATAGGAATTTTTCAGATTTTCTGATAGCCTCATCAGGTTAACCAGTTCCTGATACGTTCCGATCTGCACCCCAAAACCACTTGGATTCAACCTGGATACGGACAACTCATAAAACTCCTTTTCATCCACAGAGACTTTTTCGATGGAGACCGGGCGTGTTTTACCTTTTCCGTCACCGGCATCCACCACTTCCAACTTGACATCGGCCAGGCCGAGATTGACAAAACCCAATTGTTCTGCTGCCGATTTTGAAAGGTCAACGATGCGCCCATCAACGTACGGCCCTCTGTCGTTTACCACCACCTCAACCGCCTGATTGTTGGCGAGGTTGGTCACCCTGATTTTGGTTCCAAAAGGCAATGTTTTATGTGCCGCGGTCGGTTTGTTGTGTTTATATTTTTCTCCGCTTGCCGTTGTCCTGCCCTCGAATTTGTCAGCATAGAAAGATGCTTTGCCGGTTTGTGTCTGGGCATTTGCCGTATTCATCAGGATGAAACCAAGAATCAAAACGCAGAAATATTTTTTCATAATCTGGTGTGGGTAGCTCGCGAAGTGAGTTTCAGCAGTAAAGTTAACGAGATAAATTGGAGGGGGAAATTGCGGGATCACCAAATTAAGTTACCTTTGCCCGGCAAATAATGGTTCCTAAATATTATTTGCTATGACCCCCCTCAATTCATCCAAATTCCTTTACGAAGCGCTCACGTACGATGATGTGCTATTGGTGCCTGCTTACTCAGAAGTGCTTCCGAGGGAGACCGATATTTCGACCCAACTTACCAGCAAAATAAAACTCAACATCCCCATTATATCTGCAGCGATGGACACCGTGACCGAAGTAGATTTGGCAATCGCCATGGCGCTGGAAGGAGGCTTGGGCTTCATTCACAAAAATATGTCTATTGAGGCGCAGGCGGCCCAGGTGAGGAAGGTAAAACGGTCGCAAAGTGGGATGATACAAGATCCGATCACGCTGAAGGTGAACTCTACGCTGAGAGATGCAGAGAACATTATGCGTGAGTTTAAGATTGGCGGAATTCCCGTGGTGGATGGCAATGGCAAACTGTTGGGCATTATCACCAACAGGGACCTACGTTTTCAAAAAGACATGTCAAAACCGGTTGAGCTGATCATGACGAAGGAAAATTTGATCACGGCACAGGATGGGATCACGCTGGCAAAAGCTGAAGTGATTCTCCAAAAACATAAAATTGAAAAACTTCCCATCGTCAATAAAAAGGGAATCCTGACGGGCCTCATCACGTTCAAAGACATCCAGAAAAAGAAGAACAAACCCAATGCCTGTCAGGATAGTTTTGGGAGATTAAGGGTTGGCGCGGCTGTTGGGGTTACGCCTGATATCATTGACCGCATCACCGCATTGAAAGCGTCAGGTGTTGATGTAATCAGCATCGACACTGCCCACGGCCATCACAAGTTTGTAATAGACAGTACCAAAAAGGTCAAGAAGAAATTCCCGGAAGTAGAATTGGTAGTTGGAAACATTGCGACTGGAGAGGGTGCAAAAATATTGGCGCAGGCCGGAGCGGACACTGTTAAAGTTGGTGTTGGACCAGGAAGTATTTGTACGACACGAATTGTTGCGGGTGTCGGATTGCCTCAGCTGTCCGCAGTTTATGAAGCAGCCAAAGCGCTAAAAGGATCAAATGTGAAAGTGATTGCAGACGGAGGAATTCGATTTTCCGGTGACCTGGTAAAAGCCATTGCGGCAGGTGCTGATAGCGTCATGATTGGATCTCTTCTGGCGGGCACGGTAGAGGCTCCCGGAGAAATGATATTATATGAAGGTAGAAAATTCAAGTCGTATCGTGGCATGGGGTCAGTGGAGGCAATGGGCAAAGGATCCAAGGATCGATACTTTCAAGATGTGGAGGATGACATAAAGAAGCTGGTGCCAGAGGGAATTTCGGGCCGGGTTCCCTACAAGGGCCATGTGTCTGAAGTGCTTTACCAGTTGGTTGGAGGACTAAGGGCTGGGATGGGATATTGCGGTGCCAAAAACGTTCAGAAGCTCAAAGGAGCAAAATTTGTTAAGATTACGGCCGCTGGCGTTAGCGAGAGTCACCCTCACGATGTATCCATTACACAGGAGGCACCAAATTATAGCCGTAACTAGCCCGAATGGGGTATTTTGGGGAAATTAACAAGCTTTTAATAGCCAAATTGAGGCTTTGAAAAGGGCGGATTTCCGGGGCTAGACTCCTTTTCCTATAATTGTAAGGCCAATTTTCCCATTGGCTTATTTTTTTATCAACTCCGCCCATTTGCGAGCAAAAGCCCTCATACGAATTACCTTTTTAGGTGCCTTTATAGCCTGGCTGGTATTGGTTTTTTCGGATGTAACCCTGCTCTTTAGCGATATCCGGGGCCTTAATCCGGACATTCCCGTGTGGATGCCCCGGTTCATGTTCGATCTTTATGTTTTCTGCCTTTTCTTTTATTATAAATTCAAAATAGAGAAGGAGGAGAACCTAAATTTCACCGACTTACTTTGGCAAGTTTTTGCCACCGGACTGGTGGCTACTGTCATTTCTCTGGGGTTTCGATTGGTGTTGTTTCTGTTGGGCGACACGGCACTTGCCACCAATACACTTTTTATTGACGTTGTCTACCAGATTAATCTCGCGCTATTTTTAGGTTTTCTGCTCGCGGCCTACACTTCGTGGAAGAGGTTGATACTTTATCAGAAGTCCAAATGGCTAATAAGGCTTTGGAGAGTTTTTGAGTTCACGTTATTGTTTGCCCTGCTGTACGATAGCTTGAACGTAAGCATTAACGGAACTCTGGGCACTGTCATAGCCGTGACCCTTGGACTGCTGGGATTAGTTCTGTCGGCCAACATGAAGTGGGTCGCGTATCTCAACTTTAAACAAAAGTGGACCAGTTTGTTGTTGCTGCTGCTGGCTTTTTTTTACCTCGGTTATTTCTTTTATACAGTCACAAGACTTTCGGACACGATCAGTGTTCAGTCTACCTCATTTTTGGATTTCCGTGTCCATACATTCAGCCTTTCCATTTTTGGCTTTGTAATGGTGTACAGCCTTTTTTCCTTTTTGGTCATTTTGTTTAACCTGCCGACCTCATCGGTATTCGAACAAAAGCTGGAGGAGGTTGTAAATTTTCAACGTATTAGTCAATCTATCCAGACCGAACAAAACGAAGAAAGTGTTTATAACATCTTGCTGGAAAGTTCGATGAGCGCTGTTTTTGCGGATGCAGCCTGGCTTGAGATAAAAAGCGCCTCAGAAGAGGACCGCATGTTTACCAACGGTATCTCCGAACAGGAGGCCAGGGCAATTCGGGAACATGTGGTAAACAACAACATCAAAGGCGTTTTGGATCAGGGCATTGATAAAACAAAAAACCTGTCGAGACACCTGGGGTCGCTAAAGGGAGCCAGATTTCGATCTTTGCTGTCATTTCCGATAACAGTAAAGGGAGATACCATAGGCACGCTTGCTATCCTCAAAGAACTTCCCGATGGTTTCAACAAGGAAATGACCCGGGTGGTGTCCACCTTCGCCAATCAGGCTGGAATTTCAATAGAAAATTTCAGGCTGCTGGAGGAAGCGTTTCAGAACGAGCGGTACAAGGAGGAATTAAAAATCGCAAAAACTGTTCAAAAGAGTTTGTTGCCGGAAAAACTTGAGGCGGGCGAAGATTTTGATGTCGCTGCGTTCTCCCAATCAGCTGACGAAGTGGGTGGAGATTATTATGACACCATTCGAATAAATGAGCACAAGGTTGCGCTGATTATTGCTGATGTTTCGGGCAAGGGAACCACGGCTGCATTTCACATGTCTCAAATGAAAGGAATCTTCCATAGTTTGGCACAACAGGAGTTGGACCCCCAGGAATTTATGGTCAGGGCGAATCAGGCACTTGCTTATTGCCTGGAACGAGGGTCCTTCATATCGGCCATTTATTTTGTAATTGACTCCAAACAAAAAAGCATTACCTATTCGCGCGCTGGACATTGTCCGGTGTTGTATTATCAAGCTGCAAACAATTCTTCAACGTACCTCGAGGACAAGGGGGCGGCACTGGGGATGGTGAAAAGCAGAGACTATTGCAAGATGATTGCCGTCTATAAGCTTGACTACAAAAAAGGCGATTTGATGGTGTTATACACCGATGGCATAACAGAGGCCAATAACAATAAAGGGGAGGAGTTTGGATATGAGAACCTGGAGCGTACAATTATGGAGGTAAAAAATAGTTCAGCCCGTGAAATTCAGGAACATCTTATTTCGAGCCTTTATGAATATTCCGGAACTGAGGATATCAATGATGACTTTACAACCATGATAGTGAAGTTTAAATAACAGAACTAATAAACATTAAAATCGTTATTAAAGATGGTTCAAATAAAAAGACTACAAGAAGACGGCATTGATACGCTGGCCATTATTGGTGACATCGATGCAAGCTCTTCCATTGAACTTGACCTTGCCATAGCCAAGAGTGTGGGAGAAGGATTTAAGAAAGTTTTGGTGGACTGCAGCGCTCTTGAATACATATCCTCTGCCGGTTTGGGTGTTTTCATGTCCTACATTGAAGAATTTAAAGACAAGGGGATTTGCATGGTCATGTTTGGCTTGAACGACAAGGTAGCGAACAATTTCAGCATATTGGGATTGGCAGATTTACTGCATATTCGCTCAACAAAAGATGAGGCAAAGAAGTTGATCAATGAATTATCGGTATAACATAGGGTGCAGTTTGAATAACCTAAAGGGTATCCGCGAGTTTATCAGGAACTCGCTGAAAGGCCATGGTATATCCGAAATCGAAATGAGTGCATTGATTCTCGCTATAGATGAAATGTGCTCCAACCTGATGATTCATGCCCATCACTGCAACCCCGATCACAAAATCGAACTTTGCATCCTGGAGCCCAAGAAGGGAAGGCTTGTCTTCGAAATAATTGATGATGGAAATGTTTTTGATATCAATGCCTTCAATGAACCTAAAATGGACAGCCTGATCCACGAGAAGAGAAAAGGTGGATTGGGAATTCGATTGGTAAAATCTATTATGGACAAAGTGGAATATGTAACCAGAGATGGAAAGAATGTTTGCCAGTTGACAAAAGAACTTAAATAATAATATCGATAAGTGTGTTTTATGAACGTTGAAATGAATAAGACCCGTTGGATGTTGCTCCTGGCCGCGACATTGGTAGCTGTAGTCATGATCCAGGGCTGTAAGAATGCTGACTATCCCCCCATCAACATGGGAGAACTTGACAGCCTAAAAATGGTAACGCTCGACAGCACGCACTTCCAGTTGACAACTATTGATGCCAGAGACGCTTACCTCGCGGTGGTATACAATCCATTTTGTGACCATTGTCAGCTGGAGGCAGATGAGTTTCACCATAATATGAAAAAACTTGAAAATGTAACTGTCCTGATGATTGGCTCAGAGGAACTGGATGCCATGGAGGAATTTTCTGTGAAATACGGGCTGAATAATTTTAAGAACGTTAGGTTTGCCTATGCCAGCCCTGTTTTGACTTATAATATCTTGGGAGCCTATCAGTTACCCCATATGCGACTTTACGATAAAGACCTCAAGCCTATCAGAGATTTTGCGGGGACGTATCCCGTTGATAGCATTGTGTCTTATATCAGGAAATAGGCCTATCGGTGATAATCAACTACACAATTTTGGAGTTCAAGATTTTTCTAAAGGTGCGCAATATCTTGTTAAGCAGCGCCCTGGCATTCATCACGTTGACGGCAGAAGCCCAAAGTATATCCGGGAAGGCAGTATTATTTTCCATTGATCAAAAGCCAGTAAGCGTTGATGAGTTTGTTTTCCTTTATCGAAAAAACCATCGTGGCAGGGATTCGGAGTTTACCAAAGAAAAAATTGAAGAGTACCTGACATTATTTATCAACTTCAAACTCAAGGTAAAGGAGGCGGAGTCGAGGGGATTACATCTGTCAGATGCTTTTGTTAAAGAGCTTAATTCATATAAAGAGGAATTAAAAAGGCCTTTTGTCGCGGAAGCCAGTTTGTTGGATAAACTAACCCGCGAGGCATACGACCGAATGGGTCAGGAGATCAAAGCATCGCACATACTGATTATGGTGAAGTCGGATGCACCTGCCGGGGACACATTGGTGGCCTACAATCGAGCGATTGAAATAAAAAAGAGATTAACAGCTGGTGCGTCATTTAAGGAGATGGCTGAAGAGTTCTCGGAGGACCCGTCCGCAAAGAGCAATGGTGGAAATTTGGGGTATTTCTCAGCGTTGCAAATGGTATACCCGTTCGAGGAGGCAGCATTTAGATTGCCGGTTGGTGAGGTTTCGCAACCTGTGAGAACGAGATTCGGATACCATTTGATCAAAGTAGAGGACAAGCGGATATCCAGGGGAGAGGTGGAAGTCTCACACATCCTCATCCGGGGTGCCGATGAGTCATCAAAAAAATCTATCGATAAAGTTTACGCAGAACTAAAAGATGGTGGCGACTGGAATTCGTTGTGCTCACAATATTCGCAAGATCCGGGAACCAAAGATAGCGGAGGCCGGCTACGTCCGTTCGGGCCGGGTGCACTGGCATCTGCTCCACAATTTGAGGAAACCGCATTTGCGATGGATCAGCCTGGCGACATTTCAGTTCCCTTTAGCACACCGTTTGGTTGGCACATTATCCGGCTGGAGAAAAAGATCCCTTTGGCTCCCTTCAATGAAATGGAAGCAACGCTTAAAAGGAGAGTGGCCAAGGATGACCGGATGGCAATTTCAAAGTCAATTGAATCCGCGCAGCGAAAGAAAAAACTGAATTACAAAGAAGGGCCAGATTTGAATAGAATGCTGAGCACGATGGCCGATTCGAGTGTCGTAAAAGGCGAATGGCATTTCCGGCCTGAAAAAAATTGGACTGCTGTGTTATTCAGCGTGGGAGCTTCAGATTTTTCGGCTCAGGATTTTGGAATATTTGTTGGGAAGATCCAAACGCCAACGAACATATCGCCACTGGCCTACATGCAACAACTCTATGACCAGTTCGTGGAAGGGACGCTTTCCGAGATCGAGGATAAGAAGCTTCAGCAGGAGAATCCTGAATATAGAAACCTGGTGAATGAATACAGAGAAGGGATTCTGCTCTTCAGCATTATGGAAAAGGAAGTCTGGAATAAAGCTTCAGAGGATTCGGTGGGTCAGCGCAAATATTATGAAGACAATTTGCAAAAGTACAATGCAGGCCTGCGGGTTGAAGCGAGAATCTTTTCAACAGATAACCAGGATATCATAGCGTCAACAAAAAATCGGATAGCGCAAGGTGATACCCTGCGGACTGAGGAGCTTAAAAAATTCAAGTCTATTTCAGATTTCAGGCCCTATGAAAAGGGTGACCATAAAGCCATAGATGCCATCTCATGGACCATAGGGCTACATGAGACGCAAGCGGGGGGAATGTATTATCTTGTGGAGGTAAGCCGACTCGTGCCACCGGGACAGAAAAAATTTGAAGAGGTCAGGGCCAGTGTCATTTCTGACTACCAGGATTACCTCGAAAAGAATTGGGTTGAGGGCTTGAAAAGCAAATATTCTGTTGAGGTAAATAAAAAAGGAAAGAAGCAGGTGTTGGCCCAACTAACGAAAGAAAAACCGTAATGCTCAGAAAATTGTTGATACGGAATAATTCAACCGCTCTGGTGCCAGCAATATCTTTTGTTGTGGTCGCGTTTATGCTGACCGGCTGCGATCTCATTCGAATGAAAAAGGAAAAATACGAGGAGGATTTGACACGAAAGGCTGTTGCCCGGGTAAACGATACCTATTTATACCTTGATGAACTTGAAGGTATTGTGACAGCGAACACGCCCAGAGACGACAGTATTGCGAGGCTGAGCGCTTACATCAACAGCTGGATCAGAAAACAAGTTTTGATCAACGAGGCACTCAAGCGCATCGATATCAATGAAGCTGAAGTGGAGCGAAAAATACTGGACTATCGGTATAGCCTGATCGCATATCAATTTCAGAAACTCTACATTCAGCAAAACATGAGCGAGGTGGTCGCTGATGCTGAGATTGAAGAATACTATAAGGCCAATCTTGATAATTTTATTCTCAAACAAAACATCATACGCGGTGCATTTATTAAAGTACCGCAAGGTGCACCGCGTACCAACCGGATTAAAGACCTCATATTTTCAAACAAACAAAACGACAGAGATGATTTGAAGTCTTATTGCCTTAGTTTTTCCACGGCCTATCATCTCTCAGATTCAAGTTGGATCGAGTTTGACAAACTGGTGGTGGGATCACCTCTCGCGGAAATTCCGAACAAGATACAGTTCCTCAAAAGTTATCCATACTACGAGACCAGCGATGCGGGCTCGCTTTATTATTTGAAAATTGACGCTTATAAAATCTCAGATAATGTTTCTCCGCTTGAATTCGTTAAAGAGGACATAAAAAATATTATTATTAACAAAAGAAAAGTAGAACTTGCGCGAAAATTGGAAGAAGAAGTGTATGAAAAGGCAGTCGAAAACAAGGAATTCGAGATTTACAACAAATAGTAGCCTGCTCGTGTTGCTGTTATTCTGGTCACCCAATTTGGGGGCACAGGATAATCCAGGGTTTTTGGTGGATAAAATTATTGCCAAGGTTGACAACTATATCGTCCTCAAATCTGAATTGGAAGGCACCTACCAGAACTATCTCGCGGACGGCAATCCGCCCTCATCAGAGGCTAAATGTGGCCTGCTCAATCGACTTATCGTAAACAAATTGATGGTTGCGAAGGCTGAAATTGACTCCGTAGTGGTGACAGACGATGAGGTGGATCAAAATACAACCCGAAGAATGCAACTTATTCTCCAAAATTCCGGCAACTCGCCAGAAGAGCTTGAGCGGGCTTATGGAAAGACGATGAATGAGATCAGGCTTGACTTGCGCGATCAGATCCGGGAGCAGTTGCTCGGAAATGAAATGACCAGGCGGATAACTTCGGATATTTCAGTCACCCCTGCTGAAGTAAGGAGATTCTTCAACAAAATTCCTGAAGACAGCTTACCATTTTATTCTTCTGACGTAGAAGTGGCCCAAATTGTCAAAATAGCCCAGGTGAGTGAGACCCAAAAAGAGCAGGCCAGGCAAAAGTTGAATGAATTAAGGGACAGAATAATTAAGGGCGAGAATTTTAACGAACTGGCAAAAAAATATTCGGAAGATCCAAGTGCCCAATACAACGGAGGAGAAATGGGGTTTGTTGGCAGAGGGGCCATGGTGCCTACATTTGAGGCAACGGCATTTAAGTTGCGCAAAGGAGAAATCTCCATGCCGTTCGAATCACCTTTCGGTTTTCATATTATGCAATTGTTGGAGCGCAGGGGAAACGAATATAACTCCCGACACATCCTGATCTCGGCCACACCTTCTGCGGACGACATAAGCCGCACAGAGAAATTTATGGACAGCCTTAGGCTGAGGATCGTAAACGACAGCATTACTTTTCTCAAAGCTGCCAAGGAATATTCAGATGATCAAAACACAAAAGGGCAGGGTGGGTTTTTTACCGATGCAGATGGAGGAACGAAAATTTCCATCAAAGAAATTGATCCGGTGGTTTATTTTACGATCGACACGATGAAGATTGGGAATGTTAGTCGCCCCATAAGATATAGAACCGATGACGGCAAAGATGCGGTTAGGATTTTGTATTTCAAGACCAAGTTGCCGCCTCATCAGGCCAACCTGAGGGACGATTGGCATAGGGTTCAGGCAGCCACCCTTGCAGAGAAAAAGGATATGGCTTTGGAAAAATGGTTTAACAAGGCAAGGCGGGATGTTTTCATAAACATCGATCCCGAGTATGATGTTTGCCACCTGCTCGAATAGATTTTTTAAAACCACCGACACAAAGAAATTATAATGGTTTCACAATTTGCAAATGATGTAGAGGCAGCGGATGCACTTTCGGTAGCTCATAATAAGCTAAAGAATGAAATAGCGAAAGTGGTAATCGGACAAGATGAAGTTGTCCGGTTGTTACTTACTTCTATTTTTTGCCAGGGTCACTCTCTGCTTGTTGGCGTACCCGGGCTGGCCAAGACTTTGCTGGTTCATACGATTGCCACGTCACTGGATTTACAATTCAAGAGAATACAATTTACGCCTGACTTGATGCCATCCGACATTGTGGGTGCCGAGACCATGGATAAGGAACGAAACTTTCAATTTGTCAAGGGTCCTGTTTTCGCCAACATCGTGTTGGCCGATGAGATTAACCGCACACCACCGAAAACCCAGGCTGCCTTGCTGGAATCAATGCAGGAGTATTCTGTAACCATTGCGGGGCAACAGTATGAATTGCCAAAGCCATTTTTTGTTCTGGCTACCCAAAATCCGATCGAGCAGGAAGGGACCTACCCGTTGCCTGAGGCGCAACTCGATCGTTTTATGTTCAACGTATTGTTGGATTATCCAACTTATGATCAGGAAGTGACCATCGTGAAAAATACCACGGCTGACGACATTCAAAAAGTTGACGAGGTATTGACGGCAGAAGAGATCATCGCCTTTCAACATCTGGTGAGGCGGGTACCCATTGCCGACAATGTGGTTGAATATGCCGTGAAGCTAAGCCACCTGACACGGCCGGGAGTTAACGGCTCGGTGACGGCCAATGAATTTCTGGAGTGGGGTGCCGGGCCTCGTTCCTCGCAATTTTTGGTTTTGGGAGCGAAGTGCAATGCACTGCTTCAGGGCAAATACTCTCCTGACATCGAAGACGTTCAGGCGATCGCGAAACCAGTTTTGCGCCATCGCATTGTACGTAATTTTAAGGCTGAGGCTGAGGGAATTACGGTTGATGGAATCATTGATAGACTCTTAGGCGTGTAACTACGCAGTCCGGAATCTTCTAACCATGGCTACAGAAAACCCGACCATGAGGATACCTGTCCCCAGCCATAAGAGGTTGATAAATGGTTTTTCCATCGCCTTGATGATCACCCAGTCCTTTTGACGGGCATTTAGTCCCAAAGTAAATTCACTTGTTTCCGGATGGATATTGAGCAAGGTAATTTTTACTCCCAGGTCGTTCACCTCCGAGGAGATTCTACCGACCTGGGATTTGTCCTTGATCAAGAAGATTGGATCTGCATAGTAGGTCTCTCTTTCTCCCTTCACGCTGATGTTGGCCTGAACAGCCACATCCTCCCCTCTCAGCGTCAGGCCCTGGATGTTATCAATTCTTCTCACATCTTCTAAAACAGCCACATAATCGTTGACAAAGAACTGTTCACCCGCCCTGACCCTTACTTCTTCCAGGTCACTCCACTCAACTTCAGCCTCCCGGTTCATAGGCGCAGAAACATGGGTATATAAGTCGCGGGTTAGGCCCCGGCTGATATCAGGTGAAGCGATAAAGCCACCCATCGCTTCATTGATTTGCACCCGCGGGAACAATACGGCAGCGACCTCACCATCTTTTCTAAGTTCTATTTCGTAATAGGTATTTTCAGGATAGACCTCAAAAGTGTCTTTGGCTGAATATAATTTTTGATCTTTAAAAACAATGTCTCTCTTCGCCACAACACGGTACGGATCAGCCGTAGCCTCGACATCGTTTTTCCTGATGAACCCCGTTTTTTTTCTCGCTTCCAATCTTTCTCCCAGAAATTCGATTTCGTATCCGGCCATGGTTCTGGGCTCATTGATAAATAAAAGCAAGTTGTCACGATTGAACTCTGTACTTAGCTCTGTTGAAATGAGCATACCTGTGTTGTTGAGCGAAACAACATTGGAATATCCCGCAGAGAACATAATCCCAATTAACGCTAGTCCAATTCCGATATGTGCCATGGCACCACCTGACAGGGCTGGATTCACCTTCAGGACGGTCTTCAAAACTTTAATGTTGGAAACGATGATGTAAACGCCCGCTAATGTCAATAGGACATAAGTTGGCTCGCTCACTCCGGCAATTGAAATGATCAAAACAAAAATGACAAGTGTGATCAGGACGGGTCCCAGTATCTCATTTTTCAGTTGTGATTTTTCGATTTTCTTGTACCAAAAAAACTGACCTGTACCGGAAAGCAACGCAACCAGTACACCAAACCATAATTGGAACTTCGAATAAAAAGTAATCTGATCGGCAGGAGGCGCAAGGTTTGAGGTGCCGCCAAAAATTTCAACAATGCTGTTGTAGACAGGTATCGATGTCGGGATAATAACCTGGAAGCCCATCAGACAAAGGGTGGTTGCACCGAGAAAAATCCAGAATTCCCGTGAATAGGTAGAGACTTCCTTATCGGACGATGGAATCTCTTTCCACCGAACTGCTGCTAGCCCAACCGCTGACACCGTAAAAAACAGCATGTAGATCAGCAGCTGACCGGAGAGGCCGAGATCCGTAAACGAGTGAACTGATGAATCCCCCAATATCCCGCTTCGGGTCAGGAATGTCGAGTAAAGAATCAGGATAAAAACGCTGATGACCAGGACAATAGAAGTCTTCAAGGCAGTCTCGCTGTTTTTGTACACGATCATGGTGTGGATGGAGGCGATCAGGATCAACCAGGGCACGTATACCGCATTTTCTACAGGATCCCAGTTCCAATACCCACCAAAATTAAGCGTCTCGTAGGCCCAGTATCCGCCCATTAGTATACCCAAACCCAGCACGGCACCGCCCAGCAAGGTCCATGGCAAAGCGGGCCTTATCCATTCCTTGTATTTTTTCTCCCAAAGCCCGGCCATGCAAAACGCAAACGGCACAATCGTGAGCGCAAAACCCAGAAAAAGTGTGGGAGGATGAATGACCATCCAGTAGTTCTGTAGCAACGGATTGAGCCCGCTTCCGTCAGCCGGAACAAAGTCTGGTTGGATTTTGAATATTGGATCACTCAGTGCGTCCCTCAACAGGATAAAAGGTGAGCTGCCTAGCTTGATATCGGCAAACGGAACGACCACACCAAGAATCATGGACACCAGAAATGCCTGCACGAGCGCAAAAACGATCATCACTGGCGCCTCCCACGTCTTATGGATGTGGATTACAAAAATTCCAATTAACGCCTGCCAGAATATCCAAAGCAAAAAGCTTCCCTCCTGACCTTCCCAGAAACAAGAAACCATATAATGGGCCGGGAGATGCCGGGAGGAGTGGCTATACGCATAATGATATTCAAAGTAGTGGTTATATATGATGGTAAAGAGGGCCACAAACACGCCAATGACTGCTGCCGTGTGGACGTAGAAAGCGGTTCTGGCATTTTTTGCCCAAGCATTTTTTTCTGCAGCATTACTTGAATTTTTGACCTTCCAATAGGCAAACGCAGCCACCAGCGATGTGACAAATGAAATGATAATAAAAAGGTGACCCAAGTCACCAATGAAATAATGAATCATTGAATTACAAGTTCTACTGTCAATCGTTTATCAAACTCCTGCGTTAACAGTTTGCTCCTGGTACTTTGAAGGACATTTCAGGAGGATTTTATTGGCAACGAAATTATCACCCTGGTAGCTACCAATAACTACCACATTTTCCGAACGGGTAAAATCAGGGGGCATTGGCTCGTTATAAAATACCTTTTGCTCCTTTCCATTCTCATCGACCAATACAAAACTGAAGGCCAGGTTATCTGCCGAACTTTGGAGCCCCAGTATGTGGCCGTTCGCATCTTTCTTGAGTTGCCCGACTACGTGGATACTGGTGGTGTTGCCAGTGGCTGCCATTTGATAGGCCTCGTTGAAATTTACATACGTGCTGGCGTCTCCGGCCGTGGATATTATTATTCCGATTGCCGCGGCAATAACAATAATGGCGAGAATATGTGATTTTTTCATTTTTACTCCCTTTTCAGGCCCAAAGGTAGTGTAATATTACCTGATTTTGACCCTCGAAAAACTGATCAAGGTCATATACGAAACGGCATTATTTTCGTTCCGAAATCCGGTTCTCAAGGCGGGTAACTTTTTTATCGAGAATCACCAGGTATCCAATAAGGCCAGCCAATATCAAAACGAGGATGGCCACGACAACGTAAATTTTTCCCTCTGCGCGCATGGTGTCGGCCATTTCTACGTCCTGCTGAGCCAGCAGGAGTTGCGATGAGAATAGTGTGGCAACGGTTATCAGATATTTAAGCATGATCTTCGATTTCTATGATTTGTTCCTCTGCATTTCTTAGTCTTACCCGCAGCGAGGCAATCCATACGCCCAGCAAGATCCATCCAATCACAGCAGGATAAAACACCATTCTCATTTTACTATCGAGGTCGTACATGTTAAATCCGGGATTTCCTCCGCTGCCCGGGTGCATTGAACTGGTCATGCGCGGGATAATAAAGATAAGTGGGATCATAGCTGCAAAGGCAAAAATATTGTAAACCGAGCTGAGCCTCGCCTTCTGTTCCTGATTGTCTATAGAACCTCTCAAAACGAAATAGGCCAGGTATACAAGCAGCGCAATAGCGGCACCATTTTGCTTTGGGTCGCCATGCCACGGGGTACCCCAGGTATAATTGGCCCAGATCATACCGGTGAGGATGCCCAGAATGCCAAAAACCAGCCCTGTATTGGCAAACTCCACGGAAATAATGTCGTGCTGAGGGGAAGAATTTTTTAAATACCTGATGGCGTAGACGGTCGAGACCAGGAACATCAGTACCATTCCAAACCACATTGGAACATGGAAATAGAGTGCCCTGATTGTTTCATTGACAATGACGAGGCGCGGGACAGTCATCAAAAAGCCTCCAGTGATGGTGTACAGCAGGAGCATCACAGAAACTATTTTCCACCAATTCTTCATTAAAAAGTAGCCATTAACTCCGCCAAATATACGGGAAGAGTAAATAGGAGAGGGCAGTGACCAGGCAATTAATAGCCAAAAGGGTGATCAATTCGTCCCAGCTCGCTCCCCAACCAAGGCCGTCAATGCAATTCTTGGTGACTTTTATTGCCATGAGCAAAATGGATATGACAATGGGAAAGCTAAGCACCGCCATCAGGATGGTGCTGTTATTGGCTTTGGCAGCGATGCTCGACAAAAGGGTAAGGGAAGATCCAAAACCCATTGCAGTCATTAAGATGGTCAATCCGAAAATAGAATGGTCGCCAATGGGATTGCCAAGGAAAAGCACAAAAAGAATAAAGCCGGAGGCAGACAGCGCACTGCACAAGAGAAAATTGTAAAAAATTTTTGAAAGGATGATCGCAGCGGGATTGGCAATGGAATAGTAGTAAATGTCTCTTCCTTTTTTCTCTCCTATAAAACTTTTTGCCACCGAATTAACGGCCGTGAAAAGAATGGTAATCCAAAACAAGGCACTCCAGACGAGTGGGGTAACGAGGTTCTGCCTCAGGTTGAAGGTTAGGTAGCAAATAAAGGCGGTGCTGAAGAGGTAAAGCATCAACCCTGAAATCACTGACTTGCGTCTGAGTTCAAGGGTAAATTCTTTTTGTAGGAGGGTTGTAATCAATTTGAAGGTTTAATGCGGCTTGGGTGCGATTCAGCGAATCGAACAAGTTTTCTTATTGACTTAAAGGCAATCAACAAGCCAACGAGGAAAAGCCCCAACGTGGCCCCTGCAGCGAGAGAAACGGATTTTTTAGGCCAAATGGGTTTATCGAATTGGGTGAAGCCTTCAATAATTTGGAGGCTACTCACCAGCTCCAGTTGGTTTTGGTAATCCAGTTTTTGCTGGTTTAGATCTACAATTTTTGTATTTACGGTTGTGGGATCAAAGAAGACCACACGCCCACCAGTGCTTTCAAAAAAATTTCCCTTGTAAACCTTTTCTTTAAATGATTCCAGTGATAAGATTTCTTCATCGACTTTTTTAATCATCTCTTTAAAGTAGATTTTCCGCTGTTCAACCCTGATTTTGGCAAAGTCATTTTGCTGAAGGTAATTGATAATCCCGGCCTGGAGCTTCGGAAGAAGCGATCGATCGGTAAGTTGAACAATAATCTGAAAAAACTTCTTTTCATCCTCCTTAGACGGATTATCTTTAAAAGCGCTCTCAAGGGCAACTTTTCCAATTGATTTCAGTTCTGTTTCGGTTAAATTTATTTTCGGAGAAAGCTCCTCATAATTTTGTTCAGTAATCAGCTTTTGGAGATTCTCGAATAATTTTTCGCTGTAAGATTCAGTTAAGATCTCAGAACTGACTAGCATTTTGCTTTCGTAAACCTTCGGAGCGAATGACGCGTAAGCGTATCCCAGTCCAGTGCCCACAGAAAAGAAAATTACGATCTGCAGTAGATTCCGCTTTATTAGTAGTACTACTTTGACCAGGACCTCTATGAGATCAATTTCATCCGTGTTTGCCGGTTTTTCCATGAATTATAATTTGACCGAAAATTAGAGAATATTATAAAATCAACCTAAAATCTTAGTTTTGCAGATTATTTTAGCTGATGAGAGGAAAAAGTGTACTAGTAACAGGTGCTGCTGGATTTATCGGATTCCATTTATCTAAAAAGTTGGTCAATGATGGGTGGCGTGTGATCGGGGTGGATAATATGAACTCGTATTATGACGTGTCCCTTAAGAAGGCCCGATTAAATGGCCTATTGGGAGATCCGTTGTTTGAGTTTATTAGACTAGATATTTCGAATAATGACGAACTCCTTGAACATTGCCGTGAAGGGGACTTTCAATACGTAATCAATCTTGCAGCTCAGGCTGGCGTGCGTTATTCGTTGGAGAATCCCCAGGCGTACCTGGATAGCAACATTCAGGGCTTTTTGAATATGCTGGAATTGTGTCGAATGCAGCGCATTGAGCATCTGATCTATGCCTCTTCCAGTTCCGTGTATGGCGCCAACACCCTGATGCCATTTTCGGTTAGTCACAATGTTGATCACCCGCTTTCATTGTATGCAGCGACAAAGAAGGCCAACGAACTGATGGCCCACACCTACTCCAATCTCTATAACTTGCCTACAACTGGCCTGCGATTTTTCACCGTCTATGGCCCCTACGGCCGGCCGGATATGGCGTTATTCATATTCACCAAAGCTATTTTAGAAGGTAGACCAATTAATGTCTACAATCACGGTAAGATGAAACGGGATTTTACATACGTGGATGACATTGTTTCGGGGATTATCAGGTTAATCACAGCACCACCTGTGTGCAATGAAAATTGGAACCGGGAATTGGCTGACCCCGCGACAAGCTTTGCTCCCTATCAGTTGTTTAATATTGGGAATAATAACCCTGTGGGCTTGTTGAATTTTATCGAGGTTCTTGAAGAAAAATTGGGAAAGAAAGCTGTCAAAAATTTTTTACCAATGCAGTTAGGCGATGTGGAGGCAACCTACGCTGACGTTGACCCACTTAAAGACAAAGTTGATTTTAAACCCTCGACATCAATCTCTGAAGGCGTAGGTAAGTTCGTGGACTGGTATCTGGATTATTATAAAGTGAAAATCTGATGGAGAAAATTGGAATTATAGGATTGGGGTATGTTGGACTTCCACTGGCAGTTGAGTTTGGAAAAATATTGGATGTGACTGGATTTGATATTGACCAATCCAGAATTGCTGAACTTGAAAATGGCCATGATCGTACCATGGAAGTGGACAGGATTGAATTATCCAAAGCGACCAAGCTTCGCTTTTCCAGCGACCCAAAGGACCTGGCCGATGTCAATTATTTTATTGTTACGGTGCCAACTCCTGTTGATGAATTTAAAAAACCCGACTTAAAACCGGTTGAAAATGCGAGCAGAACTGTCGGCAGGGTTTTAAAGAAGCATGATGTGGTGATATACGAATCAACGGTCTACCCGGGGTGCACAGAAGAAATTTGTGTGCCTATTTTGGAGAGGGAAAGCAAGCTAAAATTTAATATTGATTTCTTTTGTGGGTACTCACCCGAGAGAATCAATCCAGGGGATAAGGAGCATCGCGTAACAACGATCAAAAAAATAACGAGCGGAAGTAATGCTGAAACTGCAGCTAGGGTTGATTCGCTGTACAGAAAAATAATCGTGGCTGGAACGCACATGGCCTCTTCGATTAAAGTTGCCGAAGCCGCCAAGGTAATCGAGAATTCTCAACGAGACCTAAACATTGCGTTCGTCAACGAGCTGGCATTGATCTTTGAAAGAGTTGGCATTGACACGCATGAGGTATTGGAGGCAGCAGGCACGAAGTGGAATTTCTTGCCCTTCAAGCCAGGATTGGTTGGCGGGCACTGTATTGGAGTTGACCCTTATTACCTCACCTACAAGGCCGAAGGGCTCGGTTACAGACCTGAGGTAATTCTGTCGGGTCGTAGAATAAATGACAACATGCCAATCTATATCGCCAACTCGGTCATCAAACTGATGGCGAAAAACAACCTGCCTGTCAATAAAGGAAAAATTTTGGTGTTGGGTATTACTTTTAAGGAAAATTGTCCGGATATACGAAACAGCAAAGTTGCAGATGTGGTTGGAGAGCTGCTTACTTTTGGGGCTGAGGTGGACATATATGATCCGCATGCAGATGCGCTTGAGGTGCAGCGTGAGTACAATTTGAAGTTGGTGAAGGCGTTGACAGTACAGTACCACGCGATCGTATTGGCGGTTGGCCATGCCGAATTTAAGGACATTGACTGGAAAAAAATACGGGGGGAGCATACCATAGTGTATGACGTAAAGGGATTCCTCGACAAGTCACTGGTCACAGCAAGATTATAATGAGTTCGAGGAAGAAGATATTGGTGACAGGTGGTGCCGGGTATATCGGGGCTCATACCGTGGTTCAATTGTTTGAAAACAACTACCTTCCGGTTGTCGTTGATGACTTTTCGGGTTCCGACAAGACCCTACTGCACGGGGTCGAAAAAATTACCGGGAATCCTGTTCTGTTTTATGAGGGCAACTGTTGTGATCGCGCGTTTATTGATGATGTTTTCCGGCAAGAAGCAAACATCGAGGGGATCATCCATTTTGCCGCCTATAAATCCGTTGGGGAGTCGGTAGCGCGGCCCATTTCATATTATCGCAACAATCTCGATTCTTTATTGACCCTACTTGAAGCGATGGGCGATCATCAAATTAAGAATTTGATTTTTTCCTCAAGCTGTACAGTTTATGGTCAACCTGATCATATTCCTGTTGATGAGACTGAACCATTCAAAAAAGCTGAGTCTCCGTACGGGGCTACCAAGCAGATGTGTGAAATTATCCTTGAGGATGCTACTGCCGCCAATGAGAACCTTAAAGTGATTTCACTGCGATATTTTAATCCGATCGGGGCCCATCCCAGTGCCCTCATTGGAGAGCTGCCGATCGGAAAACCAAATAATTTGGTTCCGTACATTACCCAGGTGGCCGCTGGTCGTAGGGAAAAAGTAATCGTTTTTGGTGGAGCTTATGATACCGAGGACGGGACCTGTATCAGGGATTTCATTCATATCGTGGATTTGGCTGATGCCCACGTCAAGGCGATGGACCAAATACTTCGAGCAGAAAGTGGTCCCGGATATGAATCCTATAATTTGGGGACGGGCACAGGAGTTTCCGTGCTAAAATTGATAAAAGATTTCATTGAAATAACTGGAACAAAACTGCCCTTCGAAATAGGAGATCCAAGGCCAGGAGATGTTGTTCAGACCTACGCAAATCCAAAGAAGGCAGCTGATGGCCTCGGATGGAATGCAAAATATTCCCATAAGGATGCACTATTGCATGCCTGGGAGTGGGAAAAAAGGATTTCAAATATCAAGAAGTGAAAAAAATTCAGATGGTTGACCTGCATGGTCAGTACCTGCGTATAAAAGCTGAAATTGACTCCGCGATACAAGCTGTCATAGATTCTTCTGCATTCATAAAAGGAAATGAGGTTGATCGATTTGAGGAGTCCCTTTCGCTTTTTCATGATGGTGGATTTGCCATTACCTGCGGCAATGGTACAGACGCGCTCCAAATTGCTATGATGGCGCTTGGGTTTAAACCGGATGATGAAATAATAGTCCCGGCATTTACTTACGTGGCCACCGCAGAGGTGATTGCACTTTTGGGATTAAAACCTGTGTTTGTTGATGTAGATGAACGAACCTTTAACATAGACGCAAGTCAAATCGAAGAAAAAATAACTGACAGGACTGTTGCTATAGTTCCTGTTCATCTTTTTGGGCAATGTGCAGAAATGGAGCCAATGCGCGCAATTGCTAAAGAAAATAACCTTTCAATAATTGAAGATAATGCGCAGGCGTTCGGTGCAGAATACCTCTCAAGCGATGGCCTTAAAATGAAGGCGGGTACAATGGGCATTATTGGTAGTACCTCTTTTTTCCCATCTAAAAATCTGGGATGTTTTGGAGACGGTGGCGCACTGGTCACTGACGATAGCGAAATGGCTGCGAGGCTTAGAGTAATTGCCAATCATGGACAGCGAAAAAAATATTATCACGAGTTGGTTGGAGTGAACAGCCGTCTCGACACCATTCAAGCGGCAATCTTGAATGTGAAAATCAAATATGTAAGACAGTATATTGAGAATAGGCAACATGCAGCGGGCGTCTATGACCGCGAGTTGGCTAACGTTCCCTTCATTAAAACTCCGTTTAGGTCGCCACATTCTACGCACGTGTTTCATCAGTACACTTTGAGAGTCCAGGACATTAACCGAAATCATTTTAAGGACTATTTGGCGTCACATGGAATTCCTTCGATGATCTATTACCCGTTGCCTCTGCATCGCCAAAAAGCATACCTAAGCGATAGCCCACCCGAAGGAGCATTACCGGTTAGTGAACGACTTTCCGAAAGTGTTATTTCTTTGCCTATACATACAGAAATGGACGAAGAACAATTGTTGTACATTTGCGAAAAGATCAAGAATTATAATTCTTAATGAAGACGTCTTACTTTGCCCACGAGACTGCGATTATTGACGAAGGATGTTTAATTGGAGACGGTACCAAAATTTGGCATTTCAGCCATCTCATGTCCGGGTGTCGGATCGGGGCCGATTGTAACATTGGCCAGAATGTAGTGATTTCTCCTCAGGTGGTGTTGGGCTCGAATGTAAAAGTTCAGAACAATGTTTCGATTTATTCTGGAGTGATTTGTGAGGACGATGTTTTCCTGGGACCATCCATGGTCTTCACGAATGTAATTAACCCTAGGAGCGCAGTTAATCGAAGGGGGCAATACAGCAAGACATTGGTAAAGAAGGGGGCGTCAATAGGTGCCAATGCCACCATTGTCTGCGGTCATGATATTGGAAGATTCGCTTTTATTGGTGCAGGAGCGGTAGTAACCAAAGAGGTTCCCGATTATGCATTGGTGGTTGGGAACCCCGCCAAACAAACGGGTTGGATGAGTGAGTTTGGACACAAATTGAATTTTGATGAACTAGGGATTGCCATATGCCCGGAGAGCAAACAAAAGTACCAATTGAAACGAGACGGAGTAAGTAAAGTTGAATGAAGAATTTCGCACTTATCGGAGCGGCAGGATATATTGCGCCTCGGCACATGCAGGCAATCAAAGCAACGGGAAATAACCTTATTGCTGCCCTTGACAAGCATGATAGCGTTGGAATCCTGGACTCCTATTTTCCCGACTGCGATTTTTTTACGGAATTTGAAAGGTTCGACAGGCACCTGGACAAACTCAAACGAAGAGGGATAGCCATTCACTACGTCAGTATTTGTTCACCAAATTATTTGCACGATTCTCACATACGTTTTGCTTTACGCCATGGGGCCGATGCCATTTGCGAAAAACCGTTGGTTTTAAATTCATGGAACATCAGTGCGCTTAGCGAAATTGAGAAGGAAACGAACAAAAAAATATACACGATACTTCAGTTGCGACTCCATCCCAGCATCATCTCCTTGAAGAACAAAATAGCGCATGGTCCCAAGGATAAGGTGTTTGATGTCGATTTAACCTACATCACATCTCGTGGAAATTGGTATAATCACAGTTGGAAAGGTGATGTGTCCAAATCCGGTGGCATCGCCACCAATATTGGTATCCATTTTTTTGACATGCTGATTTGGATTTTTGGTGACGTAACAGGCTTCAAGAGTATTGAGATCAGTGCCAAGAAGGCATCGGGTCAAATAACACTTCAACGAGCCAGGGTATCATGGCAACTGAGCATAGATCAGTCGGATATTCCAAAAGCCCTGAAAGACGATGGAAAACGGACTTACAGGTCACTAAAAATTGAGGGCGAAGAGGTCGAATTTAGTGAGGGTTTTGGCGATCTGCACACACAGAGTTACGCGAGAATCCTGGCTGGCAGCGGATATGGCCTTGAAGAAGCCCAGCGATCCATAGACCTGGCATCAAAATTTCGGCTCCGATCCTGACGAAAATATCAATTTATTTCAAGTATGAATCGACCAATTCCCCCCGTGTACCTACTCTTGATTTCATCCAGGCCTACCGAGTGATTAATATCTTTGCCTAGGTAATAGAATATATATTCATTCGGAGCATCTCCTTTGATGGCCCCTGGAGACACGTATATCATTTCACCATCAAATTTTGAATTCAGAGGGATAAACGCTTGGTCGGCATGAAGATTGAAATTGATGCCGTCAACACTTGTTGCCAGGTGAGGTATTATCTGGTCGCTGTTGTAATTGAATACAGACGGAAACATCAGATAAAGTGATTCTCTGATTTTAGTGGCTCCATTATTATACAAGTCCTTGTCGTATGATTTTTCCAAAGAAAGAATTTTTGCCGGCAATGGAAAGCAGTTTATTCCAAACCCAACACTTTCAGTGTATCCCACTGCCCGCCTTCCAATTCCAATTTTTCCCCCATCCCATATGCGTGTATACATCTTGTATTTCCCCTCGTCATAAAAAATTGAGGTCTGCGTGTCCGAGTATGTCTTTGTCAACAAAACAAGATCCTTAAAATTGAGGCCATCCGCGGATGACATACCATATATCCAACTTCCGTCCCGCACATTGGGTTTCGTAAAAATAAGCCTATAGGCGTCTTCACCGGTGCCGTTGTGGTCATAAAATACGCTTATGCCATGAAAACCACCGTGCATGATTATGTTGTTTCTTGAATCACCATCATAGTTTGCTAAATGCAAATCGGGCTTGATCCAGTTGATCCCATCATTTGACTCAGCATAACATAGATAGGTATCGAAATCAGTGTAGCTGTTATTGTCGAAGGATTCGTACCACATTTTCCATTTTCCATTTACGCGAAGGACAGATGCGTAATTTATCCCCGCACTTTCCCATGGTTTGTTGGCTATCAAAAGTGGACTGGTAGTTTTTTCTTTAAGTATTATATCGTTGGCAACCTGGGGCAATTGATCATCGGAAAAAGTCTTTTGAATTAAAAAATAGTAATCATCCTTATAGACACAATCAATGTTGACGTTCGGCACATTTTCCAGGGCCTCATCTTGTTCGCATGATGTCGCGAAGCAGAAAAGGATCAGGCTATAGACGATGGTCTTATTCATATACCGAGAGTGGCAACGTTTCCTAAAACTAAGGATTTTAGTCGGGCGAGCATAGTGGTATTCACGTGGTACACCGCCATTAGATCATTCCCGGTTGGGCTCAGATTTAATTCTTGAGTTTTTAGTTGTAAAGGCTAAATTTGCCCCTAATTTTCAAAGGGATGCTAAACGGGAAAAGTGTACTAATTACGGGGGGGACTGGTTCATTTGGCAAAATGTTCACGAAATTGATTCTGGAGCGTTATCCACAGGTCAGGAGGCTGGTCATTTTGTCGCGAGACGAACAAAAGCACTACCAGATGGAAATGGAGTACCCCGAAGCCCAATATCCGGTTATTCGGTATTTCATTGGGGATGTTCGAGAGGAAAGCAGGCTATTAAGCGCTTTTGAGGGAGTAGATATTGTTATCCATGCGGCAGCCATGAAGCATGTGCATTTGGCGGAGTATAACCCTATGGAATGCGTCAAAACAAATATCCTGGGTGCCGAAAATGTGATCAATGCCGCACTAAAGTGTGGCGTAAAAAAAGTTGTCGCGCTCTCGACCGACAAGGCAGCAGCTCCTATAAATCTATATGGTGCTACGAAGCTTGCTTCGGACAAACTTTTTATCGCAGCAAACAATATTAGGGGCAAGAGAGACATTACTTTTTCTGTGGTTCGCTATGGCAATGTGATGGGGTCAAATGGGTCGGTAATGCCGTTTTTTCTGAAAAAGCGCAGAGAAGGCGTGCTGCCTATTACGGATAAAAGGATGACTCGATTCAATATCTCCCTGAAGGATGGTTGTGATATGGTCTTTTATGCCATTGAAAATGCCTGGGGCGGTGAAATATTTGTGCCCAAAATTCCCTCCTACCGGGTTGTGGATGTGGCTACAGCCATTGCGCCAGAGTGTGAACAGGTTGAAGTGGGGGTAAGGCCAGGAGAAAAGTTGCATGAAGAGATGATTACGGTGTCCGATTCTTACAATACCCTTGACTTGGGAAAATATTACGCTATTCTGCCGCAGCAGCCCATATTCAATGTAAATGATTATAAGGCTCATTTTAATGCAAAAGAAGTCCCCCAGGAATTCAGCTACAACTCTGGTAGTAATGATCAGTGGGAAACGGTTGACAGCTTGCGAACCCTCGTTAAAGAATACGTGGATCCAGCCTTTATTCTTTAGCCAACAATGAACGCCCCCATTCCTTACGGGAAGCAAAATATAACCCAGGAAGATATCCAGGCGGTTACCGATGTTTTGCGAGCAGACTTTTTGACGCAGGGACCTAAAATCGCTGAATTTGAGAGATTGTTTGCCGAGTATGTTGGCAGCAAGTATGCGGTGGCTGTAGCCAATGGTACTGGAGCCCTTCACTTATGTACGCTGGCTTTGAATGTCACGCCTGGCGATAAAGTAATCACCACGCCAATCACCTTCGCAGCCTCGGCCAACTGTGTTCGCTATTGTGGAGGCGAAGTGGTTTTTTCGGACATAGATCCAGATACTTACCTTTTGGATATTGATCAGCTTCGCAAGTTGCTGGAGGCTTCGCCAAAGGAAACCTACAAGGGAATTATTGCTGTCGATTTTGCGGGGAGGGCCATTGATTTGATGAAGCTGAGAAAATTGGCGGATCAATATGGCTGCTGGATTATTGAGGATGCTTGCCACGCTCCAGGTGGCCATTTCCTTGATGCCCAAGGAAAAATGCAAAAGTGCGGAAATGGGGCATTCGCTGACCTGGCCATATTTTCTTTCCATCCTGTAAAGCATATCGCCACTGGTGAGGGGGGGATGATTACTACCAATGATGAAAAATTGTACAATCAGTTGTTAACCCTTCGAACGCACGGCATTTCCCGCGATAACTCCACCTTTCAAAATGGTTCGAGTTTTGCAAATGGCGGACCTCAATATGACGATACGTACCCGGGATGGTACATGGAAATGCAGACCTTAGGATATAATTACCGGCTAACCGATTTTCAAGCCGCCTTGGGTATTAGCCAATTGAGTCGAGCAGATGATGGTTTAAAAAGGAGAAGGGAGATAGCCGCGAAGTATGAGAAAGTGTTTAGTGGACACGAATCTGTCAAAGGGCAGTCCAGGCTTGTGGACGGTCATGCCTATCACCTGTATGTTATAGAAGTGGAAAAGAGACTCGAACTGTATAATCACCTGCGTTCCCATAACATATTCAGTCAAATTCATTACATCCCTGTTCACCTGATGCCGTATTACCGAGAACTGGGGTGGAGAGAAGGAGATTTTCCGATTGCAGAGAACTACTACAAGCGGTGTTTAAGCTTGCCCATTTACCCCACTTTGAATGACTCAGAGCAGGATTTTGTCATTGATACGATACTCACGTTCATACAATAATTTGTGATACCGCAGTTGGAATCCGATCGATTGTCTTTCAAACCCCTTTCTTTGGTGCACTGCACTGACACTTATGTTGGCTGGCTAAACAATCCCGCGGTGTACCAGTATTTGGAGACGGGAGGAAATTACTCTTTAACGGATCTAAGGGCATATCTTACTTCAGTGGAATCTCGGCCTGAAATGTTGTTTTGGGCGATTCACCTAAAGGCAAATGACCGTCATATCGGCAATATAAAAATTGATCCTGTTAACAAAAGGCACGGGCTGGGTGAGTATGGAATCTTAATGGGTGATCAAAATGAATGGGGCAAAGGATATGCCAAGGAAGCTTCGAGTTGCATCATTGATTACTGTTTCGAAAAAATTAATCTACGAAAGATTACACTGGGTGTGGTAGAGAAGAATGTCGTTGCTTTAGAATTATATAAGTCTCTTGGCTTCGAAGTTGAAGGTGTGTACAAGAAACATGGACTCTACAACAAAGAATATTTGGACATCGTTAGAATGGCGTTGTTTAATCCGAATTTTGTTAAATGAATACGGACAAGATCATTTTAGGTACCGTACAATTTGGTATCGATTATGGAATTAATAACAGGCTGGGCAGGCCTCAGCCGCAAACCGTTTTCAATATTTTAGATTATGCCTTTGACCATGGGGTTACGACACTTGATTCAGCGTTTGCGTATGGGGAAGCTTTGAGTTTAATTGGGCAATACCACAGTCGCTCTGGTCGAACGTTTAAAGTGAATTCAAAATTCAAGGGTGATGAAGAAATTTCAGTTGCTAGTCAGTTGAACCAAACATTAAACAAGGCGGAAATCGAACGCGTGGAAACTTTTTTTTATCATAGATTCGAGGATTCTGTCAAGCCCAAAATTCAGAGTGAGCTGTCTTTTTTTAAACACAAAAACCTTATAAAGAAAATAGGAGTATCTATATATTCTAACAATGAATTTGAGGCTGCTATAGAAAACCAAATTATCGATGTAATTCAGATACCCTACAATATGTTTGACAACTACAGTAAGCGTGGTAGTTTGATGAAATTGGCTAAAGAACGCGGTAAGGAAGTTCAGGCACGATCAGTATTTTTGCAGGGATTATTTTTCATGGATTTGAACATGTTTCCTGAAAGACTGGCGCCATTGATTCCCTACCTACAAACGGTGCGGGCGCTTTCGCTCAATAAAAATGCCAGTGTTGGGACTGTCGCCTTGTGGTACGCGATTGGCCAGCCATTGATCGATAATGTATTGATAGGGGTTGAAAAAATGGAGCAACTCAAAGCCAATTTGGATGATCTCTCTATTCCGGTTGATAATTATTTAATTGAATCTCTGGACAAAATTAATGTCGTGGAGGAGAACCTACTTAACCCACAAAATTGGTCATGAAAATATTGGCAATTACCCAGGCCAGGTACGGATCCACGAGATTGCCAGGAAAGGTATTGCTAAAAGTACTCGGTCAGACTTTATTGGAAATTCATATAAAAAGGATTTTGAAGTCAGAGAGGATTAGCTCAATTGTAGTTGCCACCACCAATGAACCACAAGCAAGTGAAATAATTGATGTGGCTAAAAAACTTAAGGTTCAATATTTTCAGGGGTCAACAGAAAACGTTTTGAAAAGATTTTATCAAGCGGCAAGAACGGTTGCTCCTGATTACATAGTTAGATTAACTTCTGATTGCCCATTGATTGATGCTGAAGTGATTGATGAAGTAATTGATAAATGTGTAGCTGAAAAACTGGATTATTGCTCAAACACGATGAAACCGACCTTTCCGGATGGGCTGGATGTGGAGGTTTTCAGGTATTCAGCGCTTACAGATGCGTTCGAAAATGCGACCCTTGAGTCGGACTGGGAACATGTGACCCCTTATATCTGGAGACAATCAACTTTTTTGAAGGGAACACTTTTTAGCAGTAATAACTTATTTTGCAAAGAAGACCTCTCAGCCTACCGGATAACACTGGACAACGAAAGCGACTTTAAAGTAATTTCAAAGTTAATTGAAACAATAGGAGCGGACAGTAACTGGCTTGATTACATTTCAATTCTTCAGAAAGACAGTAGGTTAATGGAGTTAAATTCAAACACAAAAAGAAATGAGGGATTTCGCAAATCTATGAGTACAGACAATAATAAGCTGAGAATGATTGAAAACTTTACGCAGTCAAAAATATATAAGGCAACCATACACGATTTGATACCTGGTGGCGCACATACCTATTCCAAGGGGGATGATCAGTTTCCTGAATTATCGCCAGCTGCGATTGTGAAGGGAGTGGGGTCTCATGTATGGGATGTTGATGGAAATGAATATCTGGATTGCTCAATGGGACTTACCTCTGTGAGCCTTGGACACGCCTATAAGCCCGTGGTCGAGCGCGTAAAGGAAGAACTTGAGAATGGCGTCAACTTTCAACGGCCATCCATACTGGAAAAGGAAATGGCCGAAAAATTTCTGTCTCTAATTCCGCAGCATGACATGATCAAGTTTGCAAAAAACGGATCCATCGTGACCACTGCTGCGGTGAAATTGGCACGTGCATACACTGGAAGGAAATTGGTTGCCTTTCCGGGTGACCATCCATTTTACTCTTACGATGATTGGTTTATCGGGAAGACGGAATGCAATTTTGGTGTCCCGGAAGAAATTTCTCAACTCTCGGTGACGTTCCAATCTTGTAACCTTGATTCGCTGAAGGCATTATTTAATAAATACCCCGATCAGATTGCTTGCGTAATCATGGAACCTGAAAAGAATTCATGCGGTAATGGATGTTCGTGTGCCATGGGCGTTGGAGATTACCTCAAACAGGCGATAGAGATGGCGCATCTTCACGGTGCCTTATTCATCGTTGATGAGATGATCACTGGGTTCAAGACAGCGATGCCGGGGTCAATAAAAAAATACAATATCAGCCCCGACATGGCGACATGGGGCAAGGGCATTGCGAACGGGTTTGCATTTTGTGCGCTTACTGGCACCAAGGAGGTAATGGAACTGGGTGGAATCAGAAAAAGTGGCAGTGAAAAAGTTTTTCTTATATCAACCACCCATGGAGGAGAAACTCATGCCATAGCGGCCGGCCTGGCAACAATTGATGAATTTATTTCGAACGATGTAATCGGGCACAACCATCGTATCGGGCAGTTACTGATCGATCGGTGTAATGCTGTTATTTCTAAGTCGGAACTTTCGGCCTTTGTTCAAGTTGTTCCATGTAATTGGATGCCGCTATTCAGTTTCAGGAATCAAAAGAAAGAAGTATGTCAAGGTATGCGTACCTTTGCCATGCAAGAAATGATCAAGCGCGGTGTGCTGTTTCAAGGAGCATTCGTACCCTGTTTTAGCCACACAGAGGAGGATGTGGAGTACTTTGCGATTGCTCTGGAGAAAATGTTGGAAGTGTATCGGGACGCATTACAATTTGGTTACGAAAAATTTCTTATAGGCGAACCTGTAAAACCTGTCTTTAGAAAAAAATTATGATAATTATTAAGTGATATGGTGGAGTTAAAAAGATGTAAGAAATGCCTTTTACCCGAAACACATGAGAGCATCATTTTTGATGATCAGGGGATTTGCAATATCTGCAGGCAAAATGAGTTCAAGAATGAAAAAATTGATTGGGCTAAGAGAAAAGAGGAGTTGACCGAACTGATCGAAAGCCATAGGGGCAAATATGACTATGATTGCATAGTGCCCTTTAGCGGTGGTAAGGATAGTACATGGACGCTGTATTATTTGATGAAGGAATATAAAATTAAACCACTGGTTGTCCGATTCGATCATGGTTTTTTGAGACCAAACCTCCACGAAAACACGACAAAGGTCTTGAGGAACCTTGGGGCCGATTTTCATACTTTCACTCCCAATTGGAAGGTTGTTCAAAAATTGATGCTCCAAAGTTTCCTGGAAAAGGGTGACTTTTGCTGGCATTGTCATACTGGGATATTTTCATACCCGATGTGGGTGGCACTGCGGTATAATGTACCGCTAATTTTTTGGGGAGAGCCCTCAGCAGAGTATACTTCGTATTATAGTTATGATCAGCCGGAAGAAGTTGACGAAAAGAGGTTTAACAGGTATGTCAATTTGGGAATAACGGCTCTGGACATGGCCGTGCGACTAAGCGGCACCAATGTAGACGAAAGAGATTTTAAACCGTATACCTATCCCCCTTTGCGAGAGTTAAGGAAATTAAACTATCGATCAGTCTGCCTTGGTACATATATTCCGTGGGACGTAAAAAAGCAATCGCAAATAATTCATGACGAGTTGGGTTGGCAAGGTGACCGGGTTGAGAATGTTCCGGAACAATATAACTACGAAAAGATTGAGTGTCACATGCAAGGTGTACGTGATTATATCAAATACGTAAAAAGGGGATACACCCGACCAACTCACCTTGCGTCAATCGATATGCGGCATGGACGAATAGGGCGACAAGAGGGTTTGGAAATGATTAGCAAGTACGAGGGCAAAAAACCGGCAAGTCTTGAAATTTTTCTGGAAATGGTCGGATTAAGTGAGTCCGAATTTTTTGAAATTGCCCAGAGCCACTCGGTGTCCCCATGGAGACTCAATTTGGTAGAGCAGGAGGCAGGAGAAAAACTGCCAGATTTCAGCAAGTGGACGCGAGCGGGAAAGATGAAACGAGAGGAGGCCGAAGCTCAATTGCAAAATTGGAAAAAATCTCAATAAGCCCATGATCGGTATTGTCAACTATGGTATGGGTAATCTGCTTTCCGTTTATAATGCATTTGATTATTTGGGAGCTGACGTGATGATATGTGAACACCCTGAAGACCTGTCCAAGGCGGATAGGATTATCATTCCAGGCGTTGGAGCATTCAAAGATTGTATCGGAAAAATAAATCTGTCAGGTTTTCGGGAAGCGCTGGATGACGAAGTTATAAAGAAGGCAAAACCGACACTAGGGATTTGCCTAGGTATGCAAGTAATGGCGGCTAAGGGGATGGAAGGCGGAGTATATGACGGCCTGGGCTGGTTTGATGCCACCGTAGTTCGTTTGTCGCCTGGAGTGCCTTCTATGCGCGTTCCCAACATCGGCTGGAATGATGTTTCTTTTGACGATAGGGTTCAGTTATTTAAAGGCTTGCCCCGAAAGGTTGATTTTTATCTCGTACATTCATATCACATGAGCTCGAATCATCCAACAGATGTCGTGGCTACTTACAACTATAACGAGACTGTAACGGCAGCGGTCTTAAAGAATAATATTTTTGCTACACAGTTCCATCCTGAAAAGAGCCAGGATCATGGGTTGAGGATATTGGAGAACTTTATTGCATGGAATCCATAAGATGTCTAAAAAGAGATTAATTCCAAAACTTCAGCTTCGCACAAGTTCGCACAACAAACAAAAGATGGTGTTGGTGATAACGAAGCAGTTTAGCCACGTAATTGAAATCGGAGACCCGGTTTCTCAAGCCAAAATTTACCAGGATCAAGCGGCAGACGAGTTGATATTCATCAACATTGATAGGGAAGAGCGGAGTATTGAGAAACTTGCTTCAATTATTCGTTCGGTGTCTCAAGATATTTTTATGCCCATGACAGTGGGTGGTGGAGTATCAACCGAAGAACATTTTAGAGTTTTGTTAGCAAATGGAGCTGACAAAATAGCGATAAATACTAATGCCGTACAGGATCCATCCTTAATATCAAGGACATCTAGCAAATTTGGTGCACAATGTGTGGTGGTAAGTATTGACTACAAAATCGATGCAGAAGGCAGAGGGAGAGTGTATACCCGCGGAGGTTTGGAAAATTCCAATTTGGACGTGATCGAATGGGCAGTCAAAGCGGAGATGCTGGGGGCGGGAGAAATACTCTTAACAAGTATTGATCGGGATGGAATGCGAAGTGGACTTGATGTGGAAGTTACACGAAGGGTTGCCGAGGCTGTATCGATACCCGTAATTACTGGTGGTGGCTGTGGACTTGCTAAACATTTTATTGAAGGGTTTTTAGTAGGTAAGGCTGATGCTGTCACATCGGGGTCGTTCTTTGCGCATCGGGACCAGAATCTAATGCAGACCAGATCTCATATCAAAAATGCCGGGGTAAATATTAGGGTTCATACTTAATCCCTTAGACATGGATTCGCCACGACAAGAGGTTAACAAAATTGCGCTTGATCGCAGACGGTATAAGTGTTTACCGTTTACCGAATTTGGAAATCAAGACTACAAACTTGTGCCGATTCGGGATTCGGATAAGTATTTAATCATGGAATGGCGAAATGAGCAAATCGAAATCCTCCGTCAAGATAAAAGACTAACAAAGGGAGACCAGGAAACCTATTTTGCCACCGTTGTCGCTAAATTATTTGAGAAAGATTTTCCCGGTCAGCTTCTTTTTAGTGTCCTGGAAAAAGACGCGCTTGTCGGGTATGGTGGACTTGTCCACATCGATTGGACAAATATGCATGCCGAAATTTCTTTCTTGACGGCAACAGCGAGGAATCGTGAGAAGGACCAGGTGATCGATGACTGGAAGCGCTTTCTGAAAATAATAAGAGAAATAAGTTCTTTGTACCTAAATTTTGTCAAAATATACACTTACGCGTTTGACGTTCGGCCCTTTCTCTATCAAGCGTTCACCGACAGCAATTTTATTGAAGAGGCCCGCCTTAAAAAGCATGTTATCATCTCGGGAAGGGCATATGACGTCCTTATCCACTCCTGCTTTCTAGATCATCTTTTTTTTAGAATGGCGAATGATGGAGATTTGATGTTGTATTTAGATTGGGCAAATGATCCTGAGGTAAGAAAAAATTCTTATAATCCGTCCTTGATTGAGCTGGAGAATCACAAAAAATGGTTTTTAGAAAGGGTCCGTTCGTCCACTTGCTTCATGTACCTATTTTATACCTTAATGGATGAACCCGTGGGCCAGGTAAGAATTGAAGAGCTAGAAGATGAGGTTGTAATTGGTATCTCATTGGACAAGATGTTCAGACAAAAAGGACTCAGTGCCAAAATGCTGTTACAATCCACCGGTCATTTCCTGAAACAAAACCCGGACAAGGAAGTTGTTGCTTATATAAAAGTTGACAATAAGTCATCATACAAATCATTTGTCAAAGCGGGATTCACCGTGCATGATCGTTTGAAGATTGAAGGAAGTGATAGTTATAAGCTTAAAAAGAAGATATGAAGAGGAATACGTTTGAAATTCTCGGAATTGGCTCTCGAAAACGGCCTTTTATTATTGCTGAGATGAGTGGCAATCACAATCAATCTCTGGAGCGCGCCATCAAACTGGTAGATGCAGCAGCCAATTCGGGTGTGCATGCGATTAAACTTCAGACCTACACGGCAGATACTATTACGTTCAAGGGGGCCTTTCAAATAAAAGACAAGAATTCGTTATGGGATGGTCAGGATTTATATGATTTGTATAAATCCGCGTACACACCGTGGGAATGGCATAAGAGAATATTTAATCATGCAAAGAAGAGGGGGCTCATCGCGTTTAGTTCTCCGTTTGATGAAACCGCTGTTGATTTTCTTGAAAAGCTGGATGTGCCACTATACAAAATCGCTTCCTTCGAGAATACCGATCACGTTTTGTTGAAAAGAGTGGCAAAAACACGCAAGCCGATCGTTATGTCGACCGGGGCTTCATCTGTAGCCGATATACAGGAGTCCATAGAGGTGCTGAAAAGTGCAGGCTGCAAGGAATTGGTGTTGTTGAAATGCACGAGTACTTATCCAGCCGACCCCATAGATACTAATATTTTAACCATTCCGCATATGAGGCAACTTTTCAATTGCCCGATTGGGCTATCCGATCACACGATGGGAATAGGAGTAGCCGTTGCTTCCGTAGCATTGGGAGCTGTGATAATTGAAAAACATTTTACGATCAGAAGGGCGGACGGGGGTGTTGATAGTGCATTTTCACTTGAACCAGCAGAACTTCAAAATTTGGTCACTGAATCTGAGCGGGCATGGCTGGCGATGGGCCAGGTGTCGTACGGTCTAAATGAGAAGGAGAAAAAATCGTTATTCTTCAAGAGATCGCTGTTTGTGGTTGAAGATGTTCGCAAAGGCGAGCGACTAACAAAGGCCAATCTAAAGTCAATCCGCCCTTCTACAGGACTCCACACTCGCCACTATCAGGAAGTGCTAGGGAAGAAGGCGATCAGAGATATTCCCAAGGGTACGCCTTTGAATTTGAGCCATTTTAGTTAGCATCATTTTTTTAGTTAACGTCATTTTTCGGCCGCAATTAATAATACTTATTCTAATGCAACCTTATTATCACATTTCATTAATTTGATTTTCTGTTCTTAAAATTTCGAACCTGTTGAAGGCTTTAGATCATGAAAAAGTAGAGACCAATACGCTCAATCAGCGTTATTTCTATAAAATCGGCTCCAATTTAGTTACAATTTTCGTTGGTCTTTTTACATCCGCGATTGTTCCCCGGGCATTGGGGGTTTCATCCTATGGAGACTTTAGCTATGCCAACAATATCATCACTCAATTGTTGACCTTTTTGGACATGAAGGCTTCGACTTGCTTTTATGTGAAGCTTTCGCAAAGAAAGTCTGATTCAGGAATTATCACCTTTTATGCCATTTATACCGTTGCTGTCTTTTTACTGCTAACAGCAATTATTGCGGTGATGACGATATCATCTTCAAGGCAATTTTTGTTTGAAAATATTGATCCCAGGATTGTCTGGCTTTCTCTGGGCTTTGTGGCTGTTAAATGGCTTGCTGACATTTTTATCAAAACTTCCGATGCCTACGGCACCACGATGGCGGTCGAAAGAATTAAGATGGCCAATTATATACTTAGCTTGATTTTGCTTTTGCTGATGTATTATTTCAATGTAATCGATATAACCACATTTTATGCGCATCAGATTGTGACGTTTACTTTTTTTGTGATCGTGGTGTATAGGTTTTTTAAGAACAAGTCCGTGGTATTGAAAGTAATGCCAATCGACTTGACCGGAGTAAAAAAATACGCAAAGGAATTTTATACATATAGTTTTCCGCTTGCATTGTATCTCACTTCGTCTTTGATAACGGAGGTCTTCGATAGGTATATCCTGCAACACTTTGGTGGAAGCTATCAACAGGGGTTATATGGATTTTCATTTGCCATTTCGAGCATGGTTGTCTTTTTTGTAACTGCGATGGTTCCGCTGTTTACCCGTGAACTCTCGATAGCATTTTCAAACAATAATTCCGGCCATGCGGCAAGCTTATACAGAACTTATGTCCCTGTGCTCTATGTGGTGAGCGCCTATTTTTGCTGCTTTCTTTTTGTTAATGCAGAGACTGTATTGATGATATTTGGTGGCGTACAGTACAGCGAGTCGCTTTTCACTTTGCAAATCATGTTTCTTTACCCGCTTATATCTACGTATTCAAACCTCAATGGGTCAGTGGTTTATGCTAAAAGCGGCAACGTACTTTTCCGCAATATTGCGTTTGTGGTTCATCCGCTAGGTATGATTGTAGCCTATTTACTTATTTCGGGCGATTTTTTTAATCTCGGAGCAATGGGCTTGGCCATTAAGGTTGTTGCTGTCGAATTGGTGAGCGTAACCATTATCATGTTTTTTATTGCCAAGCACCTGGGAATTAACTTAGTCAAATATTTTGCACACATGGTCTTTTCGCCCGCAATCATAATTGGAGTAGCACTGTGTGTCAAATTTGTTTTAGCAGAAATATTTGGAAGTGATTCGTCTGGTGTGATTTATTTTTTGTTGTCTGGAACGGTTTATTCGATCTTATTGGGAGTGGTTTTTTATTATTTTCCAATCTTACTGGGATTGTCAAAAGAAAGTATTAACGGATTGATTGCAAAAATTCCCAGCCCTTGGCAGTAGCAAATTGATTTGATTGTTCTCAGCCGGAAACTATTTCTTTGAATGAGTCGATGACGAATTCGATATCGGCCGGCTCCATAGGAACGTACAACGGCAGGATGATGTTCTGATCGCTTGCATGCTCGGAAATGTCAAGTGGCGGATGATTTTCAGAGCTATAGGCAATTTCCCGATGTGTGGTCATTACACCCCTGCGTGTAGATATTCCCCTATCCAGCAATTTTTGCATTAGTTCATTTCTGCTTACGCGGCAACTTGCTTTGAGGTATACGGAGTAGGATTGGTAATTGCTCCGGTAGCCATTTTGTTCCAATGGCAGCGCAATACAATCAATGTTTGCTAGACCTTCATGATATCGATGGGCGATTTTACGCCTTTCTTCTATGATCCAATCAAGCTTTTCGAGCTGCTGAATTCCGATAGCTGCCTGAATATCAGTCATTCTGTAGTTGTAACCAATCTCAAGATGTTCCTCAAATAAGACTTTAGCTGATTCATGTCTTACCCTGTCGTTGATGGACATCCCATGTTGCCTCAATAATTTCAGCCGATTATGGTACTGTTCATTGTTAGTGGTAATCATACCTCCGTCACCCGTTGAGATTACTTTTCTGGGGTGAAAGGAAAAGCAAACCAGTTCAGAATGACTGCCGATCTTCTTGCCTTTGTATGCTGAGCCCACCGCACAAGCCGCATCCTCAATTATTTTTAGATTTCTTTTTCTTGCCAGGGCTTGAAATCCATCGATATCTGCGGGCATTCCGATTTGATGGACGAGCAATATGGCCTTTGTTTGAGGGGTAATTTTTCTTTCTGCATCCTCCAAGGAAAGGTTGAAGGTTCTTGGATCAATCTCCGCAAACACGGGTTTCGCGCCAACATATTTGATCGAATTAGCAGTTGCTATGTAGCTCATACTGGGACAAATGACCTCGTCACCTTTGTTGATTCCAGAGACGATCATGGCCAGATGAAGTGCGGTAGTACAATTAGAGACAGCCACTGCATGTTTGGCGCCCGTGTATAAAGCAAATTTCTCTTCTAATTCCTGCACACGGGGACCTTGAGTTATCCATCCGCTTAGAATCGTATTGTAAGCGGCTTTGGCTTCAAGCTCCGTCATATAGGGTTTTGCCACCGGGATTACTTTCATGCTCATTTCCAGTTGGTTAGGTGTACGTCTTCAAGTAGGTTTTTTGCTGCGGCCAGGTTTTCATAGTATTTGATGGTTTGTCTAAGACCTTCGTCAAAACTAAATTTTGCCTTAAATTTTGTTAATTGATAAAATGAACTTGCGTTTACCCATAGTCTGGGGACATCGGCCGGCCTGTCATCCATAAAATGAATGCCTAGATTTTCTTTGTTTAAAAGGCTCAGAAGCTTCTCAATCAAGGTTTTCATCTGAATCTCCACACCAGTTCCAATATTTAATGTTTTTCGAACGATCGAGTTTGCTGCAGAAGTTTGAGCAATGGCAAGGATGCTTATCAATGCTTGTGAGGTGTCTTTTACAAAAAAGAAGTCCCGCGTGATCTCACCTTTCCCGTAAATGATTGGTTTTTCGTTGTATAAAATTCTAACAATGCTTCTCGGGATTACCTCACCGGCATCGCCTTCATAGTGGGCCCGTGGCCCATAGTTATTGAAAATTCTGAGAACTGTTGTACTTAGGTTGTAGCATTCATTGAATGCATTGGTGTAATGCTCGCCTGCGAGTTTGCTTGCCCCATATACGGTGATTGGATTTGTGGGGGAAGTCTCAGTAATGGGAAATTCCGCGGTCTTTCCGTAAATCTCAGATGTGGATATGTAAAAAAAGTGTTTTATTTTATTTTTTAGGGATGATTGAAGAACATTGAGCGTTCCTTCAGCATTGACGCGATGATTTTCAAATGGACTGTGAATGGAATGTCTCACACCGAGACAAGCCAGGTGAAAAACATAGTCCACGCCCTGAGACGCCTTTTCGCATGTCGATTTGTTTAAAATATCGCCCTCTACGAATTCAAAATCGTTTCGATTAATGGCTTCTGAAAGATTTGCCATTGTTCCGTTCGAAAGATTATCAATGACCCTAACAGAATACCCAGAATCCAATAATCCATCTACAAGATGCGATCCAATAAATCCTGCACCCCCAGTTACAAGGACTGACTTTTTTTTCATTGTTTTTGCAGTAGAATTTAAATATTTATTCTTTTCTCAATAATGAATCGAGGACGGTTGCGCGATTCGTCAAGCGTGCGCCAAAGATACTCAGCAATGATACCCAGGGAAAAGTTTGTAACACCAAACCCAATCAAAATAACAGAAATTAGCGCGGGCCAACCTGGCGCCAGGTCGCCAATCAGTAGGGTTCGTCCAATAATAAACGCCCCCCAGGCCAGTCCAATCGTACTGATTAAAATGCCTATTACAGTCACAAAGCGAATCGGGGAGTAGGAATAGGCGACAAAAAAGTCAATAAGAATTTTTATTTTTTTTGAGAAGGTCCATCTGCTTTTCCCTTCTACCCTTGCCTGTCTTTCATAAAAGACTTTGGTGTGACTGAAATTTAGCACAACAAAAATACTTTCGAGCGTAATATTTTTTTCCTGAAGCAAACGCAGTGCATCCACGACTTTTTTACTCATCAGATACATGCTCGACCCTTCGCTGGGGAGTTTGTCTGAGACAAATCGCCTCATAACCGAGAAGAACAGTTTGGAAAAAAGACGATCCTTCAGCGAGTCCTTTCGATTATTGCGAACGGCCAATACGATGTCGAATGGGTGCACCAATTCTTTCACTAAAGCAGAGATTACAGATGGCGGATCTTGTAAATCGCACGCGATAAATACCGCCATATCGCCCGTACAATTCTCCAAACCCGCCCGAATGGCCGTATGCGCTCCACAGTTGTTGAGAAATTTGATTGCCTTGACGTTTTGGTCCCGGAGGCATATTTCATTGATGCACTGAAACGTATCATCGGTAGAACCATCGTCTACAAAAATGATTTCATACCTGAACGCTGGCAAGTCTCTGGAAATGGCTTCGACTATGGCTTCGTGAGCTTTGGCAACCCCTAAGCCCTCGTTGTACGCTGGAACAATGATGGATATTAATTGCGTCATAATTTTATTTTGCCAGGTACGCCCATTACAACTGAATTGTCCGGAATGTCCCTGGTGATCACAGATCCGGCTCCAATAATGCAATTTGCTCCAATTTTAACTTCCGGCAGGATCGTTGATCCGCTTCCTACTAAGGTACAGCTACCTACCTTGGCAAAGCCAGAAATTGTAACGTTTGGGGCAATGTAACAGCCCTCACCAATAACGCAGTCATGTTCAATCACGGCTCCGCTCCAAAAAACGGAGTTTGCTTTTAGCTTCGCACCGTGCCCGACAATCACGCCAAAGCTGAGGATGTTCGCTTCGTCTACCTGAGCCAACTCTGATATGAGGCAGGATTCATGTTTGATTACCGGAAACACAACGTTTTCTTTTTTCTTAAACTGCTCATAAACTTGCATTTTCTTCCTCAAATATTTCTCGCCAAGACTTATGGATAAGTTTATCGGTTGATTATCCTCGACTAAGTTTGTGAGGTCATTAAGATCGCCTCTAACCAGAATTTCATTAAATTTTTTTCCTATTTTTTTCGGATCGTCATCAATGTAAAATAGTTCTCCGACATCAGGGAGGCCTTTCAAAATTTGCCAGACAATGGTGGAGATTGAATTTACACCTATTATTCCATGCATGTTGCTAAATTTTGTTGAAAGGATAAACAAAGAAAAATGGAAACTCCCGTTCGATTCCTTCCCTTCCTAGACTTTTAAGGTAGTCCATCGTGCACAGAAGTTTGGCATAAACCCGGTATGTACTGCCCACCGACCCCCATTTCTTTTTAAATTTGAATACGCCTGATTCCTGATCTGGTGAAGACTCCCAGTTCCAATACTTTATTCCCCGGCCTTTCGCTTTTTTGAAGGCGTGATCAATCATGAAAGTGACCGCCTGGAGTGACCTGCTTGAATCTCTGGAGCATGGAAGGTAGTAGCTTAAAGTTGTTTTTGAAAATATAACAATCAATCCACCAATGATCTCCTCTTCATGGTAGGCGAAATAAATTTCCAGATGTCTGCCATCAGCGGCTGACTTTCCCAGGCGCTCAATAAATTTTCTCGGTTTTGGAGGAATGCCATAGTCCGCGCAATTTTCATTGTAAATATCAATAAGAATCGCCAGTTTTTCAGGAGTAACTGATTCTGAAATAGTGACACCTGATTTTTCAGCTTTTCTGAGGTCATATCTTATTTTGTTACTCCATTCCGTACGCTGAATATCCAGGTACTGGGTGTGCTTTTCCACAAAAACTGAGTTTGAAAGGTTTTTGTCGTACAAATCGAAATCGTCAAAGAATAGAGGGGTGTAAAATGAAATCGCTATTGGATTGAACATTTTCTCTACCTGCTTCACCGTGTAGTCGATAATCGAGTTGTGAATTTCCTTGGACAACGCCTGGTCAAGACACATGACTCCAGCGTTGGGTCCGAAAAATGGCATTGAGCAATAGCAGGTACCAATTTTTGTTGACTTCACGAAACCGGGCACAACTGCCAAAAGTTCATTTCGAACGAAGGCTCCAATGAAGCAGGGCGTGCCTATTCCACATTGTTGAATGATGTCTCTGTAAAATGGGTAATGATACCCGAGCACGTGATCACATTGACTACTAAGCTTATCCAGGAATTGCACATAGGCGGGATCGTCCTCAGCAGTTAAAACCTTTAACTCCATAGTTTATTCCTGGCCAGATCGGTATTTTCGCTCTGCTGCGGGCAACAAAAACTCTTCCATGCTGCCGGGCATTCTGACAAAATAGCCCAAAAATTGCTGAACGTCAGTCGGCAAACTTTTCATCCTATCCTCTCCCAGCATGGTACTATAATCAAACTGCTGCCTCATATACGCCCGGCAAACATTCATAGTGACAGCGTGCCTCCAGTTGTTTGTTTTGTTGATCCCACCTCTGTGCCAGCAGCGTGCATTAAATAGTATGGCGTCCCCCACATTGAGATCGTCTAATGCAATTTTGTCGCGTTCGAATTGGTCCTCGCCAGGTGGCGTTCGAAGATTGAACGATGAGGGTATTATTTCCATGGCCCCGTTTTCAGCTGTAAAAGGGTCCAATGCTATCGTTAGCCCCATGTTGGTAATGTAGTTCTCGATGAGTCGAGGTGTGTCGACATGAATCGTACGCGAGAAGTTTGTTTTGCTGCCTGGCATCGAAGACGAATTATAAGCATGGATTATGCACCCGTGACCCAAAATTGCTCTGAAGATCGACAGCAATTCTTTATTGCTTAAAAGGTCCAGGAAGGCCTGCCCACGATTCATCAGCGCGTGCACCATGCCATAAAAGACATAACCCTCCCCATATCTTACTTTGTCCTCATTCAAGGCTGATAGTAAGGCCTCCTTGAGGCGAGCGGCTTCGTTTTTGTCAATTAGATTTCTAAGAATAACAGCACCTTCATTTTGGATGATATCCCGGATGGTGGTGGCCTGATCAGTTTTAGGAGATATTACGACAGAGGTTATGTTTTTCATATTATATGTTTTCAACAACCCAACTGCGATCTTTAATATACATCAGGCGGCAAGATTTATTAAATGATTTTATGCGATCAATTACGCGAAGATGATAGATTTTATTGAGTGACAAAATTATTGTTTTTTTCTCAATCAGATCGGGTGACAATGCCTGGATAACAATTCTATATCCTGGTAGCCCCTGGCCATGGTATTGTGGATTGTCGTCTACAACTGTTGTTTGATCCTCGCTGAAGTTGCCAATGGCATTCAATAACCAATAGAGCTGGGGCCCAACTCCATAGAAAACGAGAGGCCCATCAGGAATTTCGGGGAATTCATTGAACAGGTCTCTTTGATGACGTGCGTTGGCCCGGTTCTGTTTGAAGTTTTCAGTTTCCGCAATTGAAATCTTGGATCTGTCCTTCTTTACGGCAGCTGTGATAAGACTCGGGCCTTCATCACCCCAGGCAATGGCGTGAAAGTTGCATCTGGCTAACAGTAATTTGAGTGTATCTTTTACAAAATACTGAATGTGCTCATGAGCGAGGAAATTTGGTTGATGCGTTCGTAAGAAGTATTGACAGTCCGGTACCTGAATCAGTATCATTCCATTTTCAGTGGTGGCATCATAGATATTTTCGATGAACCCGGAAATATCCAGGATGTGCTCTAAATTGAATTGGGTCACTACAGTATCAAACTGCATGCCATTAAGTGCATCCGGAAAATATCCTTGAATAAACGTGCACTCCGGATATTTTTCCATCGCGATCCGAATTCGATCGGAAGGATCGATGCCGGTGTACGTCTTACTGATAGAGGAAAAGAATGGTATCCGTTCACCAGCCGAGCAGCCAATTTCTAGCAAATTGCCCTTCAAAATCTGCCCATCAGCATCCAGTTCATTGATAAAGTTGACGAAAGGCGTTCGGTAGTGGGGAACCAGTGCTTCGCTGTTATCCACAACATAATAGTTGTAGTATTTCTCGTAAATTAATTTTTGGAGGACTTCATCAGGTTTTGGGATTTGCATATGACCGCAACGCCCGCACATCCAAAGTGTTAAGTCGCCCGATTGGACATTTCTTGCGATGGCGGGTGGCAGTGGTACAAGATAGGCTGGATAATGGCGTAAGGTAAATAATTCTTCCCCTTCTGTATGTTCACAAATATGACATGCAAAATTATTCATAAGAGGTCAATATTGATTCAGAACATGAATGACATGCGAAACTTGGTCATCTGATAGTTCGGCATACATTGGCAGAGACAAACAATGTTCAGCCAGGTACTCCGAATTTGGCAGGTCGCCTTTTTTGTAGCCAAGACTGGCGTATGCTTTTTGTAAATGGCAGGGCACTGGATAGTGAAATCCAGGGGAGATATCATTTTTATTAAGATACTTGGTTAGTTTTTCCCGATCACCGGTTGTTATTACAAAGAGGTGGTAAACGGAATCATACCCCTGAGGCTGTTCCTGCATACTGATGTTCACATTGGTTATCTCACTCTTGTATCGATTGGCAATTTCTTTCCTTCTCGCATTCCACGTTGGAAGGTACTTAAGCTTGACTTGCAAAGAGGCCGCCTCAAGCCCGCCCATTCGCATGTTAAACCCCAGTTCGTCATGGTAATACCGGACCTCTGAGCCATGATTGCGCAGCCGCTGCAAGTGCTTGTAGTAGGATTCATTATTTGTGGTTATTCCACCACCTTCGCCACAGGCACCAAGATTCTTACCTGGGTAAAAACTAAAGCATGCCATTTCACCGAAACCGCCAACCAAAGCTCCCTTATATTTTGCGCCATGTGCCTGGGCCGAGTCCTCAATAAGGAACAAATTATGGTTTTTGCAAATAGACTGGACTGCGTCAACATCGAAGGGTTGTCCATACAGATGGACTCCAATAATAGCCTTGGTTTTCGTGGTAATTCTTGATTCAGCACTGGCAGGATCAATCTCCCATGTCCTTGGATTACAATCGACAAATACGGGCGTTGCGCCTACGTAGGAAACTGCCCAGGCTGTTGCAATGAAGGTGTTGGCAGGTACCAATACCTCATCACCATGTTTAATATTAAGCGCCTTTAAAGCCAAGTGTAAAGCCGAGGTTCCGTTGTTGACCCCAACTGCATATTTGGTTTCGCAGAAGGCTGCAAATTGGCGTTCAAAATCTTCGACAAATGGGCCACCCGAAAATGCTGTTCGCTCATAAACATTTCTGAAGGCCTCAAATATTTCTTCCTTAATCAACAGGTGCTGGTCTCTCAGGTCAAGGCATGGTATTTTCATCATATCACGTATTAACGATATTATTTTTGAATTTTTCGCGCTGGGTTGCCAACGACAATGCTGTTGGGAGGAACATCTTTGGTTACAACAGATCCAGCTCCCACCAACGCGTTCTCACCAATTGTGATTCCGCAAAGAATGGTCGCGTTACTGCCTATTGATGCTCCTTTCTTAACAAAAGTTTCAATCAATTTCCAGTCAGCCGCACTCTGGGGAGATCCATCTGGATTGGTTGCCCTTGGAAAAAGATCATTCGTAAACATCACGCCATGACCAATAAAAACATTGTCTTCAATATGAACACCTTCACAGATGAATGTATGGCTGGATATCTTACAATTCCTGCCGATGGTTGAACCGCCTTGAATCTCAACAAATGCACCTACTTTACTTCCATCTCCAATTTCACACTTGTACGCATTTACAAAATTGAATATTTTGACTCCCTTACCCAGCCTTACATTGTTAAGGCTTTGCTTGTCATTGTTAATTGTGGTCAACTCCATTTAATTTATAATTATTTCTTTGCCTTTGTTTTTTATTGATTTTTGAGACGCCTCAAGAATTTTAACAACATTTAATCCGAGATTGGAATCCGCCAGGGGGACGCTGCCACTAATTATGCAGGAAATAAAATCCTTAGCAACGCCATGCAAGGCCTCCTGATCAGCAATTTTTGGAATAAAAATATCACCTGTCCGGTAGTCCACCATTATTCGGGTTTTGTCCTCATCGGTTTGATGTTTGTAACCCGTATCATAGATTCTGATTTTTTCATATGGATCAAGATCATTGTAAACGATCATTTTTTGATCTCCGCCAATTAGTGTTTGCCTGATCTTAACCGGGGACGTCCAAGAACAATTAAAATGGGCGATGAAATTGGATTGGTAGTTAACGGTCATGAAAGCAACATTTTCAATCTCGTTGTTGGTATGCGAAATGCCTGTTGCGTTAATGCTGTGGGGTGTCTCTTTTATTAAATGCGTGAGAATTGAAATATCATGGGGTGCCAAATCCCAGAGCACGTTGATATCAGGTTGAAATAAACCCAAATTGATTCTCGATGAGTCAAAATAGATTGGTTTGCCAATAGTGTTGTTGTCAATCAACACCTTCATCTTTTGCACGGCCCCAGTGTATAAAAAGGTATGGTCAACCATTAAAACCAAATTTTTCTTTTCTGCAATGTTAATTAACTCGATTGCCTCTTTGGATGATGAGGTCATCGGCTTTTCAAGCATAACGTGCTTTCCTTCCTCAAGGGCTCGCTTTGCCAGATCGTAATGTGTGAATACGGGTGTAGCAATTACCACGGCATCGATTTCCTTATCAAAAATAATTTCATCAGCGCTAAACGCGCTCCGAATGGTTGGGTAGTTCCTATTCAAAATGTCGATTCGTTCTTTTCTTGAATCGGCAACTGCCCTCAAACGGCAATTAGAGAGGGCTGAAAAATTTCGCACAAGATTAGGTCCCCAATATCCGTATCCGATAATTCCAATGTTAACCATTACTCATTCTTTAATTAGGTTTCAAATTTGTGTGCCACCCAAGTTGGACGCATTAGGTCGGTGACGGCCTATTCAATTACACCGATTCAATGTCCGATCATTTGGGTTAATAACTAGGATATTTTTATTGTCAATTTTTGTGCATTCAACCGAATCGATCGTCATATCGTGATATAACAGATAGCCATAGTTTTTTAACGATTTGTAATTCGTGGGCAGGCCGTTACTCATCGCGATCCCGGTAAGTGCCGGCATCATAAATGGGATGGCATCCTCGCGGTAGTGCGCGCCCTGCCAAAAAGCAGTATTGCTTTTCGGTATTGCCAGATAATAATCCATCTTGTTTGGGATTTGAGCGCAGCTGTCAAGCAACCATTTATAGTAGTTGTACGAACTGTTCTTGGATGCCGCCATACCTGAATGATAGGCAATCTCCCAAATTTTTTGCCGCGTATCCTTAACATCCCCTTCAAAATAGGTGTAAAAGTCAGAATAGGCGCCATAGAATTGGGTATTGGTCGAGTCGAATTGCAATACCGCGCCCCTCAATGAAAGGTTCTTGTTAAGAATATCCTCAAGTTTCAGATAGATATTGTTTGCGCAAATTAGAATAGCCACCAGTACGATAAACGAATTCTTAGAAATGAACTGATTTAGAGATTGCGCCTGGGTTTCGGTTCTTAAGTCTTCCGTGCATCTAAACAGAAGCCATGCCACAATGAATACCAGTCCAATTCTTGTTTGAATGTCTACAAAATAAGCTGCGCTCCCGCCAGGAACTATAAAAATAGCTGCGGGCAGGAAACCAACTACCGAGATAACTGTGAGAAACTCCACGTCAAGGAGCTTCCTCGCCATTATTATTTCTTTTAACCTGGCAACACTATCTATTTGATTAGCTCGAATGCGAATGGCAGCGTAGATAACTACAAAAAGATAGTAGACAGGGACATACAATGCTCTCCAATTTGGATCGCTCCAGGTCTTGACAAAGTGCAACGGCTTGGTTGATTCAAAGGGTGATGATTCACCTGCTTCGCCTGTGACCTTCATCACAATGTACGTTATGAGTAAAATCGCAATTAGGTTGATCACTACGATCGGTGATTTCCATTTGCCACTTCTGACCACGCAATACACTACCGCAGGGCAGATTACAATGGCGAGGGATATCTTTGAAAAGGCCGCGCATGCATAAACAACCACAAATACCAGTGAATAGAAAGCCAAATGTCCTTTGGATTGATGGCTTTCAACAACCAAAAGTCCTACAGAGAGTGAAAGAAAGAAAAACAGCAATGAGAAATGATAAGATTCGGAAACTAGCCAGCCATCCCAAATAGCAAAATGCTGGTGCGTCAGCGTATTGGGAAGAAATCCAATGACAAGGACAATGAAGAACAACCAGAAAGAACCCCTTGACGCTAAATTGTTCGATGCCCCAAATATCACCCTTGAAAGATCCTTTGCTGAAAATAACACCGCCCGAAAATAGAGAGGAATGATAACGATCGGGAACACGACATTATAAGACTCCAGTACATGGACGTCAAACAAATCAGCAAGCCTTCCGAGTATCACATGGCTACCAAAATGGTATGGGAAATAGGGAGTTCCCTGAATTCCGGTGCTTGAGACACCATAAGTATTTATCATCTGCGCGATGGTGCCATGAAAGAGCTGATCGATATGCATCCACCCCATAGATAGTCTTTCGAGCCAAAGTGGATGGTGGATTCCATTGCCATGAACGACCCCTGTCACCCATATGATGAGAAGTATTGGAAACACCAACCAAATGAGCGCCTTACTTAGATTGTTTCCCTTTGAGAGCACAAGTAAAAATGGAACCGTGCAAAACCCCGCTAGTGCCAAAACAAAACCTGAAACAAGTGCTACCCCGGAGCCGGTAAGTGACAAAATCAAAACGAAAAGGAAAAGCAGCACGGTTAACATGGCATCTTGTCCTGTACGGTCTGGATGATCGGCAATGATCCGGTAAACAAGCGAGAAATTGACTAAGCTTAATCCCACACCGCAAAAAACGAACAGGTTGTAGTGCGCGACTGTAAATCCAATGGTAGCGAGATAACTTACTAAAGTGCTCCCAATAATTAGTGCGGAAATGAAAATGGAGCTATCGATGTCATAGGATGAACCTCGACCCTTAAATTTTGCCAGCATCGTAAACCTTTAAAATGGGCACAAAGTTACAGTAAATAGAATTTAATCAAACCTGTTTTTGAGGTTGGTGATTGCTACTTCCTGGTTTTATTGATTCGAGAGGCTTTAACATACAGCCGATATGACCTAGCTTTGTGCTCTTCCCCACAAAAGGAATTTTGTTGGTATGTGTTCGAGGTGTAATTAGAATTGTAGATGGTGAAATGAAGAAAATTCTCATTTATTCGGTTAATCCGGGGTCTCCTCATCTTGCAGTGGACCTGGAGCTTGCTCACAAATTTCTTGGACAAGGAGACAGGGTGATCATGGTGAGATGCACGGGCCAGTTGCGGTCGTGCCTGGTCAATCCTAACCATAGCCAATGGATATGCCGGGCATGCAAATCAAAATACGAGAAAGCCCTTGATCTTCTCAAACTTTCGGATTTAGAGATATATACCATTCCATTAAATGGACAAAATCCAGATGTAACTGGGCATGAATTTGAAAGCATTGAGGAATTGAAGGCATATAAGTTCGAAGGAGTGTCTATCGGAATGGCTGTTGCCTCAACCTTAATTGGGCGGTTCCACAAGGATCATAAATTCAATCCCAAAAAATATTTAAAAGAAGTTCAAAGGGAGATCCAAATGAGCGTGGATGTCTACCTGGGTCTCAAAAAAATACTCGATGACGTAAGGCCGGATGAGGTGTACCTGTTTAACGGCCGGTTTTCAACCCATCACCCCTTAATTCACCTGTGTGAAAATAATGGCATCACCTACTACACCCATGAAAGAGGTGGCGTAATGAATAAATATATTCTGAGGAAAAATGCGTTGCCCCATAATATTTACCTGGCCCTGGCTGAGATGCAGGAGCTCTGGAATAAAGACGACCCTCAAAAAGAGCACATTGGCTCGAAATTTTTTGAAGACAGGAGGGGCAACATTGTCCAATCGTGGATTTCGTTTACAGAAACACAAAATAAAGGGCTGCTTCCGAAGGGATTCGATCGAAGTAAAGTCAATATCGCCATATTCAATTCTACTTTAGAGGAATATGAAGGAATGGATGATTGGAAAAATCCAATTTATATTGATGACAATGATGGCATTAGGCGACTTTTGGAATCCTTCAAAAACATGCCAGATTATGTTTTCTATTTAAGGGTCCATCCAAACCTTAAGTTGCTTAGAAATTCCCAGATGCTCGAAATTTTCGAACTTGAGTCCGAATACCCCAACTTGGCTTTGATCAGGCCTGAAGAATCTGTTGACTCATACTCATTAATGGAAAATGCTGATAAGGTCTTAACATTTTGTTCTACTATGGGTGTTGAAGCAACTTATTGGAACAAAGTCTCGATTCTACTCGGAAAAAGTCTTTATATGGACATGGATATCTGCTTTCAACCGACTTCTCACGAGGAGGCGGTGCTATTGATCAAAGATAAAGACCTTGCACCTAAAGACAGAGCCTCTACCTTGAAGTACGGCTATTGGGAGATATCGAGAGGGACCAAATTTGAATTGTTTGATCAACAGGATTTGCATACCATATCATATCGTGGTGAAGTAATAGAAGCGGATAAGGCTTTAGTTGCAATGGAGAAAATTGCGAAACTCACACTGTTAAGAAACAGACGTGACCTCGATAATTTAAAGGACAAAATTAAAAACCTGGTGGGTTTAGGGTAATGAGTCGCATTATTTATCTCACTAATATACCAGCCCCGTATCGCCAGCAGGAGTTTACCGAATTAGCGAAAAGACATGATTTTTTAGTTCTCTTCTCAACAAAGTCCGAGATAAACAGGCAATGGAAAATTTCTGAATTCGGGTATCCATACAAATTCCTGAAATTTCCATGGAGTCACCTTATTTTGTTCTTTAGGTATCAGCCGGATATATTAGTTATCGGAGGGTTGAATTATGTTTCTGTGAGTTTATACCTATTGGGGAGAATATTTAATCGTAAGGTTATCTATAATACCGATGCAATTCTGTTGGCGGAATCCGCGCTATCGCGATTTAAGAAAATCTTACGATCGTATCTCTTGCCAAGGATGGATTCAGTGATTGCCAAAAGTATTTCGGGAATTGAATATTACAAGCACTATAAAGTAAGTAACCAGAAGATTTTTCTTAGCCATTATGTACCAACTTTAAATTTTTTTGACAGCCCCGATGGTAGGAACCTTGATCGGGATTTTGATTTATTGTTTAGTGGCCAGTTCATCGACAGGAAAAATTGTATTTTTTTTAGCAAAATTTGTCAGCGTGTTGTGAAAAAGAAGGGTTCACTTCGCGCACTGTTAATTGGAGGCGGCCCGCTAAAGAACGAATTTGTCAGGTCGCTTGAAGAAGACGGCATAGCCTACTCATACCCGGGATTTGTGCAGCCCGCTGAATTACCTGGATATTATGCGAGGTCAAAAATCCTTTTGTTTCCAACAAAATCAGACGGATGGGGGTTGGTTGCAAACGAGGCTGCGCTAATGGGTTGTGTGGTGCTCGTTTCACCCCATGCTGGGGCGGCCAACGACCTGATCATTTCAGGCGAGTCTGGATACGTCCTGGAGTTGGATGTGGATGTTTGGGTGGAGAAGGTTATTCAATTGCTTGATGACAAGCAATTGCGCGAGACTCTTTCGGAAGGCGCAAGAAAGCGGGCCTTGACCTACAATATTGCCAGTACCGTCAACGGTTTTGAAGATGCAGTCAATTTTGCCGTGCATGGAAATCCGTAAGCCCAAAATTGTTATGCTTGGGCCGTTACCGCCCCCGGTTCATGGAGTGTCGGTTGTCAATAAGTTGGTGCTCGAGTCGATGGTGTTGAGCCAGGAATTTGAGATTCGCCCATTGCCATTTTCCTTTTCAAAATCGATTGGAGAAATTGGATCCTTTGGCCTCAGAAAGATTATTGTCTTTTTGGGTGTGCTGTTACGGGTTTTCATTTCAATAATCGATCTAAGGCCATCGGCTTTCTATTTTTCAATTTCGCCTTTTGGCGCTGCTTTTATTCGCGACTCTTTCATTGTTATTTTGCTGCGAACATTTGGTCAGGAATATGTTCTACACCTGCACGGACTGGGTGTACTAAAAGGGTATAATGAATCAGGAAAGTTTGCGCGGCTTTTATACCGTGCTGTGTTTAGCAGGGCACATGTCATTTGTCTTTCGCCCAAGTTTGTAAATGAAGTGGATTTTTTGAATCCGTTGTCCATTTCAGTAGTAGCAAACGGAATTGCATCGGGAGATGCTAATAGACCCCCGAATGCAATTTTGCACGGTCAACCAATGAAGCTACTTTTTTTTTCTAATCTTGTTAGGTCGAAAGGAGTATATACATTACTTGAGGCAATGAAGATTTTAAAAAGCAAACATGGAAATAACATCTTGCTTAAAATTGGAGGGTCAGACGGTGATATCTCAGTTAAGGACATTCAGGCATTCGTTGACAAGGAAGGGTTGACTAATGTGTTTATTGCTGGACCGGCATATGGAAGCGAAAAGCAGCAACTTTTTAATGAGGCAAACGTATTTGTGTACCCGACTCAATTGGATTATTTTCCACTTGTTCTATTGGAATCCATGCATGCGGGGCTTCCCATCATTGCGTCAGAAATGGGGGCCATAGGCGAAATGATGGGAATCGGAGAACAAGAACCTTGCGGATGGATGCTGAAGGACAATTCACCTGAGGTTCTGGCAAAGGCGATCGAGTTTATTTACTTGCAACCAAATATGGTCACTGCCTATTCAGAACACGCCAAAAACCGGGCTAACAAGTTGTATACAAAAGCAACCTTCGAGCATTCCTTATTGACTGTCTTTAGAAATCACCTTAAACCTTGACGGTCGCCATGATAAATAAGTTTAGGTTGATCTATTTACTATTGATTGCTTTTCTGGCGATCGTCCTGGTAGCGGATGAATTTAATCTGATTCTCAGATACGTCAAGTATATTCTCCCTTTAATTTTCATAATCCTTCTGATCCAACTCAGGCACATCAGAAAACCTGATCCACGGCTCTTTACGTTTTTAAAAGTCTACTTCGTAATTATAGCGATCAACGGACTGTTATTGTTTTTCAATGATACCAAACTGATCCAGTTTATCAAGGAAGTGACTTTTATGATTAGTCCTCTTCTTTTGGTTATTTTTCTATCCACGCTAAAGCTACCTGAGGAAAAGTTGATCACATGGATGATGTTGCTTCCTGCGGCTATTTACTCTTTTATTTATGCGGCTAAAATACTCTCTTTTTTCACCAATTCGCCAGGTTTGATTTCATTGTTTGTGACCTCAACCACAAGCACTGAATCACAACTAAGTTTTGCTTTAGGGCTAAGCTTTCTTTACTTCTTAACGCGGAAAAAATATCGGCTGTCTGCTGTGCTATTCCTATTTGTGTTGTTGTCCTTTAAGAGAATTGTCGTTGCGGCCGCACTGTTAACGCTGCTCGGGCATTTATTTATTCCACAATCTTTAACTGAAAGAAAATTAGGGATATTCAGAACAGTTCAATTTATCGGATATTCAACGTTTTTTGTATTGCTCGTCTTTTTATTTGCCGGCACCTGGGATAGTTTTTTTTCGAGCAATGCCATAAGTCTTAATGGGTTAACGCAAGGCAGATATAACGGGTACAAAGTAGTTCTGAGCAGTTTTGATTTTTTTAGCTTCACGGGTGCTGGCCTTGGATCGACTTACTCGTTCCTTGAATCCATCAATTATCCGATGCTCAATCTGCACAGCGATCACCTTAAGCTATTGATCGAACTAGGGGTGCCTTTATATCTTATTTGGCTGTACTACTTCATTCGAACTGGCACTTTTGATAAGAACTCTTTCCTTACGGTATCTTTTTTCGGATTGGTGCTTTTGACTGATAACATCTCGATCTACTTTATTCCCCTCTTTTACTATTATTTCATTCAGTTTTTGAATTCTAACTATGAAGCCTGATTTGAGAGAATTGGATACTTGGGGTGATAAGGCGTACTTTTTCGTTTTGCTTTTTCTGCCAATCAGTTTATACTTACCTATCACCTTTTCAAATGTTGCGATCGCATCTTTGACAGCGATTTCGATTTATTTTTTCTTTCGAGCAAAATCACCTTCCGAGTTTCTAAAATTTTTAGAGTTCGGAACCCTGATGCCCATTCTGCTTTACCTTTTGATTGCAATAAGTTTTTTATATTCCGAGGATACCAGGCTGGCTTTAAGGGGGATGGAGATCCGGCTGCCACTTTTGATAATGCCTTTGGCCTGCCTGTACCTGGGTCGCCTGGACACAGGTAAGCTGGACACAATTCTCAAAATGTTCATTTTCGCGACCTGCATAGGAATTCTTTTTTCTTTTATCAATGCGGCACTAAGATTTAATGACTCAACGATGGACTCGATGGGTAGCCCTTTTGCCTATCACAACCTTGCCTCGCTGATGAGCAATCATGCGGGTTATTTGTCAATGATTGTTGCGTGTTCAGCCATGTTTACGCTCAACCGAATCATCGGTCAAAAGACTGCCGGGGTGATGGGATTTTCATTGTTGTTCTTTTTGCAGATCATTTTTGTTATGCTCTTAAGCACGTTTTCAGTTTTGCTTGGATTATTGATGGCTATTGGGTTATTCATTGTATTGAAATGGAGGTTGCTATCAAAAGGAGTTATCGCAGTGTTTTTGATTGTAACGACCTTGGTGTCAATTCCGTCCCTTAAATATGCCGAACTAAAATGGCGAGGCGTTTCGTTAACAAATGATTTGACGCTTGATTTTGAAGGAGATCGGTTCACGCCAGTTTCCGGAAGGCTGGCAAAATGGTACGCGTCCAGTCTGTTGATAATCGACCATCCGCTTGGTGTAGGAATTGGTGATGCCCAGGACGTTCTGAATTCGTATTACAGGCAAGTTGGATTTGAATATGGGGCAAACGAAAACTTTGACCCTCACAATCTTTTTCTTAGTTATTCAATCTCTGCTGGCGTGATGGCAGGGGTGATGCTGGTAGGTTTGATTGGAGTGGGGTTCTTCAAATATTATAAATCAGGTTTGATTGAGGGCCTTGCTTTTTTGACCATTTTCCTGTCATTTTCGATGTCAGAATCAACACTTTCCCGGAACAAAGGTTTGGTTTTTTTTATGTACTTCTTCTTATTTTTTATCGAAAAGGTGAGAAGAGGTGCGCAGCAGCCAGGGCTGGATGAGGGGCGCAAGAACTTAGATGAGGCTCTTTGAAAGAGCGAGGTGCTCCCGTTACTTTTTTATAGCTTTGCGTTCTATTTTTTTAGAAATGACCGGTTACGAATTATAGGAATATGTGCGGGATTGCAGGGTTTGTTAATTATCGGGATTTAGTTCAGCTCGCTGAAACAGCCAATACGCTGCAGGCTCACCGAGGTCCTGACTTTCAGGGGGCTTGGGTGAATGGCAATGTTGCTTTGGCACATCAACGTCTTTCTATTATTGATATTAGTGAAAGATCGAACCAGCCCTTTATCAAGAATGGGTACATCGTTATTTTTAATGGTGAGATATATAATTACGAGCATATCAAATCGAGGCTGACGAATGAGAAGGGCACCAGGTTTATCACCTCAGGTGATACTGAAGTGGTTTTGGAGGCATACCGCCATTGGGGCAGCCAGTGTCTTCAGTATTTCATTGGAATGTTTTCGTTTGCCATTTATGATGAGGAAAACAAAACTCTTTTTCTGGCCAGGGACCACTTTGGTATCAAACCACTGTATTACAAATCCGAGAACAACAAATTTGCGTTTGCATCAGAATTAAAGACATTAATTAAGACATCTTCGACTCAACAAACGCTTAATTCCTATTCACTACTGGCCTCGCTGAATTACTTATGGATCCCGGGAAATGAGAGCATGATCAAGGGGATTGACAAAATTCCACCCGGGCATTTTTTGGAGCTGAAAACAAGCGATCAAGTATTGGCTCCAAAAATCTCGCGCTATTGGGATAGCAAATTTGCACTAAGCGACAGGACAGAAGAGACAACGCTGGAGGAGCTTGATAATGTTTTGTTGGAATCCATAAAACGCCACATGGTTGCTGACGTGCCTGTCAGCAGCTTTTTGAGTGGGGGGCTGGATTCATCATTGATTTCGGTTTTAGCATCAAAACATAATAAGAATCTTTCAACTTACACCATAGCAACCCGGCAGCAGGATAAGTTGATTGAAAAAATGCCGGATGATGAAAAATATGCGGATAAACTTGCGAAACTTCATGGGTTTGATCATCATAAAATAGTACTTGATCCTAACATCGTGAAAGATTTGGCAAATTTGGTGCGCCTGTTTGATGAGCCAATTGGAGATCCGGCAGCCATAAATACCTACCTGATTTGCAAACATGCTCGGTCACAGGGAGTCAAAGTGCTGCTATCCGGAATGGGTGCAGATGAATTGTTTTTTGGGTACCGAAGGCAGTATGCCACACTGCTGGCAAACCGTTATCAAAAGATGCCCAATCTATTGAAAAAACCGATTGAATTTGCTACGGGTTTGCTTCCTGTAAGGCTAAATGGAAACGGATTCAAGCAGGCCAGATGGATGAAGAGATTTTTGGGGTTCGCGAATTTGCCGATTGAAAAGGCATACAGACGGAGTTACTCCTACTATGATGATGGGGATTATTCCGGCCTACTGCAAGATGACTACCAGGACGAGCTAAGAAAATTAAATTCACATCACCACGAGCTGTTCAATTCTCATCCGGAGTTTGATCTTGAAAATAAAATGTGCCTCACCGACATTGACATGTTTATGACAGGCCTGAACCTTGCTTATTCGGATAGAGCTTCGATGGCGGCATCAGTGGAGGTGAGGGTTCCATTCATCGATCGCGAAGTTGTCAACTACGCCATGTCTATACCCGGCCGGTTAAAATATAAAAATGGCAAGAGTAAATATATTTTAAAGAGGGTGGCGGAGCGATATCTGCCCAATGAAATTATTTACAGACCCAAGGCCTCATTTGGCGCGCCTATACGCTCTTGGATTTCAAATGACTTAAAAGAAATGGTGGACGACCTACTTTCCGAAAGCAGAATAAAACAGCGGGGGATATTCCAAAATGAATTTGTAAGAAGAATAATTGATGAAGACCGAAAAGGAATCCGGGACAATGCCTATCAGATTTATCAGCTGCTGACATTGGAATTATGGTTCACCGAATATACGCACGCATGAAGATCGACAAGGAGATCGAAGGTTTTTGGAATCAAAACCCCGTTGGAAGTAATTTTGTGGCTTATAAATCCGGCAGGGATTTTTATGAGAGTTATGATGCCTTCCGCTACAGAACCGAAGGGCATATCCTTGAGGAACTGGATAAAATTGATTTCGCAAAAAAGTCTGTGCTCGAAATAGGTCTGGGGCAGGGCGCGGACTCCATGCAAATCATTAAACGTGGTGCCATTTATTATGGCATTGACCTGACTGATGAGTCGGTTAAACGGCTGAAGGAACGCTTTGCCCTGTATGAGCTTCCCTATAGAGAGCTAAGGAAATCCAATGCACAAACAATACCTTACGAAGATAATTTTTTTGATATCGTATACTCCCACGGTGTAATCCATCACTCACCGGAAATAAAAAAAATAGTGTCCGAAATTCATCGGGTGCTTAAGCCGGGTGGCAAGGCCGTCATCATGCTGTACCATAAGAATTCTTTTAACTATTACATCAGTATTGGTCTATTGAGAAGGGCCGGCCTTATGTTGCTGCTTATTTTCCCTTTTTTGGCGAAGATAGTTTCAAAGCTGACAGGCGAAAGCGTAGACCGCATCAATGGCCATCGAAACAACTTTAAATCAATGGGTTGGAAGTATTTTACGATGAAAGAGTTTTTGCACAAATCTACGGATGGACCTGATAACGTCTATTCGGGCGTGTGGAACAAAAAATCATGTAACAAACTATTTCAATCCTTTAGAAACCTTAACTATAAAGTTCACTTTCTAAATGAGCGGCACTTGCTGGGGTTTCAGAAAATACTTACGCGCAGCCTAAAAGACCGGATAGCAAGTAAATTTGGCTGGCATTTATGGGTATTTGGCGAGAAGTAGCCCAGGCCCATACAGCGATGATGCCAGTTCTGAATTGTTGCGAAAAATGGTACTCTGCGAAAAATGGTACTCATTAGGTGACGACAAGTTGCACTGATATTAAGAGGCAAACAACCCGGAAATTTTATACTTTTGCGGCCTGCAAATTAATCCTTTTAGGCCTTGAAGCAACTCATTCAGAACTTTAAGTCAGGCGAGCTTTACGTAGATGAAGTGCCCGTTCCGTCCCTTTCCGAAGGGTTTGTGCTGGTGGACAACAAATTTTCCCTGATTAGTGCAGGTACCGAGCGAGGTACAGTTAAGGTGGCTCGGGCCAGTCTGCTGGGTAAGGCCAAACAAAGACCTGACCTTGTGGCCCAGGTGCTGCAAAATGTAAGAAAAGAAGGCCTATCGGCCACGCTTAAAAAAGTACAGACCAAACTGGATTCGCTCAAGGCCCTGGGATACAGCACGGCCGGTGTAGTATTGGCATCTATGGACAAGAACAATGCGTACAAGCCAGGCGATCGTGTGGCTTGCGCAGGACAGGACTACGCGTCCCATGCGGAGGTTGTAAGTATTCCGCAGAACCTGGTGGCGCGAATTCCCGACAACGTTTCCTTTGAAGAGGCTTCATTTACAACGCTGGGTGCCATTGCTATGCAAGGCGTGCGCCAGGCTGAGCCGCGACTGGGGGAAAACGTATGCGTAATAGGGCTTGGGCTATTGGGGCAAATCACCTGTCAGCTTTTGCGGGCAAATGGGTGCAATGTATTTGGGATTGACTTGTCGGATCGACTTGTTGACCTGGCAAAACAGTTGAGTGCTGACGATGCATTAAATCGAACCGATGCAGATTTGACAGGAATTTGCGAGTCCTTTACCAAAGGATTTGGATTTGACAGCGTCATCATCACAGCGGCAACGCCTTCAAACGATCCTGTCGAACTGGCTGCAGAAATCCTGAAAAAGAAAGGCAAGTTGGTGATGGTGGGAGCCGTGAAGATGGACATTCCCCGTGACCCACATTTTTTTAGAAAGGAACTTGATCTTCGAATGTCCTGTTCCTATGGCCCTGGCAGATACGACACTATTTATGAAGAAGACGGAGCGGATTATCCTTTCGCGTACGTTCGGTGGACGGAGCAGCGAAACATGGAATCGTTTTTGAATTTGTTGTCCAAGGGTCAAATCAACCTGAAGCCCCTAATCACCCATACCTTCGGTATTGATGATGCAGAGAAAGCGTTTGATCTTGTACTGGGCAAAGTACAGGAACCCAGCATTGGCATTCTGCTAAAATACGATGAGCGTCCGGTTAAATTAAATACAAGAGTTGAGCTTCAAAAAACGAAGGCAACTCCAACAAAAAATATTAAAGTGGGATTTGTGGGGGCCGGAAGTTTCGCTCAGAGTTATCTCATTCCAAACGTAAAATCCAACGGAGGAAACCTTCACACCGTAGTAAATTCCCGGGGGATCACATCTAAAAATGTGGCGGAAAAATTTGGATTCGGTTTTGCAGCATCCAATCATTCGGATGTCTTTGACAACAAGGATGTAAATACAATATTTATCGCTACTCCTCACAACAGCCACGCATCATTGGCCGCGGGGGCGCTTTCAAAAAACAAACACGTTTTTGTTGAAAAGCCTTTGGCAATAAATTATGATGATTTGCAAAAAGTCATTGATGCTAAGAAAGGCAGCACGGGAATTTTAATGGTTGGGTTCAACAGGCGGTTTTCAGGGCTTGCTAATATGATTAAGGAAAATATTGCTCAACTGAAAGAACCTGTGTTTATGAATTTCAGGGTGAATGCAGGATTGATACCAAAAGACCATTGGATTCAAAAGGCAGAGGTCGGAGGAGGTAGGGTCATTGGTGAGATGTGTCACTTCTTTGATTTGATGCAATACTTTTCCGGATCGATGCCAGTGAAGGTGATAGCAGAGTCGCTGCAAACAGATAATACGAAATACACTAACCAGGACAACCTTTCGGTAACTGTGAGATTTGAGAATGGGTCTGTTGGTAATTTGACCTATCTGGCCAATGGAGATGGATCTCTCGCAAAGGAGAAGCTTGAGATTTTTTGTGGGGGCACAGTTGCCGTGATCAACGATTTTCGCTCGGGTTCCCTGTATGCCAATGGAAGAGAACAAAAACTTAAATTGTCTGGAAAAGGACATCGGGAGGAGGTAATCGCGTTTATGGATGCCATTGAGCACGGAGGCAGTGATCCGATTCCATTCGAATCTATCGTTGCAACCACATTGGTAACTTTCAAAGTGTTGGAAAGCTTGAATACCGGACTTCCTCAGACAATTGATCTTCATGTCAATTGAGAACTACTGATGAAAGAAGTTAATATTGAGAAGAGTTTCACCCGGCTCAAGGCGTACGTGGAGGCGAAGGACTATAAAGGGTGGGACCCATTTGATGGTCTGAACAGCTTTTATTTTCAGAAGTCACCATTTAAAAAAAATAGATTAGCCAGGCTCGCCTGGATTCAATTTTTTAAACGGAGTCCAATCAATTTCAGAAAAATCCTTCGCGTTAGTGAGGGGTATAATGCCAAGGGATTAGGACTGTTTCTTTCGGGGTATTGCAATTTGTACAAACTCGATCCAACATCGGAGAGTTTGCAAAAGATCAAATATTTGGTTGATAAGATCATGAAAGTTAAGTCCGAGGGGTACTCTGGCGCTTGCTGGGGTTATAATTTTGACTGGCAGGCAAGGGCCTTTTTTCAACCTCGGAACACCCCAACCGTGGTAGCGACCACGTACGTGGCCTGTTCACTGTTGGACGCCTACGAGGTGACTAGGGACTCGAACCTCCTCACAATCGTCAGGTCCAGCTGTGATTTTATTCTTAACGATTTGAACAGGACAGAGAATGAGGATGGAGATATCTGTTTTTCCTATTCCCCAAAGGACAAGACCCAGATATTCAACGCTTCGCTTTTGGCCAGCCGTCTCCTTTCCAGGGTTTATTACTACACTGGAGAAGAGGTATTGAAAGAATCGGCAAGACGATCTGTTGCATTTTGTTGTAAGTACCAATCTGCGGAGGGCGCCTGGACCTATGGCACACTTCCTTATCATTCGTGGATTGACAATTTTCATACAGGGTTTAATCTCGAGTGTATCTCCGAGTATGAAAATTATTGCCGGGACGTTTCATACCGGGAGCATCTTGACAGGGGACTCGTGTATTACCTGGATAACTTTTTTACAGAAAAGGGGGAATCTAAGTATTATAATAATGTACTTTATCCTATCGATATCCATTCACCCGCACAATTGGTGGTCACTTTGATTAGACTCAATAAATTCGAGGAGAATAAAGATCTGGTCAGGAAGGTTTTAGAATGGACCATAAAGAATATGCAGGACGATGAAGGATATTTTTATTACCAGAAGAAGGAGGGCTGGAACTCAAAGATTCCTTATATGAGGTGGGCTCAAGCCTGGATGTTTTATAGCATGACAGCATATTTAACTAAGATCAGTTGATGGGCAAGGTCGTGTTATACAATACTCCCATTGATGCCATTTCGCTAATGGAGACTGTCAATCTCGTTGAATCCGCCATTCAAGACAAAAAGCAATTACACCATATTGCGGTGAATGTTGCCAAGATTGTCAAAATGCAAACCGACCGACAACTATTTGAAAGTGTCCTGAGTGCTGATGTTATAAATGCTGACGGCATGCCCCTTGTATGGGTCTCTCGATTGTTGGGCCGGCCCATCCCGGAAAGAGTGACTGGAGTAGATTTAATGCAGGAGCTTGTCCAACGATCAGCTGAAAGAGGTTATAGAATATATTTCCTGGGTGCCTCGAAAGATGTGGTCTCAGCAACTGTGGAGATTTACAGAAACAAATATGGTTCTCAACTCATAGCAGGATTCAGGGATGGATATTTTTTGGAGCAAGATGAAGGTCGGGTTGCTGGGGAAATTGCCGATTCAGGAGCTAATATTTTATTTGTGGCCATAACTTCGCCTAAAAAAGAAAATTTCCTTTTTAGGAATAAAAAAATGCTCGAGAGCGTCAACTTCATAATGGGTGTGGGTGGAAGTTTTGATGTGATCGCGGGGAAAGTGAAGAGGGCTCCTCTATGGATGCAAAAAAGCGGGCTGGAGTGGTTTTTTAGAATTTTGCAGGAGCCTGGCAGAATGTGGAAGAGATACCTGGTTACCAATACGTTATTTGTGTTCTATACGATTAAAGAAATCGTCAAATCGTTAATAACGCGGAGAACCTAATGTTTTGGTTTCCATCTCGCTGCGAGTGGATAGTATTTTAGGTAATTTTTTAGGGGAAAAGATATGAGAAACGTTTTTTTATGGGCTTTCCGCGCTTTTGTATTTACGATTCCTCTGTATCCCGCAGTAAGTGTAAAATTACTTCTGGTAACTTTCTTCCTTTCTTTTTTCGGTGACCGCACAGAAATTAGACTTGGTCAGGCGCTCGCGAAATCATGGGAGGTCGTATTGTATTTTGTGGTTTTGGCGCTCGGTGTCCTATATTCGGAAAACTGGGCAGGTGGTCTGAGTGTGCTCGAGACAAGTTTTGGGCTGCTGGCACTGGTTTTCATTTTTGGCAGGGGCTCGCACAAAAGCTTTGAGTTGGAAGTTAAAATCTTACTCTATGCCCTTTTTTTGGGCTTGCTGACAGCGTGCGTAATATGTCTCGTGACGGCATCATACAATTTTGGCGCTCGAGGCGATCTTAATTCTTTTTTTCATTACGAGTTGACCGATGTTATCAACTCGCATCCCACTTATTTGGCCTACTACCTGATCTCGTCTATTACCTACGGAATCTATTTGATGTACAATGAGCCAGGCCAAAAAGTGAATCTACTATTTGGAATGATGGTCATTTTCTTTTTTATGATGATGCTTTTGACCGGAGGTCGAACCGCGTTCGTAAGTTTACTGCTCGTTCTGTCATTTTTTATTTTAAAGTATTTACTTGACACAAGTACCAGGACGAAGAGGTTCACCATCTCAATTGTTTGCGTGATGATCATTGGATTGTTCGGGTTCCATTCGATGAGTTATTTGGATGGTTCCATTGAATTTAAAAATGATTATTGGGAGAGGTTAGTCTTATGGGAATCGGCCATTGACGCAAACCCAAGTCCGATTTTTGGAGTTGGTACCGGAGACTACAAGGATGCCCTGAACGAATATTATCAGTCCCATAATATGTCAGCGTTCGCCAGAGAGAGTTTTAATTCACATAATCAATTTATTCAATTGTATTTCTCTAATGGGATAACCGGCTTGCTTGCCATTGTATTTTTAATAGGGCGTCCGTTGTACCTCTCTTTCCGGAATCAAAATGCCCTGGGGATACTGTTAATCTTTCCATTTTTGATTTATGGAGTGACCGAAGTATTCCTTGGCCGCTATCAGGGCGTTGTCTTTTTCGGTTTCCTTCATCAAATCGTGATTTCTCAATATTACGCGTTAAAACAACCGCTTAGCTTGAAAGAAGTTTAAATTTATTTTAACCTTGCTCCAATTAACTGGATAGAGAATGACGGGTATTTTTAAAGGGTTTCTCTTAGTTGGGGACATACTTTTCCTTAATACATCAATACTGTTGTCGTCACTTCTTCTTAGGGGGAATTTCGAATTTGGTAATTCCGAAAATATTTATTTGTTGATATTTAGCAACCTGGTCTGGCTCTTTCTCGTCATGGTGTCAACGCCCTATAACGTAACGAAAAGTTGGTCGATCTCAAAAATAATTAAAAGCCAGTTTGCATTTCTGTTTATTCATTTGCTCGTGGTAGCATCGCTCTTTTTCTTTTTTAATAAATTTTACCCTCCGCTTCAAATCATCCTGATTTACGGTCTCTTTATTCCAACCTATTTTTTCTTCCGTATTTTTATTTTTTATGTGCGAAAGATTGTAACCGGGGAGACACCGGTAAAGAATTATATTTTGATTGGTAGGAACAGGTTGTCTAGCGAGATTCGTAGATTTTTCTTAATGAATCCTGAAAGTGGTTACAGGTTTCAGGGATATTTTGAATTTGAGTCGGGCAACTTTAGTTCGAGTGAGATTCAGGCGTTTTGTAGCGAAAAGGAAATCCATGAGATTTATTACTGCCTACCAAATGCTCCAAGGTCTGAGGTGGCTCAGTTGGTTGACTATGGGCTTAATTCGCTAATTAAGGTCAAGTTAATTGTCGAGTCTGGCCTAAATCAACAAGGAGCGATAAACCTTGACAAATTCGAGACGCAGCCTGGAGTCAATTTGCCTACTATTCCCCTTGACGAACCTAGAAATCAGTTAATCAAAAGAGTATTTGATATCATCTTTTCTGGTGTTTTTGTGGTTGGGATACTATCATGGCTGGTGCCCATAATCGGCATAATCATCAAGTTGGATAGCAAAGGCCCAATTTTTTTCAAACAATTGAGAAGCGGTGAAGGGAATCGGCCATTTTACTGCCTGAAATTTCGGTCGATGAAAGTGAACGATGATGCAGATACCAGGCAGGCGACTCCGGGTGATCCAAGAATAACAAGGTTGGGTCACTTTTTGAGAAAAACAAGTATTGATGAGTTGCCTCAGTTCATTAATGTCCTTCTTGGATCAATGTCCGTGGTTGGGCCCCGCCCCCATATGCTGAAACATACCGAAGAGTATAGCAAGACGATCGAAAAATTTTTAGGGCGTCATTATATCAAGCCTGGCATCACAGGTCTTGCGCAGTGCATGGGGTACCGGGGTGAAACGAGGGATATTGCTGACATGGAGAACAGGGTTCGTCTGGATTGGCACTATATCGAAAGCTGGTCGTTTTGGCTCGACATGAAAATCATTTTTCTGACGATCGTTAGTTTGATCCGCGGCAGCGATAAGGCATTTTAGCAACAAGCAATCCATGAACTTAATTCTCACCCCATTTTTAGCTTTTATCATTTCATTCTTGATTTTCCCGGTCCTCATCAAGGTGGTGACCAAATGGGAGTTGTACGACTCAATTAAGGAACATAAAATTCATGAAACTTTCACGCCCTCGGCCGGAGGGCTGGCCATCTACGCGGGTATTTTGCTGGCCCTTTCTATAGGCTTACCATTTCAGCAGTGGGTGCAGTTAAAATATTTTTTCATTTCAATAAGCCTGATGTTTATCATCGGCATTCGGGATGATGTACTCGGCCTAAGCCCTGTCAAGAAGCTTGTTAGTCAATTGTTGCCGATCTTTATCCTGGTTGTCTTTGGGGCGGTATCGATTGAGGCGCCAATATTTTCCATTCAATTGGGAGGTTATCCCTATGGGATAAATTTAATCTTGACTACGATAGCGATTGTCCTGATTACAAATTCATATAATTTGATCGATGGCCTGGATGGATTGGCCGGCTCGATCGGAGTTATTTGTATGCTGTTTTTTGGGATTTGGTTTTATCTTGTAGACTCGTATTTTTTAAGCCTGATCGCATTTTGTGTTGTCGGATCATTGCTGGCATTTTTAATATTCAATTGGCAACCTTCGAAAATATTCATGGGAGATACGGGTGCACTATTGATAGGGTTTCTATTGTCGTACTATTCAATTCAATTTCTTAATACCAATTTCAAATTGGATGCTGAGCACTTTATGAAGTTTGACAGTTCATTGGGCACCTTGATTTGTATTTTAGCTATTCCTGTCTTCGATACATCCCGAGTCGTTGTTCTTCGGTTGAGAAAGGGCCGATCTCCATTTCGCGCAGATAAGAATCATGTTCACCATCAATTCCTAAGCCTTGGTATCGATCACGCTACATCCGTAGGTTTTCTGATGCTGATCAATTTGCTCTTCATAGGTATGGCATTTGTGTGCAAAAATCAATCGGATATCGTTATTGCCTTCCTGTTCATCGTTATTTGTCTTGCTTTTAATTTTTCTTTGAAAAAAATGCAAAGCAACGTCAAGGCAAAGCAATAGATTTGTTGCGCAACAGTATGAGGTTTCCTTTATAGAATTCATATTGTTCAACCAAATCGAATTGCTCGCTTAACTTGTTGATTTCGGTTGTAATCCCTTCTTCGGCTGGGGTTGCCTGCAGGAGCCAGAATTCTTGTTCGGATTCAATTTTGTCATAGTATAATGGCAGTACTTGCATGTCGGTATTTCTAAAATAATAGTTAAAGTGCCAATCCAACGTAGAGTACATTGGTAACTTCATAGTATTTTTTTTCAAAGCGAGACCGCTAACTTCTCTGAATTGTTCTTTGCGTATTTTATCATAATGTCTCCTGAAAAGGAAAAGATTACATATTGAAAATAAAATCAATAAAGTAGCAACAATCATCTTGTAATTGGCTTTCGTGATTGCGTTCCAACCTAAGGAGAAGAACAAAATCCAGACGGGCAAGGATATTATGGTATATCGATGATGCATAACCGGTGTGCCAACTACCGACTTGATGTAGGGAACGAGGTAAGACAGACCAAACCAACAAACTAATATGAATATCAGCGGGCTTGTTTTGGGAGACGGCAGGCCAGATCTTGCAGCAGTAATCGCGAACAGGACAACAAGCATGCACAGGGTGAGGGACGTCAAGATATCTTTGCCAAAATAGTAGTAGAAATAAGTGACCAAAAAGTATGGATCCGGGGGCTTAATCCAGATGCTTTCAATGTTCAAATCATTAAATATTGTAGGGAGCCAGGGAATAAACAAGAGAACGACCGTCAGCCCTGACACAATTCCGGATATTATAAATCGCTTCGAAACGTTGCCAAAAAGCAAAATTAGAAAAGTCAGGGCCTGACAACCGAATACCAGCAATCCATAATAATGGGTATATAATAAGGCGACACTTGTAATTACATAAAATATGAAATTAACTCGTTTAGGATTTTTGAAGGCCCTTACAAAAAACAGATAAGAGAGGGTAGTTAAGAGAAATAGGAGCGAATAGAACCGTAACTCTTGAGAATAGTAGATATGAAAGTAGTTTATCGAAACCAACAGAGCCGCGAAGACACTCGTGGGCCGATTTGAAAATTCCCTGGCCAACAAATAGACGCTGGGGATGGCCAGCAGGCCAACTGTCGCAGAGCTGAGTCTCCCAACGACTTCATTGTAGCCAAATATCTTAAACATGAGTTGGCAATAAAGGAAAAATAGTGGAGGCTGGTCTCTGTAACAATACTCGATGAGTGAGGCAATAGAATTGCCAGGATTGGTGGGAATTATCGTGTACAATTCGTCAAGCCAAAGGCTCTGAAAGTTGATTTTATAGAAACGTAAAAAGCAGCCAAGCAGGCAAACAAGCAACAATAGAGTATATGTTGTTCTTTTAGAAATATCCCGATCAGATGACGTGAGATCAAGCATGGTAGAATTCAGAGATTTTTTTGACAATAAACCCGATTTCATCAATCGACAGTTCAAAATACATCGGTAACCTTATTAGACATTCGGCATACCGTTCCGATTGGGGGCATTTTTCCGGTCTATTTAATTTCTTGTAGAAAGGGCTTTGATTCAGAGAGACGTAGTGTGAAATGGCGTTGACGCCATTTTGATTTAGATGGTTAAGCAGCAAATCCCTTTCAGCTCTGTTTTGGGTTATCAAATAGAATATGTGCCCATTGTTTTTACAAAAGACGGGGACTTGTGGAATTTGTAATAAGCCATTTTCGTCAAGTGGCTTCAATTGGTGGTAATACGCACTCCATTGTTCCATCCGTCTTGTTTGGATCCTGTCGATGTTTTCGAATTGTGCCAATAAAAAAGCAGCGGTGATTTCTGAGGGTAGAAATGAAGAGCCTAAATCTATCCAATCATAGTTACTAACCTCTCCCCGAAAAAATGCCGATCGATTGGTGCCTTTCTCCCACAGTATCTCAGACCGGGAAGCGAAAGCCGGGTTATTGACCAGCAATGCTCCGCCCTCTCCTGAAATGATGTTTTTCGTTTCGTGAAAAGAGAAACAGGCAAGATCCCCGATGGACCCCAATGGCCTATTCTTATACTTTCCATCGATCGCTTGTGCCGCGTCCTCCACGAGGTATAAACCATATTTATTCTTGATATCCACCAGTCGGTCCATGTCGCAGCATGCACCCGCATAATGAACCACAACGATAGCCTTTGTCCTCGGTGTCACCAGATTTTCAATTTGATCAACATCCAGGTTGGGTGATTCCGCTGAACTATCCGCGAACCTCAATGTCGCCCCACGTAACATGAAAGCATTGGCGGTGGATACAAACGTATACGCTGGGACTATAACTTCATCACCTTCCCGGATGTCCATGAGAAGGGCTGCCATCTCCAATGCGTCAGTACATGAATTAGTCAACAACGCCTTTTCTATGCCATACCGGGTCTGAATGAACTCCTGACAGCGCTTCGTAAAGTACCCATTGCCGGAAATCTTTTGATTACGTATCGCTTTTTCGATGTATAAGATTTCGTTTCCCGAGAAATACGGTTTATTAAATCCAATCATATAGGACTTAGGATGAGGCTATCACGAGGCCGCCACTGATTAGAATTAGTCCAACCACCTTTTTTATCGTTAGAGGTTCGCTAAGAAAAAAAACACTTAGAAGTAATACGGCAATAAATGACAAGCTCATAAAAGGATAGGCAAACGAAAGATCAAATTTCGTTAAGGCGGCCATCCATGTTAGGCTTGCAAGAAAAGCGGCTACAAACCCCGAAAATATATAGGGGTCCACAATTGCATTAAATAAAAATAATATTTTGTTGGTTAGCCCGTTCGGTAATTCGGGCATTGAGTTAAGTCTCCACTTGAGCACCACTTGCCCGTATGCAGAAAGAAAAATGGTTGATAGAATGTAGATATATCCCATATTATTTGTTTTTTCTTACAATGAGGGTAAAATCAAACTGAAAATAGTCGTGGAGCAATGCTACATTGGCAGCCAATTGCGTCTTGCAAAAATCGAATAACTCTAACGGATTTGAATAGAACAGTTCTTTTTTCATATGTTCTTTGTCCGAATAAGAAGTCAATGCATTGAACGCAAAACCGAGCCGACTTTTCCGGTTTAACTCCTTAAGGGTATCGATGATATAAGACTTCCAATAGTCGTCCGGCAACTCATACTTGATGTTGAAAATCCCGCTGGCAATGGAAAAATCAGCTACAGCAATTTCGGTAACGCTTCCAATATGATAGAATTTTGCATTGCTCACAGCCTTGTTCGCATTGCACAAGTCTATCATATCCTTCAATACATCATATCCATAATATTCAAACTTAAAGGAGCGATCATTGAGATATTGATAGAATCCACCAGTTCCACATCCCAAATCGTTTACGGTGAAGTGATTGTTTTTCGGCAACAATTTTGCCAATTGATCAAAACGTACTTGTTGAGCTTCCTCATTTTTCCAGCCGACCCCCTCCGCTCCGCCTCCATGTTTTTCAATTAAGTCGGCATAGTGTTTTTTGAGTGCTGGGTCAATGCTATGTTTCATTCTTTCGATAGATTTCTTTAATGACCGTCAACGGTCGATTTTTCAATTCAAGAAACATTTTGGAAAGATAAATCCCAATTATCCCCAACATGAACATGATCAGGCCTCCAATCAACCATATGGTGGCAATTATACTGGCCCATCCTTCAACTTGAATTTCAAAATAGAATCGATTGACAAGTATTATACATATGTTAATGAATGAGAGGGCCGTAAAGATGGCCCCAATGATGAAAATGAAATATAATGGTTTGTGGCTGAGGCTGGTAATTGACTCAAGTGCCATTTTAATTTTTTTGATAAAGGTATAGGTAGTCGTACCCTTACTTTTCTTGGTGATCGAAACGCCTTTTTGATTAAAGCCGGCCAGAGCGAACACGCCCCAGATGTCAAGGGACTTTTCCTTATAGCAAAGAATAGCAGATACATATTTCTTGTTCATGATTCTTGCCGTCAGCGTATTGGGAGGGTATTCGGTATCGGATAGCAAGGAAAATGTTTTGTAAAAAATATCACCTAAACAGCGCTCTATGAAGCCACCCTTGCGTTGTTTTTGAATACCGAAAACCACATCACAGTTTGGATCAGATTTAATTTCGTTCCACAGCGAAATCAAGGATTCAGGTTCTTCCTCCAAATCGATATCAATCAGGAATACATAGTCCCCTGTCGCAAAACTCAACCCGGTCATAATAGCTTTGTGATGACCGAAATTGCGCGAAAGATCAATAACTGAAATGCGGGAGTCCGCCTCCTGTAATTTGAGGGCTACCGTAAGTGAATTATCTGGAGAACCGTCATTTACCAGAATTATTTCGTATTCGTCTGTGATTTCTAAAACACATTGCTTTAATCTTGAATAGAACTCTTCAATGTATGACTCTGAATAAAATAGTGAACTGACTACAGAGAGTTTCATTTGTCGAAGCTTTTTAGAAAAGTTTTGGCATTTACTCCTTCGTTGAGAATTAGATCAACCGCGCTGACCTGATGCTCAAATGGTGAAAACAATTGGGTGTATTCAGGATAATTTTCATAATTCATCCAAAGGATCTTAATGTGATGTTCTTCGAAGAGTCGTTCATCAATATAACCTTTGGCCGATGGACCGGAAATGTATATTCCTGCCTTAGCAGCGATACACATTTCAATCAACTTCATGTTTTTATCCTTTGAGTTGATTTTGTACTCCCATGACCATTTAAGTGGCGTATCAATGCTCAATACGGATTTAATATAATTTAGAAATCGTAAGTTAATCTCGCTCAAGTGTCTTTCCGTACAGCCAGAGTAAAGCTCTTCAAACGCATCTTTATATTCTGCAAAATGTTTGGCTTTCGCATAGCTATGCAAGATCGCATGCCAATGCTTTTTTTTCCACTTTGTATCTGCAATTTTGACATCCCTTATTTCTATGTGAAAATTACTTTTAACATCTACAGGAATCGTGAGCCAATGTAGACCGGCTGGGCTCTTGATCTTATTTCTATTCCGCCAGTCCCTTCTCGTGTATTGAACATCGTCAAAAAGAATAAATTCATCGGCCATATTCATCATGTCAAAGTATCCTTTCCAGGGGATATAGTTGGACTGAATGACTGCAACTTTCTTTGTTGAATTCAGGGCGCTGAAGTTTGATATGGGAAACAAATATAGTGGTCAAATGATCATTCTAGATTGAACTGCATCGTTTATTGGTTAATTTTGAACATTAAAATGGACCTATCGAAATGCTGGAGCAAATAACAAAACTCAATAACGAGGTCGATCAATTCTCACCAGACACCAGGGATTCCCTTGAGTCTTTTCGCCTTCGCTTTATCAGTAAAAAAGGGCTAATAGCTCAGTTATTTGAGGAGTTCAAGCTGCTTTCAGGTGACGAAAAGAAGAGGGTTGGTAAAGCACTTAATGAACTAAAGAGAGCGGCTGAAGTCAGGTTCAAGGAATTGCAGGATAACCTGACAAGCAATGCCAACGGAGAAAATTTTGACATTGATTTGTCGCTGCCGCCTGTAGCAGAAGCCGTGGGTAATCTTCATCCCCTTAATCTGACAAGATTGAAAATTATTCAAATCTTTGAACGCCTGGGATTCAACGTGGCGGACGGTCCTGAGATCGAGGACGACTGGCATAATTTTTCAGCGCTCAATTTTCCGGACAACCATCCGGCAAGGGAAATGCAGGACACTTTTTTTATAGAAAGGAATCCTGACGTTCTTTTGAGAACCCATACGTCCAATGTGCAAATCCGGCTGATGCAAAAACAAAAGCCTCCGATAAGAAGCATCATGCCAGGCAGGGTATACCGCAATGAAGCTATCTCGGCCCGGGCGCATTGTTTCTTCCATCAGGTGGAAGGTCTCTTTGTCGATAAAAATGTAAGTTTTGCAGACCTAAAGCAAACGCTCTATCACTTTGCCAAGGAAATGTATGGAAAGGACATCAACATCCGATTCCGCCCCTCATTCTTTCCGTTTACCGAGCCTAGTGCCGAAATTGACATCTCCTGCTTGATTTGTCATGGAGATGGATGCACCGTCTGCAAACACAGTGGATGGGTCGAAATCGCTGGGTCCGGAATGGTGCATCCCAATGTCTTAAAGAATTGTGGCATTGACCCCGAAGAATACACCGGATTTGCATTTGGAATGGGGATTGAGCGTGTTACGCAACTTCGGTACCGGGTGAATGATCTCAGGCTCTATTCTGAAAATGATATTCGGTTTTTGAAACAATTCAAACCGGTGATCTAGATGTCGTACCCGGAAATAAATAGCGTTGGCATTATTGGTGCCGGAACAATGGGTGTCGGAATTGCCCAGGTGTGTGCTATGACCGGCTATAAAACTTTATTATTTGATGTTGACGTCAAGTTGTCAAAGGATGCGGTGTCCAAAATCAAAGCCAGCACTGAAGAAGGTATAAAAAGAGGAAAAATATCTACCGATCAGAAAGAGTTGGCTGTTTCAAATCTCAGGGTAGTTGATTCGCTAGACGAGTTACGAGCCAATCTGATCATTGAAGCAGTCGTTGAAAAGCTGGACGTCAAGCAAGAACTATTCCGGCAGCTCGAGAGAATAAATGATGGGACCGCCATATTGGCAACTAACACATCCTCTATACCCGTCACACAGATCGCCTCTTCGCTCGTCAACCCTTCGCGGTGCGTAGGCTTGCATTTTTTTAATCCGGCTCATATCATGAAGCTGGTCGAAGTAATTGCCGGTGCCGCAACAGCTCCCGAAGTGATTGAAAAAATGAAGGAATTTTCCTTGAGGCTCAATAAAACACCGGTTGTGGCAAGAGATTCGCCTGGATTCATTGTTAACAGGGTTGCCCGTCATTATTACGTGGAGTCATTGCAAATCCTTGAAGAAGGCGTGGCCGGCCACGAGGAGATTGACCAGTTGCTGGAGTCATCCGGGTTTAGGATGGGGCCATTTCGATTAATGGATTTGATTGGAGTTGACACCAATTTTGCCGTGACCACATCAATGTATAATGCTTTTCATCAAGCGGCTAAATTCAGGCCTAGCAGGATTCAGCAACAAAAGGTAGACGGAGGGGAATGGGGCCGGAAAACGGGAAAGGGCTTTTATGATTATCCGACCTCTTAATTTTATCTGGCTGATATTACTGTTGCCAGCATGTGAACCTAAACTGGTAGACGATCCAATTCCGGTGGTTGCGTTTAGTGACGTGGTCATCAATTTGTCCTTTCCTGAATTTTCTGATTTGAACCGGGACGGTGGATTTAGGGCGGTGAATGACGCGGGAGCCGGTGTCAGAGGAATAATTGTTTATCGTAAATCGCCAACCAGTTATTTGGCTTATGAGCGGAATTGCTCTTATCGTCCAAATGAAGCGTGCGCAACGGTGGACATTCACGCATCGAGTCTGTTTATGATTGATCCCTGTTGCTCTTCTACGTTTAACTTTGCGGATGGAATGCCGAGTGGCGGGCCAGCGTGGCGGCCACTCGTGAGATACAACGCGCAGCTAAACGGGAATTTGCTGACGATTACAGATGAGATTGTGAACTAGTATTTTGCGTTTTTACTACCGTAGAAGTAATAAATAACCAGCCCGATAGCTATCCAGATTCCGCATATCACGAAAATAATTGGGTTCAAAAAAAGCATTACCCCTCCGCAGCAAAGAATTCCCATTATCGGAACAAAAGGAAACAATGGGGTCTTGAATGGGCGCTCGTATTCCGGATGCTTATAACGCAGCATCAGAATTCCAATACATACGATCATAAATGCCAGCAACGTTCCGATTGACACCAGTTCACCAAGGATACCAATAGGTAACATTCCACAGGCAATAATGGCAATCGTGCCCGTGATTACGGTGGCGACATATGGGGTCTTAAATTTGTCATGAATTTTTGCAAAAGGGGCGAAAAACAGTCCGTCATTGGCCATCGAATAAAATACCCTCGTTTGCCCCATCAACATAACAAGTATGACAGAGCTAAGTCCGGCAATGGCACCCAGTTTAATAAATGGACTTAACCAGGCCAATCCCTCCCCAGCGATATCGATAGCTATGGCAATTGGAGCTGCTGTATTTAGCTGCGAAAATGGAGCCATACCGGTCATTACCAGCGCCACGAGAATGTAAACAAATGTGCAAATGGCCAGTGACCCGAGAATACCCCAGGGCATATCTTTTTGCGGATTCTTGGCTTCCTGTGCAGCGGTCGACACTGCGTCAAATCCGATGTAGGCGAAGAATATTACGGCAGACGCGCGAAAGACTCCGGTCCATCCGAATTGGCCAAAGTTGCCCGTATTTTCAGGAATGAATGGCGCCCAGTTATCATAATTGATATACGCCCACCCGAAGAGAATGAACAGCGCGATGACCGTCAATTTTAGAATCACCACAAAGTTGTTAAACGTGGCCGACTCTTTGATTCCGCGATAAAGGAGTATGGTGATGATCAATACGATCAACATGGCAGGTAAATTGAGAATTGACCCGGTGAAAACCATATTGTTGTTGGCATCGAATACGATGGGTGCGCTGGACAATGCCGGAGGGATTACCAATCCAAAGGTTGAATCTAGAAAATTGACGACATAACCTGACCAACCTACGGCAACTGTTGCTCCCGAAAAAAGATATTCCAAAATTAAAGCCCAACCAATAATCCAAGCGACAATTCTTCCCATGGTTGCGTAGGCGTATGTATAAGCGCTGCCAGCTATCGGAATCATTGCCGCGAACTCTGCGTAGCACAATCCGGCAAATCCGCACGCCATCGCAGAGACGATAAAAGAAATGGCCACAGCGGGTCCGGCATATTGAGCAGCTGCCTGACCAGTGAGCACAAAAATGCCCGCGCCTATAACAGCACCAATTCCCAGAGCAATAAGGTTCGTTCTTGATAACGTTCTTTTCAGGTTACTTGCACTGCCGGACTCGGCCTGCAGTACATCCATCGGTTTTTTACTAAACAATGCATTTGCCATAAGGGTCGATTAGTAAGTAATCCCTAAATGTAAAGAATTAAAGAATTGTTGATGAGTGAAGGGAAGATTATTTTGGAAGTTTGAAAACAAAGGCGACAGTCGCTCTTTGTTGAGCAGCTTTGCCATCCATATTGGAAGGAAGCCATGACGGCCCATTTTTTATTAACCTGATTAGTTCTTCGTCACATCCATGGCCAATGCCCTTATCAACAATAAAATCGGTCAAGGTCCCATCGGCCTTCACATTAAAACTGACAACAACTTCTCCCTCCACTTTGTTGTCGATCGCGGATTGTGGATATCTCACGTTTGTCCGGAGATAGTTGTCGTACCCGGAATCCAAGTCAGGTTTAGGTTCAGAAGGTGATGGGGAACTCTTTGACTTTTTATCCGCGCCTGCCCCAGACGCAGGAAGGGGAGCAGTTGCTCGCCTCAAGACCTCCGATTGCGAACTGACGGCATCCAATTTGCCCAGTGGTTGCACATCTTCTGTACTCCTGCTTTCATTGAATGCAAATTCTTTTTCAGTAATTTCCTTATCACTGATTGCCTCTGTCTCAGCCTCCGCAGGTAATGAAGTCTCGTTATCAGGCGTTTTTGTAATCGATAGATCCTTTGATTGCTGTCCTGACTGACTCTTCGAGATATTTCTTTCCGATATTTTTGAATCGTTAGATTCTTTCGAACTTAGACTCAATAGATTTTCCGGATTCAGTTCGGTTTTTGTTGTGGAGTCGTTGCCTCCAAGGGAGAGGTCTTTGGTTGATGGGTCTTGTTGCAGTGCCATCTGGTCTTGCGGCTGTTCATGGTCAAAACGTGTAGCGATGTAGGCAATCGATACAACCAATAAAATGGATGCGGCAATTCGCAGCGGCCATAATAATTTCGAGGAACGGTTTTCAATGATTTTTTTATTGATCATATCAACGTCTTTTGAGAACGTGGACGGATCTGTGAATGCCGCGCCCTCCAACGCTTCCGATAAAAAAGGATCGTGCAGGGCTTTCATCTCAAGCTCATGCATTTCAGCTGAACTTAGCTCGCCCTTTAAGTATTTTTCAATATGATTTTTCAAGTCATCCACGTTGTTCCATACATATTTTCAAGTTCCGTTTTCCATTTTGAATATGGCTTTTGACTTTTTTCAACTCCAGTCCGATTTTGTTTGCAATTTGCTGATAACACAATTCTTTCAGATAAAATAGCTCAACGCAAACCTTTTGGTCGTTTTTTAGTTGTTGAATACATGCCTCCAACTTATTAAGGTCCTGTTCCTTTTCCTCCCAATCATCCTGATGCAAGCTGAAAGGACTTTCCATAAAATGGTCTCCAAAATCCTCAGGTTTTTGATTCTTTTGAGCACGCAAATGCATCAGGCAGTGGTTTTTGGATAGGGTATACAGCCACGCCTTGAAATTTTCGACCTGATGCGTTTTCAGACTATGATTCAATTTTTCAAATATCTGCATAACGGCATCTTTAGAACCTTCCCTGTCCCTCAGGTATTTAAGACAAACACCATAAACCAATGCACTATACCGGATAAATAATTCGCCAAGGGCATCGTCATTGCCGGATCTAAACCGATTTATTAAATCAGAGTCGCTGGTTTTTGACGGCCCACTGCTTAAGAACATCCATCAAAGTTAATTATTTCCATATTTTTTTATGGAATCGTCCCGATGGGCACATCTACCCTGTAGATCAAATATTTAAATCATGAAAAAACAATTTTTAGTTACCCTGGTTGCCGTGTTATTTTTTCTTAACGCGTACCCCGACCAAAGAAGAACAATATCAGGCACTGTGAGTGGCCCAGGTGGACAGCCATTGAAGGATGTAAACGTTATCTTAAAAGGAACCAGCAACTCGACCATAACAGACCGGCAAGGGAAGTATTTTATTGAAGTACCCTCAGAAGGGGCGACCCTTATTTTCAGCCTGGCCCACTTTCAAACGCAGGAAATCAAAATTGGCCATTCCAGTATCCTTAATGTTACCCTGACTGCAACGACAGGCCCAGCCGTTGCCGAAAAAGATATTGAGCGTGAGAGCCGGGTACATAAAAAATCCGATGGAATAAAATCGATGTCAGGTACCGGGTACGCTCCGGGGGCAATCTCATACCAGGAAGTAGAACCCAACTGGAACACTGAGGAATACGATGCTATCAATGAAAATATTTTTAGATCACCTTCACAAAATCCACTATCAACGTTTTCAATTGATGTGGATGCCGCTTCGTACAGCAACGTCCGCAGGTTTATTAACAATGGTCAAAGACCGCCAAAAGATGCTGTCAGAATTGAGGAAATGATTAATTATTTTGATTATGATTATCCACAGCCAAACGGGAAGGATCCCTTTTCCATTTACACCGAGGTGGGGCCTGCTCCATGGAACTCAAAGCATAAGTTGGTGCACATTGGCTTGCAGGGAAGGAGAATCCAAACCGAAAATTTGCCACCTTCTAACCTTGTCTTCCTCATTGATGTTTCGGGCTCGATGTCCAGCACCAATAAACTGCCTCTGCTGAAGGCTTCATTTAAACTGTTGGTGAATCAACTCCGAGATCGTGATCATGTGGCCATCGTAGTGTATGCCGGAGCCGCTGGTTTGGTGCTGCCACCGACATCAGGGGCGTGCAAACAACAAATCATTGATGCGTTGGACAATCTGCAGGCCGGAGGATCAACCGCAGGAGGTGCTGGAATTCAATTGGCCTACCAGGTGGCCAGAGAGCATTTTAACCAGAATGGGAACAACAGGGTGATCATCGCAACAGACGGTGACTTCAATATTGGAGAATCCAGCAACGCCTCCATGGAAAGACTCATTGAAGAAAGGAGAAATGACGGCATTTTTCTGACCGTGCTTGGCTACGGGATGGGGAACTATAAAGATTCCAAAATGGAAATACTTGCCGACAAGGGGAATGGAAACTATGCCTACATTGACAATATTTTGGAAGCCCAGAAAGTATTGGTCAATGAATTTGGAGGCACGTTGTTTACAATCGCTAAGGATGTTAAACTTCAGATCGAATTTAACCCGGCAAAAGTTCAGGCGTATCGTTTGATCGGATACGAAAACCGCGTTCTGCGCAATGAGGATTTCAACAATGATAAAAAGGATGCGGGCGATCTCGGTTCGGGGCATACAGTAACAGCGCTCTATGAGATTATTCCACCCGGTGTTCAGAGTGAATTCTATACTTCGGATCCATTGAAATATCAATCCATACAGACAAATTCATTTGGATCTTCCTCAAAGGAGTTGATGACAGTAAAGATTCGATACAAGGAGCCCAAAGGAGAAGCCAGCGTTCTAATGGCACATCCGCTTCTTGATATAAGCAAGTCACTGGAAAATACCTCAAGCAACTTTAAATGGTCAGCAGCTGTTGCGGGATTTGGGATGATGCTGAGGGAATCAGAATATGTAAAGAACTTTGGGGTAGATGAAGTGCTCCAATTGGCTCTTGGTGCCAAGGGTGAAGATAAACTGGGTTATAGACTGGAATTTATCAACCTTGTCAAATCTCAAAGTGTTTTGGCGAAAAGGTAGAGGAGAAATAGGTATTTTCAACGCCAAAACCTTGTTTCAAATAGGGTTTTGGCTTTTTAGGCTTGCTTTGTTTTAAACCAAACAGGACCTTTGTGTTCAAATGAGGAGCAGTATGGGGAACAAAATTAGTGCAGTGATCATCACATTCAACGAAGAAGCCAATATTGGTAAGTGTATCGATTCTGTGTTGCCTGTTGCCGATGAAATAATTGTGGTCGACTGCTTTTCCTCAGACAGCACGAAAGCCATATGCCTTTCGAAGAACGTGTCATTTTTTGAGAATGAGTTCTTAGGCTTTGCCAATCAAAAGAACTTCGCGGCATCAAAAGCTAAATTTGATTATATTCTTTCACTCGATGCCGATGAGTATTTATCGCCTGAATTAACTCAGTCCATTCTGGAAGTTAAGGATGATCTAAGCCATGATGGATATACCATGAATCGGCTTTCCAGCTATGCCGGTGAATGGATCAGGACTTGTGGGTGGTATCCCGACACCAAATTGAGGCTATGGAAGAGAGGCAAAGGCACGTGGACCGGGCAGGGAATTCATGAGCGCGTTGAGCTGAATGGCGAATTCCGGATTAAACACCTGAGTGGCGACTTGTTGCATCATGCTTACGACAACATTACCCAGTTTCTTGAAAAGATTCAGCGATATTCTGACATATATGCACGGGAACATCGCTATAAAGTTCGGTCATCAGGGTTTAAGATTTTTTACAAGACGACATTTGCATTTATCAAGAGTTTTTTCCTTAAGAGGGGAATTTTGGATGGATACAAGGGACTGCTAATCTCCGTATGTAATGCCAACTTTGTATTTTATAAATATTCGAAACTAAGGGAGGCAAATGCCCAGCTTAATACAAGTCTGATTATATCTACCTATAACAGAGAGGACGCACTTGAGCTAACATTGCTTGGGGTCCTTCAGCAATCGGAACTACCCGAGGAGGTCATCATAGCGGACGATGGTTCAGGACGCGAAACGAAGGACTTGGTAGAGCGCTATAAAGAAGCATTTCCCGTTCCCCTGATTCACTGCTGGCATGAAGACCTGGGTTTTAGGCTGGCTACCATCAGGAACAAGGCTATAGCCCTGGCCAAAGGTGATTATATTTTGATGATTGATGGTGACATCATCATGCACAAACATTTTGTGAGGAGTCATAAACGGAATGCAAAATTGAACCAATTTCTCCAGGGATCGAGGGTGCTGTTGCAACCTGAACTGACCAAAGAGTCATTGCAATCCAAGAGAGTGACCTTTAGTTTTCTCAATAAGGGGATCAGAAACAGACTTAATACTATTCATTCCGGATTGCTTTCAAAACTGGTCTCGTTTTATAGCAATAAGCCCAATAGAATTCGCGGAGCGAATCTTTCCTTCTGGAAACATGATGCAATACGGGTCAACGGCTTTAACGAGGATTTTGTTGGATGGGGAAGGGAGGATTCTGAATTTGCCGTGAGAATGAAAAATATTTCGGTGGTGCGGAAGCATTTAAAGTTCGCAGGTTTTGGATACCATCTATACCACAAAGAGAGCTCGCGAGAATCGCTTAGGAAAAATGATCTGATTTTGGAGCAAGCCATTGTTGAACACCTTACCAGTTGTCAAAATGGTATTGCCAAGTACATGACCGCATGAAGGTAAGTGGCTTTACCTTTGTGAGGAATGCTGTTCAGTACGACTATCCGATCGTTGAAGCCATCTCATCTGTATTACCCCTCTGCGATGAATTTGTTGTAGCGCTCGGTAACTCCACGGACACTACAAGGGATTTACTTTTATCCATTCAGTCGCCAAAGATCAAAATAATCGACACGGTTTGGAACGATGAGCTTAGAGAAGGGGGTCAGACTTTTGCGATCGAAACCAATAAGGCATTTGATCATATCTCACCGGATGCCGACTGGGCGTTTTACATTCAGGGCGATGAAGTGGTTCATGAACGTTTCCACGACACGATTGTGAGTGCGATGCATCAATACAAGGACGACTTGAATGTAGACGGATTACTTTTTAACTACCTCCATTTTTATGGATCCTATGATTATGTGGGAGATGCCTATCGCTGGTACAGACGGGAAGTGAGAATAATTAGAAATAACAAGGCCATCTCATCGTACAAGGATGCGCAGGGATTCAGAAAGAAGCCAGATATAAAACTAAATGTGAAGCTAATTGATGCATACATCTATCATTATGGGTGGGTTCGAGACCCGAGAGCAATGCAGGGAAAACAGCGTTCGTTTAATCACTTTTATTTTGACGATGAATGGATCGAAAAATATGTCGGGAACGCAGACAAATTCGACTATGAGGGAATTGATGCCCTAAAACTTTTTGAAGGCACTCATCCGCTGGTCATGCAACCGAGAATAAAGGCCATGAACTGGAAATTTGATCACGATATTTCAAAAAACAATCCAAAGTTTAAAGACCGCGTGAAGCGCCTGGTGGAGAGGCTTACCGGTTGGCGCATCGGGGAGTTTCGCAATTATAAAATCATTTAACTCACCTCTTCCATACTTTTACTATTTTAGGCCCTTTATGGAAGAGACCCATCGCGAAAAATACACCGAAAAAGAGAAGGTAAGTGTCTTCAATAATGAGTTTTTGCCTCATATCACGTCCATGTACAATTTTGGATATAGATTGACTTTGGATGAAGATGACGCCAAAGATCTTGTCCAGGACACCTATTTAAAAGCCTATCGTTTTATAGAATCGTTCCAGAAAGGAACTAATGCGAAAGCGTGGCTGTTCCGAATCTTAAAAAATAGTTTCATCAATGACTACCGAAAGAAAAGTAAGGAACCCTCAAAAGTTGATTACCAGGAGGTAGAGAGTTATTATAATTCTGATGACGTGGACCGTCAGATTACGACAGATCTCAGGGTAGAGACGTTGCAAGACATGATCGGTGACGAAATCTCCAACGCATTGAATTCACTTGATGTTGATTTTAGGACAGTAATAATTTTGTGCGACCTGGAAGGATTCAAATATGATGAGATGGCAAAAATTCTGGATATACCGATTGGCACGGTTAGGAGCAGATTGCATCGCGCAAGAAATCTATTAAAAGATAAGTTAAGCGAGTACGCAAAAAAAATGGGATATAAAAATTCGTAACCTATGAGTCACCCCGACAATCCATTTTCCGATGCATCTGGTAAAAAAATCACCTGTCTTGAAATGTTGCAAGCTATTCTGGATGGTGACGTCACGGAAGAACAGGAAAAATATTTCAGAAAGCATATGGATGAGTGCATGCCCTGCTACAAATCTCACGAACTGGACATGCAAATAAAGCATCTAATTAAGTCGAAATGTTGCGGAGAGCATGTGCCCCCAGATCTCGTTGAAAAGATCAAAAGGCAGGTGAATTCGATCTCCTGATGGCAGGGAAGGCAATAATTTTTTCTGCTCCTTCTGGATCCGGTAAAACCACCCTGGTTAAGCACTTGCTTGAAAATAATTCCGATCTGGGTTTTTCAATTTCTGCTTCAACCAGAGATAAACGAGGCAGAAACGAGCAAGATGGCAAGGACTATTATTTCTTGTCGCCCGAAGATTTTAAAAAGAAAATAGACAACGATGAGTTTGTAGAGTGGGAGGAAGTCTATTCAGGGAATTTTTATGGCACCCTTAAGTCAGAGATACAACGCGTTTGGGATACAGGTAAAAATGTCGTTTTTGATGTCGATGTCAAAGGTGGTGTTAACCTGAAAAAATATTTTGGCAACAAAGCGCTTTCAATTTTTGTAAAGGTGCCATCGGTTGACACTTTGGTGGAGCGGTTAAAGGACCGCGGTACTGAAACGGCCGAAAGTCTATCGAGGAGGTTATTCAAAGCCAAATTTGAAATGACGTTTGAGGACAAGTTTGACGTGACCCTGGTCAATGATAGCCTTGAACAGTCGAAGGAAAAAGCGCAGCAGCTTTACGATGAGTTCAAGAAGGCCTAGATTATCACTATGTTGTCAAGGAAAAAAGTCGGATTATTTTTTGGATCCTTTAATCCAATACATACAGGGCACCTGATTATAGCCAACAGCATGCTGGAGAACGGCAAACTGGATAAGGTTTGGTTTGTCGTTACCCCCCAAAATCCGCTTAAACCCAGCAAATCCCTTCTTCATGAATTTGACCGCTACGACCTTGTCACGGCCGCAATTGCGGATAACTACCGTTTCGAGGCATCGGATGTTGAATTCCACCTTCCGCGCCCTAGCTACACATCCTACACCCTCGCACATTTGTCGGAGAAACACCGAGACAAGGAATTTGTATTAGTTATTGGTGCAGACAACTTAAAAAATTTTAAGCGCTGGAAGAACCACGGCCAGATCCTGGAGAATTACCAATTGTATGTTTATCCACGCCCCGGGGTAACAAGTTCCGATTTGGAACGTCATGAGCATATAAAAATGATTGAGGCACCACTCCTGGATATCTCGGCTACCTTTATCCGAAAATCCATACGCGGCAACAAGTCGATTCGTTATCTCGTTCCAGAAGCGGTGGAGCAGTTGATCAAGGCCAAAGGATTTTACCTTTCCTAATTAGCATGGGATGATCTTGTCTGAATTCCTTCGTGCAACTTGCGGTATGATTTTGCTATCGCTGGCATTCAGTTGTGCTCAGGCGGGTGGTATTAAAGGGACCGTGAGGGACGAAGACGGGGCGCCCCTGGCCTATGCAACTATTTTTGTAAAACAGACCGGATCAGGTGCCGTTACCGGGCTCGATGGCCAATATGAGGTGCCTCTGCCAGACGGGCATTATGACATCATTTTTCAGTACCTCGGGTACGAAACAATCACCAGGCAGATTGAAGTTACCAGTGAGTATTTGGAGCTCCATGTCACGCTGAAAAGCCAAACCGTAGTATTGCAAAACGTAACGATCACTGCTGGCAATGAGGATCCCGCCTATACCATCATGCGCAAGGCTATCGCAAAGGCAAAATTTCATACGCAGCAAATTGACAGATATACCGCAAAAGTCTATATCAAAGGCAAAGGGCAGCTTAAAGATTATCCGTGGATCGCAAAAAAAACCCTCGAAAAGGAGGGCGTCACCAAAGACCGGCTTTTCATATCCGAATCAGTAAGCGAAGTTGTTTATACACGTCCTAACAAGTTCGAAGAAAAAGTAATTGCAGTATATAGCAATGGTAAAGACAACGACACCTCACCTAATGCCTATGTCTTTGGAAGTTTTTATGAACCAGAAATTGCCGAAACCATTTCGCCATTGTCGCCCCGGGCATTTTCCTACTATCGGTTTGAGTACCTTGGAACATTCAAGGATCGTAATTATGATGTGAGTAAAATCCGCGTCACACCGAGATCAAAAGGAGACAATGTATTTGAGGGTATACTGTTTATTGTTGAAGACTGGTGGAGTATTCACAGTCTTGATTTTAACGTGACCAAACTGGGGATAAACTTCGGGGTGAAGCAGATATATAATCCAATTGACGACAAAGCCTGGTTGCCGGTTTCGCAGCAATTTATGGTTGCCGGTAAAATTTTCGGGTTTGAATTCGAGTATCATTATCTCGCCACAGTCAAAGACTACCATATCTCCTTGAATCCAGACCTCATATTGGAAATGGAAGTTGTCGATGAAAAAATTGAAAAGGTGCATGCGAGAGACATCAAGACCCAATTCAGTGCCAGGGATCAGGATTTGAAAGACCGACTGGAAAGCGGCAAAGAAATTACCAACAAAGAACTTAGAAAGCTCGTCAAAGATTATGAAAAGGCGGAGCGGCAGAAGGAGGAGGAACCCGAGGTAATTTCGGAAACAAAGTACTCGGTCGACTCATTGGCTTTTAAAAAGGACTCCCTTTTTTGGACCAGCGAAAGGCCAACGCCTTTGACACCCGAAGAAATAAAGGGTTATCACAAGGCCGATAGTCTGGCGGAGGTAGAAAGAAAAAAAGAAGAAGGGGATACCCTAAAAAATTCCAGGCACAAGGGGTTTCAGGTCTGGGACGTGCTGATCGGTGACAACTATAAAATTTCAAAAACTTCCAACTTTATTATTCACCAGCCCTGGAGTGACTTCAATACCGTTGAGGGATTTAATCTCGTTTATAAACTAGGGTACGTGAAGCGATGGGTGGAAAGAGACACGGCCGACTTGAAGAGACGCGCTAATGTAAAGAGACTGGAGATCACGCCTATCGGGAGATATGCTTTTTCAAGAAGGAAGCTCTCAGGTATGTTAAAAGTCGATTACCGATCCACCAATACAAGGCTGACTCTTCAAGGTGGACGCTATGTGCAACAATACAATGGCCAGAATCCTATCCATCCTGTGATCAACACTTTCTCGACATTATTTTTGGAGCGCAACCTCATGAAGCTCTACGAGAGGGATTTTGTTGACATCAATTATAGGCAAAGATTGAACCCGAAGCTGACGCTGACATCAAGCTGGACCGTGGCAGCGCGATACGAACTGTTTAATACATCTGATTATACATTGATAAGGAGGGACAAGGAGGCCTATACGCCCAATGAGCCTGTCAATCAATTACTGAATACAACCACTTTTTCAAATCACAATGCCCTGATTGGCTCCATTGGAATTGAAGCACGTCCCTGGCAAAAATACCGGATAAGAAATGGCAGGAGATTTAGGGTGGAAAATTCATCGCCATTGTTCACAGCCGGTTATCGAAAAGGATTTAAAGGGGTCGCCAACAGCCAGGTTGACTTTGACCTTGTTGAAGTCGGAGTCAGTCACAGCATGCGCATGGGAATACGGGGGCGATTGGATGTAGCTGCCAAGGGCGGAAAATTCATAAATACAAACAGGATGTATTTTATGGATTATGCCCATTTTTTAGGTAACCAAACTCCGTTCATCACGACAGATCCGGTCGGGAGTTTTAGGCTGCTGGATTATTACCTGTATAGCACCCGTGACAAATACTTTACCGCTAATGTTCACTATCATTTTAGAAAATTTCTGTTCACTCAATTTCCTGTGGTTCGATTGACTGGTTTATCCGAGAACATTTTTGTCAACTACCTGGCGGCACCTCTTTCCAACGATTATACCGAGGTTGGGTACTCGCTTGATGGCCTCCTGCGTATCTTCAGATTGGAGAGCGCGGTGTCATTCTCAGGGGGCAATTTTCAGGCCTACGGTTTTAGAATTGGCATCGCCACCAGTGTGGGCTTGAATTTCGACTGACACGCGAATTGCATTTGACATTAATCCATACTTTTGTCGGGCATGATGGCCCGAGAACTTGAATGGAATGATTATTTGGCAGCAAGGAGCGACTTGCCTTTGGCGGATGTCCGTTCGGAGAAGGAATTCAAAGGGGGTCATATCCCGGGCGCGATAAATATCCCGCTATTGAATGATCAGGAGCGGATTGCTGTCGGTACCGACTACAAACAAAAAGGACAAAGGGAGGCCATCAGAACAGGCTTCCGGCTCGTTGGTCCGAGGTTGAATGAGATCGTTGATGCCGCTGAAAAAATTTCCAAAAACCGCAAATTAATCGTTCACTGCTGGAGGGGAGGGATGAGGTCATCCAACTTTAGCCGGTTTGTTGGCATGGCGGGGATTGAGGCGCACATTTTAAAGGGCGGTTATAAGACTTACAGACAAAAGGTTCAGGAATTTTTCAGGCGGCCATACAAAATCATTCTCATTTCCGGGTGCACCGGCAGCGGCAAAACAGAGATTTTGTTGAATCTCAAAAAACGCCATCAGCAGGTGGTTGATTTGGAAGGGATGGCCCACCACAAAGGCTCCGCCTTTGGTGGACTGATGATGCCCCCGCAGCCAACTACGGAGCAATTTGAAAATTTACTTTTTGAGCAGCTCATGTCATTTGATATTTTCAAGCCCGTTTGGGTGGAGGATGAATCAATTGCCGTGGGAAAAATATTCTTGCCATCAGCCTTTTGGACAACCATGAGACAGAGTCCTATTGTATTGCTTAATGTTGAAAAATCAGTGAGGGTACAGCGACTGGTAAACGAATATGGTGATGCTGATAGAGCGCTCTTTCTGGAATCAATGAAAAAAATAACGAAAAAATTAGGCGGACAGCACTTTAAATCGGCCCAGGCAAAGTTGGCCAACAATGAAATGAATGAGGTTATGAAAATCTTACTAACCTATTATGACAAAGCCTACCTGGCAAGTCTGGAAAAAAGGAGGCCTGAGGTGCTGGCGGAACTTGATTGGAACGGCAAAGATCCGTCCAAGGCGGCTGAACAAATTATTGAACTTGTAAAGAATAAAGTCATACAATAGAATATGGATATTAAGTTAACGCAGTACAGCCATGGTGCAGGTTGCGGATGCAAAATCTCTCCCGCGGTATTGGAAAAGATGCTGCACTCTGATCAGGCTAAAACTTTTTTTCCGTCTCTACTTGTCGGTAATGAATCAAAGGACGATGCTGCCGTTTTTGATTTGGGTGATGGCACCTGCATTGTCAGTACGACTGACTTTTTTATGCCGATTGTTGACGATCCATTTTTATTCGGGAGCATTGCATCTGTAAACGCGATCAGCGATGTGTACGCGATGGGTGGAGAGCCCCTTATGGCGATCGCGATCCTCGGATGGCCAATCAATAAAATTCCCGTGGAAGTGGCAAGGGAAGTGCTGGAAGGCAGCAGGAAGGTTTGCCGCGAGGCGGGGATTCCATTGGCCGGGGGTCACAGTATTGACTGTCCTGAGCCGGTTTTTGGATTGGCAGTAACAGGAAAGGTTCGAAAAGAGCATTTGAAACAAAACAACCGGGCTAAGGCCGGGTCTTTGCTTTATCTCACTAAGCCGTTGGGAATTGGAATAATCACCACAGCTCAGAAAAAGGGGATAGTAAAAGAGGAACATTTAAAAGTGGCAGTCGACAGTATGCTAACGCTCAATAATTTTGGTGCTGTGTTGGGCAAATTACCTTATGTGAATGCGTTAACCGATGTTACTGGATTTGGGTTGCTTGGCCACCTGGCAGAGATTTGTGAAGGAAGCGGGCTTTCAGCTGAGATCGAATTTGACAAAGTGCCGGTATTGGATTTTTTAGATGCTTACATCCAACAAAAAAGTATGCCGGGTGGCACCCAAAGAAACTGGGAGAGCTATGGGCATAAAATCAGCAAGTTGAGCGACCAACAACAAGTAATTCTTGCCGACCCGCAAACCAGCGGTGGGCTTTTGGTTTCGGTTGATGAGAATGGAACAGAGGAATTTGAATTGATAGCAGCCAATAATGGTCATAGCCCAAAACCATTTGGGAAACTTAATTCCAAAAACGACATAACCATTACTGTTCGTTAGAGGTCAATGCGCTTTACGCCATCGAACTCCAGAATCAGATCAGCTCCGTATGCAGAAGAGGGCGTCTGAAAGCCGGGTTTGAAATCCCCATTCAGTATTTTATTGGCGATGAAAACACTGGTTGCAGCAGTCAGGGTGTAGCCGTTGGGAGTTTCCAGTTGGCTCACTACTGCTTCATTATTGTGCCACGCCCTTCCCGTTAGATAACTTCGAGAAATCGATCTCTTGTCTTTGTGAGGTCCATCTGTGCGATCTATTTTTTTCAGGAGTATTCCCTTTAGCCACCCCAACTTCAGTAGCCAATTGATAAACCGGGTTGACCTAATCAGCAGGGTGACTTTTTTATTGACACCCATATAGACTTCTATGTTGGGAATTTTTGTGCTGTGGTAGGCTGTCGAAACATCTCCCCATGGAATTCTGGCCGCCATAGACTTAAATTTCCCAAAATCAACTTCCTTTATTCCTTTGTGCAGCGGCACTTTGATAATCTTGCCATCCTGCCGGACGCGGCTTCCCTCACCCAGCCCCAGCACTGCGGTCTTGGCGGTACCACGAGAACTTCCTCCACCAGCCATGGCAAAGGCCAGCTCAAGGTGCGTAGCATTTGGCAATCTATTCTTCAGATGCAGTGCCAGACAGTCTGATGGAACCACATCAAAACCGGTTCCAGGGAGCACCATGATTCCAGCTTGTAGGGCCTGTCGGTTGTAGCTGGCAAGAAGTTCAAACACGCCTATCTCGCCCGTGATGTCTGTGTAGTGCGTCTTGGTTTCAAGGCAGGCCTGAAACATATATTTGGCTGTAAACAAAAACGGACCGCCACAATGAATGACAAGCGTGGCAGTAGCAAGTAAGTTTCTCAGCTTTTCTTTTTCTCCGATTTCAATGACGTAATAGGGGTATCCCGTTTTTTCGCTTTGAGCCTCAAGCTTACTTTCATTTCTACCGGCAAGGGCAACGTCAATCCCTTGCCGCAAGCATTCGTCCACTATCAGCAGGCCGGTGTAACCATATGAGCCATAGACAACAATTAGGCGATCTAGTTTCAAGTTTTATAACAGCGGTTTAAAGACAGATCGACTCTCTCACCGAAAGAAGTATTCGTAACGTTCGAATTTATCTTTCTCTCCCGAAAAAAACTCTTTTACAAAACTATTGTAGGAACAACCGGTACATCTCACGAACCGTGACTGTGAATATTCCAGTTTATCGACTTGTAGAAAATTATATTTTGTTAGAAATTCTTCAGGTAAATTGACCTTTTGATCAGGTTGATCACCTCTGACAAACCAATCGAATGTGTTTTGATTCGGGTCAGTGAGATCGCCATAACGCCAGATACTGACTCTGTATGAATAGCCGTGGGAGTATTTGAATTCAAAATTATTAATATCCTTTGAAGATATGTTTAAAGTCGGTGCGGTCAGGTCGATTGAAGTAGGCAGGCTCCCTAATTTGGAATATATAACCGAGCCGTTAGGGATGCCAAAAGATAGGTTTGTAAGATAATTGTCGAATCCGTCAAGATAACCTAAAAATGGCAGCGAGAGAGCGTTTGACCTCGAAAATACCCAGTGGCCTCTTTTTAGGTTGCCTTGTTTGAATCCCATAATAGAACTGCTGCTTGGGGTGGTTAAATTTAGACCAATCCGATTCGAATAGGTTAGAAAATCATTGTGGTCAACTGAAATATTTTCGCCAGGCTTTACGCCAGTGAGCCTACGATAAACAGGTTCCGACCCTTTCAATGAACATATGATGATTTCTGAATTATTTTCGAATAGTTTAATTTCGGTTACGAGTTGTGAGCCGTCAGCGACCATCGAAGTTGCGTGTTCATTCCTATTAAGGTACCAGTCCTGACCGTTGGAAATGACGACCGAGCTTGCCGATCCAGAAAAGTTCGTGACGGTTATCTTTGCAGATCCAATTGGGTTTGAAAACTGAAAATCAGTTGCTTTAAAATTGATTGGTTCGCTGTTGGTGGGTAAGCTCAAAAAAGTTGACAATACGTGACTTTCTTGACTAGGGCTCTTACTAAGCCGACAGAGTGTTAGATTTACCCTGTTTAATAATTTGCTTGTGACTAACTTTAATTCTTTACCTGCTTCTATCGGCTTTACGTCCAAGACATTTCCCAAATCGTCACTTATAAAAAAATAGCCGGTATCAAACTCAGATCTTGGCGTATAATCTGGACCTACATTAATTGTTAGATGAGATTGGATTTCATCCCCATTGTCTGCGCACGCAGCGACCGTGATCCATGCTATTAAAGATAATCTGGCAATATTCATACACTATTTAGTTTCGATTTTTAACGGAAGAATTTTCCAATCGCTCCACCTCGGTTACAAAGTATTTTGTATCGCCACGCCAGGGAAATTGCATGAACCTTTTTACAAAATGCAAATTGACGCGCTCTCCACTCAACGCCACGTCCGATAACTTTTGGATTACTTCGGTTTGATCTGATTCAACCGAGAAGTCAAATGTTTCAGCCACGGGACTTACGCCCTTCAGCGCACCAAATGACTCTAAACTTAATTTGCCCTCATGGGTTTTGAACAGCATCCCTTTTTCGGTGACGCGTAAAACGCGACCTGCCATTACACCTTTCTCGTAGGTGCCCCAATACGCATAACTCAGAACGCCTAATCCAATAATGAGTAAAATCAGCAATGTGCGTTTGATAAATTTCATCGTTGTTCGTCCAGCTTTCTGAAGAAAATTTTCGGACTCCATAGGTGTACGGATTAAGGGGCAAGCAATTTACCTTTTCCTCTCAATTTAACATAAACATACAAGGCGATGATGACCAGGACGGCAGAAATAAATTGGGAGTGTGACAGAATATCCTTGATGACGAAGCCTCTCTCCACATCTCCCCGGAGCATTTCCAAAAGACTTCTTCCAATAGAATAGGCAACTAGATAAGTTAGAAATATTTGACCGTCAAACCGCTTTCGGGATTTCAACCACATTAGCGAACCCATCAGCGTGAAAATGAAAACCGCTTCATAAATTTGAGTAGGATGAAGTGGTGTGTTAAGGGGCTCAGCCTGGCAAATGGGGTCGGTAAAAACCACGCTAAAGATGCTGTCCGTTGGTTTGCCATGGCAACAGCCGGACATGAAACATCCGATGCGGCCAAATCCGTGAACAATACAGGTGACGATGGCCATGATATCGAGCATGGGCAGTGCCGGTATTTTTTTCCGTTTGAAAAACCACAGCATGGTAGGAATGGCAAATAACAGCGACCCAAAGAACACAAAACCATTGCCACTGAGAAGCTTGAGGGGATTGTGGACGTAATACGAGGGGTTTTCGAAAAAGAAAAAGACCTTGCCTCCTACATAAGCGGCAACAACGATGTAGATAAACAGAGAATTGGATTGATCGTAGGAGGTGCCAAATTCTTTTTTGCCCTCACGAGCCATGTAGATCAAACCTCCCATGGCTCCCAGGGCAATTAAAAAACCGTAGGAGTAAACGGTGATTAATCCTATTTCAAAAAGAACGGGATGCACCGGGTGGTGTCAAAGATGATTTATACGGTCATGATTTCAACCTCTTTCTTCTTCATGAGGCTGTCAATTTTTTCGATGTGCTCATTGGTGAGCTTTTGTACTTCTTCTTCGGCATTTTTGATGTCGTCCTCTGATACACCTTTCACTTTTTTGAGATGTTCATTCGTCTCTTTGCGCACGTTGCGTACACTTACTCTGCCATGCTCACACTCCTGACCCACCTGCTTTACCAATTGTTTCCTTCGCTCTTCCGTCAGCATGGGTACATTGATGATGACTTGCTGGCCGTCATTTTGTGGGTTCAACCCGAGATTGGCAGCGAGTATGGCCTTTTCTATTTCGGGGATCAGGTTTTTTTCCCAAGGTTTGATAAAAATACTTCTGGGGTCCGGAGTAGTGACCGATGAGACCTGGTTAAGCGGACTCATGGCTCCGTAATAAGATACCATCAGCCCATCGAGCATGGAAGGGCTTGCCTTGCCAGCGCGAATTTTTGTAAGCTCATGGCTCAAATGAGCAACCGCTTTGTCCATTAGATTTTTGGCTTCGTCCAGATATAGTTCGATCTCTTCCATGGCTGTTTTTTAGAAAAGTAAATATATAATGCTCGTTCTAAAATTAGCTAATCAGTGTTCCTGTTTCTACACCTTTGGCGATGTTGAGCAGGTTCCCTTTCTTGTTCATATCAAACACGATGATGGGGAGATTATTTTCCATACAAAGTGTAAAGGCAGTCATGTCCATGATATTCAGGTTCTTTTCATAAGCCTCCTGAAAAGAAAGGTTCTCGTAGCGTTCTGCATCAGAATGCTTTTCCGGGTCTTTTGAATAAACGCCATCCACCCGGGTGCCTTTCAGCACGACATCTGCTTGCACTTCAATGGCGCGAAGACTCGCGGTCGAGTCTGTAGTGAAATAGGGATTGCCGATGCCGGCTCCAAAAATTACTATTCTCCTCTTCTCAAGGTGGCGAATGGCACGCCTGCGGATAAAAGGTTCACACACCTGCTCCATTTTTATGCCCGACATCAGGCGGGTGTACATACCATGTCTTTCCAAAGCGCTTTGCAACGCCATGCCATTAATCACGGTAGCGAGCATGCCCATGTAGTCACCCTGCACCCTGTCAATGCCCAACGTTCCAGCCTGGCCACCTCTGAAAATATTTCCTCCGCCTATCACGATCGCAATTTCGATTCCCTCCTCTGATACCCTCTTGATCTCCTCTGCGTATTGCTCGAGCATGGCGGGATCAATGTTTGTGCTCTTATTGTTCCCTTGCAGGGACTCTCCGCTGAGTTTGAGCAGAATGCGTTTGTATTTCATGAAGTGTGTTTAGGCCTTACCTTTAAAATCGCTGCAAATATATCAGGTTTTGAGGACTTGCAGGGCTCTTTTGGCTCCCCCAGGTGGGAAATTTGGCGATCAGAATTCGATCAAAATCTGCCCTTTCTCCACACTGTTGCCCTTCTCGACTTTGACCGCTTTTACCGTACCGTCTCCGGGTGACTTTAGCGTATTTTCCATCTTCATCGCCTCGAGCACGAGCAATGGATCACCAGTCTTTACCAGATCTCCGACTTTTATTTTTAAATCAATGATCAGCCCCGGCATGGGGGCCTTAATGGAATTGATCTTGCTGGAGGCATTGGCATTCATCCCCATTTTTTCCAGCAGCAATTCAAATTTATCTTTTAGCGTTACCGTGTATTTTCGGCCGTTGATTTTCAAAGTAAAGGCCTTGGCAGCAGGGTCAGCCTTAACTACCTCCGCCCTGTAACTTTTTTGCTTATGGATGATGTGAAAGTATTTGTCGGACACTTTTGTTAAATCCCAATCCAGGAGAGATCCATCAATCAGCCACCCTTCATCTGATGGTGTTATTTCGAAATCTGACTGGTTAACGGTTGCCTTAAACATGATTCAAAAATAGAGTTCTTGGTGAAGAAATCGCAATATGATTGCAGAATTGTGATTCTTAACCGTTGGGTGTTACATTTGCAACATCAAATAGGGGTGCCAAAAAACACGGGCTGAGATTATACCCAATGAACCTGATGCCGATAATGCGGCCGAAGGGAGGCAATGGTTAAAACGTAAGTGTATGCATTCCCCTGTGCAACACAGGTTTAAACCAAAAATTAACATGTTAAAAATTATTTTGGCAGCTATGGGCTGCGCAATTTACCTGAGTGGCTGGGCGCAATTTTCGATTACGGGCTCTGTCAAGGATGCGGGGACTGGACAATCCCTGGCTGGAGCAACTGTGCAAACTGATTACGGGAATTATTTTTCTGTAACGGATGACGAGGGAAGTTTTACCATCGGTAATGTTAGGCCTGGTGACTATGTGCTTTTGATCAGGTTTCTGGGCTATGAGGAGTCGAAGGTTCCAGTCGTGGTAAACGGTAACCAGTCCCTGACGATCGTTTTGAAAGAAGATGCTCGAATGGCAGATGAAGTGATCGTATACGCCACACGTGCGACAGAAAAAAGCCCAACAACATATGTCAACATCAACAAGCGTGAAATACGAAAACAAAACTTTGGTCAGGACCTCCCATTGATATTGAATTGGACCCCCTCCCTGGTGACAACCTCAGACGCAGGTGCCGGGGTTGGATACACCGGACTGCGCATTCGGGGAAGTGATGCCACAAGGATCAATGTCACCATCAATGGCATTCCTTACAATGACAGCGAGTCGCAAGGTGTGTTTTGGGTGGACGTGCCCGATATTGCTACGTCAACGCAAAGCCTTCAAGTGCAGCGTGGCGTTGGGACTTCAACCAACGGGGCAGGAGCTTTTGGTGCATCGATCAATTTACACACCAATAACCGGAACGCAGATCCTTATGCTGATGTCATCAATTCCTATGGGTCGTTCAATACGCGCAGACACACGGTAGGGTTCGGAACGGGAATGATTAATAATCGCTTTACTTTTGATGGTAGGGCATCTCTCATTCGCTCAGATGGATTCATTGATCGCGCATCATCCGATCTGAAATCATTTTACGCGTCTGCGGGGTATTACGGTGATAAGACGCTTGTAAAATTGATAGCCTTTGGTGGCAACGAGGTGACCTATCAAAGCTGGTATGGTGTCCCTGAGTCCAGACTTAAGAATGACTTGGCCGCCATGATGATTACAGCGGCCGATGCAGGATGGAACATGCAGCAGACGGATAATTTATTGAGCTCCAATAGCCGCACGTTCAATATATATGATTACAAGGATCAGGTTGATAATTACACGCAAAATCATTTTCAACTTCATGCGTCACGCAAGTTCTCAAACGCAATCACCGGCAACGCTGCACTCCATTATACACCCGGAAAGGGATATTATGAAGAGTTCAAATACGATGAGTCCTTCGCGGATTATGGCCTGACCAATGTTGTGATAGGTCAGGATACGTTGACCAATTCCGATTTGATCAGGAGAAGATGGCTTGACAATGACTTTTATGGATTCACTTACGCACTGAATTATGAAAAGAATAAATATAATGGAGTTCTGGGGGGTGGATGGAACAGGTACGTAGGCGATCACTACGGAGAAATTATCTGGGCTGGGGTTGCGTTGAATGCCCCCAAAGACTTCAGGTACTATTTTAACAATGGAAACAAAACGGATTTCAATATATTTTGGAAAAGCAGCTACCAGGTCACTCCTAAAATCAACGCGTACGTTGACTTACAGCTTCGAACCATTAATTATGATGCGAGCGGAATCGAGAACGATTTGTCCTCATTCTCGGTCAATGCCAACTACCATTTTTTTAACCCGAAGTTGGGTCTTACTTATGACCTTGCGAACGATGAGCAGCTCTATGCCTCGTACAGCGTAGGGCAGCGTGAGCCTGTGAGGGACGATTTTATCACCGCCTCCGGGGGAAGCGTACCGAAACCCGAAATGCTCAACAACATAGAAGCAGGATGGAGAATAAATAAGCGTGCTTACAGACTAAATGTGAACTATTACCTCATGGACTACAAGGACCAACTGGTCTTGACCGGGGAGCTGAACGATGTTGGCGCTGCCATAAGAACCAATGTAGACAAAAGTTTCAGGTCCGGGATTGAATTGGAAGGTGTCTTCAGCATTAGCCCAAAGATGACGTGGGGGGCCAACATCACTGTCAGCGAAAACAAGATTAAAAATTTTACGGAGGTAATTTATGATTACGGTGTCAATTATGACGAGTATAACGAAATCAGAAATCAGTTAGAAGATGTAGACATCGCTTTCTCTCCTTCCCTGGTTGCAGGATCGAACTTTGCCATCAAACCGATTAGGACTTTCGAATTGGCCTTGTTGTCGAAATATGTGGGCGACCAGTTTCTTGACAATACCTCCAATGAGAACAGAAAGATATCGGCATATTTTATCAACGACATTCGCTTGTCATATAACCCAGCGATTCGTGGCCTGAAAGAAGTAAGCCTGAGCGCGCTGATCAATAATGTTTTCGATGTAGCTTACGAGTCCAACGGTTACACGTATGGATACCAGGGCGGAGGCGAAACAATCAGGCAAAACTATTATTATCCCCAGGCAGGCAGAAACTATATGGTGATGCTTTCCATGAAATTTTAACCTGAAGTAATTCATGATTTAGCATTCTGCTGTCGCGGTTACCAAGGTGGGCAATGAATTCTAAATTATGAATTACCTTTAGCGCATGGCCAGCCTGCCGGTTCAAATACTTGAATTTTCTAACGCGCTGTTCCGGCTAACCCGGTTTTGGAACCTTGTCATTCTTGGGATGGCCCAATATTTTACAGCCTATTTTCTAATCGGTCCATTTACTTTTGTTGATTGGAAACTGTTTTTTCTTGCCGCCTCAACGATGATGATCGCTGCCGCAGGTTACATCATCAACGACTACTATGATGTAAAAATTGATTTGATCAATAAACCCGACAGGGTAGTTATTGGAAAAGGTATCACCAGGCGCTATGCGATATTTTTTCACACTGCCCTCTCATTGACGGGGGTTGGTCTTGGCTTTTTATTGGGATGGAGAATTGGTGTTGTGAATTTTTTCTCCGCGTTTTTGCTTTGGCTGTATTCCAATTATTTAAAGCGACTCCCATTTATTGGTAACTTCAGCATTGGTGTTTTGACGGCATTGTCCGTGCTGATTGTTAACCTGCTGTACCGACCATTCAATACCTACATCCTGATTTATGCATTTTTTGCCCTTGCCATGACACTCGTGCGGGAGATCATCAAGGATATGGAGGATTGGAAAGGGGACAATACATTTGGTTGCAAAACGCTGCCGATCATTTGGGGCATCAGGAAAACCAAATTACTCCTTTATTTCTTGTTGGGATTGTTTGCTTTACTGGTATTGATCGTCAACGAAATTTACTTAGGCCTTCCCGGCTACTATTTTGTTGTGTTTCTTTTTTTGCCGTTAGGTTATCTCTTGCTAAAGCTGATTCGGGCCGATACGATAAAAGACTATGCAAGACTTAGCTCGCTGTGCAAATTAATTCTTGTGTTGGGTATCATGAGCATGGCCTTGGTTTAAGATAACTATTGCTTTTCTTTGCACCCAAATGACAGCGACCAGATATCGGATAGCCGTATTTGCTTCGGGAAGTGGCACGAACGCAGAACGATTGTTCCAACATTTTAAGAACCACCCGAATGTTGAAGTTGCCCTTCTGTTGAGCAATAATCCAGCGGCATTTGCGCTGGTAAGGGCTCGGAAGTTCGGCATTGATTCAAAAGTATTTAACCGGCAGCAGCTCAATGAAGGTGAAGTGCTATCGTGGTTGGAAAAAACGGGGATCACACACATCGTGCTGGCGGGCTTCATGTGGCTAATACCCATGAATTTGATTCAGGCGTTTCCCGACAGAATAATCAATATACATCCAGCCTTGCTTCCGAAATTTGGTGGCAAGGGAATGTACGGGTCAAAAGTACACGAGGCGGTTAGGATGGCAGGCGAAAGCGAAACAGGAATAACCATTCACCTGGTGAACGAACATTATGACGATGGCGCGATTCTGTTTCAGGCAAGGACTTCGGTCGATCCAAATGACTCCCCGGAACGGATCGCCACCAAAGTACACGAACTTGAATATCGCTACTACCCGGTCACCGTTGAAGGATGGGTTTTGGGAAAATAAACTCCTACAGCGAATTGAGTTGAGCGTAAGCCCTTACAGGAAAGGTTCCCATCCTTTTGATTTTTGGAGGCACGGCATTAAAAACAAATTTTACGTCCATGGGAATCTTGTCGAGATTGCAAAGGTGTTCGACAACCAGAATTTCCTCTTTGAGTAAAACGGAATGGACCGGCCTTTTCCTGGTACGGGTGTCATCAACGTTGTAAGAATCAATTCCAACAAGCCTGGCCCCATTGTCGCGGAGGTAAACCGCGGCCTCTTCTGTCAGGTAGGGGTGATTTGAAAAATAAGTATCCGTTTGCCAATGGTCGCTCCAATTTGTATTTACGAGCACCGCCTTGCCCGCCACATCAACCCTTTTAAAATATTCTACACCCACCTCAATGCCATTGCTAAAATGCGCCTTTACTACAATTCCGGAAAGATTGGCAAAGTGTTCAAGTCCGATTTCGCTGATGTCCTTGCCATCCCGGTATCGGTGAAATGGACAATCAATATAAGTACCCGTGTTGGCAATCATTTCGATTTTGCCAATATGAAATTCGGCACCATCATAAAGGTCCTTTGAGTTCTCGTGACTCAAATAGTCGCATACCAATGGTGCCGGAAGCCCCTTATAGGTGACGAGTCCATCTTCTATCGTGTGACTGAGATCAATTAGCTGATGTGACATATGTCGCGAAACGAAAAAATTCGGAACGGGTTGTCACGCGGTTGATTTTGTGAACTGGAAATCGCTGCTGTGAGGAAACGACCGAAATATGTCTTTGACAAAACCGGGCGGCTGGGTAAGTTTTCTTTTGGCCAGATTCAGAAACGCACCATCCATATTGATGCTGGCCGCCAACGTGCCATCTTCCTTTAGGAAGTTGTGGCGAAGACTCCAACGTGAGTAATCGTCCCTCGCTGCGTAGATTTCAACATCAACAGTTATTTTATCTTCGATGGTAATTTCTCTCCGGAATTGTGCTTCCTCACGAAAAAGAATGGGTCCAACCTGCAGCTCTTCCATTTTTTCCGTAGTCAGGCCTCCTTCATTCAAAAATTTCATCCGAACCATAGCCCCATAATCATAATAGGCGGAATGGCGCAGATGCCGGTTTTGGTCTATGTCCGACCAGCGGATTTGAATGGGAACAACAAATTTGCTCATTCGCGCTTAAGGCGTATTTATTTCATTAAATGGTTCTGTGGAGCTATCCGTCCAACTCATGGGATAGTTCTTGTCCAGAAATTCCAGGGAATCTTCAGTCAGAAATAAAGGCCGAAAGGTATCAATCATCACCGCAAGTTCATGGGTTTCCTTTGCACCAATACTTTTCTCGACAGTTCCCGGATGGGGACCATGAGGCAAGCCTCCAGGATGAAGGGTAAATGATCCGCGATCAATTCCTTTGCGGCTCATGAAATTTCCCTCCGCATAGTACAACACCTCATCAGAATCAATGTTGCTGTGATTGTAGGGCGCAGGTATTGACAATGGATGATAGTCGAACAAGCGGGGAACAAAAGAGCATATTACAAAGTTGCGCGCCTGAAAAGTCTGATGTACAGGAGGTGGTTGATGAATACGACCAGTGATAGGTTCAAAATCATTGATGGAAAAAGCATAGGGCCACAGAAAACCATCCCATCCCACCAGGTCGAGTGGACTGAAGTCATAAACATACTGATGGAGGTATCCCTGCTTTTTGATTTTCATCAGGTGCTCTCCTTTTTTTGTGTCTGTGATTAGTTCATCGGGCGGGCGAATGTCTCTTTCGCAATAGGGTGAATGTTCTAGCAGTTGCCCCAATTGATTCCTGTATCGTTTTACGGTTTCAACGGGGGAAGCTGATTCAACAATCAGCAACCGCAGTGGACCTTCGTCAAATTCCAGTTTATAAATAACAGTTCTTGGAATGATTACATAATCTCCCTTTCTGATTTCCAATTTGCCGAATTGCGAAATCAGGGAGCCGGAGCCATCGTGAACATAGAGCACTTCATCCCCTTCAGCATTTTTATAAAAGTAGTCCATCTCGCGCTGCCTGGGAGAGCAGATGGCAATACTGCAGTCGTTGTTCATCATCAGCACTTTCCGTGCGCTCAAATAATCCTCTCCCGTTGTATCGACTTTGGACGTATTGAGATGGGTTTGTCTCAATGCATAGTCCTTAATCATTTTTGGACCATACTTCACAGGGTCATTGAGCGCTTTGATCCTGGTGGGAGCATTGATGTGATAGAGATTAGAGTAAATTCCTGAAAACCCTTCAGAACTCACCAATTCTTCCCGATATAGACTTCCATCAGGCTGTCGAAATTGGGTGTGTCTTTTCGGTGGAATTTTTCCTAGTCGATGGTAATACATGGGGAATTTAGTTAAGCCTCGAAGTTAGTAAATTCTCAAAAGAAATTACTTCGGCTTAGCCCGTGACAAAACTTTACGAGCCCACTTCATTTTCGGATGTTACATCTTCGAACGATCGGGAACCCTGTCGAACAATTGCAACGCCTGTTGCAATATTTCATTGGTTTCATTGAATATGGGGTAGAAGCTTTCGCTTCCCCAGATCCTGCGCGCCACGTTCGCCTTTAAAAATACTTCAAAAACCTGCTTATTTTTTTTCAAATCGTTGTGATCCGGTTTCACCCCGTTGCGTTTGCCCACGTTGGCAAGGTCGCTGTACATGTCATCGGTCACTTTGAACCCGCGATAAAATTCCTTGAAGCCCATCTTTTCCAATTGAGATTTATTTTCAAGGGCATAATTAAAGGCATATTCCTGAAAAGAGTTGGAGTTGAAGAGGGCATTCAGGTAGGGGCTGTTTAAAGTCGTGTCCAGCGGCACAAAGTAGTCCGGCATAATGCCACCACCTCCGTATACCGTCCTTCCGTTGAGCGTCAGGTATTTCAGGGAATCATTGAACTTAATGCTGTCAGCGTGAAAAAATTCACCGTGCTTATAGCGCTTTACGATGTCTCTCGAGTATTCCTGGTTATCGGAGTAGGGTTTTTGAATTGATCTGCCACTTGGCGTGTAATAACGTGAGATCGTAAGACGCAATTCAGATCCGTCATTTAAATCGAATGGAGATTGCACCAGACCCTTGCCATAGGATCGCCTCCCCACTATCAATGCCCTGTCATTATCTTGTAAGGCACCGGCAACAATTTCCGAGGCCGAGGCGCTTCCCTCATTGACCAGAACGATCAAATCGCCTTTCTCAAAATCTCCGCGGGCGGTCGACAGTGCATCCGAATTGTAACGTTTGTCTTTTCCATTGGTAAAAACAATTTTTTCGCCTGCCGGCAGAAAATCATCGGCCAAATCGATCGCTTGATTCATGTAGCCACCCGGGTTCCCTTGCAAATCGAGAATCAACTTGGTCATGCCTTCCTTTTTGAGCTTATCCATGGCTGTGCGAAACTCCGTGTAGGTGGTTTGCGAAAAGCGACTTACTTTGATATAGCCAACCTCTGCATTGATCATATAAGAGGCATCCACGGAGAATTGCGGAATCTTATCGCGGATAATATTAAAGGAGATGAGGTTGTCCGTGTTTTTCCTGACGACATCAATTTTCACTTCTGTTCCCTTCGGTCCTTTTAATTTTTTTGTTACCTCGCTGTTGCGCAAACCGACCCCCGCGATATTTTCTCCATTGACCCGGATGATTCGGTCACCGGTGCGCAACCCGACCGCCTCGGAGGGCCCGCCACTCAGGGCGGCCACAACAACAAGTGTATCCTGAAAAATGCTGAACTCGATTCCGATTCCTTCAAAGTTACCCCTCAGGTCCTCGTTGGCTTCTTCTCTTTCGTTGTAAGGTATGTACGCTGAGTGAGGATCCAGTTTGGCCAGCATATGTTGTATGGCATCATCCACCAACTCATCCGTCTTTGTCTCGTCAACATATTCGGTTTTTATCAACGACAAAACTTCTCTGAATTTTTGAACATCAGATCCGATATCATCAGTTACGGTTTTCGAGTTAATGCTTGCCCCGATCAATACCCCACCGGCCAGTCCTATGCACAAAATCAACGGGAGACGGATTTGATATTTTGAATTATTTGGCTCACTCATAACAAAAAAAATGCGGTTAGTAGATTCTAAACGTTGATAGCTTCTGCAAAGTTTTCTCTCAAAAAACTGAAAAAAGCCCGTGTTTATCAAATAATAGGGTAATTGAGCAAGCAAATGACTTTGGCTCCCGTTGTAGGGATACCTATATTTACTGTTTAAATGGCCAAAACAACACTTAAGGACAAAAGGATTCGTGAATTGGTGGATCAGAATAACGTACATGCGTACGTGCTGTATTATTTTGGCATTAAATTTTACGAATATTCAGAACAGACGCTCGAACAAGTCTGTGCCGATAAGGGGCTGCGGATCGAACAGGTGGTGAGAGAATTGGAATCTCCCGATCAAAATTTTCAGGAAGCAGATTTGCCACTTATCTCTTATCCGATCGACCTGATCATCGAATACCTCAAACATGCCCACTTCACTTTCGTAAAACACAAGCTTCCCTACATTGCAAGACTGGTAGAATCGTTTAAGGCGGATCATCCGGATTTTCAAATCGTTGAGAAGGATTTGAAAACTTTGTTTCCGTTGTTTCTGGAAGATTTCATCCACCACATATATGAGGAGGAGGATACGCTATTCGGTTATATCCGCCTGCTGGATCGTGCGGTCAATGGAAGGTACAATCCCTCACAACTCTATTATATGTTGGAGAAAAACTCCCTTCAGCGATTTGCAATGGAACACGAGGCGCACGATGATGAAATGGAAGGGATTAGAAAAATCACGAATGACTATGCCCTCACGCAAAGTGCACCCCTGCATGTCAAAGTAATCTACTCTGAGTTGACCACCTTCGAAAAAAGTTTGAAGACGCATGCCAGGATAGAGAATGAAATTCTTTTCCCAAAGGCGATGATGCTTGAAAACAGGGTGAAGAAACTGTTTGAGGAGAGGGTCAAGTACAATTAGGGGTGATCCATTAGCCAAATCTTGTGGGAAGAATAATTGCCATCGACTACGGTTTGAAAAGAACAGGTCTTGCCGTAACCGATGGTTTGCAAATCATTGCAACGGCCCTGGAGACTGTTGAAACCAGGGGATTGATCGACTACCTGAAAAAGTATTTTGCCAAAGAACAAGTGGATGAAATCATTGTTGGAATGCCGCGACAAATGAGTGGCGCGGATTCTGAAATTGTGCCCCACATAAAACAATTTGCAACCAGGCTCAAGGCCGTTTTTCCGGATTTGAAGGTCAGTTATGTTGACGAGCGATTTACGAGCAAGATGGCACAGCGAGCCATGATCGAGGGCGGCATGAAAAGGAAGGACAGGAGGGTGAGGGGAAATGTGGACAAGATAAGTGCGACCTTGATTTTGCAATCCTATCTCGAGTCGAGGATTTAATACAATTTCATCACCAAAGGCTAAAATCATTAAATTTGCACCCTGTCTTAAATAGCTTTTAATGGTTTATCCTATTGTAATGTACGGTGACCCGGTCCTCCGAAAAAGGGCCACGGAAATCAAGGTGGGCGATGGCGAAGTGAAACAACTTGCCCTGGACATGTTTGAAACCATGCACGCTGCGCAGGGGATCGGACTGGCTGCTCCTCAAATTGGCAAAGACATACGGATGTTTGTGGTAGACGGGTCGGTGCTTGAGGACGAGCCGGGCATGAAAGACTTTAAGAAGGTATTTATCAATGCCGAGATCATCGAAGAGGATGAGGACCATGAAGAAATGGAGGAGGGCTGTCTCAGTATTCCCAACATCAGGGAAAAAGTCACCCGGCCATTGTCGATTCGGATTAAATATTTCGATGAGGAATGGAATGCGTTCGATGAGGAGTATGAGGGAATGAAGGCCCGAATTATTCAGCATGAGTACGACCACATCGAAGGTGTATTGTTCATCGATTATCTCACGCCCCTGAAGAAAAGGCTGCTCAAAGGCAAGCTGAGCGACATCAGCAAGGGAGAGGTGAACACCGAATATAGAATTGCCGCCCCTTTGCGCAAATAATGTTGATTCAATCCAGGCTTCCTGACGTAGGTACTTCCATTTTTGCCACCATGTCGAAAATGGCGCAGGAACACAATGCCATCAACCTGTCGCAGGGATTTCCTGATTTTAAAGTTTCGGAGGAATTGATTGAACTGATTCATCAGAAGATGAAGGAGGGAAACAATCAATATGCGCCTATGCCTGGCGTAACTTCGCTTCGATCTGCCATTGCCCGGGTAATTGATGAAACCTATCAGCACAAGGTCGACCCCGAAGCTGAGATCACCATCACCGCTGGCGGAACAGAAGCGATCTTCGCCACCATCACCGGACTGGTGAGTCCCGGAGACGAAGTCATTCTTTTTGATCCATCTTACGATTGCTACGATCCTGCGATCAGGTTAAATGGAGGGAAACCAGTATCCATCAATTTGCGTCCTCCCCATTTTCAGATCGATTGGGACCAGGTGAAGAGTAAGATCACGTCCCGGACGCGGATGATCATGATCAATACGCCTCAAAACCCAAGCGGTGCGGTGCTGACGGAGGCAGATCTCAAAATTTTGGAAGAGATAGTTGTTAAACACAACCTCCTTGTGCTGAGCGATGAAGTGTATGAACGCATTATCTTCGATGGCCTTGCCCATCAAAGTGTGCTACGCCATCCGGGACTGGCATCAAGAAGCATTGCTGTATATTCATTCGGAAAAACATTTCATGCTACTGGTTGGAAAGTTGGATATGCTGTTGCGCCAGCAAAGATTACACAGGAGATCAGAAAGGCACATCAGTTCATAACTTTTAGTGTGAACACGCCTGTGCAGCTGGCGCTGGCGGAATACCTGACGCAGCCTGACCACTATACCCGACTTGCAAAGTTTTATCAGGGGAAACGCGATTTTTTTCTCGATCAAATTAAAGGCTCGTCATTCAGACCCATGGCATGTCACGGGTCATACTTTCAACTTTTGTCCTATAAGGATGTAAGCGCCAGACCTGAAGTGGAAATGGCGGAATGGCTGACCCGGGAGCACAAACTGGCTTCCATTCCTGTTTCTGTCTTTTACAAGGACAAGACCGATAACCGGTTGCTGCGGTTTTGCTTTGCAAAAGGCGAGGAAACGCTGGAAAAAGCAGCGGGAATATTGCGGAGATTTTAGTGGCAATTGGAGGCACTTTTTTTTTGAAGGGCAATTATCTAACTTTCTTACAGGTTAGGGTTAGTCTGGCGGGTACATCAAGTGGTTCGGCAGGTTAGTTTCCAGGCATTGTTCTCTTCAAAATCACTTCTTTACTACGCCTTCTGTTTACCCTGTTCATCTTGATTTCAGGAATATGGGAAGGTGGTTTTTTTCAGCCGTCTTGATCATTACCTCGCTGCCCCTGTTTGGCCAGCGAATAGAAAACCTGCGTGCTTCCTTTGCGGATGGCAAAGTGACCGTGTTGTATGATATTACAGGCGGTCATCCTGAGCAGACCTATGCTATTCAGTTGTTTGGATCTCATGATAATTTTGCTTCAGCCCTCCGGCTGGTAACGGGTGACGTAGGCGAGGGAGTTAAAGGGGGTAAAGACAAAACCATCGTTTGGAATGCTGAAGGAGAACTTGCATCCAACAGTAGCAACCTTACCTTCCGCGTAACGGGTCGGCTTTTGCCGATGAAACTTTCTGTAGTCAGCCCGAATAACAGCAGTTCATTCCGCAGAGGGAGAGATGCCATAATTGAATGGCGCGGAGGCTCACCCGATCAATCGGTGAAAATGGAATTGTTTGAAGGAAACACCAGGATAACCAGCGTGGGTGAAACAAAAAATACCGGGTCATTCACTTGGCGCATTCCCAAAGACCTGGCGAAAGGCAAATACACCATACACTTCACCTCCGGTCCGGACAGACTAACCAGTGAAGTGTTTTTGGTAAAACCAAAAATTCCACTGGCGTTAAAGATTGCTCCTGTGGTTCTGGTTGCGGGTGGTGTGGCGTTGTTACTTCCGGGTCCTGATCCGCCCATTCCTGCCGATGAAAAACTGCTTCCTGTTGCACCGGATCCACAATAAGATTTCGAGAAAATTGAAGATTACCAAAAACAGACCAAAATGAAATCCCTTACTCTTAGTACAGCTGCATTGATTATAACATGCTTAAGCTTAGCTCAAATTCCAGGTACACTGTCCTATCAGGGTATTTTGGTTGATGCCGGTGGTGCCCCGGTAACGGATGGTAATCATACAGTAACATTTAGCTTCTTCACCGGGGCCACCGGTGGTATTGCGGTTTTTTCGCGTGGTCCATTTACGGTGACTACCTATAAAGGCATGTTTACCTTTGTTATCGGCACAGGTACACCAGCCGGGAATACTGTTCTTCCTACAATAACATCAGACCCCAACTATATTGGCGCCTCTCAATATTACGTGGAAGTTGTAGCAGATGGTGTGACACTTTCGCCCAGGGTTCAACTTTCAAGTGTGCCTTATGCGTTTCAGGCACAAAATGTCTCTAACGTTGGTATTACCAGTTCTCCGAATAAGGTTGCTGTTGGAGTCAATTCAGGAATTGCCAATACCACCGGTGATCAAAATACTTTCGTGGGCAATGAAGCTGGAAAATTCAACACCACGGCCTCAACCAATTCCTTTTTCGGCTACAGGGCTGGATCCCTTACCACCACGGGGTCCTTCAACACCTCAGTTGGTACGGAGGCACTCTATTCGAATACTACGGGAATTAATAATTCAGCAACGGGTAAAGATGCGCTCCGATCCAACACTACGGGCCTAAATAACTCGGCATTTGGCCTTCGTTCACTTTTTTCAAACACAATAGGTGACCTTAACACTGCGGTTGGTGTGGAGGCATTAAGTTCCAACGTGGCAGGGTCTGGTGCGACTGCCGTAGGGCATAATGCGATGCAATTTGCCAATAGTACGTCTACTCCATTTACCAATACAAATGTGGCTGTTGGCTATGAAGCGTTAAGGGGATCAACATCAGCCTCAAGCAACATTGGAATTGATAATACAGCAATAGGTTATCAAGCATTGCAAGCTAATTCAAGTGGAAGTTTGAACACCGCGATTGGGTCGGAAGGACTACTTAATAATACTACGGGGACTCAGAATGTAGCTATTGGCGTTGGCACATTGAAACAAAACACCACGGGAATTAGAAATGTTGCTATCGGATTGGACGCACTAAATGTGCAAACTTCAAGTATGGCGAACACCGCCATTGGATGGTCGGCTGGTCAACTGACTACTGGAAATAATAATACTGCATTTGGATACCAAGCATTAAGTTCTAACACGTCAGGTTCTAATAACACTGCACTGGGCTATGCGGCAGGCGTTGCAGCGGCCAACTTATCCAACGCAACAGCGATCGGGGCGAATGCCGTGGTAGGCGCCAGCAATTCTATGGTATTGGGCGGTACCGGTGCCAATGCCGTAAAAGTTGGTATAGGGATTACAATTCCCACAACCGATTTGCATCTATCTCACGGAAATGTTGGCCCGGCCAGTGGCCACGGACTGACCCTTCAAAACAATGCCGGAACTCAAACCTGGTCCATGTGGGTTTCAAATGCAACAGGAAATCTCAACCTCTATCAGGAGAATAATTTTATCGGAGGGTTTGATGATTCCAATGGAAACTATACACCTGTGTCTGATTTACGCCTTAAAAAAAATATAAGCTCAACAGAAGAAGTGCTGCCGAGTTTAATGAAGGTGAATGTTAAAAGGTATCATTTCAAAACACAATCAGATGAGGAATTAAAAAACATAGGGGTCATCGCCCAGGAGTTAATGGAAATTTATCCTGAATTGGTGAAGCATAACCCGGATGGTGATCGATATACTGTTGATTATATGAGTATGGCGCCTCTCGCCATAAAAGCAATACAGGAACAGCAGCTGATGATCAATAAACTGAAGCAACGAATTGAACAACTTGATAACGTTATTGAAACGGAGCGCAACAAGAGCCAGGAACTTAACGATAAGCTTGAAGCCATTTCGGCAGAGATGAAATATTTGATGGGCGCGTTGAAGTTGGATAAATCAGCGAGTTCCAATTCAGAAAATTAGCATTAAGATGAAAACACAAAACCAATTTTCGGCAAGTTTCTTTTTTGTTGTAATGTTTGGATTCCTGGTTTTTTCAGGGTGCACAAAGAAGGAGACCATTCTTGTTAAGGGAGAAGTTTTGGATGTTGAAGAAAAAAAGGCAATCACGGGAGTTGCTGTAGTTTATATATGGGATAAAGCTTCTAAGCGTCCACAGAAAAAAGTACTTGACATTATAGAAGGAAAACTTGAGGGGAAAGTTCAAAAGGGAAGCAAGTTTGTCGTGAACATTCATGCCAAGGGATATGGCTTGGTTTCTAAAGTTTTTTATAATAGTATCCCCCAAAGACTGTATGAATTAAAACAAGCAACCGTAATCCAGTTCAATCCATCAACTGGTGGCAGGATTAGAGATACAAAAAATAATTGCAGAGGCTCGCTCAGTGCCCGCGGAGATTGGACAACAAATCCAATGGCTGAAGTTCCACTGAGGATTAACTCACTGGGCCAGATAGCTGGATTTGGGATGCCCGAGTTACTTCAACAGGCGTATGATTATCATGCAAAAGCAAAACCTTGCGACAATGGGATTACGGTTTCAATTCCACCCAATGCATTGAATACCAGCGCGGCCACAGTAAAAGTGGCAATGAGTTCTATCGACCTTTTCTCCCCAGACGGAATGCCAGGGGATTATAGATTTGTAAACGGTTCGCGAGCTGGTATTATGGAAAGTTTTGGCGCATTTTCCATTGAGGTATATAACGAGAAGGGCTCTTATAATTTGAAGGACGATAAAAGTTCTCATGCCACAGTGACGTTCCCAATCCCCCGCACCGGCAAAAACAATCCTAACCTGCCCAAATCAATTCCAATAATGAACTATAATGAAGAATCGGGAGAATGGGAAAATAGTGGGGTCGCAATGCTTGACATCGAAAAGAATGAATATGTCGCTACGGTTTCGCACTTCAGCGCAGTTAACCTTGATATGGAAAAGTTCGAAACAGCTTGTTTGCGATTTAAAGATCAACTCGGAGACATCGTGGATCCTGATTTTGTAACCTCACCACCCCCGGTTGCATATCGCGTGGAAGTAACAGCTCCGGGTGTTTCGGGTGGTGTGCCTCGAGTTAGCACAAAAGATATTCATGCAGGTAACATGGATTGTTCCAGTCCTGATGATCGTCAGTTTGCCTTGACAAGACTTCCTTCTAGCACCGATGTAAGTGTTGTATTTTTCAATGCTACCACCCCGCAGCCGTATGGGGTTTATGTATTTAGGACAGGTCCAACAGACACTTCACTTAACAATCCTACGGCCTTCGTTTGCACCGATCTAGTTAAATGCGGGAACTTTCATGTGTTTAATACCAACGATTTTGCGACATCCGAGCTTTTTATTGCGTCCTGCAAAAATACTTCTACGGGATTAATTCTCGTGAGTCTGGCAATTGGACCATCGGCAGCGGGTTCGTTTAATCCTGCTGATTATGAAATTAGAATCACCAGGAGCAGCGGAGCAAGCCCGGATTGTTTTGCGAGTTATCAATTGACATCTCCCGTCATTGTTAGCCCGGCAACATCCAACGTTAAACTTTATCAATATCAGATTAATATTTCCAGCTTATGTGGCAGTGGGACGTATGCTACGGAAGCAGTAGAGTTATATGACAAGAACACGCCACCAACTTTAGTAAGTAGTACTTCTTATTTGGTCAGTTGCAGCTGATACGTTAAAAGAAGATGTTAATAAATATTGAATTACCGGTAGTAATTGAGCGACTCATGAAAAGGGGGTTTTTAGTCTTTCTTTTATTCACGACATCAACATCCGTGATTGCCCAAACTGACCGTGCGCTTCTCCAGTCCATGGGCAATGCAGGGGGGTCAACGGGTTCATTTCACCCCTCCTCGTCTATACCCACACATTTCAGTTCTATCGGTCAGCCCATGGTGCTTCCCCGATTGTCTGCTACCAATTCCGGTGGAGGTGTGATGAATGCAAACAATGTTATGTTTTCAGCATCAACGCAACCGAGTGAGCCAACCATCCAAGCACGCGAAGTGGTTATTACTCAGCCGTTCGTCAATACCCTTCAGGTCAGTTGGACCAACGGAAATGGATCAAGCCGATTGGTGGTGGCAAAGCAAGGCGGAGTAGTTGATCAGGCCCCTATAGATGGGACAACTTACCTGGCTTCTTCATCATTTACGAGTGGAGATGATTTGGGAGGTGGCAACTACGTAGTCTATAATGGGACAGGAAACACGGTAACTGTTACGGATATTCAATCAGGCGTCACATATAATTTTTTTGTATTTGAATATAATGGCAACGGGGGAACCGAAAACTATAACATCAGCACGGCTTCCAACAATCCCAAGAGCACTTCTCCTTCTGATGCCACTCCGCCAACACTCGTCATAGACAATACACCAACTTCCGTTTCACCCGGCAATAGCATCGTAGTGTCTGCCCGGTTTGCTGATGCTGAATCTGCGGTAAGTGGCGTTGTGTTGGAATATCGTTCGGTTTCAGCGGGAGGAAATTTCATCAATCCACCGATGGTCTTTAACGCGCCAAATTGGGAGTCGACCATTCAGGCAGCGGATGTAGTCGACCTGGGAATTGAGTACCGGATGGTGGCGACAAGCGGAGGAGGTACGTTGACGACTCCTTTAAGAAATGTAAAAGTTGCACATGACAATATTCTTGGATTGACGGTTCCCTACAATTCCTTCGGAGACCAGCAGTCCAATTACCGCATCGTCTCTGTTCCGCTTGAGCTATCAAGCAATTCACTGGCCAGTGTCTTTGGCACGCACCTCGGGGCATATGATGGCAAAGCGTGGCGAATGTTCAGGTGGCAGAACGGTGCGACCACCGAACTAAATTCGAATTCAATCATTGAACCTGGCAAAGGGTACTGGCTGATCATTCGCGAAAACAAGGGCATAAGCCTATCGAGCGGTGCAGGCACAACAGTACAGACAAATTCAGAAAACCCATTTACCCTTCAGAATATTTCTCCGGAGTGGTATCAGGTAGGTAATCCTTATCCGTTCAATCTATTGTGGGAGGATGTGCGGGCTGCGAATCCGGGATTGCCAGGATTGAGAACATTCGAAGGGGCTTTCTCGGACGCCACAGTCTTAAAGGCATTCAGCGGGGGATTTTTCAAACTCGCGGCCGGTGGCTCGCCAATAGACTTAAAGTTCCCGGTCGTTAAAAATGCTTCAGCCGGTCGAAAGATTGAACATAGATTAAATGCCCTTGATCGACCCAATTGGCAGGTCAATCTTGTTTTAACCCAGGGCCAATTCGTGAACACGATGGCAGGTATTGGTATGCACCAGGAAGCGTCCGATGGATTTGATGTCTTTGATGGATTTACCATGCCTCGGATTTTCGAGGATTTTATTGAAGTTAATCACAATAAGAAAGATGGTAATTCCCCCTTCACAAATGACGTGGTGCCCACCCAGTCGAACCACATTTGGGAGTTTTCCATTGCCACCACCCATGCCGACCCCTTGATGACCTTTAGCTGGGATAATTCCTATTTCGGAAACAGTGATAGGGAGTTATACTGGATGGATGTCGGCACGGGCCGGTCATTCGACATGCGGGCAATAAGCAGCTATGTTTTTAATAAAAACGTGTCCGGTCCCTTTAAAATTATCTATGGGGATAAGTCCTTTGTGCAGGAGAATATTCATGTTGATCGGTTGATAATGCATAACCCTTATCCGATACCCTTTGATGAAGAAGTAACGATTGCCTTCTCGCTTCCCGGCTCGGTTGATACGATGGCTTCAGTGGAAGTAATTGACCTTCTGGGAAAACGAATTTGGATTAAAGAGGCGCTTTTTTCAGCGGGCTACAATGAAGTGAAATGGAAGCGTAGCGGGGAAACATCTGGCATTTATCTAGCCAGAATTGTCAGCGGGCGGCTCACACAACAAACACGGTTAATAATTCGCTAAACAATAATTAAAAAATCATGAAAACGCTTGGAGTGATTCTTCTCATGATATCCTTATCATGGATTTCATATGGCCAGACTATTTCGGGTACAACCAACGAAGTTATGGTGACCGTGGGTAACGGCCCTGAATCTACACGCAAACCCGGTGAGATCACGGTGGCGGATTTAGGGATAACCAATGTGCCGCCCTATCACGCCCTGATCATTGGCGTCTCCGAATACAAAAACTCCGGGGCAGGATTGCCTAATCTTGAAATGCCTATCAAGGATGCAGAAAAATTGTACTCAATTCTCACGACAAAATATTCTTTTGAGGCGAAACACGTCACCCTTCTGAGAGACCCAACGCGTGAAGAGATCATCAACCATATGGATGGCTTGGCGTCTGTCGTGACTCCGCGTGATAATGTTCTCGTATTTTATGCTGGTCATGGATACTACGACAAGGCTAAAGACTTTGGATATTGGTTGCCTTCGGATGCAAAAAAATCCAGCACCAGTGCATGGATATCCAATAGCCAGATAAAAGATTACATGAGCGCCATCAAGTCGAAGCACACCCTGTTGATCACGGATGCCTGCTTCGGGGGAAGTATATTCAAAACAAGGTCCATCGAAACCATGGTCAGAAAATTCAATGAGCTCTACAAAGACCAAAGTCGCAAGGCCATAACAAGTGGAAACTTGTCCGAAGTGCCCGATCAAAGTATTTTCATCAAGTATTTATTGAAGGTGCTGGACGAAAGTCAGGATCCATTCTTGCCGGCCTCAATTTTGTTTTCGAGAATCTACGAACCGGTTTCCAACAATGCCCCCGTCACCCCACAATTTGGGGTTATTCAGGGCGCGGGAGATGAAGGAGGTGATTTCATATTTATAAAAAAGAAGTAGCGACTATTCGCACTGGTCAGCGATATCCATTGCGCCAGGCGTAAATTTGTTTGAATGCTTCTCTCAATTTTAGTGGGAGATCGCTTTCTTTGCAGTTGGAATTAACAGCGCGTAATGCAGGACCTTAAGATCACCGTTATTCAGTCGGACCTACACTGGGAGGATATTGGAGCAAATCTGGCCATGTTTGAGGAAAAAGTATGGCAAATCGGAGAGCAAACGGATGTGATCGTACTCCCGGAAATGTTTACCACGGGCTTCACCATGGCGGCACCCAGGCTTGCAGAGCAGATGAACATGCGCACATTCAAGTGGATGAAGCAAATGGCTGACCATACCGGAGCCCTGGTACTGGGAAGTTTCATCGCTCTTGTTCATGATCGCTACTACAACCGCCTGCTGTGGATGGAACCGGGAGGTAATTTCAAAACCTATGACAAAAGGCACTTGTTCAGAATGGCCGAAGAGCATCAGGTGTATACCCCCGGAGAGAGCCTGCTGGTAGGCCATTGGAAAGGGTGGAGAATTTGCCCGCTCGTGTGTTATGACCTCCGTTTTCCTGTTTGGAGCCGCAATAAATGGAATGCAACGTTGAGAAAGCCAACATATGACTTGGCGATCTATATTGCCAATTGGCCAAAAGTGAGAATCAGCGCATGGGATACTTTGATCAAAGCACGTGCAATTGAAAACCTCTCCTATGTGGTGGGTGTGAACCGTGTTGGCATGGATGGAAACGGCATCGAATACAACGGACTGTCAACCGTGGTTAATCCAAAAGGCGAGCCGGTCTTTGCAGTGGAGGGTATGGAGGCCATCAAGACCGTGGAAATCAGTGGCAACTCACTGCAGTCCTACCGCGATAAATTTCCTGCCTTTCTTGATGCCGATGATTTTTCAATTGAGGCAGAGCCAATTCCAGAGGAGGACTATTGAAATCGACCGGCATAAAATCCTGAAATTTTGAGTGTTACAATTTCGGTATCCTCAAAATAGCCCTACTTTTGCTGCTTCGAAAAAATTCCAAAACGGCTAATTTTCAATGGCATCCAAGAAAATCTCCAGGGCACTTATTTCAGTTTATTATAAAGATAATTTAGAACCGATAATAAGGGCACTTGGTGCTGAAGGCGTGGAGTTTGTGTCAACTGGAGGGACACAGGAGTTCATCGAGAAGCTGGGCTACAGTGTGACGCCCGTGGAAGCACTAACTGGATTTCCATCAATTTTTGGAGGGCGGGTAAAAACGCTTCATCCGGCAATATTTGGTGGAATACTTTACCGGAGAGACCATAAGGAAGATGCTGCTCAGGCACAGTCCTACAAGATTGCGCCCATTGATTTGGTGATCGTTGATCTATATCCATTTGAAGAGACGGTTGCGGGCGGGAATGCGGAAGAGGATATCATCGAAAAAATTGACATTGGGGGAATATCTCTGATCAGGGGTGCGGCCAAAAATTTTAGAGACGTGCTTACAGTTTCTTCCCGGAGTCAGTATCACGAAGTGCTCCAATTGCTTCAATCGAACAAATGCCATACTTCGCTCGAGGACAGGAGACGGTTTGCTGCCAAAGCTTTTGATGTTACCTCGCATTATGACGCAGCGATCTTCAACTATTTCGACACAGACGAGCAAACCGGCAGTTTTAAAGTAAGTATACCGAATGGTAAGGTGTTGCGGTATGGGGAAAACCCTCACCAGCAAGCTGTCTATTTTGGCGAGTTGGATAAGCTGTTCGAAAAATTGAACGGGAAGGAATTATCCTACAATAACCTTGTCGACATCGATGCTGCAATTCATTTGCTCAACGAATTTAGGGACGAGACAGCTTTCATTATCATCAAACACACCAATGCGTGTGGCGTTGCCACTGGCAGTACCGTAAAAGAGGCGTACCTGAAAGCATTTCAGGCGGATACGATCTCAGCATTTGGTGGAATCTTGTCCACCAACAGGCCTGTTGATCTTGCGGCCGCGGAGGAGATCAATAAGTTATTTTTTGAAATATTGATTGCTCCATCGTATTCGGATGATGCCCTTGAGCTACTGAAAACGAAAAAGAACAGAAATATCCTCAAGCAGCTTGACGCATTGAAAATAGATCGCCAATTCAAAAGTTTGCTAAACGGGGTAATCGTACAGGACTTTGACAACAAATCAGACAGCACGGAAGATTTGAAGGTGGTTACGAAGAAAAAACCTACCGAGAATGAAATTAAGGCCATGCTGTTTGCAGGCAAAATCGCCAAGCACACCAAGTCCAACACCATCGTCCTGGCGGTTGGTGGTCAAATGCTGGCCAGCGGAGTGGGCCAGACATCCCGGGTGGATGCGCTGACTCAGGCAATCGCCAAAGCAAAGAGCTTTGGTTTTGATTTGACCGGCTCGTCAATGGCCTCCGATGCGTTTTTTCCGTTTCCCGACTGTGTTGAGATTGCGCATGCAGAGGGAATCAAATCGGTGATACAGCCGGGCGGATCTATCAAAGACCAGGACTCAATTGAATTTTGCGATAGCCACGGTATGACGATGGTAACTACCGGCTATCGACACTTTAAACACTAGACAAGTTTCACCTGTAAGTTTTCGCCCGGATAAACGCGAAAATCACAGTTATATTTGCTTAATTTCGGCCCTTTAGATAACTATTGTTGTAATACCAAATGGGACTTTTCGACTTCTTCACCAGCGACATTGCCATCGACCTTGGCACGGCCAATACGCTCATTATACACAAGGATAAAATCGTTGTGGATGAGCCTTCAATTATTGCCATCGACAAGGCCACGAACAAAGTGCTTGCCATTGGGAGAGAAGCCATGCAGATGCACGAGAAAACCCATGACAATATCAAGACCATTCGCCCCCTGAAGGAAGGTGTGATTGCTGATTTTCACGCAGCGGAGATGATGATCAGGGGAATGATAAAACTGATTGATACCGGAAAACGCTTATTTCCACCCTCTTTGAGGATGGTGATCTGCATCCCATCCGGTATTACAGAGGTTGAGAAGCGTGCTGTGCGCGATTCGGCAGAACATGCCAACGCCAAAGAAGTCTATATGATCCATGAACCTATTGCGGCTGCCATCGGAATTGGGATTGATATCGAGCAGCCGGTGGGTAATATGATTGTCGACATCGGTGGAGGAACAACCGACATCGCTGTGATTGCCTTATCAGGCATCGTATGCGATCAATCCATACGCATAGCAGGAGATACTTTTAACCGGGATATATTGGATTACATGCGCAGGCAACACAATCTACTGATTGGCGAAAGATCAGCCGAGCGCGTAAAGATTGAAGTGGGTTCTGCGTTGACGGAGTTGGATGACGGACCCGATGACTACGAGATTCGCGGGCGTGACCTGATGACAGGAATTCCCAAAACCATTAAAATCTCATATTCTGAAGTTGCCTTCGCTTTGGACAAGTCAATTTCGAAATTGGAAGAAGCGGTATTGAAAGCATTGGAAATTTCTCCACCAGAGTTGTCAGCCGACATTTATGAGCGAGGGATATATCTGACAGGAGGTGGCGCCTTGCTGCGCGGGCTGGACAAACGCCTGGCACTGAAAACGAAGTTGCCGATCCATGTGGCTGACGATCCGCTGCGTGCCGTGGTGCGCGGAACAGGGCAGGCACTAAAAAACCTGCAACACTTCAAATCCGTATTGATGACTTGATTTCATGGAAAGGCTCTTTTACTTTTTTTACCAGTATAGGGCTTTCTTCAGTTTTTTGGCGTTGGAATTTTTCGCAGCGTGGTTGATTGTCCAGAATAACCAATATCAAAGTACCAAATTCTTCAACACGTCAAATCACCTGGCGGCTAATATCATCAGCACAACGCACGGAATCAGAGAGTACTTCTCCTTGCGGAGCATCAATGCCGAGTTGGCCTCGGAAAATGCGGCCCTCCGAACAAAGCTCGAACAGCGGAATCAAAGTCTTTTCCAACTGGAAATAAGGGAGATTGAAGACCCCGCCATTATCAACCGGTTTGACTATGTAAGCGCCAAAGTGATTAATAACTCCGTTGAGCGATTTAAAAATTACATAACCATCAATAAAGGCGCCAATGATGGAATATCACCAGGAATGGCTGTTATCAGCGCAGCGGGTGCTGTCGGGAAAGTGAAATCCGTGTCGGATCATTATGCGGTGCTTATTTCCTTGCTGAACACCGATGAGTATACATCGTGCGTGATCAAAAGGACCAACCACTTTGGTTCCGTCAATTGGGACGGGAAAGATCCGCTTTATAGTCAATTGAATTTTATTCCGCGTCACGCAAATCCGGTAGTTGGCGACACTATCGTCACGTCAGGGTTCAATGCCGTTTTTCCCGAAGGAGTTTTGGTCGGTATTATTGACCAGGTGACTCTTGGGCCTGAAGCTCAATTTTTTGACATAAAGGTCAAACTTGCCCAGGATTTCACCCGGCTGGCTTTTGTTGAGGTGGTGAGAAGCAATTTGATGACCGAAAAAGATTCATTGGAACGCATAACCATTGGAGAACCCAAATGAGCAGGACGGGCATCTGGCAATTTCTGTCTTTTTTTATTTATCTCATTGCTCAGGTGGTGTTGATGAAAAACCTGGTGCTGTTCAATACCGCATTTTGTTTTATATACGTAGCATTCATTTTGTTTTTACCCATAGAAACCAATACACTCCTGCTGATGGTGTTGGGTTTTCTTATGGGATTTTTGATTGACATCTTTTACGACAGTTTGGGGTTGCATGCTGCTGCGCTTGTCTTGACGGGATACCTCAGAAATTTTTGGTTATCGCGCATCACTCCCCAGGGCGGTTATGACGCGGGTGAGGGGCCAACGCTGGCGGCCAATGGTATTCAATGGTTTCTAATCTACACGCTCCCCATCCTTTTCATCCATCATTTCGCACTATTCTTTATCGAAGCGGGTGGTTTTGGTTTGTTGGGTTATACTCTTTCTAAAGTTTTTTTTAGCACTATCTTTACATTTCTTATCGTACTGTTCTTGCAGTACTTGCTACCTGGCCACCGAAGATCATGAACGAAGGGCGGAAAGAAATACTACAAATCATTTTTATCCTGACGGGTCTGGTTTTTTTGGTGAAACTGTTTTCCATTCAGGTGCTCGACAACCGATATGCAGAGCTAGCCGACAGCAACGCCATTCTCAGGGAAGTGGAGTATCCGTTTCGTGGACTCATTTATGATCGCAACCATAAGCTCATTGTATACAATACCCCTGAGTTTGACATAAACGTCATCCGGAAAGACATCATCGAATTTGATACGGCCAAATTTTGCCAGGTGTTCGAAATGTCCCGCGAGGAACTGCGGAGAAAATTCAGGGAAATGCGGGCGAGAAAGGAATACTCGCCATACAAGCCGACATTGTTTATAGACCGGCTTTCCAACACCGAGTTTGCAAAAATTCAGGATCACCTGGACGAATTTCCTGGACTATACGTACAGGCAAGAACTACCCGCTCATACACCACCTCGGCTCTGGCGAACGCACTCGGCTATGTTAGCGAGATTTCAAAAGGACAGTTGGAAAGAGATGAGTCAGGCATTTACCGTCAGGGAGACTACATAGGCCAGAGCGGCATCGAATCGTACTACGAAGAACAGCTTCGTGGCAAAAGGGGAGTTAAATTTAAACTGAGAAATGTTCGAGGCATTGAGAAAGGCTCATTTAAGAACGGGGAGTTTGATACCCTTTCCATTCCGGGCAAGGACCTGGTGAGTAGCATTGATGTAGACTTGCAGCAATACGGTGAGTTCCTCATGCGGGGGAAAGCGGGCAGCGTAGTAGCCATAGAACCTGCCACAGGGGAAATCTTAACTCTTATTTCAGGGCCTTCTTACGATCCAAATTTGCTCACCGGTAGAAACTACAGTTCGAATTTCGTGTTGATCAGCAACGATACGAACAAACCGCTTTTTACCCGCCCATTGATGGCGCAATACCGGCCTGGTTCTATTTTCAAGATAGCCCAGGCGATGACTGCACTTCAGGAAGGAGTAATAAAACCGGATACGAGAATCCGCTGTGACCGCTCCATCATCGGCTGTCACGGCAATCATTCCAATGAAGATTTACGTGGGGCAATTGAAAACTCTTGTAATCCCTATTTCCACGGAGTACTGAGGCGCATACTGAACAAGGGCGTGTCAGACGACCCATACCAGGACACGCGTATCGGACTGGATGAGTGGAATAAACATATCCGCAGTTTTGGTTTTGGCGGGAATCTTGGTGTGGACTTGCCCAACGAGAAAGGTGGTCTTGTGCCGAATTCGGCCTACTACGATCGCGCGTACAACAACAGGCCATGGAAGTTTTCAAATATTTACTCCCTGGCCATTGGTGAAGGGGAAAACCTGGTGGTTCCACTTCAAATGGCAAATTTTGCAGCCATAGTTGCCAATCGTGGATTTTACTACAGGCCACACCTGATCAAGTCCATTGGCGATAGCGAGCCATTGCCACAGTTTAAGGAAAAGTTATTTACCACCATCGATCCGGAAAACTTTGAAATCGCGGTTGATGCCATGCAAAAAGTGGTCGAATCTGGCACGGGTCAGTATCGGGCTAAGTTGCAGGATATTATTGTCTGTGGTAAAACGGGCACGGTACAAAACGATCCTTTGCCCGATCATTCCGTCTTCATTGCTTTTGCTCCCCGCGATAATCCGAAGATTGCCATATCGGTTTATGTGGAGGATGCCGGGCAAGGAGCGCGGGCAGCAGCATCTATTGCAAGTTTAATCATCGAACGGTACCTCATCGGGGAGACCAAACGCCCTCATATTGAGCAATACGTTCTAAACGGACAATTTTTATATTGAGAAGAGGTAGTGACATAGCGGGCAACCTGGATTGGCCCACAATCTTCATTTACGCGGCATTGGTCTTGCTGGGGTGGCTAAATATTTATGCCGCGGTCTATGATGAAACGGTTCAACAATCTATTTGGGACCTCTCCCATAATTCCGGGCGGCAGTTAATTTTTATTGCGGCATCCCTGGTGATCATCATGGGCATAGTAATTATTGACATGCGCTTTTATGAGGCCTTTGCTTACGTGGCTTTCGGAGTAATTCTTTTTTTATTGTTGCTGGTGCCGCTGATCGGCAAAGAAGTAGGTGGCAACAAGGCCTGGCTGGGCATCGGATCGTTCGGTGTGCAGCCTTCCGAGTTTGCAAAATTTATTACTGCACTCGCGGTAGCCAAGTTAATCGGCTCGGTAGGATTTCGGATGGATAACCTGCGCAATCAGGCGCTGCTCTTCGGCATGATTGGATTGCCCATGGTACTTATTCTTCTCCAAAAGGATACGGGCACTGCTCTCGTTTTCACTGCATTTGTTTTTGTTTATTTCAGGGAGGGCATGTCACCATTTTTGATGGTCGTGGGAATTTGCGCAGCGGCAATTTTTATTCTTACGCTATTGGTTCCCAATCAACTTTATCTTCACGGCTCAATTGTGTTGTGCCTGGCTTTGCTCATCATACTGGGTAAAAAGAAGTTTAAGCGCATAACCATTCTAGCCATTGGTGCATTGATCGTAATGGGCGTTATTGAAAGTGTGGACTATGTGATCACAGATGTACTGAAACCTCACCAGCAAAACAGGATCAAAGCCCTCATCAACCCGGATGCGGATCCGCTGGGTTACGGTTGGAATGTGACGCAATCCAAAATAGCCATTGGCAGTGGAGGTTTTTTGGGAAAAGGTTTTCTGAAGGGTACGCAGACGAAGTTTGATTTTGTGCCGGAACAAAGCACAGACTTTATTTTTTGTACCATAGGAGAAGAATGGGGCTGGATGGGGAGCTTCGTTGTGGTGGTTTTGTTTATGGCCCTGCTCTTGCGAGTCGTTTTTATCGCAGAAAGGCAAAAGAGCCGGTTTGCGCGTGCCTATGGATTTGCCGTGGCAAGCATTTTCTTTTTCCATTTTGCGGTGAATATTGGGATGACGATCGGACTTTTTCCTGTGATTGGAATTCCGCTTCCATTTTTTAGCTACGGAGGGTCAGCCCTTTGGGGATTTACGACCCTTCTTTTTATCCTGATCAAACTAGATGCGCACCGAGGTCAGGTGTTGCAGAGGCTGTGAAGTCAGCTAAATCGTTTCGTGACCAATTCAATAAATTCTTCGTACTCCTCCGTTTCCTTATCCCAGTTGGAATAATGTGAGTCCAGGTAACTGGTTGCTTCATCCAGCGATTTGAGAGAATCGATTTGGGTTACCACATTGTTGAATTGATCAAAGTCACCGTTGAACAGCATTTTGGTGAACATGAACTTTTGATTAATGGTCAGCCGGTTTTTAAGGTCGGATATCCGCTGGAAATTATCTGCAACGGTTGAGACGGGCTCTTTTTGCAACTGTTCGTTGACAATCGAATGCGTGTGATCAGATTTTTTGGCAGGAGCCGCTTTGTTTGCAGAAGGTTTGCTTTGATAAAGGTCTTCGATGACTAGCGGTGTTACCGTGCTGAGTTGCTTGATGAATGGCTCAACATCCTCTGGTGTGAAATTATCTTCTTCCAAAATATGATCAAGCAGGGCAAAAGCCTCATTGCCACCAATGGATTCGAATTTCTTTTCCTCGAGTTTTTGAATTAGCTTTTCAAGAGGCCGCTTGTTGATCTTGATGTATTTTATCTCGTTCTTCAATTCGCTCACCTTAATTATGCCATTTCCATATTTATCGAGTGTGTCTGAATAGAAGTCATAAGGATCCAGGATCAGATAAACGGTGAGACTCACTGCCTTCTTTAGCAGGGGAGTGAAGTGGTCTTTGGCGATTGAGATATTGTTCGAGAGGGTGTTTTGAAACCGATGGAGAATATCCTTCACCTCCTTTGCCTCGTAGTCAAAGAACGGACTTTTATATTTGGCCGTTTCCTGGTTCCAGGCTTTCAGGAGTTCCCGGATCACAAAAAGATTTATTTGCCGGGTTTCACATAGTGTAAGAATTTCTGGGCCTGTAATTTTCTTTTTTTGGGCGAAAAAAGAATCAGCGACAAGAGAAGAAAATTTCATGCTATATTCTTCGACAGACTTCAAACTGATTTTTTCGTCCATTGCTTTTATGGATTCACGATTAATGACTTTCTTGTAAACGCTGGTAGTTTCAATACGTTGCTCCTCATGGTAAAGATAGTAATAGAAAACCTCGGGAGGAAAGAACTTGAGGTTGACAAAGGGTCAAAAACGGTATTAATGCATCTCCAAGATCATTTTGTCGACTTGATGCACGCCTGCGGAGCGAAAGGGCGATGTACCACATGTAAAATGGAAATTGTTCAGGGAATGGAGAACCTGAACGAGCCCACCGAAGCGGAGTTAAAATACAGACGTGCGGGCGAACTTTTGCCCGGTGAGCGATTGGCTTGCCAGGCAAGGCCTATTGGAAACATAAAAATTTATGTGCCAAAATCCGTTAGATTGCCCCATTTGAAGTACACTGATTAGCAAAAGGGGCCGCCCAAAAGATTAAATTTGCCGAATGTTTGATGAGCGAGAGCTGATATCTGAAACCGTTCCAGCGAAAGCAGGCTGGATTGAGGTGATTTGTGGATGCATGTTTTCCGGCAAGACGGAAGAGTTGATCAGGCGAGTAAACCGTGCACTTATTGCTAAACAAAAAGTAGAAATTTTCAAGCCGGTAATTGACCAGCGCTTTCACCCCACCAATGTTGTTTCTCATGACGAGCGTCACATCAAGTCGGTTCCTGTTCATTTTTCCAAGGAGATACTTACTCTTTCTACTGGTTGCGATGTGGTGGGAATTGATGAGGCTCAGTTTTTTGATAGCCATATCGTGGAAGTTTGCAACGCCCTGGCCAACGAAGGAAAACGGGTGATCGTAGCCGGTTTGGATATGGATTTTGAAGGGAAGCCTTTTGGACCAATGCCCGATTTGTTAGCTGTAGCTGAATTTGTCACCAAACTACATGCGATATGTGCCCGCACGGGCAACCTCGCGTCTTTTTCATTTCGACTTGCCGGTGATTCATCCAGGATAAAAATAGGAGAGAAAGAAATGTACGAGGCGCGCAGCCGTTCTTCTTTTATTGACGGATTGAAGAGTTCCAAAAAGAAATGAAAATAAGAATCAGCTTGTTCGTCCTCGCGGCATTGATTCTCACTCGCCCAACGGTCCATTCCGTTGCGCAGGAAAATATTCCTGTTGGGACCTGGCGGCTACACCTTTCATTCAACGAGCTGAGAAATTTAGCCCTGGGAGCTGATCGTGTTTACGCGGCAAGTGGCTCGGCCATTTTGGTGGTGAATAAGTTCGATGGAGAGATCACCACCATTTCGAAGCTGGACGGATTGAGCGGAGGAGCCATTACCGCAATTGCCTATGACAAAGGAAGAGATATGTTGATGGTGGCGTATGAAAACGGGCTCTTGGATATTGTTCAATCAAACACGATTAAAAATTTTACCAACCTGCAGAAAACGTCAGCCATCTCCGGGTCCCGAAAGATTAATCACATATTGCTCCATGGCGCTGTGGCCTACATGTCTACAGATTTTGGTGTGGTTGCCTTTGACCTAGACAAAAAAGAAGTCAAGGAAACCTATCGCGATCTGAGTGAAACCGGTGAGAATTTGAAAATCGTGCATGCAGTTGCGCTTGGCGATTCTCTTTTTTTGGCAACGGAAAAAGGGGTGCTGGCCGGCTCGCTCATCGGATCAAACCTGCTTGACTTCCGGAGTTGGAAACGTTATTCACAGGGTGACATGAATAATCCTGTTGAATCCGTCACGGTGTTTAACGCGCGCGTTCATGCCGCGATAAGCTCGTTGGGTATTTATTCCTTGCAGAATGGAGCGTGGCAGTTGGAAAATTTTCTCCAGGGCGAGTTATTCAGAGGCCTCTCATCGCAGGGCAAGGACCTGGTCGTTACAACGGAAAAAAAAGTCTGGCTTACCAACGGAACGAACCTTCTTGAAGCGGGTGGATCGGTGATATCCAATCCGGCCGGGGCAATACAGGATCAGGATGGCACAACCTGGATCGCGGACGGGGCCAGCGGCCTGGTGTCGGCAAAAGGAGAACAGACCAGTACCATAAAACCCAACGGACCATCTTCAAACGTGACATTGCGGATAGGGTTCTCAGGCGACCGGATCGTTCGGTCTGGTGGAGGTTTTACAAGCGCTCTTGCTCCGTTGAACATGAATGCCATCGCTGATCAATTTAAAAATGGACAATGGAGCGCAGTGTCGACCGGTTTGCAAAAAGACATCACCGATCAAGCGATTGTGAATACAACTGCTTACCACTCTTCGTTTGGTTTTGGGGTCGAAAAAATTTCCGATGGTGTTTCACAACTTTTCAATGAGACGAATAGTCCGCTCCGGGGACCGAATCCTTCACCCTCGCTGATACTCGTTCCGGCAATAGAGGCCTCATCAGACGGGCTTTGGGTGTCCAATTACGGAGTGCCTTCCTCGCTGCATTTGTTATCTGGTCTATCCGGATGGGAATCTTTTTCGCTGCCCTATCCGCAGGCCCAATTTCCAACGGATCTCGTGGTCGACAAACTTAACCAGGTGTGGATGCCGATAGATGCTGGCAAGGGTGGCGGGATCATCGTATTTAATAGAGCAGATAATAAAAGCACATACCTCACCAATGTGGCGGGCAAAGGAGCGCTTCCCTCGCTTGCCGTGAGATCGATCGCCAACGACCGGGAGGGGCAGGTTTGGGTGGGCACGGATGAAGGTGTGGTGTACTTTTCTAACCCATCAATCATTTTTAATTCCGTGGATGCGGCAAGACCGGTTTTTGAAAATCGGTTTTTACTGAGGGATGAATCGATCAGGGCCATTGCGATCGATGGAGGTAATCGCAAGTGGCTTGGAACGGCCAATGGGGTTTGGCTATTTGGCCCCACGGGAGAACAATTGATTTTTAATTTCACCACTGAGAACAGCCCTTTGCCATCTAATAGAATTACCGGCATTGCCGTTGATCCTCATAGCGGGGAAGTTTTTTTTGCTACCGAAAATGGACTTGCCTCTTTCCGGGCGGCAGCCACCCAAAGTTCGTTTCAATTTGAAAACGTAAAAATATTTCCCAATCCCGTGACTGCATCGTTTAGCGGGCAAGTGGCCATCAATGGATTGTACCGCGATGCGTTGGTGAAAATCACCGACCTGGGCGGACGTTTGGTTTGGCAAACAAGGGCCAATGGAGGGACCGCCACCTGGAACGCAAGACAACTAAACGGCAGTCGTGTGAGCACGGGCATGTACTTTGTATTTGCAACCTCAGAAGATGGGTCGGAGAAACACGTGGGAAAAATAGCGGTCATTGAATAATGCTTCATAAAACAAAGGGCATTGTATTTCGGTTTACGCCTTACGGTGAAACGTCCATTATTGTTAATGTTTTTACGGAACTCTTTGGACTGCAAAGCTATATCGTCAACAGCGTCAGATCGAAGTCGGGAAAAAGCAAGATCGCATTGTACCAGCCGCTGACATTGCTGGACTTGGTGGTTTACCACAAGGAGAATGCGGGAATCCTTCGGATAAAAGAGGTGTCGTGTGCCCATGTTTATCAAAACCTCCTGTCGGACCCCAAAAAAGCATGCATAGGCCTGTTTATCAATGAAATTTTAAACAAGACCGTGAAAGAACAATCCCACGCGGACGAACTGTGCGATTTTATTTTTAACTCACTACTCCGGTTGGATGCGCAGGGTCAGCCCGAAAATTTTCACCTTATCTTTTTGATTAAGCTTAGCAAGCACCTCGGCTTTGGTCCATTTGCAAAGACGGAGTTGAGTGCCTGGCTATTATCCAAGGAAGAGGACATCATTTTGGATGGCTTGCTCGAGGCTGATTATGACGATAAAGTCGAAATGACCAATATCCAACGAAGAAATTTGCTGGACGCATTTATCAAGTTTTACGGCAGCCATGTCGAAGGCTTTGGCACCGTTAAATCCGTACAAGTACTTCGTGAAGTATTAAGCTGAGCCTTGTACTTCCAGACGAAATCCGACACCATGATAATTCACGATTTGGATGTTTGGGTCATGGTTTAAATATTTCCTGAGGCGAGAAATAAACACATCAAGACTTCGACCCATAAAATAGTCATCATCGCCCCAAATTGATTTCAGAATTTCCTCGCGCTTCATCACCCGGCTACTATTGTGGTATAATAGCTTGAGCACATCCGCTTCTTTCTGCGTCAACGTTTTGCCCCCCTTTTGGTGAGAAAGCCTTAAGTTGTTGCCATCGAAAGTATAAGATCCGATGACAAAGGAACCCTCACCGCGGTGCCCGTTGGTTCTTCTCAGGAAGACCTCAATACGGCAACAAAGTTCTTCCATGCTGAAAGGCTTCACAATGTAATCGTCACCGCCACTTTCAAATCCAATAATTTTGTCTTCAGTAAGATTTTTGGCCGTAACGAAAAGTATGGGGACTTGCTGGTTTTTGCTCCGAATGGTTTGCGCCAGTGAAAATCCATCTTTTTTAGGAAGCATTACATCCAGTATACAAAGATCAAATCTTCCGCTGAAGAATTTTTCCTGTGCGTCTTCGCCATTTTCGCAATGGGTCACCTGATATTTTTTATGCGATAAATTGTCCTTTATCACAAAGGCTAGCCCGGGATCGTCTTCAACCAGAAGGATGTTCGCACTCATGCGATCGGTAGTGAGATTTTGAAAATGCTTCCCTGATGCAATGTGCTCTCTAAATTAATCGTTCCCCTGTGAGCCTCTACAATCAGCTTCACGTAATTTAAACCCAATCCAAATCCTTTCACATCATGTACATTTCCCGTTGGGACCCTGTAGAAACGATGAAATATTTTTTTATAATTATCGGATGTTATGCCGATGCCATTGTCCTGGATTTCTATACAATAATGAGCCTTCTCATTGTACGTCCTTATCGTGATTTCCGGAGATTGTTTGTTGTATTTGATGGCATTGTCGATCATGTTGTAAATCACGTTGGTGATGTGCAGCCTATCTGCAAAGATCACATTTTGATCTGCCTTTAAGTCAAGATTTATTTTCCCGCCCTTTTCCTGAATGGAGAGCGAACAATGGAGAACGGCATTTTCTATTAGTTCGTTACCGTTCAGGGATTCTTTATTGAGTTCTATTTTTTGCTCGTCCAGACGAGCCATTTGAAGCACGCGGTCAACTTGCTGTTTCAGCCGGTTACTTTCATGCTGAATGACCGTGGCGTATTTTAATAGCCGATCGGGCTCGTTGACGATGGACGGATTTTTGAGCACTTCGCTCGAGATGGCAATGGTAGAAATGGGCGTTTTAAACTCGTGGGTCATGTTGTTAATAAAATCCTTCTGAACCTCGGAAAGTCTTCGTTGCTTGAGTATGACAAAAAGTGTGTACACGAAGAACAGAATCACAATGAGAAGGACAGCGGACGAAAATCCCCAAATGCCCAATTGACTGATCAGGTTGGCTTGCAGCGAAGGAAACTGTACGCCAAAATAATAGCCCTCTTCTCTCCAGGTTGGCAAATCCTGAAGGCTAACTAATTTTTTATTATTTCCCTGTGAAACAAAGTTTCCATAAACCATGCATCGATCACTGCAATCATATATGCCATATTCGAAATCGGCCGTAATGTTTCTTTTTTCAAACTCAGTCACCAACAGAAATTCAAGAAGATTTACATCAATTTCCCCATTGATGGCCACCACAAAATAGTTGGTAGACAATTGATTGACGGGATTATTGGCGGGTGAGGGTGTCTTGTTGATTTCTATGATTTTGGTGGCAACATTTCGCAATGCGGTATTGACATCCCTGTTGAATTGATTTTCGCGTATATCAAAGGCACGACTTACCCAGTAAATCTGGGTGATGGCAATGCCAATAATGCTGATTGCGGCTAAAACAATGACGATTCTAAGCGTATTTCTGCTCACCTTACAAAGTTAAGGAGTATTTATGCCTGGAAACAGGTTTAACAAGTTGTTAACACTTATTACAATCTTGTTAACAGGCCCGATTTCCCGTTTTAACGATGTTTGTGAGAGACAGTCTGAGGCTCAAAAAAGATTTTTCACTATTTTTGAGCAGCGGGTTGGGCACATAAGTTTAACCTTTAAAATCTATAACAATGAGAAATTTAGGAGTATTAGCCATCTTGATCTTTTTTTCAGCGGCTTGCTATGCGCAGGTGGCAGCTTCCAATACGGCAGATGCAGGCGCATCCGCGATGGCCGTTTTCGGATTTGAATCAGCAACCCACGACTTTGGAAAGATTAAGCAGGGGGAGCCGGTAACCCATGAATTCACGTTCACCAATTCGGGCAAGACCCCGCTGGTGATCACCAATGTACAGGCATCGTGCGGATGTACCACGCCCGCATGGTCAAAGGATCCCATTCCCCCAGGAGGCAAGGGCTTTATCAAAGCAACTTACAATGCGGCCAGTCTTGGTGCCTTCAGTAAGACGGTCACTGTTATGGCAAATGTGGAAGGTGGATTTAAGCAACTCTCCATTAAAGGTGAAGTATTAGAGCAGCAGTAGTCGTTAAAAGATATTTGCGAAAAGCGATGAGAAATCATCGCTTTTTTTGTTTCCTCAACTTTGGTCGTACCGATCAATGATGTGTTGACTGATCAATTTGTAAACGGCTGCCAGCGATTCATCATGTTGTAAAAATTCCACGTGCTTATCCAGGATTTCAAAATCTCCCCTTTTGGCAGGGCCTGTTTGCGCATTGTCGGGTCCGATGGCCAGGCTTTTGTTCAAAGTCTCTGAGATCAGTGGTTTAAGCAAATCGAAATCCAAATTGTTCTTTTCCAACAGGTCTTTGCTCACGGTAAGCATATGGTTGGCGAAGTTGGAGGCGAATACTGCTGCAACATGCAATGCTTTCCGTTCCTGCGAACTAATCTTGTGAACAGCTGAACTGATTTTGCCGGCCATCTTCAAACACAATGATTCTGTTTCAGGAGTTTCACTCTCAACAAAAATGGGGATACTCCTAAAATCAACCTTTTTTGTTTTCGTAAAGGTCTGCAGCGGATAGAACACGCCAATATGTGGAGTGGCAGCATAGCCAAGAATACTCAACGGCTGGCTTCCTGAAGTATGTAACAGGATCGCATCATCCGGCAAAACAATGTCTTGCGCTACTGATTTGATCGCGTCATCAGCTACTGCGATTATAAAAATTTGCGAAGCGCTGGTGGAAAAATCCAACGAGGCCTTTACCTCTGCCTGATAAAGCCGCCCTGTCAGTTCTTTGGCGTGTCGGGCGTTTGGGCTATAGACTTCCTTGACCACATAACCGATGTTGTCGAGGGCAGGGGCAAGGTGCCACGCGAGATTGCCAGACCCGATAAATGAAATGGAGGATGCCATAGGCCAAAATTAAGCGATTGCCCAGTAAACAACAGGCGCAAATCTTTAAAACATGAAAATGAGCTGGCGAAAGTATCTGTTTGATTACTGGTTTGGACCGCAGTCAGACATTCGGCCTGGTTTTTCAACGGCAGCGCATTTCAGACTTTCAGATGGCGCAGACCTTTACGAGGCTGTGAATGTCACAAAATGAAGTTTCAACTAAACACTTACCTTAAAAAGTGCCGCCAGTTTCTCAATGGTAATTTCGATGTCTTCCGGTTTAGTGAACTTGCTGAACGAAAATCGAACAGCCCCGCGCTTCGATCCCGGGTACAATGCGTTCAGCACATGCGAACCCGTTGATGCCCCGCTCGAACAAGCGCTTCCGCCCGATGCGGAGATACCTTCCAGGTCAAGATTGAAAAGCAACATTTCATTTTCTTCCGATTCCGGAAAACTAACATTGAGCACCGTGTAGAGACTGTTGTCCATGTTTCCCGATTCACCATTGAACGTTACTCCCGGAATATTTTCTGTCAGCAATTCGATCATTTTCCCTTTCAGACCCTTTATGTATTCTGTGTGATGATCCAGGTCGCGATAGGCAATTTCCATGGCTTTGGTGAGGCCAACGATTCCAAAGGTGTTTTCAGTTCCGCCACGCATGTTGCGCTCTTGAGCGCCTCCATGCACAAAAGGTTGAATTTTTTTGTCTTTGTTGATATACATGAAGCCGATGCCCTTTGGGCCGTGAAATTTGTGCGCGGCAGCTGTCATTGCATGTATTTTTAGTTTCTTCAAATCATGTCTGTAGTGACCGATCGACTGCACTGTATCAGAGTGAAAGTACCCGTTGTGTCGATTAACCAGCTCTGCCACCCTTTCGATATCCAAAAGATTTCCAATTTCATTGTTAGCGTGCATCAGCGAAACAAGCGAACCGGGGTAGGACGTCAACAGCCTCTCGAGGTCGTTGTAATCGACATTTCCGTTTTGGTCAAGCTTTACGAGGTGCAGTTTGATCAATCCCTGTTTCGCGAGTATTTCGAGCGTATGACTCACTGCGTGATGCTCAATCGAAGACGAAATGGCATGTTTTATTTTATAGGTGTAAATGCTGCTCATGAGGATGGCATTGTCGGCTTCTGTTCCTCCTGAGGTAAAAATTATTTCACCCGGGGTACAGTTGAGTATCTCCGCAATTTTTTTTCTTCCCATCTCGATGGCTGATCTAACCTTTCTTCCATGGCTATGGGTGGAAGAGGGATTGCCAAAATCCTGCAGCAAATAAGGTTTCATGGCTTCAAAAACCTCGGGATCGAGGGCGGTGGTCGCAGCATTGTCCAAATAGATACTCATCATACTGGTGATTTGGTTATCGCTTTGATATCGTCAATGATTCTTTGGGCTAACAAATTAGCCTTTTTCTCGGATTGTGATTCAGCATATATCCGAATAATTGGTTCCGTGTTGGATTTGCGCAGGTGAACCCATTCTTTTTCCTTTTCAAAATCAATTTTTACACCATCGATGGTGTTTATTTTCTCATGCCCGTATTTCTTTTGAATCCTTTCGAGAATGCCATCAACGTTAAGGCCGGGTGTGAGCGCGATCTTATTTTTAGAAATAAAATAATTAGGATAAACTTCCCTGAGCTGAGACGCGCGCTTGCCCGACTGCGCCAGGTGGGTCAAAAAGAGAGCAATCCCTATAAGCGCATCCCGGCCGTAGTGAAAGTCAGGCACAATGATACCGCCATTTCCCTCGCCACCAATAACTGCCTTGACCTTTTTCATTTGTTCCACCACGTTCACTTCACCCACCGCGGAGGCATAATACTTTCCTGATGCCGCCTCGGTAACATCCCTCAATGCACGGGTGGACGATAAGTTGGAAACCGTGTTTCCTTTTTTTCGACTTAGGACATATGCGGCAACTGCAACCAACGTGTACTCCTCACCAAATGGTTTGCCATCTTCCTGGATGAGCGCCAGCCTGTCCACATCCGGATCTACCACAATTCCCAGATCATACTTTCCTTTCTTAACCATTTTGCTGATCTCTGAAAGGTGCTCGGGTAGTGGCTCAGGGTTGTGTGGAAAAATACCGGTTGGTGAGCAATATAGTTTTTTGATCTTCTTGACACCCAAGGCCTCAAGCAGGGCAGGAACCGCAATGCCTCCTGTCGAGTTGACGGCATCTACTACAATTTTGAATTTGGCTTTCTTTATGGCCTTTACGCTGACCAAAGGATGTTTTTTTACCAGCGATATGTGCCTATTGATGTAGTCATCAACCCTTTTGTATTTGCCAAGGTTATTTACGGTTGCAAACTCAAAGCGGTTTGACTCAGCGATCTCCAGTATGGATGCGCCATCACCCGCGGAGATAAATTCTCCTTTCTCGTTTAACAATTTCAGGGCGTTCCATTCAGCAGGGTTGTGGCTGGCAGTCAATATGATCCCTCCATCGGCTCCTTCAAGTGCCACCGCCAATTCAACGGTTGGTGTGGTGGACAAGCCAAGGTCAACTACATGCAGCCCTAGTCCGCGGAGCGTTGAACTAACCAGGTCGCTCACGATTTCGCCAGAAATTCTGGCATCCCTACCGATAATTATTTTTTTACCTTTTTTTCGCCTCACCCAGGTGCCATAAGCAGCTGTAAATTTGACAACATCCGGAGGCGTGAGTGATTCTCCCGGTGGGCCTCCGATGGTTCCGCGGATTCCTGAAATTGATTTAATTAACGTCACGCTATCCAGATAAAAATGTGGGCGCAAATTTAATGACAATAGCGCAGAATCAAATCAATTCTACGGGTCATTAACCCACAGGGCAGACAGGAGTTTAGATCAATAAGATTTTAAAACTACTTAGAACTACCAACAGGGGGGAAGCTGTTGGTGTTGTCCCTGGAGGGATCGGCACAGGGCTCGCCAGCTGCAAGGGTTTTTCCGCAGTATCCGCAGGTGGTGCCTTCTTTCACCAGCCAGGGACTTTGTGAAGCACAGGTGCCTCTGAACTCACCGCCCTTCAAAAAAATCAACCTCACCGACATCAGGACGAAGAAAAGTGCAATAAAACCGATGGAGAAAAGCAGAACAGTCATCTTTCTTAACTTTGAGCAAAAATACGCATCTATTCAACACACCCCACGCTACTAAAGTTTATTTCTGTATGAGAAAACCGCCAGTTTTACCCGATAATAACCGCAAGGCTAAACTGCAGGCATTTGATCGCTTGCTGACCATCATGGACGAACTGCGAGAAAACTGCCCTTGGGATAAAAAGCAAACGTTGGAAAGTTTGCGCCACCTTACGATTGAAGAGACCTATGAGCTTTCCGACTCCATACTCGACAGGAACATGGATGAAATAAAAAAAGAGTTGGGTGATTTGATGTTGCATAATGTTTTCTATGCGAGGATCGCGTCTGAGATGAAAGTTTTTGACGTGGCTGATGTGTTGAATTCTATTTGTGACAAGCTGATTGAACGGCATCCGCATGTCTATGGAGATGTGGTGGCAGAAACGGAGGAAGTTGTAAAGGCCAACTGGGAGAAATTGAAATTGAAGCATGGAAATAACTCCGTGCTGGAAGGTGTGCCAAAGTCATTGCCTGCCTTGGTGAAAGCCATTCGAATTCAGGACAAGGCAAGGGGCATTGGCTTTGACTGGGACCATAAAGGTCAGGTGTGGGAAAAGATTGAGGAGGAAATGAATGAGTTTAAGGCTGAATTTAATGACCCATCGAACCAGGCAGTTGATCAGGAAAAAATCGTCAGTGAGTTTGGTGACCTGCTGTTCTCACTGGTGAACTATGCCCGGTTTGTTAATATCGACCCTGAGGAAGCGTTGGAGCGAACGAATAAGAAATTCATTAGCAGGTTTCAGTACCTCGAGTCGGAATCAGAGAAAGATGGCAAAAAAATAGGGGAAATGTCCCTTAAAGAAATGGACGTTTATTGGGAAAAAGCTAAGAAAAGGTAATTCCACCTTTTTTTTGAACTAAATACGACCAAACCTTACACCTCATTGGCTCAATATCCTTTTTGGGCTTAAATTGTTTACGCCAAAATATTTTAGGTTGAGTTGGGGAGAAAAAATAAGAAGGTTAAGAACTATACCCGTTTGGGGGATACTGGTTGCTATATTCATTTCTTCTGTGTTGCTCGTGGTCATCAATTTTTATACGTTGAAGATCATGTCGTCCGTGCGGGCATACATTAATGGCGAATCAAATTATTCTAAGGGCGAAAAGAATGCAACCCAGAGTTTGATCTCTTATATCGACACGCATGATGAAGTGGATTGGGATGCATTTATCCATTATATAAAAATTCCAATTGGCGACAGCATCGCCAGAGTCAACCTGATCAGCGGAGGTCCAGGGCATGTAGTTGTCGATGGGTTTTTACAAGGGAACAACCACAAAGACGATATCAATGACATGATTTGGTTGTTTAACAATTTCAAGGATATGCGATTGATGGCTGAGCCTATCGCGATTTGGGAAAGGGGAGATTCATTGATTTCTCAAAAATTGTCCATTGCCAAAAAGATAAGGTCATCGGTCGAGACCGGACAGATAGAGGGTGATAAGCTCTATTTTCTTAAAGCGTTGTATAACAACCAATATGCCTTGACGCAACTGGAAATTGATTTTTCGGCCAGCCTCGGATCGGTTGCCCGCGAAATCACGGGCTATCTTTTTTACGCAAATGTTGTCATTATCCTTCTGATCCTGGGGGGAATCTGTTTCTTTGTTTTCATTGTGTTGCGCAATCAAAGTGCACAGAACATGCTGCTGTCAAGTGCCAATGAGGAACTGGACAGGATCGCCTATAGCATCTCACATGACCTAAAGGCGCCTATAAACTCAATGATGGGGCTTGTTGATCTTGCTCAAAAAGAAAAAGACCCCAGCCAATTGAAAACTTACCTTGACATGATGCATGGCACCTTGAGCCGGCAGGAGCGTTTTATCAAAGAAATTATTACGGTATCAAAGGAGAACAGGCAGGTGATCAAAAAAGAGATTGTGGAATTGGATTACCTGATTGACCAGGTAATCAAAGTACACAAGCACATGCCCGCAGCCTTGAATATTAGTTTTAGAACTAACATCGGGATTCACCGCGTTTTTACTGACCCTCATCGGCTGGAGGTTATTCTTAATAACCTCGTTTCCAACGCCATCAAATATCACGATCAATCGAAGCCGGACAAAGTGATTGAGTTGAGTACCTATTCCCAGGGAGATAAAATTAGAATCGATGTAACCGACAACGGAATAGGGATAGACGTAAAAGATAAATCACGGATATTTGAAATGTACTATATGTCAAAGGACAGGGAGAAGGGATCAGGCCTGGGGCTCTTTATTGTGAAGGAAGCGATTTCAAAATTGAATGGACAAATCGAGGTCAAGTCCGTGAAAGGGGAGGGCTCGACATTTAGTGTAATACTCAATAAGTAATACCTCAAATGAGATTATTGCTATACGCATACTTGACCAAACCTACCAGGTTGTTGGATCCGGTCTTTCGGAAAATATTCTTGCGATGCGTTTCAACGGTGTGCTCACTTATGAACAGTATCTCGGCAATTTCTCTGCTGCTGAATTCTTTTGTGATGAGTTTTATTATTTCGATTTCGCGTGGGGTGAGAACTCCCTTTTCTTCCTCCGGCACATTTTGAATCAGCATTTCTGCAATTTCATCGCTCAAAAACCTCCTACCCTCGATGGCCTTGTTCATCGCCTCCGCCAGGCTCTTGTGGGTATCATTTTTTAACACATATCCATTGACACCCTCCCGTAACAGTTCCCGCACAACAGACGGATCGTCATGCATACTTAAAATGATGATCTTGATATCGTTTTGAGCCGCTCGTGCCGCTTTGATCAGTTCCAACCCACTCAGCCCGGGCATCTCATAGTCGGTGATTAAGATATCAAAATCTTCATTCTTTAGGCGTTGGATGGCCTCGTCAGCGGAGGAGGCCGTAGCTGTGACTTGAAACGGTGGCAGGATGATACGCTTCACACCTTCGAGCAAAATTTGGTGATCATCTACCAGAAGTATGCTGTGCGTTATCATAGGCGATAAAATTCGCCCAAAGTACCTGTTTAAGCAAATCCTTTTCATCCGATTCAGGTAGTTCAAATCAGGGAGAATTCAGAGTGAATTAAAATACCGGAACTCAGGTATTTATTTGACCTGCAGGGGATGAGGCCATTTTGCTTCCGGCTAACTTTTTTCCGGCTGTAATCGTAACAACATTATTCTTTCGGCCCGGTTGAGTGTCGAACTGAATGGAAGCTTGGATCAGATTTAATCTTGTTTGAATCGTTTGCCACCCATTTCCAACTTTGCTTGTTTTGAATGCGTCAATATCAAACCCCTGGCCATCGTCTTCTATCAGAAAGACCACCTCATTTTCAAAACCAGTAATTGAGATGGTAATGGATGTTGCGGCCGCGTGTTTCAAAATATTTGATACCAACTCCTGGATAATCCTATACAGGGAAATTTCCTGCAGGCTGGTGAGGCGTTCGTCCATTCCGTGGACGGAGATATGTACCCGGGTATCGGTTTTGCTAATCCTTTTGCCCAGTTCTTCAACGGCCGGCACCAACCCCTCCTTTACCAGCACCGGGGGCATCAGATTAAAAGCAATGTTCCGGATTTCAGTTTGGATCTCCGACAGAATCTGCTCACTGTTCTCAACAAGCTTATCCCGTTTGTCGTGATCTCCATTTTGCTTGATGGATTGAATATTTAGCTGAAGCGCAGAGACCAGTTGCCCCATACCATCGTGAAGGTCAGATGCGAACCTTTTCCTCTCTTTCTCCTGGGAGTCAATCACCGCATTAATCTGCATTTCTCTGAACCGAACCTTTTGCTCCTGCAAAACGGCTTGTTGGCTGAGCCTGTATCGATGCCGCCAAAGGTAAAATACGAACCCAAGCAGGGTTATCAATACTACGAGTCCAACAATCAAAATGACATTTCTTTGGATAGTTGCTTCCTTCAGTTCGTTTTGTTGCGTCAGGAGTCCGATCTGCTGGATTTTCTTTTCGGTCTCGTAAGCCACATTGATTTGTTCAATGTTTTTCCTCGTCTCCTGATTGTAGATCGAATCGTTAATTGAATGAAATTGCTTGTAATATTTGAGTGAAGCTTTGACCTCTCCGGTTTTCTCCATCACATCCGAAAGATCCAATAGTGACTGACGCTCAATATTTTTTTCCCCAAGTTCTCTTGACATGGTGAGTGCTCGCATGGAATAGATACCGGCATTGGTGTAGTCGCCTAAATTTTTGTACAGGCTTCCGAGGTTTGAATTGACCTGCAAAAGGCCAGCCCTATTTCCTACGGTTGTGTAGATGGGTATTGCTCGTTTATATTCTTCGATTCCTTGTTTTGGATCACCAGTACTATTGTAAATAGAGCCGAGGTTTTCATAGGCGCCACCGATACCGTATGGGTTTCCAAGGGCAGTGTGATAGGCCAGACTTATTCTTACGAAATGAATTGCAGAATCGTATCGTCCCATTCTTTCGTACGCAGATCCCAAATTGCTATACCCGCCAGCGCGTTCGCTGCTGTCTGTGGTATTGGCCGTGTACAAATGGAAATACCGAAGGGCGCGGCCAAATTCATTGTTGAAAAAATACACCTGACCGATCATGTTGTAGGCGATTCCCATTCCTTTTTGATCTCGCTTCTTTTCGAATAATGCCAGGGCGTCAGTGGCATAGCGGATGGCCGGCTCATAATCCCCGGTCCGGGCGTAAGTCATTGAGATGTTCACTTTGATTTTAGCCTGGTCTAGTAAGCTGTCCATCAGCTGGTAAGCCTCACCTGCTTTCTGATAATAGAAAAGGGATGAGTCATATAGGCCTTTTCTATAAAAAAAAGCGCCAAGCAATTTTTCCCGCTCTGCCCGCATATACGCTTCATCGGGATGGTCGTTAAGGTATGACTTCATCGAATCGAGATAGGCTTTGCTCAGATCGGGGTCGTAGGCAATGCTGGCCCTGGCTTTCTCTCGCCATCCGAGAAACCGTTCATTTTCTTGCGCACGAAGGGCATCTATCGCAAGCAATGCGCACACGCTGATGGCCAGGAATGTTTTCATCTACCGGATTACCGTGATACGCAAATTACCAAATTTCTGGGATTGAGCGCTCATTGGGTTTGAGCGTGCTTTACTCGCAGAAACTTAAATCAAAAAACCATGAAAAAGTATATTGCTCTTACCCTCTTGGTGCTGGCCGTTGTTATCAGCGCTGGGGGACAGGTTAAAATCAAAGAGATCAGTTCGACCGGGCAGAAGAAGTTTAAGGACGCAGCGAAAAAAGTGTACATAGCCGAATTCAGGGTCAACTACCAGCTGCTATACAGTCAGACCGAGGTGGCAGAAGGAGGACGGGAGATAGGCGGTGGTTATCGTGGTGATGCCAAGGCCGGGCTGACCATGGGTATCAAGGGGCTCGAGAAAGAAGATCTGATGGAAATTACCAACGAAGTTTATCAGAAGTACGTGCAGGAGTTCAAGAATTTAGGTTACGAACAAATTACGGCTTTGGAGGCATCACAAGTTAAAGAATTCGAGGGGTTTGAGATGAAGAATGGTGGAACACTCAACGAGGATCAGGTCCCTGGCCTGCTGAGCGCGGTTCCGGTTAACTATGAATATTTGATTAGATCAACGACATCGAAAGGCAAGGAGAAGAGCCGGTTCAATGGCTATAAGGCCTCCGCACAATTGGGCGGTGCTATTATTGCAAGGCTAAACATTGACGTTCTGTTTGTGGAAGATGCCGAATCAGGGGCAAGTAAAGGATTGTCCAAAGCTGTGGGCGGTGTAGCAAAAATCGTGGTCCGTCCCAACCTCAGGATAGCAGAAGCAAGTTCGCAAAATGAATTCTATTTTGCCGAAAAAGAGATCAAGCCACTGGCATACACCAAAATGGAAGTAAAAGATCCCGTTGAAATCGCTGGCGTTTTTGAAGATAAAAAATACAGGGCGGCCGAATCAGCACAGACTGACAATTGGGGGGCTCAAAGAGGTACAATGACGGTCTTTAACGTGTCAGATTCTTATCTTTCCAAGACAATACCGCTTGAGTGCAGCGCGGCAAAATACAAGGCAGGGGTAAAAAATGCTGCCAACGATTACATCGACAGCATTTTTGATTTGTTCAAGAGTTACTAACAAACCATCTCATACGGTGAATGGCGGCAGTTAGTGCTGATCAAAACTGCCTCCTTTCATCGTTATGCATTCGGGTGGAGTCTCCCCATTCGAAGTACTCGTCTTTCTCCAGTTCAAGTTCTTTTTTGCGTTGCGTTCCTTTCAACCGGAAAGCTTCCTTTAGCTCGACCACTTCCTTTTTCAGGTCGCTCACAATTTTCTTTTTAACCGCCTCTTTATCATAGCTCACTTTGTAGTCATCCGTAGTCCCTGTGATTTTGAGGAATAGTTTGGCCCCAGCGTTGGTTTCTTCAATGGCCCCAAATGCCTCATCCGGATCAATTCTTTTTTTACTTCGCAAAGGAGCAATCACCCGGTAATCAATTCGCTGATCAAATGTATGTGTTCCACTAATTTGTATATTGGTCACATTGCTGTGTACCTCCATCATAGGAATGTAAATAATTTTCTTTTCAATGTGAATGTCGTTTTTGAGGTCCGCAAACCGCAAACGGTTCAGCCCAGTGTCATCAAGGTATTTATCCAGTTTGTGAAGGGGTTCAAAATTGTTTAGTTCACCATTTTTGACCGTGGTGCTGATGTCGGCTATCAACGTTTCCTGGTATAATCGGAGTTTTTCGTTTAAAGTCATCTCCAGATTTACATCGGCAAATGCCTGACCCCTCAGGTGTTTGTCCTGAATGAAGGTTTGTCTAAAATTCTCAAAGACAAAAAAAGCACTGTCAAGATGGACGCCATCTAATTTAAAAGAGCTGACCACATCTATCGCCTTGTTATTTCTGGCGTCCGCAATTCCATCGAGAGATAATGAACCGCCCATGGCTTTAAAACTGATGTTGCGTGCCACCGCAGTTTGATTTTTGATCAGCAAATTTCCCGCAATCCGTCTAGGCTTAAATTTCTTATACCTCATTGACTTTATGTCGCAGTTGAAATTGAGGATGAGGTTTGGTGAAATGCTGAAATGGAAGTCGGATGAACCATCCTTGCCAAACCCGATTTCAAATAACTGGTCGAGGTCGATAAAATCGGATTTCATATCCGTCTCAATGCCAATCGGTTGGTTTTCAAAAAGCAGAAAGGTGATGATGTTTTTAAAAAAGCCGTTCAATTCAAAATCGCTGTTCTCCAATTTTCCCCTCACCTGACTGAGTGCAAGATCATTGTTGGTAAACTGCAGGGCACCGGTGAGGTCCTTAAATTGAATATTTTGCGATCCGTAACTAAAATTCAAAGCCCGCATTTGAATAGCACCATTGGCTTTTACCTGCTGTGCAGTGGCTTTTCGCTTCAGCTTGGCTGTCTCCCCTTCAAACGATATATCAATCCCAATGTCTCCTGATAATTGCTGGACGTCTTTGATGGGGTAGAAATTATTGATGGATGCAGCGTCAAGGTCTCCCTTGAATAAAAAACTAACGTAGGGATTTTCAAAATTGAGAATGGATAGATCAGTTTGAAATGGCCGGCCGTTGAGATTGCCGCTTACATTTTTTAAAAACAAAACCGCTTCAGCCATCTTGAATGGTGACGGGCTGGCAAACGAACCCTCCAGATTGGCATTTTCAATACGCGACTGGTAGTCAGGATGGAAGAGGGTGGTGTTGGTACAACCAAAACTCACCGATATGGAAGGATCTTTCCGGCTACTGAGTTCGCCCTTGAGCGCAAGGTGGAAGTAGACATCGCCATCACTCTCATATTTATTGAGCCGTTCACTGGCATGCTCAGGCAAAAGTGATAGGAGCGTTTGGATGTCCGTGTTTTTACCATCGCAAGTCAGGTCAATGAGATTCCTATCCTTGAATTGATAAGTGCCCTTGATTTCGAATTGGGATTCGTGGAGAACAAGGTTGGATGGATTGATCAGCAAATGCTTTTCGTTGTCGTTGTACAGTAGGTCGGCTGTCACTTCAAAGGACTTATTTTGGAGAAATGTGCTGGATTGAACCCTGATCTGTTCGGTGGTGACATCACCAGTGGCAATGATTTTATAAAAATCATGGTCCATCGAAATGGAGCTAATCAACTTGTCGCTGACAAAAGAATGATCCTGATCGCGGTATTGATCCCGGTAAACAACTTTGGTGTTGTACAACCTGACATTGCGAAGATCGAGTTGGATGGAACCGCCCTGGCCGCTTCCTTCTTTCACAATGGTGTAATTATTGACACCTTCCTTAGTGATCTTCAGGTTGGTTTCGCTTTGTTGCACCTGTAGTCCGCGTACAGAGTACTTTCCCTGCCAAACCTCCACCGGGTTTAAATAGAATGAAATCTTATCTGCCGTCAGCAAGGGATAGTTACCCGGATGGCTGTCCTCCACATACACATCGTGAAAAACGATAGCCAGGTTGGGGAAGTCGTTCCATGGAGAAACCTCGATTTTGCCAATTTTGATGGGCGTGTTCAAACTCTTGTTGGCTTCGCTGATAAACTGTTGAATAATACGGTCCTGAAAGAGAAAAGCCGAGATCAGGAAGGCAATCAGCACAGCTCCAATGGCGAGCGAAGTAAAAAAGAGTAAGCGCTTAAGCGTTTTCAATAAAAAAATGGGTTACCCGCTATCAACGCAAAATTCAGCCCAATCTGATCGAAAAACAAAGACTTGACCATAAGAATAAAAAAAGGCGGCCAATTGCTTGCAAAATTAAGATACCGATCGGTATCTTTGCGCGTGCGCAATTCAGAAGTCACCAAAGAAAAGATCCTCAAACAATCCGGGCATTTGTTCAATACCCAGGGGTATAAGGCCACGTCAATAAGCGATATCACCAGTGCCACCGGGTTTACCAAAGGTGCTATTTACCGGCACTTTAAAAACAAGGCAGACCTGGAAATGGAGACGTTGACGCACCTTTCCATGCAGATGTTTGATCACATCAGGGACAGAATCAAGGAAAGGAAAACGGCACCGGAAAAATTGAATGCGGTACTGCAGTATTTTGAAACCTACATCAGCAAGCCTCCCGTTAAAGGCGGATGCCCCTTACTGAATGTAGCCATCGAAGTTGACGATGCGCATCCGGCCCTTCGCAAGAGAGCGGTAGCGATCCTTAATGTATTAAGGGACTCCGTCCTTACCATTTTGAACAATGGAATAAAGTATGGGCAGATCAAACCATCGATTGACAAGGAATACTACGCTACTGTGATTATCGCGGGACTGGAAGGGGCAATCATGATGAGTAAACTTCGCGGAAATGATGATGACATCCTGCGTGTGATCAGCCATCTGCAAAAAGTGATCAAGGAAATAGAACGTTAAATTTTTTTGAACCAATTGGTACCAATCGGTATCTAACAATATGATTAAAAAAGTAATTCCTAAAATGATTGGCGCCTACCTCAACACACTGGGTTATGTGGCTCCATCAAAGGTAGGTGAGATCGGATTTAATATCTTTTGCACCCCGCTGTCTCCGCCTGTGAAACCTCACCATCGCGAATTTTTGAATACCGCTAGTCAATTCACTTTTGAAAGTGATGGCGTGCAACTGCAAGGGTATCGATGGGGAAGGGGAGAAAAGAAGATTGCCTTTCTGCATGGATGGCAAAGTCATTCGTATCGTTGGAAGAAATACATTCAGGCATTCTCCCGTGATGAGTATACGATTTACGCTTTTGATGGACCTGCCCATGGCCTCTCAAAAGGAAAGTATACCAACATTCCCCTCTACAGCGATGCGATCAGGGTGTTTATGGAAAAAATTGGGCACCTAGACCATGTGGTCACCCACTCCATGGGAAGCTTTGCCCTGTTGCATGCGTTGCATCACCACGATCATCTTTCTGTGGGCAAACTGGTGCTGATGGGATCACCGGGGGAGGCACAGGATTTTATTACTTTTTACCAGCAGTTTACCGGACTGTCCGACAGGACGTTCAGGTATATCCTCGAATTTTTTGAAAAGAAACTCAACCGAACCCCGGACTATTTTTCGGCACCCAGATTTGCAGCTTCGGTAAAAGTTCCTGGCTTGATTATTCATGATGAAGGCGATGATGAAGCGCCCTACCACCATGCCGTGCGGATACACAAGGCATGGCCGCAATCGAAATTGATCACTACACAAGGATACGGGCACAACCTGAGGGTGCCGGAGGTCGTGGAGATGGTGAAGGATTATATAAGAAAGGAAGCATTTCAGCATGCCTGACGAGGGGTCAGGCCATAGCCATGCTATCGGAAATTCGATTGAAAATCTTTTTTGTTCAATAGAAAATCTATTCTAGATTTGCAGTCCCAAATGAAAAGGGGAGCTTAGCTCAGCTGGTCCTGACGAAGCGTTGCTTGTCAGGATACTGACTGAACGTCAGCATTCAGCGCTAAATCACCTGGAGGAGAATTTTTAATTTATTGGGAGCTTAGCTCAGCTGGTTCAGAGCATCTGCCTTACAAGCAGAGGGTCGGGGGTTCGAATCCCTCAGCTCCCACAAACCGAATCAACCCTGACGATAGTCAGGGTTTTTTGTTTTTCAGGGCTGGTGAGCTTGCTCACAAAGCCAATGAAAAATAAAAAGCAATGAGCGAAGAGAATAGGTTGATGAGGTTTAAGTCACCCCATAAAGGGATCAACGTAGTTAATCCCTCAGCTCCCACAAACAAGTCAGCCCCGCAGCATGCAGGGCTTTTATTTTTCAGGGCCTGTGAGCTTGCTTACGAGGTCACGTGAAAAATAGAAAGTCGTGAGCGCAGCGAGCGAGCTGACGAAGTTTGTAACTCCTAACCAGCCGATCGCTCTTTTAACATCAAAACTTGGCAATTTTTTTAAAGTGTATGGTGGATCGTCCGGCTGTTTTCGTCTCTTTGAGCGTGTACTCCTTGAGGTATCCGCGGTAACTCAATGCCTTCAAAAAGTTTTGAACGGACGTCATGCTTACATTTACTTTTTTCTTTTCCAATGCCGTGAAAATGTCATGGAATGTAAACCCATCCCGCTGGTTAGATACCATCTTGAAAATTTCTTCTCTGGCTGGTGTACTGATCAAGTCTTTGATCCGAAAGGGATGTTCGGTCATATTCCCAGTCTAATCAATGCCAGACCGGCATAGATAAACATGATGAGAGATCCCCAAACCATTATACCAAGGAACCAGTAATAAGGGTAGTTGCACCGGAAGAGCATACACTCCCGGATGAAACTGTTGGTTTTGAGCTTTATCAATAGGGCCTTGAACATTTCGGGGCTGAAATTGCAATTTTTTTTCAGCATAAAATGATCACCTAAAAAAGTTTTATTACATGGGGAAAAATGAGATTTTGGCGAATAATATGGCAAATAGGAGGGTTTAACCTACTTTTTTGGACCATATGTTGATCCAACCTTACCTGCGGACAAAAATACGATTGTGCCCCAGTCGACTGCGGAGCAAACTTATTGCCTGCTTCATGCCTCCTCAGTCGTTTTGACGTCACGCGGCAAAAATGTATTACAAGGAAGTGCATAGTGTCCCGGTTGAAGGTTTTAATGCCTCATAATTTTAGTCAGATCCTTATCACCGCTGCACGAGTCTCAGACTCCCGGGACCTAAAACAGCACGTGACAAAATTGGCGGTGACCGATGAAATTTAATAAGTAATTTTAGCAACTCATTAAAGTGATTCCATGAAAGCGTTCAGCAATCTATATCTCCTGGCATTCGGGTTATTGTTGATCGACTGTTCTCCCACGAAAAAAGAGCAGGTCGATTTTGAAACGGTGGTGAAAGACGATCGCTTTCGGGCGTCAATTGAAACGGGTGATTTCGTAAAACTCAGTGCCGGAAATACCTACTACGAATTCGAAAATCAAAATTCCGACACCCTGGTAGTGATGGTTCATGGGTTTTCTGTTCCTTCCTACATTTGGGACTCCACCTATTACGCGGCACTTAAAAGGGGATATGGGGCACTTCGCTACGATGCATATGGTCGAGGTTACTCGGACAATCCGGATGTGGTTTATGATGCTGCATTGTACTCTGCACAGTTGTATGATCTTTTGAATGCGCTGAACATTAAAAAGAAAATTAATTTATTGGGATTGTCCTATGGAGGCAGAACCATTTCGGCCTTTGCTTTTCAATATCCTGAAAGAATTCAAAACCTCATTTATGTCGATCCCGCGGGATTTGAGACGGTACCGGCTGACGTGAATTATCCCGTGATGGTTTCAGATGAGGAAATACTGGCGTTCAAACAAAGCGACAATTACGCCAACATGGCATCCGGTCAGCTTGGAGATTTTAATGATGCCAACCCTTTTGCAGGTTGGGATAAGAAGTATGAAGAAATGATGAAGTTCAAGGGATTTGTAAGGGCGCTGATTTCTACAAGAAAGAACAGTCCGTCACTTGAAAATGAGCAAAGAAAGATTGCGGCATCTGGAATTCCCGTCTTTGCCATCTGGGGTGAACACGACACCGTGGTTGTGCTTGACAAAGTGAAAGACAATGTCTCACAGAGAATGCCCGCGCTCAAGTTGTTTGTTATCCCCAATGCCGGTCATTTGCCCCACATGGAAAAGACCCAACTTTTTAACGAAATTTTGTTTGATCAAATCATTAGAAATAAATCAGTACAATAACCATGAATTTTTCTTCCTTCTTTTCCCGACACAACATTGTTGCAACGCCCGGACAAAAGGCATCGGGATTTATTTCGGTGGAAGGCACTCCGGTAAAAATGCCGGCCACCATTATTCAGGGATCCAAAGAGGGTAAACAAATATTGATAACGGGTGGAGTGCATGGAGGAGAGTACCCGTGCATAGAAACTGCCATTCAATTGGCGAAACGATTGGAGCCAGGCGAGGTCAGGGGAACCATTGCTATCATTCATCCTGTTAATGTCCCCGCCTTTCTGGCCAAGTTGCAATATTACGGTCCCTTTGATGGGAAAAACTTGAACCGCGTTTTCCCCGGCAAAGCAACGGGCACCGTAAGCGAGCGCATTGCGTATACGGTACATCAACTTCAGCGGTGTGCCGACTTCTTTATCGATCTGCATGGTGGAGACATCCACGAGTCGCTCGTTCCTTTTGTCATCTACTCCAATCTGGGCGGAGAAAAATTGGCAGAACAATCAAGACAGGCTTCTGCGGCCCTGGGATTTCCTTACGTAGTGGGCTCGGTTTCGGACAATGGGTCAATTGGAGCGGCAGCCGCGGCCGGTATTCCCGGTTTCCTTGCCGAGCTTGGGCAATGCGGGCGATGGAGCGATGCGGAGACTGAACAGTATGTTGAAGCTACACAAAATGTGCTGAGGAGTTTTGGAGTGATTGGGGGCAAGGTCAATTCGGAAGCCAAAGTTAGTTTTCTCAGCAGAATGGCGGTGATGACTGCCGACCATGAGGGGTGCTGGTATCCGGCAAGAAAGCTGGAGGACACAGTAAAAAAGGGTGACACGCTGGGGGAGATCAGGGACTTTTTTGGGAATGTATTGGGCGAATACAAGGCAGAGGCAGATGGTGTGTTGCTTTATTTGGTAACTTCACTGGCCATCACCAAAGGTGATCCGCTGACTGCCATTGGTGTCCAATAGAATCGACCAATTAAAAATTATCCTTTATGATAAAGATAATTCTCACCGTCTTCTCGACCATGCTGAGCATTGGTGCCATGGCTCAGGATGTGGCGCCAAAGGACAGCCTGTTTGTGGTGTATTATACCACGGGTCCGGCATGGAACCACGAGAAGGGACCGGCCGACCAAACTCATTTTGCGGATCACTCCAAACACCTGTCCACCTTGAGGAAGGAAGGTGTGATAAAACTTGGTGCGAGGGCCGGAGAGAAGGGTATTATTATTTTCGCTGCAAAATCATATATACACGCGCAGGAAATCATCAATAGCGACACGGCCGTTGGCAAAGGGCTCTTCAATGCCGACATTCAACGCTTCAATGTATTTTATGCCGGTTGCGTAGAACGATAGCCTAAGGTTGTTTTTGGAAATCAAACGGTATCGACTTTCCGTCTCCTGAAATGGTTACACTCAAATCGCTTCCCGTCAGCGAGTACTCGATTTTTTTAGGAAAGTCGTGGGCTGGATTCTCGCAGGTAAAGCCGTTTTTCTCTAGCGAAGTAAATTTGAAATAAACGGGTTCCGGATTTTCTGGAACATCGGCAACGTAGAACAAATTGTTGTCCTTTTTCACAATTCTAATTTTTTCAACAAAAGAAGTATCTATTCCCTTAAACGTCACGCCCCATCCTTTCCATTCTTCTGCCGAAACTTTTTGCCACCTTTCATGTCCGACTTCGGCTGTCCCGACCCTGTTCCAGGTCCCTTCGAGCCATGCTAAATTCTCAGCCCCATTGGAATGCGGTTCCTGTGTGTTTTTGTTTTTGCATCCTGTCATAAAGATCAGACACAGCGCTATGTATTTGAGTCGGTTCATGTTTTTTTAATGCAAATCTAAATGGCCTTTCAATCCTGGTATTGTACAAACCCGACTGATCATGAATTCATTTCCTGAGAAAAAAATTGGCCATCGTTGGCTCTTCAAAAAGGTAAGATGAGGGATCTTCCCCGGTAAACGCCTTGAAATTGCGAATGAAGTGAGATTGATCGTAAAATCCCGTGTTGTAAACGAGATCGCTCCAGGATGGGTCTTTCGACTGGACCAGTTTAAAAATATTGGAAAATCGGACGACCCTCGCGTAAAATTTAGGAGGTAGTCCCACATATTCCTGAAACGAGCGCTCCAGTTGCCGCTCTCCGATACCGGTGGACTTGCAAATGTCACCGACATCAACATTTCCCATAAATTGATGAATGCGATCAATGGCTGCGTCCGAATGATGTAGCCTGATTTGATCAACACCAAGAGACATCAGATAATTTTCGGTTTCAGCCACAATTTTTACGAATTCATCATTTTTCCTGACAGCGCTTTCCAGTCCATTCAACCTGGCATTGTTAATTTCCCGAAGGTCTACCACTTTATCCGTGAACTGCCGCATCGACAAGCCGAACAGGTGCTTCAGCGCAGTTGGCTTTAATTTAATTCCAAACATCCCGGCTTCGCCACTGTTTCTCAGGAAAAAATGTTTTCTGATCTGTCCCGCAACAAGGCTTTTTGATTGGACCTCCCACTCGCCATGGAGGTTTATAAGGTAGTCATCCTTGTAGTGGAAGATCAATTCCGGAAATCCATCGGGGATTATTTTCTGAATATGGGAGGGCTCATTAAACGCGATTAGCCAATAGCATTCAACAACCTGACGAAGTTCATGAGAGGGTGCTTTCCATTCTGAAATCATGAAGTAAAACTAACTAAACGATTCCCAGTTGCGCGATTCGCAGATGCTCAATTTAATTGTAACTACAACTATAGTTATTACATTTACGTAAGCCCCAACAATGCCGCTCGAAGAAGATCTTAAGTCTAAATTTGCCAACGAATACCAAAAAGCGATGGTCAATATCCTGTTTACAGGAAGTTGGCTTAATGGAAAAAATGCCCTACGGCTAAAAAAATTTGGTATTACTCCGGAACAATTCAATGTGCTGCGCATACTCAGGGGCAGCCATCCAAAACCCATGCGCCTGGCCGATATTACGGAACGGATGATCGATAAGAACAGCAATTGCACCCGGCTTGTGGAAAAACTAAGGTTAAAGAAATTGGTGAGCCGTGAAATTTGTGAAAAAAACCGCAGACAGGTAGATATCGCCATCACCCAGGAAGGCCAAAAAGTATTGGCAAAAATAGACGCGGAGACTGAAAATTGGATGGACACACTGAAGGTAATCAGCAGGGCCGAGGCATCGGAGTTGAACAGGATACTGGACAAGTTGAGGGCTTAGGCTTTGGAGTTGAGCCCTACTGTTTCATAAATTGGAAATTTCCATTTCCCCGGATCGGGAGTCAACCATTTGAATGAAGAGAGGCATGGACATTGCGGAAACCGCACTTCAGTTTATCAACAGCACCTCAGGACATATTTTTCTTACTGGCAAAGCGGGAACAGGCAAAACCACCTTTTTAAAAAACCTCCGATCAAAGACCCACAAACATTTTGTGGTAGTAGCTCCTACCGGCATCGCGGCACTCAATGCGGGGGGCGTTACGATTCATTCACAGTTTTTATTCCCTCTGGGCACGTTTCTTCCCGATCGCTCCCTTCCATCCGATTTCAAGTCTGATGAAAATTGTTTTACTCAAAATACGCTGGCCCGGAAACATCCGCTGAATACGGACCGAAAGCAAGTGCTGAGGTCTATTGACCTGTTGGTAATTGATGAGGTAAGTATGCTGCGTGCCGACATGCTGGATGCTATTGACTATCGCTTAAAATCAGCGCGCGGAAATTTTCAACAAAGTTTTGGAGGCGTTCAGTTGTTGCTGATCGGAGATTTGTACCAGTTGCCCCCGGTGGTCAGAAGAAGCGAAGAGACCATTTTGAAGCGTTATTATCAAAGTGCCTGGTTTTATGAGTCATTGGCACTCAAGTCGGACGGTTACGTTTACCTTGAACTCGATAAAATATTCAGGCAACAAGGCGACACCTTTATCCGCATTTTAAACAACCTGAGAAACAACACCCCGACACCTGCCGACATTGATGTGCTGAATGGCCATCACCGCCAGCAGGATGAAATTGACAAGGTCAGGGAAGTGATCACGCTGACCACGCACAACTATAAAGCGGATGAAATGAACAGGCTGGCGCTGAAAGCCCTGGAAGCAACGCCCTATTTTTTCGAGGCCAGGATAGAAGGAGAATTTCCGGAATCCATGTATCCCGTGCAATCGAAGTTGGAGCTTAAGGAAGGTGCCCAAATCATGTTCACCCGAAACGACAGTGAAAGTCAACTCTATTTTAATGGAAAGCTGGCCACTGTCGACAAAATAGCGGGTGATAAGGTAGAAGTGATTCTGGCAGAGTCTCATACCCGGTTTGAGCTAAGGCGCGAAATTTGGGAAAATAAAAGGTATACCGTCAACACGGATACGAAGGATTTGGATGAAGAAGTAATTGGCACTTTTTCACAGTATCCCATCAAGTTGGCATGGGCAATCACCGTTCACAAAAGTCAGGGCCTTACTTTCGACAAGGCGATTATCGATGTGGAAGATGCGTTTACGGGTGGACAGGTTTACGTGGCGTTATCCAGGTTAAGATCTTTGGACGGGCTCGTTTTGAGGACCATGATCAACCCTGCTGTAATCAGGACGGACCAGCACATCGTGACTTTCAGCGTCACCAGCAACAAGCCCGATGAGTTGCCAGCCACCATGAAGAAAAAGCAGGCTGAGTTTATCTCCTGGTTGATTGAAAATACATTTTATTTTGAGCCGTTGATAAAAGAACTGCGGTATGCCACGCGATCACGCAAGGAGACCGTGACGCTGAAGGAAGAATCCATGAAGCCCGTTCTTGAGCAAATGGCAACCATGCTTGAGGCGGAGAAGGTGAACACGGAAAAATTCCGAAGGCAATTAGGCGGACTCCTTGCTTCAGAAGATCGTGCGGGACTGCTGGAACGTGTAAAAAAGGGAAGCGAGTACTACAAGGAGTTTCTATGGCAAAGTGTAAAGGTGCTCCTTGAACATACGCAAGAGATCAAGCAACAGAAAAAGGTGAAGACTTATTTGAACACCTTGTCTGAGTTGGATCAGCTGCTGGCGAAAAAACTGGAAGCAGTAGAAAAGGCAGCCATGTTGATCGAAGGGATATTGCAGGGACATCACCAATTTGATTTTTCTTCATTGACAAAAAAAAGAACATCCGACCGAACATTGCTGCTGGCCGATATTGAAAAACGCCTGCCTTCGCCTGCCAAACGGGCGAGAGCGGGCAAGAAGGGAAAGAAAAATGCCGGTGGGCCAAGCACTTATGACATCACGTTGAAAATGTGGAATGACGGTATGGATATCGAATCCATTGCCAGAGAGCGAGGTCTGGTGACGGGCACAATAGAAGGTCATTTGGCCAAGGCGGTTCAGGCCGGGAATATTGATATTTTCAAGTTTGTGCCAGAGGATGACTTTGCTGTCATCGTGAAAGCGATTGACGAAATGCATGAGACTTTCACCTCCAAGGATTTGTTTCTGAAATTGGATTCCCGATTCAGCTATCCAAAGCTGAGGGCGGTAATGAATTACCTTAATCGTTCCTGACTATTCATTCCGTAAGGTCTGTGCCGGATTATTTTTTATCACCCGCGTAATTTGAGAAGCTACTGTTGCCGCAATCGTAGCGGACATGATGATCACGCCAAGCAGGAATGGTTTGGCGTCAGGAGGGACCGGTTCCGGATAAATAATATCAAGGAGTTTGTTGATCAGCACAAAGCCTAGCGGTGCACCAATAACAAAAGCGATGCCCAGCATCCAGAGATAGTCAGAGTTCATGAGTCGAAAAATATGGCTGACATTGGCCCCAAAAACTTTGCGGATGCTGAACTCCTTCATCCTGCGGGTGATGCTGAAAGTGACGAGGCCGAACAATCCCATACATGCCAGGATGACGGTAACACCGGAAATAAACATCAGCAGTTTTACGTTGGCGTTGTTGTCGATGTGAAATCCCTCAAACACGCTGTCCTGATAATAGCCCGCAAATGGATCGTCTGGGGCAATCGTCCTCCATCCTTCCTTGATATAAGCCTCAGTTGATTGCAGTGCTCCTTCCCTGACCTTGATGGCCAGGTAATTCAGTTTTTCATCCTCGGTAACGCTGAAGAATACCGGCTCAACAGCTGCGTAAAAATCATCGTAGTGAAATTTCTCAACCACCCCAATCACATACCTTTTTACGCTGTCGTATTCAAAGCTTTGTCCAATGGGGTTAGCCCATCCCATGGCATCAGCAAATAACGTGTTGATGACCACCGATTCAGTTTTGTCGGATTGAATTTTTTCGTCAAAGAACCGTCCCTCCTTCAGCCGAAGATTCATGGTTTCCAAAAAGTTGAACCCTACTTCGAACAACACCGCGGCATGAGACTCGCTGTTATGAGTAACGGTGGTGTGATGATAGCCACGGCCGATCCGGTTTCGCGTGCCTGCATAACTCAGTACATCCTTGTTTTGCGAGATGTAGTCCCTCATCGCCAGATAGGATTCGGGCGTATAGACCGGCACGATATAATTCTGATGATGATCGTATCCCCAATCCTTATTTTTTAAGTTTAAACTATTGTTGATGAACACAAAGCACCCGATGATGGTAGTGAACGCCAGCATGAATTGAATGGTAAGCAGCGATTTGCTGAACAGGCTTTTTTGACCGAATTTTTCATTGCCCCTGAGTATCCGCGCGGGTTGAAAAGAGGAAATGTACAAGGCGGGATAAGATCCTGACGCCAATCCCACGAACAGCAAAATCGCAAGGAGAAAAATGATCAAGTCGGTGACAACGATAGTGGAGAAGGAGACATAAATTGGAAATAGATTGTTAAGCCCGGGCATAAAGAACAAATGAGCGAGAAGTATGCCTGTGGCTAAGGCGCCCACACAAATCACCAGGTTTTCTATTAGGAATTGGGTAACGATTTCCTTCTTTCTTCCCCCGACCACTTTTCTGATACCAATTTCCTTAAGCCGGGTCGATACCGTGGCAACAGCAATGTTCATGTAATTGAAACATGCCAGCAACAGCAACATCAGGGCAATGAGGCCCAAAGTGAAAAGGCCTGCCGGGTGCGCGCCTGCGGCAACATCCTGATAGATTTCATTATTTTTCTGTGAAAGCAATTCCAGAGAATAGAAAAGGAAATCATGAATTGGCAGGTCGGGGTTGGCCATGTTTTGAAGCTGCTTATACTTCGTGGTTGAGCCAGCCAACTCAGAGACCATATGTCCATCCTTAAGCATCAAAAAGGTTGCGTCTGTGATATCGCCCCAATCGAAACCGGGTTTTGTTTGAAACTTCTCGTAGGTGTGCATGGAAATCAAATTGCTAAAACGGATGCTGGAGTTGCCTGGAAATTCATCCAGCACCGCACCTACTACAAAATCTTCCTTGCTTCCATCCCCAAATTTTATGGAAAATGTCTGGCCAACAGGATTAACATTTCCAAAATATTTGTCTGAAATCGACCTGCTGATGATCATTTCGTTCGGCCGCTCCAGGGCCTTGGGATTTCCGTAGGCCAGCGGGTAGCTGAACATGTTCATGAATTCAGGATCGACAAACCAAATCGACTCGTTGAATACGGTCTCGTTGTAGCGCAGTGCCCCACCCGACATTTTTATCCGCGCATATGATTCGATGGCAGGATGATCCTCCTTCAGTGCGGGTGCAAGAAGGATGGGAGAATCACTCCAATTGTCCGAGTTAAGGTCGTGGCTGTCGCTTTTCATCAAACTCGTAACCTGATAAACACGATCGCGATTAACATGGAAGGTGTCCATGTTTTTCATGTAGTCGATGAATGCAAATGCTGCGATAGCAACGCCCAGCGCGAGTGAGAGCCCTGCCAGGTTAACGAAGGAAGTCAACTTATTGCGCATGGCATTTCTGAAACCGAGTTTGAAGTAGCTGCTAAACATTACAAATGAATTGGTTGAATAATTTTTCTTTGAGCGTTTGATATTTGACCATCGAAAGAATCGAATTACATCCCAGATAAATTTTCTGTTGGCCCACTTTGGGTTTCGTTCACAGCGCTTTTGATAAAGCTCCCACAAATCGCCCTGTATTTCTTCCAAAAGGGCAGGATCGCAATACCATTCCAGAAATTTAGTGGCCCAACGTGGCGGATTTCGCTTCATTTTTACGTGATATTTCTGGCTCATTTGAGAGGTCGCAGGTTGCGCATGCCTACGCTTGTTGAAACTCCAGGGCAACTTTGGGGATTTGGTGAAAAAGTTGACTTCGAATTTCATTCGTCTCCTCCAATGCTTTTTTACCCGTGGCCGTCAGTTGAAACAACCGCTTTCTTCGTCCGCCCCGCTCGGATGTTGCACCTCCCATGAAAGAACGAATAAAACCTTTCTCCTCAAGCCGTTTCAACACGGCATGAACCGCGCTGATATTTAGCTTTCGGCCCACCTGGGCTTCAATCTCTTCCATAACGGCCACGCCATAGGCGTTTTCATACAAGACGCCCACTGTTAGCAGGATCAACTCTTCAAGTTCCCCCAGATACGTTCCTTTCATTTCTTTTTTAAATTAGTTCTACAAACGTGAATGTAATAATATATGTTTCATGCTTGTAGATGTTATGTCTGGAATTATCTGGTCTTTATAATTGTATATACAAATATTGTATGTATCTTTATTATTAATTATGCGTTTAAACATATAAACTCAGTCCCCGTGAAATGAAAACAATACTGCACAAAGCGGACACCAGGGGCCATGCCAACCACGGCTGGCTGGATACCCATCACACTTTCAGTTTTGCCAATTATTTTGATCCCGAACGCATGCACTTTGGCGCACTCAGGGTACTCAATGATGATGTAGTGGAAGGTGGAAAAGGTTTTGGAACCCATCCTCACGACAACATGGAGATTATTTCCATACCGTTGACAGGCGATTTGGAACATCAGGACAGCATGGGCAACAAAACGATGATAAAACAAAACGATGTGCAGATCATGAGTGCGGGCGCGGGAGTCCGCCACGCAGAATACAACGGAAATAAAGATAAAAAAGTAAACTTTCTGCAACTGTGGATTTTTCCTAAAGTAAAAAATATCAATCCAACATATAACCAGAAGACATTTGATCCATCAGAAAGGATAAACAAGTTCCAGGTGATTGTGAGTCCGGAAGGGCATAGTAAGGGAGTGACCATCAATCAAGATGCCTGGCTCCACCTCGCGAAGTTGGAAAAGGATTTTAAAGCAACCTATGCCATAAAGAAAAACGGCAATGGCGTCTACATTTTTGTTATCAACGGTGAGGTCACGGTCAACAGCGAAAAACTGAATAAAAGAGACGGTTTTGGTGTTTGGGAAACAGAGGAGGTGCCTATCGCAGCAGACTCCGGGGCCGAAATATTATTAATTGAAGTTCCAATGCATTAAAAAATTTTAGAATATGAAAAACAGATCAGTCGCACGGTTGTTATATGCCCACCAGGTAGACATGGGTGGAATGCCAATCCGACAGCCGCTGCCAACACAACAAGTGCAACAAATCGACCCATTCCTTTTGTTGCATCATGCCAATATCAAGGCGCCAAGACATATCGATCCGGACCATGCCGGTGTGGGCCCGCATCCGCATCGCGGATTTTCTCCGGTTACTTTTATTTTTCAGGGAGGAGTTCATCATCGTGACAGCCGCGGAAATGATAGCCATGTGTATGCAGGGGGTGTACAGTGGATGAATGCCGGAATGGGCATCATTCACAGCGAGCGCCCTCCCATCGATATTCACGAAATAGGTGGAAGGCAAGAGATTATTCAGCTTTGGATCAATACACCCGCAAAAAATAAAATGGATCAACCAACCTATCATCCCCTAAGTGCGGAAGAAACTCCGGTCACAAAAAGTGAAGATGGCAAAGTGGATGTGAAAATTTTCTCTGGGGAAGTTCTGAGTGTCAAGGGCCCGATTCCATCTCAGGCCGAGGTCAACGCGGCTACGCTTGAATTTAAAGAGGGTGGTAAAATTTCGATCCCAATACCAGCAAACCACAACGCCATGATTTATTTGTTGGATGGAAAACTAACTGTGGACGGGTTTGGACTAGTCGATGAATTGCATCTCGTCCATTTCAAAAATGACGGAGATCAGATTTCTCTCGAGGCCCTCGCTGACACGCGAGTTTTATTTTTGACGGGCGCACCGCTTGATGAGGAGGTGGTTTCTCATGGGCCGTTTGTCATGAATACCCAAACACAAATCATGGAAGCAATGCGTGACTATCAGATGGGTAAAATGGGAATCCTTATAGAAGACTAGTTAAGTATCAGACCTAAAAAAATGGAACGAAATAATTCTTCAACCATAGAACACCCCCTGTCGGAGCCAATTAAGCAAAGGCGGAGCGGTAGGGCCTATTCGGGTGACCCCGTGGAACCAGAAAAAATCAAATCACTTTTTGAGGCGGCCAGATGGGCTCCATCAAGCATGAATGAGCAACCCTGGACGTACATTTACGCAACGAAGGATCAACCGGAGTTATGGCATAAATTATTTGAAGCCCTGATGGAGGGAAATCAAGTATGGGCCAAAGACGCTCCTTTACTGGTCCTGAGTCTGGCCAGGAAAAAATTCAGCCGTGGCGATCACATCAACCAGGCAGCAACGTATGACCTTGGAGGAGCCAATGCATTTCTTTCTTTACAAGCGACAGCAATGGGATTGAATGTTCATCAAATGGGCGGCTTTAGGAAAGAGAAGGTGATAAAAAGTTTAAACATTCCAGATTCGTTTGAGCCTATTGTGATTATGGCGATTGGATATTCAGGCGATCCGGGCAAACTACCGGAGAATCTGAAAAAACGGGAACAATCTCCCCGGTACAGAATGGAACAGAACGAGTTTGTAATGAATAAAAGTTTTTAACTTTAATACAATCGGCACCACGGTGTCTCAACCAAATCCCAACGAACCATGAAGGACATTACAAAAAAATATACTAACGGAGAAGTTACGGTGATTTGGCAGCCCGGTAAGTGTATTCATTCCGAAAATTGTTTTCATGGTTTGAGCTCCGTTTTTAACCCAAACAATCGGCCCTGGATAAATGCGGGGGGCGCAAGTACAAAAGAAATCGTTGACCAGATAAAGAAGTGTCCTTCAGGTGCGCTTAGTTATGAGATGAACAATGAGTCACCGGCTGAGCCCAAACAGGATGAGACCGACATCATCATTGAGCCCACGGCCAATGGCCCATTGATGGTTTACGGAAATCTATCCGTAAAGCATGCTGATGGCTCGGTGACCAAAAGAAATAAGGTGACCGCTTTCTGCAGGTGTGGCGCCTCGTCCAATAAACCATTTTGTGATGGCTCTCACAAAAAGGTGGGGTTTCAAGCCTGATGGGTCCGGGCCAAAAAGGAAAGGCTATCTGACATTTTTAATGCTCAGGTAAGGAAAATCATGGTTCTGGTCCAAAAAGTATAGGTTTTATGGCATAGTTTATGGTAATTGAATATCCATAACCAACTAATCGTACCATGAAAAAAACGCTATTATTGATCGGCTTTATCGGGGCCGCATTGCTGACCGCTCAAGCGCAGGAATACAAACCGGTTAAAGTAGGCCTTGGCCTTGGCTATGCCTCACCTGGTGGTGACGGAGCTAAAGGAGGTGTGTTGCTATACCTGGAGCCTGCCTATAGGGTGAATGATCAAATCGCTGTAGGACTAAGACTGGAGACCGCTGTAATGGCAAGAGGAGTGACCGTGACAAGCGGTGGCACATCAGTAACTTCGGATGCCGAAGTGAAGGCGAATGCTTCATACACTGTAAATGGGCAATACTATTTTTCGAACAATAATTTCAGGCCCTTTGCAGGATTGGGATTGGGAATTTATTCCCTCGCCTCTGCCTCAGTTAGTGTTTCCGGTGGCGGCAGCAGCGCATCTGCAAGCGCGGCAGCAAGCAAGTTTGGATTCTATCCTCGACTTGGTTTTGATGTTGGCCACTTCACCATGCAAATTGAATACAACATCATTCCATCCACAACTGACGAAATCACCGTCAGTTCAGGAACTTCAGGAACTTCGGTGTTGACTTCAGAGTCGAAGAACAGCTACCTGGGAATCAAGGCAGGATTCTTTATCGGTGGAGGAAAGAATTAATCCTTAACACACCGAACAAAAAAGGCTACCTAAATGGTAGCCTTTTTTTGTTTTGACGTCAATCTGGGTTATTCATATTTTAATGCTTGAGCCGGATTAATATCCTTCAGGGAAATATATTTAACCAAGCCAATTATCGTGATGGCAATCATCACACCGGTAAGTGCAAGAATAAACCAAACCGAGCTTAACTCAACTTTATAACTGAAATTGTTGAGCCAGTCCGACATAACCTTCCAAACAATTGGAATGGCCACGATAAAAGCAAAGATCATCAACTGGTAATAAGTCTTCGAAAATAATATCAGCAAGTCCTTAGGTGCCACCCCCAACACTTTCCTAATGGCAATCTCTTTGGTTTTATTTTCAATGTTGAAGCTGATTAGTCCATAAACACCAAACAGGGCAAAGAAAACGGCAACTGCCGTAAGACAGGAAACAATTTTGTTCACGCTGGTCTCAGATTCATAAAGGCGGTTGATACTTTCTTCCATAAAAGTGTACTCGAAGGGCACGTCACCCACCACATTTTTGTAAGTCGCTTCTATTTTTTTAATGGTTTCTTGAAAATCATCCCCTGCAACACGAACAGAAAGTTGGTTCAGAGTAAAATCATCAGAGATTACTAATACCAGTGGGGCGATCTGATGGTGCAGGGACATGAAGTTGAAATCTGCGGTAACCGCAGCGATAGGTTGTTTTCTTTTTTCGCCAAAGGGCGAAAAAGAATGACCAATTGCATTTTCCCACCCGATGAAGTCAACGGCAGACTTGTTCAGAATGTATTGTGGGCCTGATGCAGACTCAATTTGATTAAGATTGCCTTCCAGCAGCTCAATTTGCATGGTGCGCAAAAAGTCTTTGTCCACGGAAATAATAAACATGGAAACCGGCTCCAGTTGGCCTTCCCACCAGACGGTTTGATTCCAGTTAACCCTTCCCGGTGTAAAAGCTGAAGAAGCCGCGTCAAGAACTCCGGAAGTTTTTCGCAATTGAATTTTTAGTTCATCCGTTTCGTTTTTGGTGGTTGCTGCGCTTAGGGGGATGGTAACAATTTGGCTGTGATCGAAACCCAGGTTTTTCTTTTGCAGAAAATTCATCTGATTGCTGATAATGAAACTACAAACGATCAGAATGATGGAAATGCTAAACTGGACAAAGACAAGTGATTTTTGCAGACTCATTCCTCTATGCTCATTTTTTAGACCCCCCTTGAGTATGGCAGATGCTTGATAACCGCTGACATAAAAAGCCAGGTAGCTGCCCGAAATCAATCCCACTACCAATGCCGTACCAAAGACGAATAGGAGAAATTGAAAGTCAACGTAACTTGTCTGCAGGCTGGCGCCAAAAAAGGAGTTGATAAATGGAATGGCACTCTCGAGTAATAGCATGCCGATGGCCAAAGAGAGAAAGGAGATCAGCACCCCTTCATTGATGAATTGCAAAACCAGTTGAGGGCGATTGGCACCCATTACCTTTCTTACTCCAATTTCTTTGATTCGTTTGATAGACAAAGCAATTGACAAATTGATGTAGTTGATGCAGGCGATGAGGAGAAGACTTAAGGCGATAGATATAAAGACATAGATGTACGTCTTGTCGTAGGAAGGCAGTTGATTGCCGCGATTGTATTGAAAGTGAATGTCTTTCAGGGGTTGCAGGAAAATGCGCTCAAATGTGACCTCCTTTGAATCTGGTAAGGTTAGTTTTGAAGCTTGAATCTTGTCATTTGTTTCTGCAGCGCTTGCGCCCTCACTGAGCAAGACATAAGCAGAAAAGTTGAACATTCCCCACGAAGTTGAACTCCCATTGCCCAGAATTCGATCCAGGTTTTCAAAAGAAATCAGGTAGTCAAATCGAAAATGAGACTGTTTGGGAACGTCAGGTACCACAGCACCCACTTGAAAATCAAGCTGTTTGTCTTTCAGCGTGATAATTTTTCCGATGGCGTCATCCGAGCCGAACAATTTTCTCGCTATTGTCTCGGTGATCACCACTGTATTGAGGTCTGAAAGTGCTTTGGCAGGATCTCCTTTTATTGTCCCAAGTGAAAATATGCTGAACAGGGAAGGATCAGCCATAAAGAAATTGGGTTCTAGAAATGTATTCTCTCCCTGCGCAATCAGCACTTTGGGATTGTAGGAAACGCCTGTTAACCTCACGTAGTCTTTTATTTCCGGCACCTGATCTTTAAAGGTGCCCGGCATCGGTGCGGCTACTTTGACCCAAAAGTTTTCATCGGCTGGATTGCCGGCCACCAGCCGGTAAATGGAGTGATAATTTGAATTGAAGCGATCGTAGCCCAATTCAAACTGGATGTGCAGGTAGCACAAAATGCAGCATGCAAGGCCGAAAGCAAGACCGATAATGTTGAGCAAATTATTTTGCTTGTACTTGAGCAAATTGCGCAGTGAGACTTTGATATAGTTTGAAATCATGGGAGTATGGGATGGACCTATTGCCAAAGGACACCGCATAGCCCTAATGGTTGCAATGTCGAATGAGGATTTCTTGGGGTGCGCTGATTGGGCTAAAACACCTGTTACTTAATTGAAAACAGATATCCGTGGCCTTTAATGGTAATGATCTCTATGGCTGGGTCGGCTTTCAGGTATTCTCTTATTTTGGTGACATAAACATCCAGGTTCCTGGAATTAAAGAATGAATCGTCTCCCCATATTTTCATTAACACTTCTTTTCGTAAGACGGGAATATTTTGGTGGGCGATCAACAATTGCAACAAGGTAGCTTCCCGATGCGAGAGCTTTCTCGTATTGCCGTTCACTTTTAATTCATATCGAAGAGGCATAAACTGGCAATTGCCAAATGCAAGCGGCTCCTCGCTGATGAGTGACTTTGACCTTGAGAGCCGGAGCAAATTGTTGATTCTCACCATCAGCTCTTCAAGGCTGAATGGTTTCTTGATATAATCATTGCCACCTGATTCAAATCCTTTTAATAAATCGTGGGTTTGCGTCTTGGCGGTAACAAAAATGATCGGAATGTCAGCCTTAAGCTTCCGGATGTCAGCAGCAATCGTGTAACCATCTCTGCCAGGAAGCATTATGTCCAGTACACAAAGATCGGGCTGAACTTTATTGAAAAGCGAAATGGCATTCGCCCCGTCATCGGTCATCTCTACGACAAAGTCCCTGCTCTCAAGGCTTTCTTTCACGATCCTGCCAAGAAAGGGCTCGTCTTCTACGTATAATATTTTATGCTTTTGCATCAGCCAAAGGTAAACTTAAGATAAAGGTGGCTCCTTGATTGATTGCACTCTCGACTACAATTTTTCCATGATGATTTTTTACGACCTGATGAACATAATTCAGTCCCAAACCGTGTCCCTTTACTTTGTGCAAATCCCCTGTTGGCACCCTAAAGAATTTTTCAAAAATTTTGGACTGATATTCTTTGGGTATGCCAATTCCATCGTCCTTGATGCAGCATTTGATCGTATCGCCCTCAACATGTAGATGTACCTCAATCGTTGCTTTATCGGTGGAATACTTGAGGGCATTGTCCAGCAAATTGAAGAGCACGTTGGATAAGTGATCCGGATCTCCGTTGATGCGATAATTAGCCTGATCCATCTCAACTTTTACCGTGGCCCCGCTTTTGCTTGCGGCAAGTTGAAATGATTGAACAACCCCATTCACAATCTCCGAAAAATCTATTGGTTTGAACTGGTAGGGGAGGGCTTTATTTTCGGCCAGCGAGGTGTTGAGGATTTTGTCGGTTAGTGCTGTTAGTCGTTTCAATTCGTTTTCGGCAATGGCCAGATACTCATCGGATGTTTTAGGATCATGTTGTCCTTTAAAATTCCTTAACCCCTCCAGGGCAACGCCTACGGTAGTGATAGGCGTCTTCAGTTCGTGTGAAATATTGCTGATCAAATCGTCCTTGATGACTCCAAGTCGTTGCTGCAGCAATAGATTCCTATACAGGAGTATAAACGATCCGATCACCAGCAGACTGAGAATAATTGAAAAGGCAATTTGGGGTGCAATGTTCTTTAAAATCAACAAGTTCAGGTTGTCGAATTCCAATTTGAAAACACCACTTGGTGTGGGAATGATCTCCTCAGAAATAGGAAGGGGAGTTGAGTCACCGATAGCCTGGATGCGAGTGACGTTTGAGGGCAGAGCCAGGCCAGCCTTCTGTAGTCCGAGAACAAATCGCTTTTCAATTTCACGATGGTCCAGGGAGTCAAGCAATGTACTCATGATCAAACCCCTCACATGCGGAACTGTTAGGTTTTGTTTGTCATTTCGCGCGGGTAAAAATTGTGAGGTGTGGCTGCTGTCTAACCACACCTGTATGTGTCTTCCAGAGGGTGAATGGGCGGTGTCAAATCTTCTCAAAATAACAGACTCGCTACCGACAGCCACTATGCGCTTGTTGATCAGTGAGTCATTCAATTCAAAAATGGTATTGCGAAACATCATGTGAGTTTCCCTCTGGAACCTTGCGAGTTCACTTTTAAATTCCATTCTCAGCCAAAAGGATTCCAGGATAAGCAATAGAAGCACGCTTCCAATGATCGCAATCAATGATATAGAATTGCTGTGTTTCACCAGGTAAAGATACGGGTAAACCGTCCCATAGATTTGATTTTAACCTTAATTAACATTCCATTCATGTCTATTAACCAGCCGGGGCTCTCTAGTGCCGTACATTGGAACGGAAACATTTCAAGCTCGTCAAAAAAATATTAAGTATGAAAAAGATAATGCTATTGGCCGGAGTCATTACGATGGCATCAGCCGTAATGCAATGCGCTGCCCAAGATGTCGAAGGAGTGATCACCTACGAAGCAAAATTAAACATGCACCGTAGAATTCCCCCAGAGAGAGAAGAGATGAAAAAAATGATGCCTGAGTTCAGGGTTTCAAAGGAACAATTGTTTTTTAATGAAAAGGAATCGATTTACAAACCTCTTATTGAAGATGATTCGGATGACCTCGACAATGGGGGTGGGATGAGGGTCCAAATAGCGAAACCCTATTTTGAATATTACTCAAACAAGGAAACTAACGAGGTAGTAAGTCAACGGGAATTCATGGGAAAGAACTACCTGATCACTAAACCATTAAATATTGCGCCATGGAAATTTGCCAATGAAACAAAAACGATACTAGGTTTTGCATGCAAACAGGCTTTCTACACTTCAGAAGACACGCATCAGACGGTCACCGCCTGGTACTCTGAAAAACTGAGACCTTTTCTGGGGCCGAATTCATACAATACACTGCCCGGTGCTGTCCTGGCATTGGATATCAATAACGAGGAGCAAGTATTTGTAGCAACTCAAATTGATTTAAGGCCGCTGAAAAAAAGCGAGATGAAAATCCCAAAGGGTGGACAGGAAACTACAGATGAGGAGTTCAAAAAAATGATGGATGAGAGAATGAAACAAATGGGCGGACATGGCATGATCATCCGCAATTAAGAAATCAATATCTCTTTTGTAAAACGAACCCTATGAATAAATTTCTACTGATGGCCCTTTGCCTCGGATTTAGCATTGCTCACGGCCAAAAGATATCTATCTCTGGAAAAGTTAACGATCCAACATTTTCGCCACTTCCTTCAGCTACTGTAATGCTGCTGACACGAAGCGATTCCACCCTTATTAATTTTACAGTCACCGATAATGAGGGCGCATTCAGATTGAAGAATATAAGCAAAGGCGCCTACCTGGTTCAGATTACCTACGTAGGATTTCAAACTTTCAAAAAGGAAATTGATGCCAATGATATGGATGTTGAATTGGGAGTCGTCAGAATGAGGACGTATACGAAACAATTGGATGAATTAATTATTGAAGGTGAGAAGGCTCCCGTGACTGTAAAGCGAGATACCATCGAATTCAATGCCGGCTCGTTCAAAACAAAGGCGAATGCGAACGTGGAGGATTTGCTGAAAAAGTTGCCAGGTGTGGAAGTTGACAATGATGGCGGCATTAAAGCACAGGGTGAAGATGTACAAAGAGTCACTGTGGACGGCAGAGAATTTTTTGGCCGCGATCCAAAACTGGCGACCCGAAATCTCCCGGCAGACGCGGTCGACAAGGTGCAGGTTTTTGACAAAAAATCGGATCAGGCGGTGTTCACGGGAATTGATGACGGGCAACGGGAAAAAACGATCAACCTCGAACTGAAAGAAGAGAAGAGAAATGGTGCATTTGGGAGTCTAATGGCAGGAGCAGGAACCACAGATCGATTTGAATCGAAGGCCAGCGTCAATCGCTTCACCAAAACAAAACAACTTTCGTTTTTGGGAATGGGAAATAATATAAACGAACAGGGCTTTTCGATGGATGACTATATGAATTTTTCTGGAGCCTCTCAACAAATGATGGGCAGGGGTGGTGCGATGAGAATTGAAATCAATGAGAACAATCCAAACGGAGTGCCGCTCAATATGGGCGGTAGTCAAAATGGAATTACAACGAATTACGCAGGCGGAGTCAATTTCAACAAGGATTTTAATCCAAAGCTACAGGCGGGTGGAAGCTACTTCCTTAACAATATGGACCAGGACGTAACGTCCACACTCAACAGGATTAATTATTTGCGCTCCGGCAACTACACGTTCGATCAAACGAGCAGACAAAGAAACGTTTCTAATAACCATCGGGTAAATTTCATGCTCGATCAAAAGATTGATTCAACCAATTCCGTGAAATTTAATACGAATGCGGCAATCTCTGATACCAGGTTGAATGTGTTTAGTCAAAGTGAAACATTGGATGCATCGGGAGTTAAACAGAATGAGAGCAGTCGGACCACCAATTCAGCAGTGAACGGAGTAAATTTTAATTCAAGCCTATTGTATCGTCATAAATTCAAACGCAAGGGAAGATCCATCTCGGCAAACCTATCGATCGGAGCCAACGACTATGAAAATAAAGGTGAAATTGGTTCTTTGAATCAATTTTATACGGGAACTTCGGAAACCCAGAATATAGCCCAATCCAACACCCAGTCAAATAATGCACTGTCGTACGGCATTACTACTTCGTACACTGAGCCATTGGGAGGTAGGAAATACCTGGAGGTGAACTACAGCTATGCCGTAAATAAAAATAATGTCGACAGGGGTGTTTGGGATGTGAGTGGCTCACAACTAACATTTGATTCACTATTGAGCAATAAGTACAATAGTGAATATGTCTATAATCGTCCGGGACTAAACCTGAGGTTGATTCGGCAAAAAATTAATTTTTTGATAGGTGCCTCATGGCAAAGCACCAACCTTAGTGGCGATCTTATCTATCAGGATGTTGCCATCGACAAATCATTTGAAAATATCCTTCCGGTAATGAGATTCAATTATGATTTTACCAATTTTAAACGTTTGGGGTTGGACTATGAGACTTCCATGCAGGAACCGACCATCCAGGAATTGCAACCCGTCCTGAATAACAGCGACCCTTTGAATCTTTCTATTGGTAATCCGGATCTACGGCCAGGATACTCACATCAGTTAAGAAGCACCTTTACGTTATTTGATCCTGGTACGTTCATCAATGTATTTTCATTCCTTACAACCACTTATACGACTAATGCCATTTCAACTTCGCAGGAAGTAGATGCGAATCTTGTCAGGACGACCAAGCCGGTAAATGTCTCCGAGAATTATTCGGTGGACGGTACGATCCACTTTGGGTTTCCTCTGAAGCAAATCAAAAGCAGGATAGGCATCAGAACGAGCATAGTGACCGCCAATGGAATAACATTGTTGAATAATGTCGAGAATTCAATTCAACGGCAAACACTGGGTGGAATGCTGCGGTATTCGCTCACGCTTGGTGATGTATACAGTTTAGATTTGAGTACATCGGTTGAGCAGCAAAAGTCTCAGTACGATTTTAGTCTTGCGGATCAATTATTCCTGAACAAGACGTACGAGGCAGAATCAACTCTCAAATTTTTAAAGAATTATCAACTGAATGGCAAATTCCGATTCCTGGATTATAGCAGCAAGACAACAGGTTTTAATCAGACTGTTCCATTGTTAGACATTTGGTTCTCAAGATTCTTGTTGAAAAACAATACGGGCGAATTAAAGTTTGGAGTAAATAATTTACTGGACAGAAATGTGAGCATAGCCCAAACAGCCAGTACCAATTACCTCGAGCAAAGAACTTCCAGCGACCTCGGAAGGTATTTCATGGTGAGTTTCACTTATGCGTTGAACAAACAACTTAATCCCATGTCCGGAAATCGGGGTCACATGATCAGAAGATGACAATTGGAGTAGATCCGTTGTAAGCAGAATCAAGAATTAGTTTTTTATCTTTGAAGGATGAGACGAATGCTTTTTGCCTTGTTCCTTACAATAATGATTTCACCCTTAAGTAATGCACAGAAAAAACTTCCCACATTTGATGTGCAAGGCCATCGGGGTGCGCGCGGCCTGAAACCTGAAAATACCATTCCTGCATTCATTTATGCCCTCGATTCCGGGGTCACGACACTCGAACTCGATTTGGCAGTTACAAAGGATCGGAAATTGGTTGTTTCGCATGAACCCTGGATGTCCTCTGAGATTTGTCTCAACGCGCAAGGCGATCCGATTGCAGATCGGGAAGAAAAAGGTTTCAATATTTTCGAAATGAGCTACGATCAAGTAGCGCAGTTTGACTGCGGATCAAAAGGAAATAAAAAATTTCCTGAGCAAGAGAAAATGAAAGTGACAAAACCGTTGCTCAGCGATGTTATTGTGGCTGTTGAGAATCATATCAAGAGTTATACGCAATATGAAGTAGACTACAACATCGAAATTAAATCAGGTGTGGAGGGAGATGATAAATTCCACCCAGCTCCGGCAGAATTTTCTGATTTGGTATATAACCTGCTCGATGAGTACCTTCCGATGGATCGGATCATTATTCAATCCTTTGACTTCAGGGTGTTAAAATACTGGCATGAGAAGTATCCAAAAATCCGACTGGCTGCCTTGGTCGAAGATCGAAAAGCAGTCGAAACACACCTGAAAGAACTGGGATTTAATCCAACCATTTACTCCCCTTATTATCGCAATATCAACAAAAGCAAAGTAGACGCCCTTCATGAAAGGAAAATCAAAGTGATCCCCTGGACTGTCAATGAAGTTTCGGAAATGCTGGCGCTGAAGGGTATGGGTGTGGATGGATTTATTACCGATTATCCCAATCGGGCGAAACAATTCATCCATACGCTAAACATTGTGCCCAGGAACGGCAGGTAGACTTACTGTGCGACCGCTTAGTTCTAAGTGTTGAATTCCGTATTCTTGCAAACTGAAATAATTAATGACAAATGAGAAAGAAGTATGATGTATATGGCATTGGTAACGCCCTTGTAGATATTGTCACGGAGGTTGATAATGATTTCTTTGTAAAAAACGATGTTGAAAAGGGAGTGATGACCCTGGTTGATGAAAAGCGCCAGCAACATTTGATGAAAGCGATCGACATGAAAAAAAGCCGCATGTCGGCCGGAGGTTCTGCCGCAAATACAGTGATCGGTGTTAATCAATTTGGAGGAAAGAGTTATTACTCATGCCTTGTGGCACACGATGATCTTGGTAAATTTTTTCTGGAGGATATGAAGCGAAATGGCGTGGATACCAACCTGAAGTATGAAGATTGCCCGCAAGGTGACTCAGGAAGGTGTCTGGTGATGACCTCACCAGATGCAGATCGTACGATGAATACTTTCCTGGGCATGAGTTCGTTCATGTCGCCAGATCAGGTCAATGAGGAGGCTATCGTTAACTCAACCTATGTGTACCTGGAGGGTTATTTGGTCGCGAGTCCAAAAGGGACTGATGCATTGATAGAAACAAAAAAAATTGCGGAGAAGAATAAAGTACACACCGCGCTCACTTTTTCAGATCCCAACATGCTGAGGTTTTTCGGTAAAAATTTTGAACAGGTAATTGGTGCCAGCGTGGATCTTCTTTTCTGCAATGAAGAAGAAGCCCTGATGTTCAGCGAAACGGATAGTATTGGCGAGGCCCGCGAAAAATTGAAACAGGCTGCCAAACGCTTCGCCATTACACTGGGGGCAAATGGTGCATTAATTTATGATGGAGACACCTTTATTGAAATAGAACCGTATAAAGTGAAAGCGCTGGATACCAATGGTGCAGGCGATATGTTTGCGGGTGCTTTTTTGTACGGCATCACCCATGGACATAGCTATGCAGAGTCCGGAAAACTTGCATCCCTGGCCTCCTCTCGAGTGGTTTCGCAATTTGGACCACGACTAGAGCCAGCACAGGCTAAACGTGTAATGAAGGATTTGATTGAACATTAAAGCATGCTAAAATACTTTCCGACAATCCTGGTCATCGCTTGCTGGCAAATGTCGATTGCCCAGGCACCCAAAATTGATTTCACAGAATACGATCTGGAGAATGGACTGCATGTGATTCTTCATCAGGACAATAGCACACCCATTGTGGCTGTTTCGGTTTTGTATCATGTCGGCTCAAAAAATGAAGATCCTAAGCGAACAGGCTTTGCGCATTTTTTTGAACACCTCCTTTTTGAAGGATCGGAAAATATAAAAAGGGGCGAGTTCGACAAGTACATCACCAATGCGGGTGGTACCAATAACGCCAATACTTCCAACGACCGGACTTTCTATTATGAAATTTTACCTTCGAATCAATTGGAGTTGGGATTGTGGCTGGAGTCGGAAAGAATGATGCACGCCAAAATTGATCCGGCTGGTGTGGAGACGCAAAGAGAAGTGGTAAAAGAAGAGAAACGCCAGCGTATGGACAATCAACCATATGGCAGTATCCTGACAGAGATTCTTAAGAGAGCCTACACAGTTCACCCTTATCGCTGGCCCACCATCGGGTCGTTGGAGCATTTGAACAACGCGACCCTGGAGGAGTTTATCGAATTCTACAAAACATTTTATGTTCCTGAAAATGCGACCCTCACCATTGCCGGGGATATTGATATAAAAAGCGCAAAGGCTTCTATTGAAAAATATTTTAAGGACATAAAGAAAGGTGGTAAGCCAATCCCCCGGCCAACTGTAGTGGAGCCGCCACAAACAAAGGAGATCAGGGATGTGGTTTTTGACAATATTCAGCTACCTGCGGTCATACAGACCTACCACATGCCTGAACAGGGTACCCCAGATTCTTATGCATTGAATATGCTAAGTACTGTGCTAAGTGGTGGACAAAGTTCTCGCATGTACAAGTCATTGGTGGACGAGCAAAAGAAAGCCTATGTGGTACAGGCGTTCCCTTTCTCTTCTGAAGATCCGGGACTCTATATAGTATTTGGATTGACAAATGTTGGAGTGAGTGTAGATGATCTTGAGGTCGCAATGGATGCAGAAATCAAGAAAGTACAGGACGAACTCATTTCAGAATCAGAGTTCCAAAAAATTCGCAATCAAATTGAGAGTAGTTATGTGCAAAAAAATTCCTCAATGATTGGGATTGCTGAGCAGCTGGCAGACTACCATGTTTATTACGGTGATGCAGGTTTGATCAACACGGAGTTGGAACGCTTTATGAAAATCACCAGGGAAGACTTGCAACGGGTGGCGAAAAAATACCTGGTTAAAGAAAATCGGGTGGTGTTGCATTACCTTCCGAAATCGGCCCAGCAAAAACCAGGAGGCGCCCAAATCAAAACCGATAATTAATTCAAGGATGAGAGCACTTGCCACAGTTTGTTTTATTTTGATCCTTGCAGGAAGCGCCTTTGGGCAAGCGGACAGGAGCAAAGCGCCCGCCCCCGCGCCTGCCCGCGAAATAAAAATTGGCGACTATCAGTCGTTTACGTTAAAGAACGGACTTCAGGTTTTTGTTGTAGAAAATCACAAGCTGCCCCGAATTCAATTCTCCATTCAATTAAGACACGATCCAATTTTTGAGGGAGATAGAGCAGGGTACGTATCCATTGCCGGTGATTTAATAGGCACCGGTACGACCAATAGAACGAAAGCACAACTTGATGAAGAAGTAGATTTTATTGGCGCGTCATTGAACACCAGTGCCTACAGCCTGTTTGCGGCAAGTTTATCAAAACATACTGACAAGCTATTGGACCTCATGACCGATGTCCTTTATAACCCCTCATTTGAGCAATCAGAGTTGGACAAATTAAAAACTCAAACGATCTCAGGTATTACAGCTGGAAAGGACGACCCCGGGACAATCGCGTCCAATGTCCTTGGGTTACTGGTTTACGGCAAGGATCATCCGTACGGAGAAGTTGCCACTGAAAAAACGGTTGAGGCAATTTCCCTTGAGGATTGCAAACAATACTACCAGACGTATTTCCGACCCAATAATGCCTACCTGGTGATTGTTGGCGACATTTCACTAAGGCAGGCAAAGCAAATTGTCAATGCCCATTTTGCGAGATGGACTTCAGGGACGGTTAACAAACTTGAATACAAAACGCCCACTCCTCCGGAGAAAACGTTTGTGGCGCTGGTGGATCGCCCTGCGTCAGTGCAATCAATAATCAATATCGCCCATCCGGTGGATCTGAAAACTGGAAGCGAAGATGTGCTTAAGGCAAGGGTGATGAACCAAATTTTAGGAGGCAGTTTCTCAGCAAGATTAAACCAAAACCTGCGTGAGAAACACGGCTTCACCTACGGATCCAATTCGCAACTCAACAGTGATGAGCTGGTGGGAAGATTCACTGCGTCAGCAAGTGTAAGAAATGAAGTTACCGACAGTGCAGTTTATGAATTGATGGCCGAACTCAGGCGAATGGTAGAGGAGCCCGTTAGTGAACCTGAACTGCTGGCAGCCAAGGCATCAATTGCTGGATCATTTGGGCGATCACTCGAGCGGCCACAGACCATTGCAAGTTTTGCCGTGAATACTGCGAAATACAATTTGCCAAAGGATTATTACTCCACTTACCTGAAAAGATTGGACGGTGTAACCATTGAACAAGTTCAGGCGATTGCAAAAAAATACATCAAGCCAGATCAGGCCTACATTGAGGTGGTTGGCAAAGGATCGGAAATTGCAGCATCACTCAAAAAATTCGGTGATGTGAAATACTTCGATATTCAGGGTGTCGAATACGTTCCGGAAGAAACCAAATCACTTCCTCCTGGGCTCACTGCTGAAAAAGTAATCGAGAATTATTTAAACAGTATAGGTGGGATCAAAAGAGCAAACGAAATCACTTCATTAAAACAGGTATACAAGGCAAGTGCAATGGGAACGGAGCTGACCATGACCGTGATGAAGGCCGCCCAAAACAAAAGCGTAACAGAAATCAGTGCCAACGGGGCAATTTTCCAGAGAGTGGTGAGCAATGGCAAGGAGGTTTCGATTTCGTCTATGGGACAGCCCACCCCAGTCGATAGCGATATGAAGGGAAAAGTCCTGTTTGAAAGTGCGATATTTCCGGAATTGAGTTTGACCGGGGCTACGTCCAAGCTGAAGTCAGTCGAAAAGGTGGAGGGCGATGACGCGTATGTAATAGAGTACACGCTCGCCTCTGGAGCCAAGTCGAATTACTATTATGATGCCAACACGGGATTGAGGTTGAAGCGGAGCGAGACCATCGAAACACCCCAGGGTGCGCTTGTTTCCACAACAACCTTTTCTGATTATAAAGAGATCGAGGGAATTAAATTTCCGCAGAAGATCGGGCAGCAGCAGGGGCCAGTGAACTTTTCGTTTGAGTTGGTCGATGGGCAGGTCAATCCCCTGATTGATGACTCCATTTTTAAATTGAAGTAGGCAACAACTAGGCAAAATCGTGCTTGCCGATTGCAAATGCCTATTTTGCTGTTGACGATCAGGGAATTGAGGCGGTTATATGGGGCAACAACCGTCCACCCAACCTTGGAATTATTAAAAATACTGAGCATCTTTGCAGCCCTTTAATAAAATAAAGGCAAATCGATATTGAAATGAAAAGGACTTACCAGCCATCGAAAAGAAAAAGAAAGAATAAACACGGATTCCGCGAAAGAATGGCTACCGCCAACGGTCGCAGGGTTTTGGCTTCCCGCAGAAGGGCTGGCCGTAAAAAACTTACCGTGTCTGACGAGAAAACGCCTAAGGGCTAATTCGGGCCTCACTGAGTTTCGCGTGAGGATTCATTAATTTGGTCCCATGGGGAAATTCAGCTTTCATAAGGGCGAAAGACTCAGCAAGGAAAAATCAATACAGGAACTCTTTAAAAGGGGTTCCTCTTTTAATTTATACCCTTTCAGGATACTTTATTTGCCCAATCCGCAGGAATCGCCCTCTCACCAGGTTCTGTTTACAGCATCTGCAAAAACCTTCAAAAGTGCCGTGGACCGCAATAAAATCAAAAGGCGGTCACGAGAGGCCTATCGACTCCAAAAAGGTAGACTCAATGAAACCCCGAAGCTCTTAATAGGGTTTATTTACATAGGCAAAGAGATTGAGCAATACGATCATATACAAAGGGCCGTGGCAAGAGCGATCGGGAAACTAAATGACTTGAATGCAGAACCAACTGCCAACTAGCTGGAAAGTATCTTGATGCGTATATTTACAGGTGCTCATGGATAAAATGGCCATTAGAATTTGACCACGCAAAGAATGACAGCACAAGGGCGATGCCATACCCGCTTGCCGAAAGGGAGGCCTCGCATCTAGATTAAGGTCGACTCAAAACGATATTAACAAATGAAGATAAAAAAAGGTCTTATTGGCATCCTGATTGTCGTAGCCGCAATTGTTGGGGTTTCTTTCTCAGCGCCAGCCGAAAAATACTTCGACATAGCCAAGAGCCTGGATATTTTTGCAACGCTGTTCAAAGAAGTCAATGCCTACTATGTTGACGAAATAAATCCAAAGGATTTGGTGAACAAGGGTATCGATGGAATGTTGCAATCTCTCGACCCCTACACGGATTATATTGCCGAGGAAAATCTTGAAGATTTCAGCATTCAAACCACCGGACAGTATGCTGGCATTGGGGCGCTAATTGGTGTCATCAACAACAAGACAGTGATCACGAATCCCTACGATGGCTATCCGGCCAATAAAGCAGGACTGAAAGTTGGCGATCAGATTATTTCAGTAAACGGTACACCCATTGAAGGAAAGTCAACATCCGAAGTCAGTACGTTGCTTAAGGGGAAACCAAATACCGAAGTCACGTTGGTTGTCAGGAGGGTGGGTCAAAGCCAGGAAATTACACTCAAGATTAATCGGCAAAAAATAAAACTCAACAATGTCGTGTACAAAGGTGTCATCGAGAATGACATCGGGTATATCAAGTTAGATGACTTTACACCAGGTGCCGGCAAAGAAGTGGAAGAGGCCGTTGTCGAATTGAAAAAGCAGGGCGCCAAGCGCCTGATACTGGACCTGCGGGACAATCCGGGAGGATTGTTATACGAAGCGGTAAACATCGTCAACCTTTTTATTCCAAAAGGACTTGAGGTGGTGTCAACTAAAGGGAAAGTAAAAGACTGGAACAAGACATATGTTTCATTAAATAATCCGATTGATACCACCACTCCGCTGGCAATCCTTACCAGTGGAGGCAGTGCTTCAGCATCCGAAATCGTTGCGGGTGCATTGCAAGACTATGACAGGGCGATCCTCGTTGGGCAAAGGACCTTTGGAAAAGGTTTGGTGCAAACAACACGACCGCTCTCCTATAATGCACAACTGAAAGTAACCACGGCCAAGTACTATATTCCCAGCGGTCGGTGCATTCAGGCACTGGATTATGCAAATCGCCATGAGGATGGATCGGTGGATAAATTTGCTGACTCCCTGAAATCCGAGTTTCTTACCAAAGGAGGCCGCAAAGTTTACGATGGTGGAGGACTTGATCCGGACGTGGAAGTAAAAAATGAATATTTGAGCCCCGCTTCCGTTCAGCTGATCACCTCGGGCAATATTTTTGACTTTGCGACATTTTACTGTTCACAACATCCGGAACTTAGCCTCAAAGAAGGATTTAAATTATCCGATGAGGAATACAAAAAATTTGGGCAGTGGCTCGCGGCTAAAAAATTTGTTTTCAGTTCAGATCTGGAGAAACAAATGGAGCAATTGGTGACTGTGGCGAAAAAAGAACGGACCTACTTGGATCTCCAGCCACAACTAAAAGCCTTGCAAACACAAATCGAGCTTAACAGATCAAAAGATTTGATCCGATACAAAGATGAAATCTCAAAGGTTTTGGAAGAAGAAATAGCCTTTCACATAGGTCTTATCAAGTCACAGACCGAGTTATCGTTGCAGCGCGACAATGAAGTGATGGAAGCACTAAAGTACCTGCGTGAAGACGCCAGATATAGGAACTTACTTTCCTCCAGGTAATGCCACTTATCCTCAGCCTTGAAACGGCTTCCTCAGTTTGCTCGGTAGCAATACATGCAGAGGGAGCGCTAATCGCGTCATCCCATATTTTCATCAATCAGTCGGCATCCTCCAAGCTGGCCGTGATGGTTGATGAAATCATAAAAAGATGCGACCTGACGGCAGACCAACTCAAGGCTGTGGCGGTTTCCGAAGGCCCGGGATCCTACACCGGACTTCGCATAGGTGTGGCTACTGCAAAGGGCCTATGCTATACACTCAATATACCATTGATAGCCGTCAACACCTTGGAATGCATGGTGAGGCAGGTGGCCCATCAATTTTCGGACGAGGTAGTCCTTTGTCCCATGCTTGATGCACGAAGGATGGAAGTCTATTGCCTGCTTGCAAACAATAAATGCGAAGTATTGGAACCAACCCAGGCAAAAATCATTGATGAATCCAGTTTTGCGTCCGAGTTGGCAGAAAAAAAAATGACTTTTTTCGGAAACGGTGCATTGAAATGCAAGCAGATGATAAGGCACCCAAATGCGGTTTTCTTGGATAACATTGTGCCCTCCGCCATTCAAATCGGAGAGCTGGCCCAGGAAAAATACCAGGCAGATCAATTTGAGAACATCGCTGACTTTGAGCCTTTCTACTTAAAAGATTTTTTAATAAAAAAACCAAAATCAGCCATTTGATGTTTGGACTGACAGCAGACCTATGAGCGAAGAGATTGTAAATAAAGTGGCCAAGAGCGCGTTGCAAACCATCGACCTGGAGGAATTTTATGTTCCTGGCGAGCGGGTTTCTTTCGACATCAAAGACCAATTGTTTCAGGGGCAAATTTTAAAGGAAAAGGACTTCAGGGAATTTATTAAGACCAACGATTGGTCTGCATTCGAAGGCAAGCATGTTGCAATTCACTGCTCAGCGGATGCCATTGTACCCACCTGGGCTTACATGTTGCTGTCCGTTGCCTTGCAGCCTTTTGCCGCTACGGTGATTTTCGGAAGTGAAGAGGAGTTGGAGACCGCATTATTCAAATCCAGATTGGATGAAATTGACTGGGGTGCATATCAGAATGCAAAAGTGGTCATTAAGGGATGCAGCAAGATAGCTGTACCCATCGCAACATATGTAGACGTCACCAATCGTCTCAGGCCAATTGCAGCCAGCATCATGTTTGGCGAGCCTTGCAGTACCGTGCCGATTTTTAAAAAGCCGAAGTAGTTTTTCTTGGGCGTGCCCCCGGGTTTTTTTGACCCCGGGGTCGGGCTATCGCCACTCGCCATCCATCCGCACGGATCCTCCGCGGGCTCATACAATGGCTCTATCCCTCACGCATTGCCACCCGTTTGGTTCATAGCAAAAATGGCTACTTGTATTCCCATTACCGCGTCAGATCAGTGATACAATCACCTCGCCTTATTTTCAAAAACTTTTTGCCCTGCCTTTGCTAAGATGTCATTAAAGGTTACCTTTGCGCTCCCATTTAGGGGATTGTGTGCCATTCAGGCGGTTTGGCTCTTCAACAACGACTTAACGTCACTATTGAATTTTCTGAAAATCAACGTTTTAGAAGATTCTGCACGTTCTTTGAATGAATGTAACTTGATAGCGGACCCGCATGAGATCGATAGAGG
>CAZZNH010000011.1:0-183528 GCA_964655635.1 uncultured Ohtaekwangia sp.
CCGGATTATTGTTTTGCGCCAACACATCACTCCATGAGATGGGAAAATTATAAGGATTTCCTATTTGATTCCATCCGGCAGTCAGGGTCATCACAAATGGCTTTGCCTGGTTGGCGGGTACCGCAGTGCCGGAGATACTCAGATTGACCGGGTCTACGGAATTGAACCAATATCCCTTGCCCTGTTCAATGTCATTCAGTCCCGACCTGAAGTCAACGTTCTTGCCATCTTTGTATTGAACGAGGCGCCACTTGCTTTTTACATAGCCCCCATACTGGATAATCACAGAATTGAAAATGGTCTCGATGCTTTTATTCTCGAGTTGCAGCGGAATGGAGAAGATACGGTAGTTCTCGATCTTGCCGCCAGATGAAAGTTTGGGAATATTTTCGGATGATTTTGAAATGTAAATGAACGCCCTTGTGCTTGTAGCCTCCCGGTCTAATTCATCCTTTAACAAAAAATAATACTCCATGCCTTGTTCATCAAAAAAGGAACTTTCAACATTAAAGTCCGCTGCGCTTCCGCCAACGGTTTGGCTTGGTTCTGTTGTAAATTCAACCTCCGTAATTCTCCTGTGAAGAAATGTAATCGTCTTGGTCCCGGCACCGCCCGTGACATTGGCGGTAACCGTAGTGGAAGAGTTAGTGGGCGTAGCTACTGTGACAGATGGAGGGACGTCAGTTCCACCGGCTGTAAGTACCGGTTTGCTCGCTGAGTTAGGTGAAACGCCACCGTCATTGTAGGCCCTTACCCTAAATCGGTAGATCGTATTGGAAAGCAATCCAGTAACAAATTCATCATTGCCACCAACAACCGGATACGCCTGGTACACCGTCACGAAACTCACAAAATTATCCCTGGATACGTCCAACTCATACCCGTCAGCTCCCGAAACGACTGACCAACTGGCCAAAAAGCTGCTGCCGGTGATTTGAGTCACTTCCAGGCCGGTTGGAATAGATGGTACCGTGATTTGTGATGAAGTATTGGAGTCTCCCGATGTCCCGGATGAATTTTTACCCTTAACCCTATAATAATATATTGTTCCCGGTGTTAATCCGGCAACCGCCATTGAAGTTCCAGTTACTTCAATGTTGGTAAAGGTTGGCATAACAGAGGCGAAATTATCCGAGGATACACTGACCAGGTAAGAGGTGGCTCCGGCAGCAGCATTCCAGTTGGCTGTAAATGAAGTCTGGGTGACCGAAGATGCCGCGATAGTTAAGGGGTTTGGTGGCACGGTGGTTACCAAAATTACATTTGAAGGGGACGAGGTGCCAGCGATATTATTGGACCTCACGCTGTAGTCATAAACCGTTCCCGCGTTCAATCCGGAAACGGCTTGGGAAGTCGATGTGACATTACTAAATGTCTGTACAATAACTCCCAAACTCCGCACTTCCAGGGTATAGTTGTCAGCTCCGGCCGCAGCAGACCAATTGGCGGTAAAGCCCGTCTGGCTCACGTTGGTTGCAGCATTGGCAACCGGCCCGGGAGCCAGGGTAGTAAGATTAACGGCCGGTGATGAACTGGCAGATGGTCCGGACGAATTGTTGGCCCGTACCTGATAAAAGTATTGCGTAGATGGACTCAATCCGGTAACCGCCACCAATGTTTGGGTAACCACGAAGCCGTTGTAAATACCCACAAAAGTTGAGAACCCGCTGTTCGTAGAGACATCCAGCGAATAGCTCGTGGCACCGCCAACTGCATTCCAGCTGGCGTCAAAACCCGCTGAAGAAATGTTGGATGCTGCGTTGGCAACGGGCGCCAGGCACAACGTGGGATTCGTTATTGTATTGGAATCGCCAGAAGCACCTGAGGTATTGCTGGCCCTGACACGATACTGATAAGTAGTTCCTGCGGTGAGTCCGGTAACAGATTGTGACGTTCCGGCAACGGTAAGATTCCCAAATCCTGGAATGGTTGACACGAAACCATCCGTGGAAACATCTAGTCTATAGTTCACAGCCCCTGAAACGGAACTCCAACTGGCCGTAAATGACGTAGTGGTGACAGCACTTCCCGCGTTCGCAGTGGGTGGCAGTGGCCTGGTGATCGTATTATTCTCCAGGGGCGTGGTCGTCCGATAATTGATGGACAAGCCGCTGCCGTTGAATGAAAAAATATCGTAATGATACGTGGTTCCTGCTACCAATGAACTCTCTGCAAACGAGGTGGTCGCACCCACCGCTACCACAGTGCCATCGCCTATGGTATTTCCCACAACATAAGCCGTTCCGTCCGCAGGCGATCCGGTGGGAGAGGCCCCCTGCCTTCTTAAAACCAGGTATCCCGCTGGACTTCCCGCAGCTGCGGTAAAGGATGCATTGAACGAAGTAGTAGTCCAGGCTGAAAATACCAACGCGGTAGGCTGGGCAGTAGGTTCGGTAGCAAGGGTGGTTCGGCTCCCTTCCAATGGACTCGTTGTGAGGTAGTTGGTTAAGGTTCCGGTACCATTGAACGAAAATATATCATAATGATATACGGTGGATGCTGCAAGAGACGACTCCATAAATGATGTTGTACTCCCCACAAAGGCAACTACCCCATCTCCAATCGGGTTCCCCACCGAATAAGCGCTTCCGTCTAGGGGCACACCCGTTGGTGATGCGCCAAGCCTCCGAATTGCCAGGTAACCTGCGGGGCTACCAACTGCGGCAGTAAAGCCAACTGTGTAACCATTGCTTGCAGGGGCTGAAAAGCTAATGGCTGTTGGTTGATTGGCGGGTTCCACAGCAGAGGTGAACGATGCGTCTGTTTGCACCGTAGCAGCCGTCCGATAATTATACGTTTCGTTACTGGTTCCATTAAAATTGTACGGAATGATGGCATAGTTATAATTTAATCCGGAGGCGAGACCGGTGTTGTTGAAGCTGGTAGTGGCAGTGCTGGCGATGGTCGTCACCAGGGTGGTGCCAGCCGTAAGCGGCAGCGATGCCGGAACCACACCGTCATTAACGCCCGTCACTGTTGGGTTTGCACCGTCCTGCCTTCGAAGAATAATGTAACCATCAGCATTGGTAATGGAGCTGGCAGCAGAAAACGTCAGGTTGATCTGAGACGATCCCGCACTTACAGCGGTGAAAGACGCAGGGTGTGCCGTGGGTTCCAGATCCAAGGTGAATCGATTACCTGGATTACCGGTTGAAAACGATATATTGTAATTAGCCTGCAACCCGGTGCCATTGAACTCATATATCCTGAAATGATAGCTCGTGGCGGCACTAAGGGCGGTCACCGTTACTGAAGAACCCGACCCCGAATAGACAACAAATCCAGATCCAATGGCCGTGCCCGATCCAAAGGCGGCATTGGCAGAATAAGACACGCCATCTGTCGGGTCCGTTGCAATGGCTGCACCTTGCCGGGCGATGATGAGGCGGTTGGTTCCACTTCCGGTGGTCCAATTTAAAGTAAGTGAAGTGGTTGCAAGAGAGGTAAATGAAATGGACGTAGCCTGGGTTGTCGGCTCTGTAAATAAGGCCCCTAAACTCCCTTCGAGCGGAGAAACTGTTCGGTAATTAATACTGCCCGTTCCTGTTTGGTTGTAGGAAAAGATATCGTAGAAATAGATCAGGCCGGGGACCAGGCCATTTGAGGGGAAAACGTTGGCAGGGCCAACAGCAACCACCGTTGAGGCGCCTATCATGTTACCCACTGTATAGTGCGTGCCATCCACAGGAAGATCCGTGGGTGAAGAACCGTCCCTTCGCAGTGCTAAATATCCAGATGGCAAACCCACCGCAGCAGTAAAGTTGACGTCCTGGGACGTGGTATTGTTGTTGGTAAAAAAAATTGCCGTAGGCTGATTAGTGGGTTCTGCCGCCAATGTATACCGGCTCATGGGGTTATTGGATGAGGTAAACGTGTGATAATTGGCTGTAGTGCTTGTCCCGTTAAATTCAAAAACCTGAAAGGTATATTGGCTGCCTACTGAAAGGCCTGTCACCGTAACGGATGAAGCGGAGCCGGTATAGACAACTTTATCGCCTGTGCCAATATCCGGAGCGGCAAGAAAATTTGAATTGCCCGTATAGCCGGTCCCATCCTGCGGTGAGGCTGATATAAAAGAACCTGATTTTGCCAGCACAAGCCGTTGGGTACCATTGCCGCTGTTCCAATTTACGGTCATGGACGTTTCAAGGACCGAGGTAAATGTAATATTGGACGCCTGCACTCCCGGCTCCGAGGCAAGCGTACTTGAACTTGCCGGATTCCCGGTGGCGGTATTTATATTATACAATATGGTACTGCCATTCAGGTTGTATTCGAAAATCCAAAAATGATAGGTGGTACCAGGGACAAGACCGGACACAGTCGTGCCGCAGCATGAGCCGTTGTCAACCACATAGCTTCCACCTCCCAAGTCGCTCCCGCTTCCAAAAAAATTATTAGCCGTATAAAATTGATTGTTAACAGGAAATCCCGTCACAGGCGAACCTTGCTTGGCTACCAAAATTCTTCCATTGCCATTACCGTTTGTCCAATTCAAATTGATGGAATTGGTTGTTGCGATCACCGGAAAGGAGATGTTGCTGGCTTGTGTTGTAGGTGACGTGAGTACAATGTCATTCCAATTTTGGCTTGCCCTTATCCCATCAAGTTGCAAATCGGCCTGCGCCCTGTTTGATATATGGAGGTCGTTAGTTGATGATCCACTTATACTTACAGACATGGCGCCCCCTGGCTCTGGCAAACCCAGTGGTGGGTTAATGTAAAGATCAATGAAACTGAATGACTGCCTCATGATGAGGAGGTAAGTTATTCCATAGGCTAATAAAGTTGAACTGGTTGAATTGCCGCAACAATCCGAGTGCAACCCCACCCGATAAGAGCCACCGCCAGCATCTTGAACAAACAAACCGTTGTCGTTTGAATTGCCACCCCCACCTCCGAAGGCCAGGATGACAGGCGTCCCTGGGGAGCAGCCACCCCCGTCAAAATAGCTGCCAGGGGCGCTCGTCACGTTAATCAAAAATCCCACGTACATGGGCGTACCAGAAGGCGACAGATTTTTACTGTAGCTGTAACCATTGGACGCACCGCTGTTGAGAATCTGAACGGCATTGCCGATGCCTGATCCCAAATAGCCTGGATATACGAGTCCACCGGAAGAAAGCAAAAGGTCCGGGCCCGAACTGCAGTTCTGGTTCCAGCCCAGGGAGTTAAGGGAAGTCCCGGCTGAGCCGGAAAAATCCTCGCTCAAGGCAAATTGGGCGGAAACATTGATCGGAAATAACCACGAACATACTACGATCATGAGCAGAATTCCAACCGGCCTGGCCAGACCAGTGCGCTTGCAACAGCTCTGTTTTTCTTCCACTGACTCAACTGATGGTTTACACATATATCTAAATCACGGTCAATAATATCCTAGGGTGTTGCGGGTGTTCCCCGCCCCGCGCAGGTCTGATCCTTGTGCCAGGTCCAACTCAAGCCATTTACCTTTTGATCGCTCCACTCCTTACACTCACTTTCTGTCCAGCCATCTTTGCAATACGTATTACCGGACGGTCCGCAACATGCTGTGCAGACCCCTGTTTTCTCACCGCAGGCACCCAAAAAGAAAACACCGGCACTCAAAACAAAAACCAGAACCATTGACCTTTTCATATTTCGGAATTTAGGATGAAGTAAGGTTTATAATTTCAACCAGCTATCCTCCAAAGCCTTTCTAATCAATTCAATCGAATTTCGGGCTCCAAATTTCTTCAGCAACCGCTTATGATGCTTCTCTATCTCCAGGGGTGCCAACCCGGTCCGCTGCGATATTTTTGAAAACGAAAACCCTTCAAACATGAGATTCAAAATTTCAAATTCACGAGGTGTGAGCACTTTGATAAAGCCATTGATCTGACCCGAAGGTGAATAATAATGACATTTCACCGTTAGCACAGGCGTTTCAATCCTTAACACGGGCGTAACAGGGGCAAAAATTTTGATTAAAAGACGCGCAAAATGTTTAGCAATTACCAGCAAATAATTGCGGTCTGACCTGAGGCTTGAATACATATACCCGTCTACGTATTGTATTCGGAAGGCGGCACCTTGAATTTCTGCCTAAATGCCCTGGTGAAATAAGAAAGATTTTCGAATCCAACCTGGTAAGCAATTTCGGACACGTTACCCGCGTTTTGTCTCAACAGATCAGCAGCTCTTTCAAGCCTGACGGTTCGGATAAGGTCACTGGTCGCCTGACCGGTCAGCGCGGTGACCTTGCGATGCAATTGCACCCGGCTCACCCCCATCTCGCGGGCCAGGTTTTCCACTGTGAGATTCGGATTGGAAAGTTGCGTCTCGATGGTTTTGTTCAGTCTTTTGATAAATTTTTCGTCCAGGGAGGGTGACGTGATATGGTTGTATCCGGACAAGCCCAACCTTGAAAATTTTTCACGCAAAAGCTTTCGCTGACTAACCAGGTTTGCAATTCGCACAGTCAACTCTTTCATTTCAAACGGCTTGGTAATATAATCATCGGCACCTGTCTCTAACCCCTCAACCCTGGACGCTGTGTCCGCCTTGGCCGTAAGCAGTATAATCGGAACATGGGAAGTAAGTAGATTGGATTTCAGGGCCTTGCAAACATCAATGCCACTTTTCCTGGGCATCATCCAATCACAAAGCACTACATCAGGAATGATAGATTCTGCCTTTGACAAACCCTCCTCGCCATTCCTGGCGAGGACAATTTCAAATTGTGACGCAAGGTTCCTTTTCAGGAAATCCACCAAATCCTCGTTGTCCTCGATGACCAATAGTACAGGGGCGCCATCTGGTGAGTAGGCCGCTTCCTTCACCTGTCCTCTACCTGCCTCCGATGGATAAATTTCTGTAAACCCGGACCAATCAGGTTGCATTGAAAACTCGTTGTATGCATCCTGACTACACGGTATCACCACCCTGAAGGTCGACCCGGCTCCTTTAACACTTTCAACAGTGATGGACCCTTTGTGCACCTGAACCAACTCTTTGGTTAATGCCAACCCGATGCCCGTTCCCCCACTATGTTCGGTGGCTCGATAAAACCGGTCAAATATTTTGGCCAAATCTCCCTGATCAATGCCTATCCCGGTGTCACTTACGGCCATCGATAATTTCCCATCCCCAATAGTCGCGCTGAATGTTATGGTGTCCCCTCTCTCACTGTATTTAATGGCGTTGGAAACAAGATTGCCAACTATTTTCTCGATAACGGATGGGTCGGCAAAAAAAAACTCATCCCGTGGCAATGCGATATTTAATTCAATATCTTTTTGATTGGCAACTACCCTAAACGGGTTCAGCAAACATGTAAAATATTGCTCCGTTGGGATTTTCGCTGGGTGAACGACAAATTTGCCGCTGTCCACGCGCGATAAGTCCAGCAACTGGTTAACCAGGTCCAGCGCTGCCTTACCATTTTTTCTGATGGATTCAATCAGCGCCTTGTTGGCGGGACGATCCGATTCCAATTCCGAAAGTTGACCGAGTATCAACGTCAATGGCGTTCGAAACTCGTGGGATATGTTGGCAAAGAACTTTGATTTAAAATCGTCCAGCTCTTTGAGTTTGGCCAGTTCAAGGTCGTCAAGTCTTATTTTCGCCTTCATCCGTTCCCGGGTTACTATAGTTTTTCTAGCCAAAAAAATACCCAACGCAATGATCATCCCGTACCCTGCGTAGGCCCACCATGATTTCCACGGAGGCGGCATGGTTGCAATTAGGACCTTCGCTATTCCAGCACTCAAAACACCCTCCCCATTCCTCGCCCGAACCAAAAATTCATAGTCACCGGCATCAAGATTAGTGTAGGTGGCTGTCCTTTTGTTTGCATCCGTTTTTACCCATTTGTCCTCAAATCCTTTCAACCTATATTCATAGGTGTTGGCGGATGGATTTACGTAGTCAAGCAGTGAAAAATCAAACTCTATAATTGTATCGGTATACTTTAAATTCAGGCTGGAAGGATTTTCAATAATTTTTTCGTTGTTGACCTTTGCAAAATTTATTTTTACTGCTGCCGGGGCACTTACATACTTAAGTATATCAGGGCGAATGACACTTAATCCCTTTACACCGCCAAACATGAGGAGTCCCGAACCCGCAACCGCGGCAGCCCGGGTATTAAACTCATTACTTTGCAACCCCTCACTTGCAGTTAAGTGTCTTGTCGAGCCATCATCCGACACAGTGAACAGCCCATTGTTGGTTGACACCCACAGGACGGAGTCTTGATCCCAGATAATTGCATTGACAAATTGATTTTTGAATTGATCGAACGGAACCCATGAGCGATCCCTGATCGTAAATAACCCCCGATCGGTGCCAACCAGGAGTTTTCCAGGCTCATTCGAATTAATAGTGGTGACTCTCCCCATGGGATATCTTAAAAATTGATTGGAGATTTCATCATTTATCTTTTCCACCGTCCTGCTCAGGCCGCTGGAGGTCCCTACCCACAGATAGTCCGATCGATCTATAAACAGACATGTTACCTGATTATCCAGAATGGTCGTTGAGTCATTTTCATCGGATTCATAGTTAACAATACACCCCGCTGATCCGTAAGGTTGATCATAATTAAGTCGCTTTAACCCATTCCCCCTTGTTCCGATCCACAGTGAATGGTATGCATCTTCTTTCACCACTTCAACCAGGTGATTATTGAGTGTATTCGGATTCCCAGCAATTCTTCTTATGAATCTCCATTGCGGTGCTTTTAGGTTTTTATTGGTGAACATAACACCTCCACCCTCAAGACCTGCCCATAGGTATCGCCTCCCGGCATCAAGGGTCACCACATAGGCATCCCTGGGCATGGGGAGTGAGACGAAAGGAATGCCATGGGATAAGTGCGGAAGAACCGAATAAAAAACTCCACCGGCATATGAAGCAACAAAAACAGTATCCCGGCTAACAGCGACACCTAAGACAAAATCGGACAGCCCATTTCTTTTGTCAAAATTATTTATCTGCTTATGGTACTTCGACAGTTTGTGAAGCCCACCACCCCAGGTTCCTACCCACAAATTATTGCTTCTGTCCTTTAACAAACTAAAGATCAAATCGCTGGCAAGTCCCCTCGGATCTGATTCCCTATACCGATAACTCGCGAACGTTTCAGTTTTGAAATCAAAATAGTTGAGCCCACCACCATACGTGGCTATCCATAATCCATCATGACCATCTAATAAAAGTCTGGAAATGCGTTCATAACTTAGAGATTGAGGCCTTCCATCAGACTTAAAATACCTGAAGGACTTAAAACCACTTTCTGCGACACATAAACCTTTGGACGACCCGATGTAAATCCTGCCCAGGTGGTCGGTTACGATGCTCCAGATATCATTGAGGAAAAAAAAATCACCCGTTGCTTTCTCACCAGCACGGTGAAATGTCCCGCTGCTTAGTGCAAATAAGCCCGCTCCCCTCGTGCCAATTAACAGGTTGTCACCAAATTCGCTTATCGATAAAATATTATTTGAGGCAATTTTCCATGAGGATGGCTCGTAGGGTGGTAACGCTTCAAAGTCGTTAAAAAAATATTCGACCTCAAGCGACTCCGGGTACACCTTGATGAGTCCGTTCCCCGCGGTCCCAAACCATAAGTTCTTTTGCTTGTCCTCGTAAATCGAAATAACTGGCCGGCCAGCCCTCACTGGCAAGTTTCTTATTTTTCCCGAATCATCGAAATAAGAAATGCCAATGCCATGTCCAATCCAAATCCTTCCATCACTTGACTCAAAAAGGCTCCAGATCATATCGTTGGCGAGACCAACCGAATCGTTCGCATCAGCAAAGAATTTCTTAAACGTATAGCCGTCAAATCGATTCAGTCCGTCTTCGGTACCAATCCAAAGGTATCCACTGCGATCCTGAAGCAGGGATATGATTGTATTCTGTGAAAGGCCGCTTTCAACTTCGTAACGTTCAAATCTTGTTTGCGCTTTTAAAGCAATGACCCAAGGCTGAATCAAGATCACTAGAAAAACGATGCGCATATGGGCAGGCTAACGGGTAAGCGTAGGATTATGCCAAATACTCGTCCCACTCATTCCCGAAACCGCTGTTGTCGCGGAGGAAAAGTGCGTAGGACGGTCGGTGTGGCTTGCGGAGCAATTCCATTCCCGCTTGTTCCGGAGTGTTATCCCCTTTTTTTGCGTTGCACCTTTTACACGCTGTCACCAGGTTGAGCCAAGAATGAGGGCCTCCCTTCGAACTTGGAATAACATGGTCCAGCGTAAGGTCTTTGTGTGTGCCGCAATACTGACATTGGTTGTTGTCGCGCCTGAAAATATTTTGACGCGTAAGGTTTACTCCCTTATAAGGAGCCCGGACGTATCTGTTAAGACGAATAACAGAAGGCATGGCGAAACTATGGGTTACCGTTCTCAATTTGTGCCCATTGGCTGGACGAACCATTTCGCTTTTGTTCAGGTAAACCAATATAAAGGCGCGCTGTACGGAGCACACCATCAGCGGGCTGAAATCCTGATTCAACACCAATACCCTGTTATTCACGGTATGAAAGATAGGCTGAATCCCGGTTTTAAGCAATAGGCCGCCCCTGGGACGCTAGCCAGCCTGGGGTTTCAACGGGTGCAATATTCTCCTCAGTCCTAAAAAATTGTGCGTGAGCTCGTTCGCTTCCAAATCAACGATTCCTTTCTCTGTCAGTTGGTCTATCCTCACTTGTCCAGAAGCATGTATTATTTTTTCTTCCTCCAGCAATATGCCTACGTGGACCACATCTCCCCGCTCGTTGGAAAAGAAAACCAGGTCGCCCGGGGCAGATGCGTCAATCCTCGGAATTTCCATGCCGTGCCGGGCTTGCTGCCAGGCGTCCCTTGGGATCATAAAGCCGCAAATTTTATAAACCATCTGAACAAAACCAGAGCAATCGATCCCAAATGGGCTTTTGCCGCCCCATTGGTAGGGTGTGTGAAGATATTTCATCGCGATTGACCTAAGGAATTCAAATTCTCTCTTTTGGCCAAGGCTCTTTGCTTCGCCATTGAAAGCAAATTGTTCCTCCATCTTGAACAGTTCCGAATTGGAAATGGGAACAATGCTACCCAGTAAGATGGTTAAAGCGTTCTTCTTGTAAAGGATACCCGAAGACAAGTCCATGGTGATCTTAAAATTGGCATGGTTGATCTGATCAAAATATTCCTTCGAGATTTGGTGATGTTGCTTGCCGTGAATCCAGCCTTCGTACGAATCCAAAAATATTTTTATACGAAGCCATTTTCCGTCTTTCGAAAATTCGAGAACCTCATAGTGATCTCCGAATAGCAATTGTGATGTTTGTTCTGTTCTGTCGTCCGGGCCCAACCTGACCGGAACCAACGCCAGCCGGGCTACGCCATATCCTAATACCTGCATCGAAATAGTTATTACCTGAACTTTACCCTGCTTAGTTCCCGTTTAAGATCCTTCTCTTTAATGCTTTCTCTTTTGTCATGAAGTTTTTTTCCTTTTGCCAATGCAATCTCAAGTTTGGCATAACCCCGACTATTAATAAACAACCTTAGAGGCACGATGGTGAGTCCTTTCTCCTCGGATTTTGCTTCCAGCCTTTTTAGCTCCGCATTTTTTAGCAACAATTTTCTCTCCCGGGCAGCTTCATGGTTGTAATGTGTGCCCTGATCATAGGGCGTAATACTTATTCCCCTGGTAAATAATTCTCCATTGTGAAAATAACAATGCCCCTCTTGAAGATTGGCCTTGCCCTCGCGGATCGATTTGATCTCCGTGCCTTTAAGTACCATCCCGGCTACATAGGTATCTAACAGCTCGAACCGATAGCCGGCCTGCCTGTTTTTGATACTGATTTCATTTGAGAATCGCGACTTCGTCATCCTTTGCTTGCTGGCCTCGTGAAAATTTCTTTTAGGCGGTCTTTCTTTAACATCCGTTGACCGGTTTTACCGGTGGCTATTTGGCGGCCGGCAACCCTTACATCAATATCACAAATCAACTCATTACCATTCAGCTTAGCAACTGAAGCGGTAATTTCCAACTCATCGCCAACGAAGGCAGGATGGATGTGATTGATGGATAAGTGCGTGCCAACGCCCTCTTCATCATCCTCTTTCATGTCAATAAAAAATAGGCGCGAGGACCACTCCATATCTCTACCCAGCGCAAAGGTTGAGCATACACCATGAAGAACTTCCCCATGAAAGATGACCTGATCTTCCGGCATAACCGCTCGCCTAAAAATTCGCTTATCTCCGATCTTTGGAATATTCTTCATGCTATCCGACAATCATTCTTGCAACCGGGGAAATACTCAAATCGCCAAACTCTCCTTTCAAAAATTTATGATGCGCTACGACTGCAATCATTGCCGCGTTGTCGGTGCAATATTGAAAATCCGGAATGAAGGTACACCAACTCAACTGATTTCCTTTTTCTTTCAGTGCTTTTCGCAGGCCTGAATTGGCCGACACGCCACCCGCAATGGCAATTTCTTTAATATTGAATTCTTTGCTGGCTCCTTCTACCTTTTCAACAAGCATCGTTACCAAATGTTGCTGAATACTGGCGCATATATCGTTCTTGCGTCTTGCGATAAAATCCGGATCCTTCGCTGTCTCCCTTCGGATGAAATAAAGGAATGCCGTCTTGATCCCACTAAAAGAAAAGTCGAATGAGGGCATGCTCGTGTAGGGAAATTCGAAGGCTACTGAATTTCCCTCAGCTGCCAATTTGTCGATCATAGGCCCACCCGGATAGGGAAGTCCTATAATTTTGGCAGCTTTATCAAATGCCTCTCCCACGGCATCGTCCTGCGTTTCACCAATCACCGTTTGATCAAGATAATCCTTCACCAGTATAATCTGAGTATGACCTCCGCTTACTGTAAGGCATAAGAAAGGAAACTCTGGGAAGGGAGCATCAATAAAATGGGAAAGCACGTGCGCCTGCAAATGATTTACCTCGATCACCGGAACGCCAAGAGAAAGTGCCATGGCCTTTGCAAAAGATACGCCTACGAGCAATGAACCCAGCAAGCCCGGCCCTCTCGTAAAAGCTATCGCGTTCAAATCTCTCAACTCCAGACCGGAAGTGGCAATGGCTTCATCAACTACGTCAACAATATTTCGTTGATGCGCACGAGAGGCAAGTTCAGGAACCACACCACCATATTTTCTGTGGACCGATTGCGAGGCTATAACATTATTAAGTACCTTGCCGTTACTTATTATTGAGGCAGAAGTCTCATCACACGATGACTCTATGGCAAGGATATTGGGGTGCATTATAGTTTGAATGAACCTGCAAGTTATCAAAATTCGGATTCTTTCATGGCTTAAAAGAACTATCTTAATTAGCCTGTATTCTCTATTTGTATTTTTTCTGGTTGGATTTGGCGTACTACAAATTCCACCCGTTCAAAAAAAAATTATATCGTTCTACACCGATCGATTTTCGGCCGTCTCCGGTTTTGAAACCACCTTTCAGTCTGTCCACCTCATCTGGTACGATCGCTTTGAAATAGAAGGGCTCCTGGTAAAGGATCCTGAAAACAATACGATGATCAAGGCAGGCGAACTGGCCATTAACTACCGGATCTCTTCCCTATTAACCGGTAACAACATCAACATTGATGCAGCGACTATAGCCGGTACCGAGGTGAATCTGGTGATGATACCTGATTCTGATTCAACAAGGGATCTTAACATCAACGTTCTCATTGCCAGACTTGGAGCTTCATCAGGTAACGCGGCCCAGGGAGCGCCACCCAAAATCAATATAGGCGAAATCGTTGTTGATCGATCGCGGTTCAGTTACGATGATGGCTATGGTGTTTCTTTGGCGCCCAAGTTCAATTATCACCATTTCGGAGTAGCGCTCGATGGCGGGCTAATACAGAACTTCAAAGTAATCGGTGACACCATTCAGTTCAACGTAAACTCGCTGACGGCCATGGATGAGGAAACTAAGTTTGACATCAAGCGACTGGAGACCTTTTTTAGAATTTCTCAAAGCTCAATGGAATTCCTGGGCCTCAGGCTTGACGCGGGCAGTAGCCATGTAGAGGACTCTGTCATTTTTACCTATCGAAGCCAACGGGATTTGAGCTACTTTAATGACAATGTGCACATTAAAGCAAGTATAAAAAAGACAACCATAGATCCGCGTGACCTTGCCTTGTTCGCTCCCAACGTTGATCGGATTAACCAACCCATAAAAGCAGAGGGACATTTCACGGGAAAGGTCAACCGCTTTTTTGTAAGAGACATGCATCTGGGGCTTGGGCGCACATCATTCACCGGCAACCTCAATATGGATGGATTGCCTGTTTTAAATGAAACTTTCATAAACCTCAGTCTCAAGAATTCCAATATTGACATTGATGACCTTAGCTTCTTATTTCCAACAAAAACTTTTTCACGAATCAAACCGTTGGGTCGGTTTCAACTCTCGGGCAATTTTACGGGCTTCATAAATGATTTTGTTGCAAATGGATCCTTTAACGGAAACTTTGGCCAAATAAAATCAGATGTCAACCTCAAGATAAATGAGCAGTCGCCCGAGCTTTCTGAATATAAAGGTAACATTCAACTCACTGATTTTAATTTGGGTGCCTACCTCAACGATACCACAACTTTCAAAAGCATTTCCCTGAAAGGCAACATTGATGGCAGGGGCTTTACAGAAGAAGCGGCAGACTTTAGGCTGAATGGCTCAATCTCGCATTTCAAAATCAGGAACTATGACTATAGCCACATTACCACCAATGCCAGGTTCAGATCACAGTTTTTCAATGGCGCTCTCACCATTGATGACCCAAATCTGAAGTTTAATGCGATAGGATCGATCGATCTGAGAAACAACGAGAACCTGGTTAATGTACGTGCTCAATTGGACACTTTGCTGTTGCATAACCTTGGACTTGCCAGGGAACCCTTTTTTCTCAGTTCTCAAATTGACATCGACTCAAGGGGTCTTGATGTAGACAGTTTGTTTGGAAAAGCCTCCCTCAAGAACATTCATCTTGCATACGGTGGGGAAGTAATGAGCATTGATTCAATTCAGGTTACGTCCAGCAAACTTGAAATTGGAAGAAGCCTACTCTTGAGAAGCTCAATGGCAGACATAAACCTACATGGTGAATATTATTACTCCACACTTTTTAATGACCTGAATAAATTCTTTAAAGAGTTTTACCTGACGATAAAGAATGATCGTCCGGCATTGCGGGAGTATTATACGGCCAAAGAAAGCAGTGCCCAGGAATACAACGCCAACTTTAATATGATACTCCACGACATCAGTCCGATTATCAAATTGGCCAAACTCGACACCCGGCTCTCAAAAAGCACCTACATTGAGGGAAGGTTCTCCAATGGCTTCACATCCATCTTCAATGCGTATGCGGCCATCGATACGCTCCAGTTCAACGACAAGCTTTTTACCAATAACATACTGGAGTTCAACGGATCAAAATTACGTGACAGCACCAATATACTTGCCATGCTCACCATTTCATCCCTGGACCAAAAGCTTTCGAAAAATTTCAACACGAAAGACCTGCTGCTCGAGGCCATTTGGAACACGGATCATATTGCAATCGGCCTTGACTTTAATCAGACAGAGAGGGACAACTATCTCAGATTGAAAGCGGCCGTGGATTTTTTGGCTGACAGCACGCGGATCAAAATTCTACCGTCAAGCATTAAGGCACTTGATGGACTGTGGCATGTGAGCCAGGCCAATTATACTTTGCTCAAGGGTAAAGAAGTTCATATTAACAATCTGGAGTTAAAAAATGAAAAGCAAGCCGTTTCGATCAATGGATTTTTGTCAAATGATCCAACATGCTCCTTACATCTCAATGTCAAGAACCTTGACCTGGCTTTTCTGAATAGCATTAGCAGCGAGGAGTTTTCGGGAATCCTGGACGGCTCAGCCGAAGGACGTGACCTGTATAACAACCCCTATGTGCAGAATAACCTGACGATAGAAAAATTTAAGGTCAATGACTTTTTGATTGGCGACATCACCGGCAACAACACATGGAACAACCTGGACCAGCGTTTCGATATTAATTTCATGATCGATCGCCTGAACACCCGAACGGTTGATATTTCCGGCTACTATAATCCAAGAGACGACAATCCGCTGCAAATAACTGCGGTATTGGATAAAGCCAACCTGAAGATCGCTGAGCCACTTCTTAAAGATATCTTTTCGCAAATGAATGGCGAACTCTCAGGAAAATACTCAATCACAGGAACCTTTCTGAATCCAAAAATTAATGGTGAGGGTTCCATAAAAGGAGGTCAATTAATGATCAATTATTTAAAAACGCTCTATGACTTTACCGGCAATTTCGGGATGAGATCGAACGAAATGATTTTTAGAAATTTCAGAATCAGTGATGTGTTTAATAACAGGGGTACCCTCGAAGGGATAATTGCCCACAGAAATTTTAATGATTTTCGTCTTAACCTGGATGCCTCCTTTCAAAATCTTCAGCTGTTGAATACCTCATCGCGGGATAACTCATTATTTTATGGTCAGGGGTATGCAACGGGGAATGCCAATTTATTCGGACCATCTTCCAACCTTAAAATTTCGGCCACCGCGCGCACCGAAAAAAATACAAGGATATATATCCCCATGAGTTCTACGGAAAGTGTAGAGAAGAAAGACTTTATCAACTTTGTTCACTTCACTGACACGATACGGACAAGCACCGGCAAAGAACCCAACGCGATCAGGCGACCTCGCGAATCGGCCGGACTCACCATGGATGTCAATTTGGATATCACACCGGATGCATACACAGAGATTATTTTTGACATTAAGTCAGGGGATATCATCCGTGGGCGGGGAAACGGGGAAATAAAACTTCAACTGGATACAAAAGGTGACTTCTTTATGCTCGGTGCTGTTGAGTTTACGCAGGGCGCATACAACTTCACGCTGTACGATATCATCAATAAAGAATTCGACATTCAGCCGGGAAGCAGAATCTCCTGGTATGGAAATCCATACGAAGGAGTCATGGATATCGTAGCCACCTACCGGCAGATGGCATCGTTGGCCCCCATCCTAACAGATCAATCCGAAGCCGTACTTAATAATTCACAAGTAAGGAGAAAATATCCGGCTGATGTAAAGCTGACACTCGAGGGCCAAATGCTTTCGCCAAGGATAAGTTTTGACATCGATGCAAATGATTTACCCGACAACATCATCGTGGAAGGGCGAGCTCCTGTCCGACTAAATTTCGAATTTGCGTCCTTCAAATCAAGGCTGGACGAGCAGGAATTAAAGCGACAGGTATTTAGTCTTATTATTTTGCGAAAATTTTCCCCGCCAGATGCGTTTAGCACCAATGGGACTTTGTACAACAGCGTAAGCGAACTCCTCTCCAATCAGTTGAGCTATTGGCTCACCCAGGTTGATCAAAACCTGGAAATTGACCTGGACCTCGGAACGCTCGATCAGGAGGCTTTCAATACATTCCAGTTGCGCCTGTCCTATTCATTTTTAAATGGGCGATTGAGGGTCACCCGGGACGGAAGCTTTTCCAATCAATACAGGCCCTCGGATAATATTTCATCCATAGCCGGGGACTGGACAGTCGATTATTTATTAACCCCGGATGGCAAGTTCAAGGTAAAGATGTATAGCCGATCCAACCTCAATCAAATTACCAATTCATTGGGAACACAAAGCGCTGTAACCACCGGAGTAAGTCTGCTGCACACCCAGAATTTTAACCAGATAAAAGACCTGTGGCAGTCGGCCCGTGACAAAAAGCAAGCTGAGACAACGTTCCCCGCAAATGAAGAGGCGCTAAAGGAAGATGACGATGGGGGCAATTAAGGCAAGACCTGCGCGAATAATCTTTAGACGAATTATTACAGGGCTATTTTTTCTGATAAGTTTTTACAAGCCCACGCAGTCAAGCGCACAAACCAACTCCGACTCAATTAATCACAAAAAATTAAATACGGTGATCGCGGCCTCGGCTGCCACTTACACCTTGGCGATGGTGGGACTTGCCCATACGTGGTATAGCGATTTTGACCGTCAGTCGTTTAGGTTTTTCAATGACGCGAGCGAATGGAAGCAGATTGACAAAGTAGGCCATTTCTACTCAGCATTTCATCTCGCGGACTTAAGCGCCAAGACATTGCGTTGGACAGGATTGTCAAAAAGAAAATCGAACACCATTGGTACTGCCGCAAGTTTCGTGTTGATGAGTTCCATCGAAATTTTTGACGGGTACTCCTCCGGGTATGGCGCATCGGTTTATGACATCGGGGCGAATGCCGCAGGGGCCTACCTTTATTTGGGCCAGCAACTTTTGTGGGACGAAATCAGGGTCTATCCAAAATTTTCGTTTCATCAAACCTATTTGTCCAATTTGAGACCAAACCTGCTCGGCAGCAGCCTTAGCGAGGAAATCCTTAAGGATTACAACGGCCAAACCTATTGGCTTTCTGTCGATATGGACAAGTTTACGCCTTTTCCAAAATGGCTTAACTGGGCCGTTGGCTACGGAGGCCACGACATGATTTTTGCGTCCGATTCCGCCAATGAGGTCAATGGTTTTTATCCTTACCGGCAGTTTTACCTGAGCCTTGATATTGACCTCACGGGAATCAAGACCAAATCGAAGGCCATTAAAACACTCTTTTACATAATCAATATGGTGAAATTGCCTACTCCTACCCTTGAATTCTCAAAAGGGCGAATAAAACCCCACGCATTCTACTTCTAATTTTGACGTCATATCGATTCATTTTGTATCTTCATTGCTCCTTAACCAATCGTCTATCCTATGGATTTAGTTTCCTTCATGAAAAAATATGCCGATGAAATTGGCGGGCAGTTTTCAACGTACGACTCAACACACTCCATCATTGTAGTTCCTCTTGCTGGGGGTCGATTTCAGTCAGTCATAGGGACAATTAAAGAGAACGCATTGTACAGCAGAAACATGGTCACGTTCACTTCCAAAATCGCACTGTATAACCCCAGTCTGCCATTGAAGGACCTGCTGATTCAGAGTGCATTATTTAATTACGGGAGATTCATTATAAGTGACAATTACCTCCAAATGGAGGCGGTGGCCTCGATGGAAGGAACGCCAGAGGCAACCATTAAAGAAATGATTCAGGAGGTGGCCAACCTGGCCGATCAATACGAATTCAAGCTGACAGGGGCTGACGTTCACTAGCCGAGTCCATCCACTTTCAACAATTAATCAGTTAATCAACATTCAATCCACTGACAGGGTTTGATCTTAATACTTTCAATACCTGCGTGGAGACCACGCACAACAAAATACCAAACAGGATAATGACCGCTATCAAAACCCCAAGATAGCCGCTGACTGAATACGCGTACATGGAAACGATCAGGCCATTGATCAAAATATAGCTTAGAGGAGCCCCTGCAACTATCGCCACCAAGGCCAGCCACACATATTGAGATGTAATGTCAACAGCGATATTTTTGACGTCTGCACCCAACACTCTCCGAATGCTGAGTTCACGAACTCTGCCCGCTACGTTAAGTGACACCAAACCATAAAGGCCCATACCGGAAATCAACACCGCCACGAGCGCTATCGTTCTTGTGAATCGTTCCTGCGTGTCAACCTGATCAAAGAATCTGCCCCACACATCCTTTTGACGCCCTCCTTGCAGTGGGATTTCAGGAAAGAGCTTGGCCCATTGTTCCTCCAGTGTCCGCCATGTTTCCAATTCTGAACCCTCCCTTGTACGCACAGACATGAAGCGATAATCTTGGGGTTGTGAAAGTGTAAAAATTGAAGGTCTTATATCATTGTAAAAATTATAACTGTGAAAATCCTCAACCACTCCTATTACCTCGTACCTGATATCATTTATTTCAAATTGCTTGCCAATAGGTTGGTCCCACGATAGATTCTTAACCAAAAGTTCATTTACTATTACTTTCTGTTTATCATTTTCTGCGTCAGTTGTAAAGACCCGCCCCGCTTTCAAACGCAGCCCCATGGTCTCCAGGTATCCCGCATCAACTGCCAGTTGCTGAACTTCGAATTGCCGGTCGGGTAAGTGAATCATTGTGACCGTCATAGATTTTCCCAAATGATGTGCCGACCCTGAAACCGATATTACATCTGGAACCTGAATCATTCTGTCTCTAAGGCGATCAAATCCCGTTTGATCCGGTACGCTGGCATAGAGGACGCTGCCTTGATCATATCCCCAACTGCGCGTGTTTTGGTAGTTTGAATTTTGATTGTAGACCACGGCACCGGTAATAAGTATGCAAGCAAGAATCAACTGAAATCCCAGGAAAAACTGCGTCAGTGGGTTTCTCTTGCCGAACTGAACCGAGCTTCTGAATATAGCGATCGCATCGAATCTGGAGATGTAACATGCAGGATAAAGTCCGGATACGGTGGCTGTTAGCAGCAAAAACGACAGTAAGAATACCCAAAAATTTTTGTCAATTAATTTAAGCTCAAGGTATTTTCCGGATATATCGGTAAACCAGGGTAGGAAAATGGCTAATGTCAAAACAAGTCCAAGTATCAATGCAAACGAAGTAATAACTATGTTTTCAGTTAAAAACTGAACTACCATTTTGGCACGTGTCGCACCAATCACTTTTCTTACCCCAATTTCTCTCAAACGCCTGGACGCAGAAACGATGGAAATATTCATGTAGTTGAAGCACGAAAGCACGAGCATAAAGGCTGCAATTACAGGAATAGCTATTCGTGCCACCCCTACTCCATCATTAGAAATATCATCCCTGATATGTCCGGATCTTTTGTGAAGCTCAGCCAACGACTCCAATACAAACTTATTAATGATCCAATCATTTTGTGATTCATTGTTCAAAGCCACATATTTTTCCATCTTCTTTTCTAGGTTCACAATATCCACCGGATTCTCGACCTGAATCAAGGTAGCATTAACAAATGTGCTCCAATCGCGCGCGTCAAATTCAGTTTTATTTGTAGTTAGATTTTCAAAATTGATAAGGAAATCAAAATCAATTGCATGGGCTTTGGGAAATGCCTGAGCCACTCCGGCTATTGTAAATTCTTCACTTCTACCCTCACCAAAGATCAGTGTCAAGTCTCTGCCCACGGGATTTTCAAGTCCAAAATATTTGATGGACATCTCCTCGCTAAGAATAATACTGCGTGGCTCCGTCAATGCAGTTGCAGTTCCCCACTTTAGTGGAAAAGTCAGCATTTCCAAAAATTCTGGATCAACATATCTTATGGTTTCCTGAAATGTGACATCCTTATATTTTACGACAATACTTCTATCCTTAACCCGGCACACTTTCTTGATTTGAGCAAAATCTTCGCTCAGCATTCCCCCGAGAGGAGCCGGAATGGGCCCATATTGTTGAGAGGTACCGTCTCGATCAGCCATGTACGTTACCAGAAATACCTCCCGTCTGTTTTCGTGATGGCGATCGATATTGTGGTCAAATTGAAGAAAAGAGTAGGCGACTAAGCATATCCCGATGGCAACAGATAGGCCAAACACGTTGATAAAGGAACTCACAGGGTGCTTTAGCAACCCACGGATTGATACTTTAAGGTAATTAGATAACATCATGGAATTATAAGTTAAATGCCTTCTTGACTTCTTCCAGGCGTAAGGTTGACAGCACCTTAAGACATCCCACCAATAAAGACGCCTTGCCATATGCAAATTCTTTCCAGCACGTTCATTAAAAAATTCCTCCAGGTCACCGTGTATCTCTTCATAGCGTTCAGGATCACAATACCACTTAAAAAACAAGTAGGGAATTCGCGGTAAGTCGGAGTTATTATTCATTAAATTTCAATTTCACGGGATATTCAACTTGTACCCCACTTTAACCAATTTGAAAATTGAAAGAAAGACCCTGGATTTGCCTTGCCATACTGACTCTCAACTCCATCGATTCCTCCAACATCTTTTTGCCGTAGGCGGTTAATGTGAAAACGCGTTTGCGCTTACCTCCGCGTTTAAACTCCGGATCGGTAAGCTTCGATTTCAGCATGCCTTTTTCTTCCAGGCGATACAAGGATTTGTGAACTGCACTCACATTAACTGCCCGGCCCGCCTGAGTCCCAATTTCATTGGTAATGGCCACTGCATAGGCATCTTCGTCTAAGACCCCAACCGTGAGCAGCACGAGCTCTTCAAATTCTCCAAGGTAAATTCTCCCCATTTGTTAGTACTTTGTCAGTAAAATACGGGCGGTTCCTGATAAAGTTTCACTTTGTCAGTAAAATAATTAAGCCATGATGGACCCTACGCAAGTGAATTTGACCAATTTGTTGACTAACTTTGCTTCAATGCAAGCCGTCTTATCGTCCCGACTTGTCGGGGAGGAAAGTCCGGGCAACATAGAGCATCGTACTTCCTAACGGGAAGGTCCTGACGGTAACCGTCAGGAACAGATAGTGCCACAGAAAACAAACTACTCACGGTCGACTAGTCGGGCGGAGAAAAGGTGAAAAGGTGAGGTAAGAGCTCACCGCCCTGACGGTGACGCCAGGGGCATGGCAAACCTTACGAGTTGAAAGGCCAAATAAGTTCCGTCCCATGATTCTGCTCGAATTTATTCCGCCTTGCGGGATGACGGAATGGGTAGGCTGATTGATCCCGGTGGCAACATCGGGGCTAGATAAATGATAAGATGCTGATCCTCTTTGAAGCGTCAGTAACAGAACCCGGCTTACAGGCTTGCATTTTTTAATTAACTAACCAACCTTAGGGTTTTCAATCCAGTTTAAAATGCCCAAAGTACTTTTGATTGAAGACGAAGCAAGTATTCGTGCTGTTCTTAAGGATATCATCACCGATCAAAAAGAGTTGAATCTGAAAGTGGACGAAGCCAAAGATGGGGTCGAGGGTTTGGCCATGCTCGAAAACGATAATTACGACCTTGTCTTTTGCGACATCAAGATGCCCAAAATGGATGGCATGGAAGTTTTGCAAAAGGCCAGGGAAAGCGGAGTCAACTCCACTTTCATCATGATATCCGCCCATGGAACAACAGAGATGGCCGTAGACGCGACCAAGATGGGTGCCTACGATTTTCTCCAGAAGCCACCGGATCTGAATCGATTATTAATCACCCTCCGCAATGCACTGGATAAAACATCATTGGTGGCGGAAACCAAAACACTGAAAAGAAAAATTGCGCACCGATATGACATGGTCGGAACCTCTCAACCCATCGAGGCGGTAAAAGAAATGATTGAGAAAGTTGCCCCAACAGATGCGCGTGTGCTTATTACAGGGCCGAATGGATCAGGAAAGGAACTGGTGGCCCGATGGGTGCACGAAAAAAGCAACAGGGCTTCGGCTCCGTTTGTTGAGGTGAACTGTGCGGCAATCCCTGCGGAGCTTATTGAGAGTGAATTGTTCGGTCACGAGAAGGGCTCCTTCACCTCGGCTATTAAACAGCGAATTGGAAAATTCGAGCAGGCTGACCATGGCACCCTTTTTCTTGACGAAATCGGAGACATGAGTCTTTCGGCACAAGCCAAGGTATTGAGAGCCCTGCAGGAAAATAAAATCACCCGTGTTGGGGGCGACAAGGATATTATGGTTAACGTGCGCGTGCTCGCAGCCACCAACAAAGACCTGAAAAAAGAAATTTCGGACAATAAGTTTCGGGAAGACCTGTACCACAGGCTGGGTGTCATTATTATTAAGGTTCCGGCCCTCAATGAACGCAAGGAGGACATACCGTTGTTGGTAGACAAGTTTTTAACCAACCTTGCCGCTGAACATGGTACGAAAGCGAAAAAAATAAATGACCGGGCGCTAAAAGAACTACAGGATTATGATTGGTCTGGAAATATCCGGGAATTGAGAAATGTTGTCGAGCGACTGGTGATCATGAGTGGGCAGGAAATAAGCCCCGAGGACATCAAAAAATACCTCTGACTCGGGTTAAATCCGATTCTCGGTGTTGCTTTTCTTAACCTCCTTCTTGCTGTAAGTCGGACAAGTGTATTGGCTGCATGCACTTAAGAATGCTACTAATGCCACAAAAGCTAAAATTCTCTTCATCTTATGCATCTTTGAACGTACCAAAATTATCAATCTTTTCAATTTCGCCAAATTTTATCGCTTAATAATACCCTTTAAACGACTATTTTGGCTATCCGACCATCAAATTACAACCCCTGATATCCGAGTTATCGATCCTTCCAAGTATCTCGAAATTACCATCTTGCCGAACCCTACCTAAATCTTGGGTTTCAACGAACGCGCAGGTATGAATATTTGCCAGGTCGATAACGTTTATTCCACCTGTCTTTCCGTCCTTCAGTATCTCAAACGGATCATTGATATCACGGACCAGAACTTTCATCCCGGGCGGTGACCTAAAGTAACCCCGCCCCGCAGAATACGCCTGGGAAAAAAGCTCAGTCATGCCATACTCTGAGTGAACCGATTTTAGGTTGAATCGGGTACACAGGATTTTATGCATGGCTTCCCTGGTTAATTCCTCTCTCCTGCCCTTCATTCCACCTGTTTCCATGACAACACAATTGCTTAAATCGATGGCGCACTCTTCCGCCAAATCTAACAATGCAAATGACACACCAAGCAAGAATACTTTCCGATTGCCCGGAATTGCCTTTGACAGGTTATCAATCAACTCCTCCTTGTTGTCGAGGTAAAATGCCGAATACTTCGACCCACTTTGTTCAATAAAGTGTTTGGCCATGACCACCAGGGAAGAACCTTTGCGTTCGAGGTAGGATGGTAACAGGGCAAAAAAATGGTAGTCAGAAAGCTTGCCATAAAACTTACGGAAAATATCCTCGGTATTTCTCAAGTAACCTTGCTGGTCTTTGACATAATGCCTGGCCGGAGTCATCCCGGTTGTTGAACTGCTTAAAAAAACATCTTCAGGTTTCCATTCCCCCGAGACAACTTTATGATCTTTGAAAAAAGAAACCGGTAGGAACGGTATGGCTTTTATTTGATTGATTCGACTGGCCTTTACCCCCAGATAGGTGAGATAGTCCCTATAGACTTTATTATTTCGGGCCTGATATTGAAAGAGGCTTAGCGCAATATCCTCGAAATTGTTTTCGTTAACTGAGGATAAAACCTTTTCAAAACTTTTAAATCTGCGCAAGCGTTAAGAAATTTACAAAGCCATAAAATTAGGAAATGAAGTTCACATGGGGTTTATGTTTGGTGGTGGTAGTCGGCATGGGTCTTTTTTCCTGCTTTGACCCTCCTGAGTATTCTGATATCCCTGAGATCGAATTCGAAAACCTGGTTTTTAAAGATGTGTCCGATCCGTCCGAGCCGGACAGTTTGCTTGTCTTTATCAAGTTCAGGGATGGGGACGGGAATTTAGGACTCCGGCCAAACGAAACAGGCTGCTACCTGGCCGGTTCTGATACCATTTGTTTCAATGAGAAAAACTACTTCGTCAACGTCAATAACGGTCAGTTCCTGAATTATAAAGTGAAGCGTACCAACCCCAACTTTGCCGACCTACCGGACTATGTGAAACCTTTTGATTGCATCAATTGGGAACTGGTGTTTGACAACGCTGGCAAGGTGCGCGACACACTGTATTTCGAGCTCAACGAAAATCATTACAATATTTTTGTTGATTTTCTGGTTAAACAAAATGACGGGTCCTTTCAGGAGTTTGATTGGCGAACAGAGTTTTGTACCACTTACGATGGGCGATTTCCCATTCTGGCAAAGGACAAAGACTTGACGCATCGCAACCCCGTAGAAGGGACATTACGATATGCCATGCTGAGCACGGGCTTCAGGTTGCAGTTCAGTATCAAGACTGTGAAACTTCGAATTCAAATACAGGACAGACTCCTCAACAAGAGCAACGTTATAGAAACCCCGGAATTTCAATTTAAGTAAGCGAGAATTTCGGTCTAGTAAAGAGGAGGAAACCGATCAGGTTCGGATTCGCACATCAGGCCATAGATGGCCTCGTAAACACTTTCGGGATTTGGCTTCGAAAAATAGTCTCCATCTGATCCGTATGCCGGACGATGGTCGTTTGCCGCAATTAACACTGGCTTGCTATCCAGGAAATGATAGGCGTCCTGCTCATCGATAACTTTCTGCATCATAAACGCGGTAGCTCCGCCCGGAACGTCTTCATCTGCAAAAACAACCCTGCTGGTTTTTTTTATCGATTCAACAATCCGGTGATTTCGATCAAAAGGTAGCAGGGTTTGAACGTCTATCACCTCACACGATATGCCAGCCTTCTCCAGATCTGCACTCGCTTCCATCACTACGCGGCACATTGAGCCATAGGTGACCACAGTGACATCCGACCCTTCCCGCAATGTTTCAGGTTCGCCAAGCGGTACGCAAAACTCGGCTATATTATCGGGTAATTTCTCTTTGAGGCGGTAACCATTCAAGCATTCAATGATCAACGCGGGATCATCCGATTTCAGCATGGTATTATAAAAACCAGCCGCTTGTGTCATATCCCTTGGGACAAGCACATATATTCCCCTCAGGCTGTTCAATATCATGCCCATGGGCGATCCCGAGTGCCAAACGCCTTCCAGGCGATGCCCGCGCGTGCGAATAATCAAAGGAGCTTTTTGTCCACCCTTGGTTCGATATTGCAACGTGGCCAGATCATCACTCAAAATTTGAAGGGCATACAACAAATAATCCAAATACTGAATCTCCGCTATTGGCCTCAGTCCCCGCAACGCAGCACCAATTCCCTGCCCAATAATAGTGGCCTCGCGAATGCCCGTATCGGTCACGCGCAACTCACCATATTTTTTTTGGAGTCCGGCAAAAGCCTGATTTACATCTCCAATTTTACCCACATCCTCCCCGATGGCAAAAACCCTCGGATCCCGCTTCAGGGCCTCATCAAAACAAGCCAGCAAAATTTCACGCCCGTCCAGCAGTGGCGATGCATCGCTGTACGCAGGCTCCACAGCAGCCACATTTAAAGCAGATGCCGATGAGTGGCTGTACAAATGGGAGCTGAATCTGTTCCAATTATCACTTTCATTTTTCCGAACCCAGCCCAACAATTCATTTCGCTCTTCCGACTCCATTCCTCTCAATAACCTAATTGCCCGCTTGGCTGCCTTGACGGCATCCAGACGCAACGGGTTAACGCTTGATTTGAGATCGGATAAGATCGATTTTACATCTTCGTTCTCAAAGCGTGCAAGAATAGCTACAAGCTGCTGCTGCGCTTGCTGGATGTCAGCGTTAAACGCTTTCCAGGCCGCCTCTTTGGCAGCCTTTGCAGTGGCCTTCGCTTCTTTTTCAATTGCGTCAAGTTCGTCTGGGGTGGCAATCTCCTGACCCACAATCCATAATCGCATTTTCTTAATACAATCGTGCTCATTTTCCCATGAAAGCCTCTCCTTTGATTTATATCTTTCGTGAGATCCCGATGTGCTGTGGCCTTGAGGTTGAGTTACCTCGGTGACATGAAGTAAAATGGGTACATGTTCTTTTCGGCACAATTCTTCAGCTCGCTCGTAGGTTTTGCAAAGGCCCGGGTAGTCCCACCCTTTTACCGTAAGGATTTCAAAACCCTTTTCATGTTCCGTACGCTGGAAACCCTGCAATATTTTTGAGATGCTGCCCTTGGTTGTCTGGTAAGACCCGGGCACTGAGATTCCGTAATCATCATCCCAGACTGACATCAGCATCGGGACCTGCAAAACACCGGCAGCGTTGATGGCTTCAAAAAATAAGCCTTCTGATGTTGAGGCATTGCCGATGGTGCCAAAGGCAATCTCATTGCCATTTATCGACAGGTCTTTGAGAGAAGCCAACTGTGCATTTTCGCGAAACAACTTTGACGCGTAGGCAAGTCCAACCAGGCGTGGCATCTGTCCTGCCGTGGGTGAAATGTCCGAGCTGCTATTTTTTTGTGAAATGAGTTTTTTGAAATTACCGCTGTCATCCAGCATACGTGTAGCAAAGTGGCCATTCATTAGCCGGCCGGCAGATGCAGGATCTGCCTCCACTTCGGTATGTGCGTACAGCTGTGCGAAGTATTGCTGAAGGGTAAGCTCGCCTATGGCAAACATAAATGTCTGGTCGCGATAATACCCAGACCTGAAATCACCGTTTCGAAAAACCTTTGCCATGGCTATTTGGGCTACTTCCTTTCCATCACCGAAGATGCCAAACTTGGCCTTGCCCATAAAGACTTCCTTTCGGCCCAGGAGACTCGCTTCTCTGCTCTCGCACGCCAAACGATAATCTGCTAAGATGGAAGCGGCCTTTTTTGCTGATATACTCGATTTTACATTTTTTACCTGTGTCAATGTATTGGCTTTGAAATTCAAAAATAATCAAAAACAGGGAGGGCTTCAAAAGCGGAAACTGGCCCCAAAACTAAATGTGGTCATTTCGTTTCACCGCCAAAGAATTCTACCCAATCTCCCCCTTCTACCTGAATATTATTTCCAGGATTTTCAAACAAATAGATGCCAGCTTCTCGTCCATTAATCTCGATCGTCTCAAAGATGTACCCTGCATTCAACTCTAAAAGATGAATGCTGTCTTTTGCACTTTCGGTTAACACCTTACACACTTCAACTACAATTGAATGATGTGGTTCCCTTGACCTGATCGCACAGGGATAGCCTTCCAAAGCATACAAACAAAATCCAGGTATTCTTCGAGTCTCAATGTGCTGAAGGAATGGTTTGTAATATTCGTAATTGGTCATTCCGCGTCTGAGGGACCCGTAAAAAGCAAAATAGTCGACATCAATCATATTCAGCAAAAATGGTTAATTTGATCATTGCAATCGTATCCGAATGCTATATTTGCGTGGTTTTATTATTAGACAAAATTGAAAATATCATGATAATCGGGGTTCCCAAAGAAATCAAGAATAATGAAAATCGGGTAGCACTTACCCCGGCTGGCACGCAAGAGTTGAAGAAGCGAGGCCACACTGTCTATATTCAATCGACCGCAGGTGTGGGCAGCGGGTTTTCTGATGAAGATTATTCGGGAGCAGGCGCAAAGATTCTTCCTACCGCCAAAGAAGTTTTTGATATCGCTGAGATGATCATGAAGGTGAAGGAACCTATTGAATCAGAATATAAGCTCATCCAAAAGGATCAGCTGGTCTTTACTTACTTTCATTTTGCCTCATATGAGCCGCTCACCAAAGCGATGATTGAGACTGGTGCAGTCTGCCTCGCGTACGAAACCGTGGAGAAGGATGGAGGCCTACCGCTGCTGGTACCCATGTCGGAGGTGGCAGGACGAATGGCCATTCAGGAAGGCGCCAAGTACCTTGAAAAGCCATTGAAAGGAAGGGGCATTCTGCTTGGAGGCGTTCCCGGAGTAATGCCCGCCAAGGTGTTGATTCTGGGCGGTGGTGTAGTGGGAACCAATGCTGCTAAAATTGCTGCCGGGATGGGAGCTGACGTAACGATCTGTGACCTGAATCTTAACAGGCTGCGCTATCTGGATGATGTGATGCCAAAAAATGTCAACACATTGGTTTCCAATGAGTATTTATTAAGGGAACTCGTAAAAACACACGATTTGATCGTTGGGGCGGTCCTTATCCCCGGTGCCAAGGCGCCAAAGTTAATCTCGAAGGATATGCTGAAAACAATGCGCCCAGGCACGGTGCTGGTTGATGTTGCCGTTGATCAGGGAGGATGTATTGAAACTTGCAAACCAACGACACATGAAGATCCGACTTACATCATCGATGATGTTGTTCACTATTGTGTTGCCAATATGCCGGGTGCAGTACCCTACACTTCAACGCTTGCCCTTACCAATGCCACGCTACCATACGCCATTAAATTAGCCGGACAAGGCTGGAAGAAGGCATGTAGGGAGCATGAGGATTTAAAGCTTGGATTGAATGTGATCAATGGGAAGGTAGTCTACAAGGCAGTCGCTGATTCTTTCAATCTGCCTTACACCAACGTGGAAGAATTTTTGAAATAGTTTTTCACACCCAAAGGGCGACCGGCAAACCGGTTGCCTTTAGTATTTCGGAAACTCGTTTAAAAACACGGCTTCTTTGCCCGGCTCTGCCGATCGCCAGCAGTAATGGACCATTCCATTGGTTACTGCGAGATAACTGGCCCCAACCGTCATATTGTAAACAGCAATCTGATTAAATGCCTTTTGGGTCAGCTTGATGGAGGAAGACTTGCACTCAACCAGCATCCAAGCCTTTCCGTCCCGGTCCCTGATCAGGATGTCCGATCGCTTTTGTAACTTGTTGTAGGTGAGACTGCTCTCAATTCTGAATAAAGACTTTGGATAGCCATGATTTTGAATCAGGTGATGCACAAAATGTTGCCGAACCCATTCTTCAGGAGTCAGTATCACGTATTTTTTCCTGATAATATCAAAAATCCATACTTTACCTTGTTCCTTTTTTAAATTGGGAGCGATTGACGGGAGGTTGAGCGGATTCACATGGGCAAATTATAAATTATTCCCTTGTTATTAAGGGATCGGTCAGGTCAATTGGTTGGTTATGAAAACTAAAAAAGATATCGTTGAAAATTGGTTACCGAGATATACGGGTGTGGCCTTAAAAGATTTCGGGCGAGACATTTTGCTCACCAATTTTGACAACTACGTATACAAGTTCGCAGAGCTACATGGCGTAAAAGTCCAGGGAGAGGACAAGGCCATGCTGAGCGCCACAGCAGAAGGCATTACCATCATCAATTTCGGGATGGGTAGTCCAAATGCGGCTACCATCATCGATTGCCTGACAGCGATCCGACCTGATGCCGTTCTTTTCCTTGGAAAATGCGGGGGCCTCAAAAAGAAGAATGACATAGGCGATTTTATTTTACCCATTGCTGCCATTCGCGGGGAAGGAACCTCCAATGACTACCTCCCCCCTGAAGTGCCTGCGCTTCCCGCGTTTGCCCTCCAGAAGGCCATATCTACAACGATCAGGGATTTGAACCAGGATTACTGGACAGGAACAATTTATACAACCAACAGGCGCGTATGGGAGTGGGACGAGCCATTTAAAGAATACCTGAGAAAAATCAGGGTTATGGCTATCGATATGGAAACGGCCACCATTTTTTCAACCGCTTTTTTCAACGAAATACCAGCGGGCGCGCTGCTCCTGGTTTCTGATCAGCCCATGATTGCGGAGGGCATTAAAACGGACGTCAGTGACCGGGAGGTTACCAACAGTTTTGTCGACCTCCATCTCAAAATCGGGATTGAATCGCTGAAGCAATTAATCAACAAAGGAATTACTGTGAAGCACCTGCGGTATTGATCTTTGGTGATTTTACTACCGAAAGAAGTAAAATACCCATAATAAAAAAAACAGCCAATGCCAGGGCGCTGTTGCGCATGCTTCCCGTGATCTGGTTAATAAGTCCAAATGAAAAAGTGCCCATCACAATTGAAATATTGTAAGTCACGTCAAAAAAACTAAAGTAGGAAGCGTGATCAATGGCATTTTCCGGTATCAGTTTCGTATAGGTTGCTCTTGCCAGCGACTGCACGCCACCCATGATCATACCTACAACAAAGGCCAACCCATAAAATTGATATTCGGTTGCTACATAATAGGCCGCAATACAAACAACAATCCACACGCCTATCATCGTTTGCAGCGTAAACTTATTTCCGTATTTGAACGAAAACCGGGCAGACAACCAGGCGCCCACTGATGCCACCAACTGAATCAACAAAATTGTCATGATTAATTTGCTGCTGTCCAACTGCAAAACATCTGTACCAAAAAGGGTAGCAAGGTACATGACAGTTTGAACGCCCATGTTAAAGAAGAAGAAGGCCATTAAATACCTTTTAAGGTCGGGTGATGCCTTGAGGCTCCCCCACACTTTCACTAATTCACGGTAGCCTTTCGTCCAAATGTTTCCGCTGGGTTTTCTTCCGTATGGGTTTTCCGGTACATAACGAAAGGTGATCATTGAAAAACCTATCCACCAAACACCAACGAGAAGGAATGTAAATCGTACAGCACTTCCATCATTTACAAATCCAAAAGAAGCGTGGTACGTGATTATAAAAAGGCAAATCACCATGAGGATTACGCTACCATAATACCCCATGGAATAACCACGGGCGCTGGTGGCATCGTAGCGGTCTATCGATACAATTTCCGGCAAAAAGGCATCGTAAAAAACAAGGCTGCCAGAATAGCCAATACTGGCCATCACGGAGCAAAAAATTCCCCACTCCAGATCACTCACGTCCCTAAAAAAATACAGACCCATGCAGGCGAAGCTACCCGTCAGCACAAATAATTTCATGAAAGTCTTTTTCTTTCCCGCATAGTCGGCCACACCGGAAAGCAGGGGTAAAATCAGGGCGACAATCAAAAAGGAAAATGAAAGAGAATAGGTATACAACACCGAATTGCCAATGGTGAACCCCATGAACTGGACGAGATCTCCGTTGGCTGTAACGGCTACCGATTTATAGTAGATCGGAAAGATGGCAGAAGTGATCACCAGGGAGTAAACGGAGTTAGCCCAGTCGTACATACACCACGCGCGCACCGTCTTGCTATTGTTGAGTTGAGGAACAGAGATTGTAGACATAAACTAAAAAGCCCCTCCCGGTTTTATGTGGAGGGGCTTTTCTATTTCAAATGAAAAAACAAGTTACCTTCTATCTGATTTTTGCAGCGTAGAGTACAGTATCTTCCGGGCGTTTGCCTTTCTGAGCTGCGTTTCTACATCGGCAATAATACCGCGTTTTGCCTCGCTGTCGACCTTCAACGCGACCGTGATTTGCTCGCGCTCATTTTCAGGAAGCTTATCCTTCTCGCGGTTCACCCAAAGAATGATATCATTGGGTTCAATAAAAACATCTTCAGCCTGAATTTTTGGCTCCTCACCAAATTGTTCCGACTTTTTAGGCTCTCCAATATAAAGATTGGTCACCAGTGATTTGCGCTGCAGCTTTCTCAGCTGCGTTGCCTGCGGAATCCTTTGCATCACATCCACGGCTGTTTTACGCAACTCGGTAGTCACCATAAAGAAAAACAACAACATAAAAACCACATCAGGCATTGATGACGTTGGAATATCCTGTTTTACTTTCGTTTTCTTCCTAAACTTCGACATAGTTCAATTTTTATCAGTTTCCAACCTTGGTCGGCTCAGCTATGGAAATACCCATGGGAATACCTTCCCGGCCTTTGTCATACAAGCGTTTGTTCTCGGGATCATTCAAGTCAGAAGCAATCTTACGAAACTCCTCATTGGTGACGCCTGCCTGCTCCGCATAAATGTCATAATAGGAAGCCTGAATGATATCCAGGATCTCTACAAAACGCTTATGCGTGGTTCCCCTGTCTGTTTTAAAAGACACGATCGCTTTTTCAGGGCTATCAGAGCTTTTTGGGTCGGCACCGTTGTTGAGAATAAACTTTTTAATCATGTCCTTTAGTCCACTTACGTCAGACATTGGCTCACCTTCCACCAACAACGCATCTGAAGAATTCACCTGAATCTTAAACATGTTGCGCTCCTGAATTTTCACATCTTCCGGTGGTTGAGCTTCAGGTGGCGGAGGAAGTTGCATGCTCAATCCCTTGTCATTAGGCATCGTTGTAGTTACCAGGAAAAAGGTAAGCAACAAGAATGCAATGTCGGCCATTGAAGCATTGGGTATTTCAGGTAAAGGTTTTGCCATTATTTAATTGCTTTAATAATTTCAGAGTAAATTATGCCAACTAAAGCAATGGCGAAAACCACGTAAAACATGGTTAACCCAGCACCTATCATCTTGGAACTGCCTTCCCCTACTCCTTGAGCAGCATATTTTGCAGTAACTTCCGAACCTGCAAGAGCATAGGATACGACAAACAAGATCACTACAGCACCAAGGCCAATTCCAGATTTAGCAAGCTCTTTTGGAGATTTTAGCGCATTCATTGCCGGCAATAACAGGGCGGCAAGCAATGTAAATACTAATAAACCATATCCGATATAAAGTCCTATGTCTATCATGGGGCAATTATTTAACTATTTTATGCTTGACCAATATATCAACTAACGTGATTGAAGCATCCTCCATGTCATTGACAAGCTTATCAATTTTTGAGACAAGATAATTGTAAAACACCTGGAGCACCATACCAACAATAAGTCCCCCAACAGTTGTAATCAAGGCAGTTTTCATACCACCAGCAACAACCTGAGGAGAGATATCACCGGCCGCCTCGATCGCATCGAAGGCGTTCACCATCCCGATTACCGTTCCGAAGAACCCAAGCATTGGACCGAGTGAAATGAAAAGTGAAATCCAGATCAATCCTTTTTCCAAACGGCCCATCTCTACGCCACCATAAGAAACGATAGATTTTTCTACCATCTCCATACCCTCGGACGATCTCATCAATCCCTGGGTAAAAATAGAAGCAACTGGACCCTTTGTGTTTTTGGTTACATCTTTTGCAGCCTCAATACCTCCTTTGGACAAAGCCTCCTCGATTTGGCTCAGGAGCTTTTTGGTATTGGTGGTGGCAAGGTTGAGTGTAATAATTCTTTCAATAGAAACAGCCAAGCCGAATATTAAACAGATGAGGATTGGCCACATAAAACTGGCACCACCCTCAATAAATTTCTCTTTAATTCTTTGATGAAAGCTGGTGTCTTCAGAAGCTACGTCTGCAGCCACGTCCATCATTGGAGCTTCTTGTTCTGAAGATACAGCCTCAGTCTGTTCGCTCTCTTGTTGCGTTGAGTCTGCATCTTGTGCCTGGGCAAAGGTAAACGACCCAAAAGTCAAGACCCCCAATAGAGCGAGAATAGCAAATTGTTTTTTCATGGTTTAAGGTTTAAGATATAACTTGAAGTGGCCAAAATTAAACGTTTTGTTCATTTCTAAGCAAAATTTCCCAAAAAAATTACGAAATTATCTTCAGTCATTCCCGGCCTCTACCATAGAATGCCTTATCAATCCGTTAGTCACCCGAAATTTTATTTGTCCGTAAAAATTATTACCCACTAAATGATACAAATCACAACTTGTTCAGCGATTATATTATCCATTTCTTTGCAGCCTTAAAATTTGGAGAGGTGGCAGAGTGGCTGAACGCGCACGCTTGGAAAGCGTGTTTACGGAAACGTAACGAGGGTTCGAATCCCTCCCTCTCCGCCAAAATCATGCACGACCCGACTACCCTTACAGGTGGTAGGCTTCCACGTGAGCATCTTACATCACAGCTCGCCTAAATTTTTCTGACCCAGGATACGGCAGAAATACTACTGTTCGGTTAACTCCCCGGCAAGTGGCCGGGCGATCCAGTTTCTGGCATAATCCACGCCATATTCACCAATCATCAGCATCAGTTTGGTCACGGCCGCTTCGGTCGTCATGTCCGCACCACCTACTACACCTATGTCGCTAAGCGTTTTGCTTGTCTCATACCTTCCTTGCATTACCATACCGCCTGGACATTGTGAAATATTGACTACGAGAATATTCCTACCAATTGCTTCCCGGAGTGATGTAAAAAGCCAATCCGCACTGGGCGCATTACCGGCACCATAGGTTTCCATTATTATTCCCTTCAATCCGGGCGTCTTTACAATTGCCTCAATGGTACTTGATCCGATGCCTGGGAACAGTTTGATTATTGAAATATTGGTGTCGAATTTAGACCGAAGTGAAAATGGTTCTCCTGTTGGCCTTGCAATCGCATCCAGCGCATAGTCGATTTTAACTCCAGCCTTTGCCAACGGTGGATAGTTCTCCGACCTGAATGCATCAAAGTGCATACTCTCCACTTTTTTTGCCCGACAACCGCGGATTAATTCATAGTCAAAATAAATACACACCTCGGGTACAACAGCCTTGCCATTGATTTTGGCAGCCGCAATTTCCAGGGCTGTGATCAGATTTTCGCGTGCGTCCGATCGTGGCTCGCTTATCGGCAGTTGTGCTCCTGTGAAAATTACGGGTTTTGATAAACCTTGAAGCATAAAGCTGAGCGCAGATGACGTATACGCCATCGTATCCGTGCCATGCAACACTACGAAGCCATCCTGTTCATCATAATTGTCAAAAACAATTTTTCCAATGGATTGCCAGTGGGAAGGTTCAATGTTGGACGAGTCGATTGGATTTTCAAACGATACCACGGTAATATCCAACAGCAAATTCCGGAGTGTGGGGAGATGCTCCAATACATGGTTAAAATCAAAGGGGATCAAGACACCTTGCTGATCGCGTGTCATCCCGAAAGTTCCACCGGTGTAGATAATCATTATCCGGGCTTTTGGGACCGCTGGGGAGGCCGTGTTGATGTTGATCTCTTTATACTTCATTTTGATTTCGCATTAAAAAGCTTTTGAACATTTGACGTGGTAATTGACTGAACATCCTCAACCGGGATGCCCTTAAGAGCGGCAACTCTAGCACCTATCAGCGGAATGTAGGATGGCTCATTTCTCTTTCCGCGATGGGGAACGGGACTTAGGTAAGGGCTGTCCGTTTCAAGAAGAATATGGCTCGTATCGATATCAGGTATCACCTGGTCCAGGCCGCCATTCTTAAATGTAGCAACTCCACCCAGCCCAATGTAAAATCCCAATTTAACAATTCTTTCAGCCTGGGCTTTTGTTCCCGTAAAACAATGAAAGACACCCCTCAAGTTTTTGTCACAATGTTTTTCTAGAAGCAGAATCGTTTCATCAATTGAATCCCTGCAGTGTATTACAATCGGCAGTTCGTATTGTTTTGCCCATTGCACCTGGATGATAAACGCTTCCTGCTGCTGACCCCAGAATGTTTTGTCCCAATACAGGTCCGTCCCCATTTCCCCGATCGCTGCAAACCGCCTCCTGCCAAGCCAACTCTCCACCAAATACAGTTCTTTTTCAAAATCTTTTTTTACGGAACAGGGATGCAACCCCATCATCGGAATACAAAATTCCGGATGGGTTGCTTCCACTTCGAGCATCCCATCAATCGAGGTGTGATCAATGTTTGGCATGTAGATTCTTTCTACACCGGATGTCCTGCAGCGTTGCAAGGCATCGCCCCGGTCATGATCGAATTCTTCCAAATAAATATGCGCGTGACTGTCGGCCCAAAAACTCATTGCAGTATTTCGTTTGCTGCCTGCTCAAGCAAATTAGCCTGACTTGGCCATCCTTCAAAACCAGAACAGCTCCGGGCACCCGACAAAGCTATTTTCAGATCAAATTCATTTTGCAATTGGCAAAACGCGATTCCCTCACTCATCAACTTGCGTCCGAGGTATTCTTGTTCTGTCTGGCCCGGAGTTGGAATGAGAATGGCCTTTTTACCAAGTACTGCCAGGTCCATCATTGAACTGTATCCTGGTCTGCAAAGGACAATCTCGGCCTCGTTGACGACCCGTTGTAGCTCAATTCCTTTCAGGTAGTTCAGAATCTCAATATTTGGGTTGGATATCTTCAGCGTTTGCTGTGGAAGTCCCCGAACTACAATCGCTTTAAGATTCAGATGTACCAGCTGGCCCAAAACCAATTTTTCAAGTACGGTTCTTTGTGGCTCCGGTCCCGATAACACCACTGCCAAGTCAAACCTCGCGCGAACCGCCTTCTCTCTTGCGAACCGTGACATTATCCCAATGTGTACCGAATTGGCCAGTGAAGGCCTGGATAGTTCTCCTGCTAGCGACCGCGTCACGTCATCAGGAATCCAGTTGCGATCAAATCTCAAAATCCACCGGTGATTGAAAAAGTTGGTCATTGGCTCGAACCACTTCAGCCAGGTTGGCATTATGATATTGAGTTGGTGTCCAATAAAAATCGAAGGAACGTGATTTAATCTGCATCCATACCGGTTGTCAGATATGATGATATCTATTGAATTTTTTAACGCGATTGCTCTTAATGCCCTCTGCTCTCTGGCGATCGTCCAGAGGAATTTAGGCATTTGAATCAGGACCTGAATCATGAAGGGAAGGCGCTGGCTATACCTCGCATTGTACGGGGGCAAGTTGTGAAATTCCAATTCTGGAAATTCTTCTTTCAAAACGATCAGCGCCTGTCCGCTGGAAGCAACAGAAACACGGCACCCTTTATTTATGAGAAGCCGGATAACGGGTATGCATCGCGTTGCGTGGCCCAATCCCCAATCAAGCGGTGCTACCAGAATATGTTTGGGATTCATTTTGAAGGTTGCTGATTTAATGCTCCGGAAGCGCGCCAAAGGAAAAATTGCGTTTAGAGAAGTGATCGAGAAAGCGGGGTAGCACGTACCGTAAATTCTTTTCTGCTTTGTAGCTATCGTGAAATACGATGATGGAACCGCCTCGCGTGGCATTGATTGTTCCTCTCAAACACCTTTCTTGGTTTAACGCCTTTACATAATCATGCGAGAGCACATCCCACATGATGATGTTGAAGTCGGTCAGCAGTTTCAACTGACTGCGTTTTATTCTCCCATAAGGAGGCCTGAAAAGCTTTGTGCTACCGACTACCTGTGTGCACCTATCTATGTCATTACGGTAATCCGAATCTGACACACTCCATCCTTTAAGATGATTAAACGTGTGGTTACCTACCGTGTGTCCTTCTCTTTTTATCTGATCAAATAACTTACCATTCAATGTGGCGTTGTTGCCAATGCAAAAAAAAGTGCCTTTGGCATTGTACAAAGACAACTGCTCAAGCACGAAATCAGTCGGCCCTGGCACCGGTCCATCATCGAACGTTAAGAAAATTCGATTTTCTGAAGATGGGATTTTCCACGTCAACTTGGGGTATAACCATGGCAGAAAAAAAGGAGTCCTGAAAAGCACCGATCAGCTATTTATATTACCCTGCAGGACAACATAGTGATATCGTCCTTGTAGCCGTTTTTTCCCTTGAATCCGTCAAGCGTCACAATAATATCCTGATGCATCGTTTTCAAATCCTTATTGAGGTTGGCCTCAATGTATTTCATCAATGATTCCTGGCCAAACTCCTGCTCATTTTCGTTGGTTGTCTCGGTGAGGCCATCAGTATAGGCAAACAAAAAAAACTCCTCCAGGTCGGTGATGAATCCCTCGTTGACAAACGGAAGCGGATGCATCGCTCCAATTACTGTTGATCCTTCTTCGAGCAATTGCACCCCTCTTTTCTTGGTGTACAATATTGGCGGATTGTGACCCGCATTGATGTAGACCATGGTTTTGAGGCTGAGGTCGTAAATGGCACCAAAAAATGTGATGAACTTTTCCCCTTTTGTATTTTCAAGCACCTGGAAGTTAAGGGCTTCTAGAATTTCGGTCAGATTGGGCGTTTGCCTAAGCAGGGTGCGGAGAGAGGCCTGAAAATTAGACATCATCAATGCTGCGGCAATACCCTTGCCACTTACGTCAGCCACACATATCAGGAATTGATTTTTATTAATTGGGATATAGTCATAATAATCCCCCCCAATCATATCATGCGGTAGATAGCTCGCCTCGATTTTTAGCCGATCCGTGTTGGGAAGTTTTTCAGGAAATAAGAACTGCTGCACATCGCTGGCAATTTCCAACTCTTTGCGAAATGCCTCTTGTTCCAATTGCCTTCTTACCAGTTTTTTGTTCTCAATAGCAACAATAATAATATTGCTCAAAGCCTGAATAAATTTTATGCTTTCATCGCGATCATGGTTCGACTGCTGATTTTCGGCCCCACCCACGAATATGAGGGCAAGGGTGCTTTCTTTGTGAGCCACCGGAATCACAATATCAAATTCGTGGAAGTCGCACTTTTCGAATTCGCTCATATTGTGAATTCGCTTGATCATCTTGAAGTGATCATCCAGCCTTGTTTTTAAAAAATTTTTCTGCGTGCCAAAATTTACTTTGCAATTCCAAATTTCATCCAGCACAAACAAGGCGAGTTTGTTGATATTGAGATTTGCCCGAAGCGTGAAATTGAAGATTTTATAAAGCGATTCCTCCGGTACGTTGCTGTTGATGGCCTGGGTGATCTCGAGAAGAGCGTTGAGCTCCAGCTCCTTCTTTTCGATTTGTTTTTGCAGTGTTTTTTCAGGCATATCCAAAGAATCATGTCAAAAATAGGAATTCCTCCACTGTCCTCACATTTTATGTGATAAACTTCTGCCCTTCCAATCATAACCACTGCCAAGCGACACTATTCCGATGCCTACAACGTAAAGAGGGTAAATAAATTGCAAGGCAAGTAATGAAAGGTAGCTCCATCGCAATCCCAAAAATCTGCTAACTGAATAAAGAAAAATACCGTCCAGAATAATTTTCACTAACACCAAACATCCCGTTGTGAAAAGGTCTGATCCAGCTATGAAAAGTGAAATCACCAGCACAAAAAAAAGAAATTGTAAAACCAGCACCGTGACAGCCAGCAATCTGGGAAGCAAAAAGGTATTGTGCTTCCATTTGCCCGACCATCTCAGTCTTTGGTGTATAAAATCTTTAACTGATGGCATCGCAGCAGTGGCGACCACACTGTCACGATAGTTCAAAAATTCGATCGAACGGGGATACCTGGACAAAATCTTTCGAGCCAGGAACTCGTCATCTCCGGATGGTATGTCCATGTTTCCCTCATAGCCGTTTACAGCTTCAAAGGTTGATTTTCTGAACGCCAGGTTGGCGCCATTGCACATGGTAAAGTAGCCCAAGCCGATTGAGGCTGCGCCTGAACCGATCAGGCTGGCAAATTCTAAGGCCTGAAGCTCACCAAAAAAAGAATTTGCAGCCACAATTTTCACCCCACCGAAGACCATTCTCACGCGCTCATCACGAAAACTGTGGTTAATTCTCATCAACCATTCCGGGGGCACCGTACAATCTGCATCGGTGGTTGCGATGATCTCGCCCCGGGCCGACCTGACACCAAGACTGATTGCCTGCTTTTTTCCCAGCAGGTTGCCTGGAAGATCGAGCAAGTGATAGTTTGGTCTGTCCTGAATCAGTGATTGAATCAATTGAGCAGAGTCATCTTCCGAGTGGTCATTCACCAACCATACTTCAAAACATGTCTTGGGGTAATTGAGCAATTCAAATGACTTAATCAATTCGTTGAGATTGGAGGCCTCGTTTCGAAATGGGACCACGATGGAAATCGTCCTTGGCTCATTGGAGCTGGAGAATGTTCTGCAAGTCACTTTAACCCAACCCAACATCAAGATTGCAACGAGCACCAAATAAATCCCAAGAACAATTATGAAGAAGAGGAGCATTCCAGCATTGTGGTTAAATTGCGGGAGGAAGCAAAATGGAGAAAAAAGTTGTTAAAGAAAAAATAATTCTGGGGCTTGATCCGGGCACGAATGTCATGGGCTACGGCATTATTCTGGTCAAAGGGGCTACCTTAAAACTTTTGCAGTTTGGGGTTATCCATTTGTCAAAATACAGCAGCCATGAACTTAAGCTTAAGAAAATATTCGATCGCGTACTTTCTATTCTTGATGAATTCAATCCGGATGAGGTAGCACTCGAGGCACCTTTCTACAGTAAAAACGTTCAGTCCATGCTCAAGTTGGGAAGAGCGCAAGGGGTGGCCATGTCAGCAGCGCTATACCGCCAAATTCCAATTGTAGAGTATGCTCCAAAGAAAGTGAAACAGTCTGTGACTGGAAATGGTAATGCCAGTAAGGAGCAGGTATCAAAAATGCTGAACACACTGTTCAAGTTTAAAGAAACTCCGAAACTGATGGATGCTACGGATGCGCTGGCTGTTGCAGTCTGCCATCATTATCAAAATGGCGCAGCCAAAAGCAAAAAGAAAACCTGGGAGTCGTTCTTGAAAGATAATCCCAAAAGGCTAAAATGATCAATTCATAGAAGCCAGAACATTTGCGATGCGCTCAGCGGTTCTTCCATCCCACAATTCCGGAATCGAGCCCTTTTTCCACTGTCCATCTTTTAGTTTTTTCAACGCATTTTTAAGCGCCTCGGTATCCTCGCCAATCATCTCGTTGGTTCCAATAGTGACTGTCTCCGGCCGTTCTGTATTGTTTCTCAGGGTGAGACAGGGAATCCCCAACACGGTGGTTTCCTCCTGAACGCCTCCGGAATCTGTGATTACACCCTTTGCATTTTTTATCAGGTATATAAATTCCAAATAGCTAAGCGGATCGGTTGGGATGACAAATTCCGGCTGCTTACCCATGAGGTTGAAATTCTTTCTTGTACGTGGATGAACCGGAAACAACACCGGTATTCCGGCATTTTGATCAATCGTGCTGATCAGTGTCTCAAACTTCTCCAGATCATCGACATTGGAAGGTCGGTGGAGTGTGAGCACATAGTACTCTTGCGCTTTTAATTTTTCTTTTTCCCAAATCTCTGGCTTCCTTATCTTGACAAGATTGGTCAACAAGGAATCAATCATGGTATTGCCGACAAAAAAAATTTGATTGTCGGCCACGCCTGATTTTTTCAAGTTGGCATTGGCTACCTTCGAAGTGGTGAAAAAATAATCGGCCAGGGAGTCAGTAGCAATGCGGTTTACTTCCTCCGGCATGGTCATATCCCCCGAGCGAATACCACCCTCCACGTGCGCCACTTTGGTATTCAATTTTTTAGCGACTATGGTGCAGGCCATGGTCGAATTCACATCCCCCACCACCACGACCAAGTCAGTCGGGTTTTTCATCAAGTCTCGCTCGAACTCTACCATAATCTTGGCGGTTTGCTCCGCTTGCGTGCCTGATCCAGCGCCCAGATTTATATCGGGATGGGGGATTTCCAGCTCTTCAAAAAACACTTTGCTTAATTTATCATCGTAGTGCTGCCCGGTATGTACCAGTCTGTAAGACAATGACTTCCCATTCTTTTGAGCCAGTGTGATGGCTTTAATGATTGGGGCAATCTTCATGAAATTTGGTCTGGCTCCGGCTATGAGTGTAATTTTCATTTAAAGCGGTTGATCCTTTTATCGAGGCTGCAAAATTCCTCTTATTTGAACGGAATTCAAAACATTTTGTCTGAGCTTTGATATTTGTTGAACTTGTTTTCTAAATTTAGGCAATGAAATCCCTACTTGCCATTGCGATGATAATTTTGGCTCGGTCCGTGCATGCGCAAGAGCCCAATCATTTTATCCTTGCCGCCTCACAGACTCACGAAAGTGAAAAGTTATCAGTAACCTGGAGCATTGGCGCTATCCAGGTCAATTGGAAGCAGACAAAATCAAACATAACCAACGTTCCTGACCCAATTTACCATCCCAAAGTATACCCAAACCCGTTTCTGAATAACATCGTAATTTCTCATGAAAATGGAAAGCCTATTTCCGTCAAATTGATCAATATGGTGGGGATTCCGCAATCCGTTCGCCTCGAGGAGAATAATGGCTTAACTGAAGTAATTACCCAAGATCTCTCGTCAGGTGTTTACATTATGTTGTTGGCGCTCCCGAACAAGAAAATAAGATCATACCAATTAATAAGACAATGATAAAGAAGATATTTTTTTCATTAATTGTTTCACTTGCAGTTAATGGTTACGCTCAGCCCCCACATTCGTTTAAATATCAGGCGATAATTAGAGATCATGACGGTGGCCTAGTTTCTGAAAAAGACTTGCATATACGCATTAGTATACTTAGGGGTGAGGTATCTGGCATCACTGTTTACTCCGAGTTGCACGAGGTAGTTTCAAGCAAATTTGGAGTCGTTGATCTTGAGATTGGCAAAGGGCAGCCGGGTGTCGGGTTATTCACGTTAATCAATTGGGGTGATGACAAACATTTCGTTAAAGCAGAAATTGATCTGGGTGACGGTTTTGAGACAATTGGCGTTTCCCAGCTTTTGTCGGTTCCTTATTCGCTATTCTCAGTAAAATCGGGCGATGGTTTCTGGCAGAGAGAATCCAACCACATCAGTTATTCCGCGGGCAATGTTGGACTTGGTACGCCCAATCCTGTGGTAAAACTCGAAATTAATGGAAATAATGAGCTCAATCTTCTCAACCTTCGAAACGAAAACAATTCACTTGGTGTCAACTTATTCGTTTCGTCTAACGCAGATTTTCACGGATCAGCTTTAATTGGCAGAAGGTCTCGAGGAACATACCTTGCGCCACAGCAAGTACTGGAAGGAGACAGAATAAGTGGAATATACGGAAGTCTTTACGCAGGCGGTGCCTATCAAAATTCAGCAGCAATTCATTTTTATGTTGGTCCAAATCCAGGCAATGGCAGTTATCCATCAAACATCCGTTTCGAGACGACTAATACCAACCAAACACTAAGATTGGAAAGGATGAGAATTGGTGAGAACGGAAATGTTGGGATTGGAAACTCAAATCCAATGTTTAAACTGGATGTGGCAGGTGCAATCAATGCAACTTCCTTATTGATAAATGGTACGCCCATTTCTAGCGGACCCTGGACTCAACAGGTAAATAATATTTCTTATAATCTCGGCAATGTTGGGATTGGCACTACCACGCCTGTCACAAAATTGGAGATTAATGGAAATAATGACCTCAACCTCCTTAACCTCAGAAATCAAAATAATTCGTTGGGGATTAACGCTTATGTTTCATCAGACACAGATTTTCACGGATCTGCATTAGTTGGTCGGAGATCAAGGGGAACATACCTCGCCCCACAGCAGGTACTTGAAGGGGATCGAATAAGTGGCATTTACGGAAGTCTATTTGCAAATGGTGATTATCAAAATTCAGCGGCTGTTCATTTTTACGTTGGACCTAATCCAGGCAATAGCAGTTATCCATCGAACATCCGATTCGAAACGACCAATACCAATCAAACAGTGAGATTAGAAAGAATGAGAATTACTGAGGCGGGAAATGTTAACGTCAAATCAGGTGATATTTATCTAGAAAATATAAATGCTGGTGTCATTATGAAAAGCCCAAACGGACAATGTTGGAGATTGACGGTAGATAATTCTGGAAACCCAATATTTACCTCAATTACTTGTCCATAGCACAATCAGCAGCATCACTTTTTTTCACTTGTTGAAATTACCTTTCTTTGCGGGAAATCAAAATAATTGAATGCCGCGAAGGATTTTAATGCTCTTAAATGCCCCCTACCCATCGGATATCAGGGTAAAAAAAGAAGCCGATGCATTAATCAATGCAGGATACTGCATTCATCTGCTTTGCCTTAGGAGGGCAAAGGAGAAACATTCTGAAGAATACCAGGGAATTCGAATCACCAGAATAGATGCCGGCAAAAATAATTATGCACTTGCCTATTGGGATGTGGTGATGTCAATCAGATTTGTACACCCAAAATTTAAAAGGGCCGCGCATAAAATTATCAAAGAACACGAAGTCAAGGCGTTACATGTCCATGACTTGCCACTTGCAGGAACTGCACTCTCCCTTAAAAAGGAATTCGGTATTAAAGTTATCGTTGACTTTCATGAGAACTATCCAGAGGCATTAAAAACATGGTTTAAATGGAAAACCAATCTACTCGTCCGCCTCAAGAATAAATTATTTTTAAACCCAGTCAGGTGGACCCAATATGAACAGCTGGCTTGTGAAAATGCCGACAGAATAATCGCGGTCGTAGAAGAAATGAAAAATCGACTAACTAAAAATTATAGCCTCCAAGCCGAAAAAATCTCAATCGTCACCAACACTGAAGATAAAAATTTTCTGCTTCAGAAAATAGATACAGAAATATACAACAACATACCTAAGGGCTTCATTGTCGCCTATTGCGGTGGAATTGGCCCGCATCGAGGTGTAGATACAGCGATCAGGGCGATGGAATCTTTCATAGAAACCGACATAAATCTTGTTATTGTTGGTTCAGGAAGTGAATCTGTAATGAACAACCTTCTTTCCTTGGTTGAAGCACTTAATTTAAAGAATGTTCATTTTTTGGGATACCAGCCTTTCAATAAATTCTACTCGTATATGCATCTGGCTGATGTAAATATTATACCTCATAAATCAAATGGCCATACAAATAATACCGTACCTCATAAACTTTTTCAGGGGATGATGGCAGGTCGCCCGCTGATTGTAAGCACCTGCGCTCCACTGAAAAGATTGGTTGAAACCTATGATTGCGGAGTGGTCTTCGAGGCAGAAAATCCACTTGAATGCGCAAAAATGATAAGGAAACTATATAACGACCCCCAACTTAGGGTCAAATTAAGTGAGAATGGTAAACACGCTACATCTGAGGGGTCATTGAATTGGGAGACAACCCAAAAGGAACTAATACAACTCTATGATTCAGTTTAGCGAAATGACAAGCCCAATCGAGAAAGCGTTAATTATTTCAAGAAATTCATTCTTTATAAGAAAAAATGTAATCGCCACAAAGTCATTTTCAATTAACTACATCTTTTACAGGATCGTTCGACCTATTCTCAAACTAAATTACAAACTCTTCAAGCTGCTCAATCCTACTACACCATGGACTTCGCAAGCTTCCATTCGGATTTTTAAGAAGATATTGAATAAAGACATGATAGGATTGGAGTACGGTAGCGGCAATAGCACGATCTTTTTTTCAAAATATCTCAAAAAAGTAGTCAGTATCGAGCACGATTCCGCCTGGTTTGAAATAGTAAAGTCAAAACTCACGACCCATTCAATACAAAATGTCGAATATTACTTTATCCCAAAGAAAGATCAGACATTAAATTTTCATTATAGCTTCTTTCAAGATTATAATCTAAAAAATGACGAGTTTGAAATCCGGAAAGAATATCATGACTACTTTTCTGAAGTTTTGAAATACCCAGATGAATATTTTGACTTTATAATCATTGATGGAAGAGCGAGGGTAGAGTGTTGTCTAAATTCGATTCCTAAACTGAGAACAGGTGGAATTTTCGTGCTTGATAACTCTGACCGAGAGAGATACAAACCTGTGTTCAAAGTGCTTCAGCATTGGCAATCCATAAATACAACCACAGGCCTTTTCGATACAACTCTGTGGTTTAAACCTAAAGCCTGATGAGACAGTTGCTCTATCAAATTGTCTATCATCCGCTTGTAAATTTTTTTTTGCTAAGAATAAACAAAATGGTGTCCGGCATAACTCACTTTAAACTTCCTCCTTCATGTGAAATCTCAGTCAACATAAAGCCAAATATTCATTTCAAAATGGCCACCAATCAAACATGCTATGTTACGTTCCTACTTTACTGGAAGGGTCCTGAATCCTTCGAATACACTTCCGTCTTCAAAAATCTGATTTGGAATTGTAAAGTATTTATTGATATTGGCGCAAACACCGGCTATTATTCGTTACTGGCGGGAAAAGCCAACGACAGGCTTAGAACTTACGCATTTGAGCCCGCAAAAGGACCACTGTATTATCTAAAGAGAAATATTGAATTAAATAAACTAGGCGATAGAATTGAGGCTCACCATCAGGCGCTTTCAGATAGAAATGAAAGAGCTCATTTTTACGAAGTGAAAAACAGAAAGTACACCTATTTGAAATACAACCTTGGAGGTGTGGGGAGCCTGCAAGTCGACTCCGCCAAATCTCACGATGTAGTAGAAACAAAAACATTGGACAGCTTCGTATCTGAAAATTCTATTGAGGTTGTTGATCTTATTAAAATTGATACGGAAGGAACCGAAATCAAGATATTGGAAGGCGCTTCCAATACATTAAATTCATTTAAGCCTATCGTAATTTGCGAAACACTCTTTGACAAAATTGAGGCTAAGTTGGAGCGCACTATGAAATCCCACGGCTACTTATTCTATCAAGCTAAAAATGGAAAGCTAGTGCAAGTTGACACCATTATCAGAGAGAAAGATGATGGTGTGAGGGATTGTTTTTTTGTCCATCCATCAAAATTAGATTGGATTCGATTCATCGTTTCAAATTAGGTAAAATGGGCCTGGTCTTTCGCCAAAGCGTTATCACAACCATCATTTCCTACCTCGGTGTGGCAATAGGCTATGTCAATTTGCTTTACCTGTATCCCAAATTTCTGGAACCAGGTCAGATCGGTTTGCTCCGCACCATACAGGATGCGGCTATTCTTTTCACCCCCTTTGCCCAGTTCGGCCTGGCACAAAGTATACTTCGTTATTACCCGAAACTTGTTACCACCAAAGAATCTTCTGGGAGTTTTATTCGGCTCATGCTGATCCTAGCGTTGGCTGGATTCACCATCTTCTTTCTCATCTTCAAAATATTTGAAAGTTCGATCCTCTCCTACTTTGAAGCGAATGCAACGGAGATCATCGGTTATTCCTCACTTGTCCTGTGGCTAACTTTGATCCTGCTTGTGATGGCCATTCTCGAAGCCTACTCTCGTTCCCTATTGAAGACAGTGGTCCCCAATTTATTGCGGGAAATTGTCGCAAGGTTATTGTTGTCCGTTCTGGTGCTCTTATATTTTATGGGTTACCTCGATTTTAATCAATTCGTTGTCAGCACCGCCCTCGGATACCTTTTGTGCCTGGTCATTCTCTTTACTTATTTATGGTCGCAAGGGGAACTTCAACTCAGTCAGGGGCTGGATCAAATTGACAAAGCGGAGATTCCCGGTCTGATTAAATACAGTCTGCTAAGTTTTGCCGGCATGGCCGGTCTCATTATTATCGGAAAGGTTGACAGCATTATGGTGTCAGGTTTGCTGGGGCTTGCGGCCAATGCGGTCTATACCACAGCATTTTATATGGCCACTGTGATCGAAATTCCCAAAAGGGCTTTGATGCAAATTTCTATGCCCCTTATCTCGCGTGCCTTTGAAAAAAATGATTTAGACGATATTCGAAAGATATATCAAAAGACTTCCATCAACCAACTCATAGTAGGTGGGCTGATATTGATTGGAATTTGGGCCAACCTCCACAACATCTTTGCCTTAATGCCTAAAGGAGAAATTTATGAAGCAGGTAAATACGTGGTTTTGATCATTGGCCTGGGCAAATTGCTTGACATGATGTTTGGGCCCAGTAGTGAAATCATAGTTTTGTCAAAGTACTATAGTTTCAATATCATCTTAATTATTCTATTGGCGACTTCCATTGTAATAGCCAATAACTTATTAATTCCCCGCTATGGCATTGATGGCGCTGCCATTGGATCTGCCGTTGCCCTCGTGTCATTCAATCTATTGAAATACATTTTCATATATGTTAAACTTAACATGCAGCCTCTTGGCTGGGGGACTTTAAAAGTATTTGTCATTGGATTGGTTGCCGTTGGATGCAATTTGCTGATCCCGAAAATCGACATGGTCCTACTGGATATTATTATCAGATCCGTTGTGATCACCATAGTCTATGCGACTCTGATAATTATGTCAAAGGCATCGCCAGATGGCAACGAGGTGTTCCGAAAGGTGTTAATTTTTGTGGGTGCTAAGTATGATTGACAGAGGTGATGGACTCATCTCGCGATTCCAGTTTCGAGCTGCCCATTAGCCATTGATCAACGCAGCGTGCCGTCTCACGCCCTTCCGCAATGGCCCACACCACCAATGATTGCCCCCTCCGGATATCCCCTGCAGCAAAGACTCCCTCGTGATCAGTCATAAATTGCTCTGTTCTGATATTTCCCCGCTCATCTAGTTTCAGATCAAGCTCATCGATCAACCCATTTTTTTCAGCCCCTACAAATCCAATGGCCAACAGCGCGAGTTCACAGGGAACAATTCGTTCGGTTCCTTTAATTTCTTCAAACCCGGGTTTGTTTTGTTGGGAGGACGACCACTTGATGTCGACCAATTTCAAACCGGTCAGGTTACCTGAATGGTCACCAATGAATTCTTTAATTAGAATTGCCCATTGCCGTTGTACGCCTTCTTCATGCGATGAAGATGTTGTAAGTATCATTGGCCACAAAGGCCAGGGATTTATTTCGTTGTTTCTTGATATCGGTGGCTTGGCCAATAATTCAATCTGCACGACAGATGTGGCAGCCTGGCGGTTGGATGTCCCCACACAATCCGATCCTGTGTCACCACCACCAATGACCACCACATTCTTTCCGGTTGCCATTATGTTTTCTCCCACGATATCATCACCAGCAACCCGTTTATTCTGCTGGGTGAGGAAATCCATAGCAAAATGCACTCCTCTTAGCTCTCTTCCTGGTATGGGCAGATCGCGTGGCATGGATGCACCACCACAAACAACCAGCGCATCAAATTCGTCTTTGATTTGTTTGGCACTTACATTAACACCTATGTGGGCGTTGGTACGAAAAATAATTCCCTCACTTTCTAAAATCTGAAGCCTACGGTCAAGAATTTTCTTTTCCAGTTTAAAATCCGGAATGCCATACCGAAGTAACCCACCAATTCCATCGCTCCTTTCAAAAACTGTTACCCAATGACCCGCTTTATTGAGCTGTACCGCTGCTGCCAGCCCTGCCGGACCTGAACCGATTATAGCTATGCGTTTACCCGTTCTTTTCTTGGGTGGCAGGGCTTTAATGAAGCCTCTTTCAAATGCCGTTTCTGCTATTGCCTTTTCAATGTATTCAATAGTAACAGGCTTGTTGTTTATACTTAACACACAACTTGCCTCACACGGTGCTGGGCAGATGCGACCAGTAAACTCGGGAAAGTTGTTTGTGCTGTCCAACAACCTGAAGGCCTCTTCCCAATTTTCCTGGTAGACAGCATCGTTGAAGTCGGGAATCATGTTACCAAGCGGGCAGCCATGGTGGCAAAATGGAACACCACAATCCATGCACCTCGCAGACTGTTGCTGAACCTTGCCCTTGTCAAGTGCTGGATAAATCTCCCGGTAATCCTTAAGGCGCTCTTCAACGCTTCTGGGTTGAGGCAACTCCTTGTCAATTTTCATAAATCCGTCAGACAAACCCATCGTTGCTATATTTTATTCATTTTGAATGCTGCCGAAATATTGCTTGTTTCAGCTTCTGTCGTTTCGGCAACCCTTAATCTCTTTTCAATGACTGCTTTGTAATCACGTGGCATAACCTTGATGAACAAATCAGCGGCAACATCCCAATTACTTAGAATCCAATCTGCCGGATCACTCTTAGTGTATTCAAAATGTTTTTGGATCAACTTTCTTAATTCACTTTTGTCATTTTCATCCAGGGGGTCAAGGTCCACCATCTCCGGATTGCACATATCCTTGAAGGAATTTTCGTGGTCAAAAACAAATGCAATACCACCACTCATTCCTGCTGCGAAATTTTTTCCAGTCTTACCAAGTATCACCACCCTGCCGCCTGTCATATATTCGCATCCATGATCTCCCACGCCTTCTACCACAGCAACAACTCCAGAATTTCGAACGCAAAATCTTTCACCTGCCTGCCCGCGTATGTAAGCTTCGCCTGAGGTGGCCCCGTAGAACGCAACATTACCCGTTATGATGTTATTTTCTGGCTTAAATGTGGATTGCTTGTCGGGATACAAAATGAGTTTACCTCCAGAAAGTCCTTTGCCCAAATAATCGTTGGCCTCACCTTCCAGTTCAAAAGTTATGCCCCGGGCTGCAAATGCCCCAAAACTTTGACCTGCAGAACCCACAAAATGAAAATGAATCGTGTCTTCAGATAATCCCTTTGCTTTATAAATTTTGGAAACCTCGTTTGACAAAAGCGCGCCCGTTGATCTGTTGGTATTTTGAATTGATAGCTTACCCTGAACCGACTCGCCAAACTTCAGTGCAGGCTCGGCAAGAGTCACCAATTTCCGATCCAACACATTTTCCAATTCAAAATCCTGCTCAATTTGTTTGTAGAGACCAACACGCGTATCGACCGTTTCCCGGTATAAAAGAGGCGAAAGGTCAAGCTTTTTCACTTTCCAATTTTCCACGTCATGGCGAGCACTAAGCACATCGGACCGCCCCACCATTTCATTGATGGTATGAAAACCCAACATTGCCATCACTTCCCTCAGCTCCATTGCCAGGAAGTGAAAAAAATTGACAACGTGATCTGGATCTCCCGTAAATAATTTTCTCAACTCTTCATTTTGAGTAGCAATTCCAACAGGACAAGTATTGAGATGACACTTGCGCATCATAATGCAACCCTCAACAACCAATGCCGCTGTCGCCACGCCCCATTCTTCCGCACCTAAAAGTGTGGCAATTGCGAGATCCCTCCCTGTACGAATTTGCCCATCGGTTTGCAGCGTCACCCGGCTACGCAGGTTGTTTTTCACCAGGGTTTGGTGTGCCTCTGCCAATCCAAGCTCCCATGGCAGGCCAGTATGCCTCAAAGAACTCAATGGCGAAGCTCCCGTGCCGCCATCGGCACCTGATATCAAAATGACGTCTGACTTGGCCTTGGCCACTCCGGCCGCAACTGTTCCTACTCCTGCTTGTGAAACCAATTTGACATTGACGCGTGCACTTCGGTTGGCATTTTTTAGGTCATAGATAAGTTGTGCCAGGTCCTCAATAGAATAAATATCATGATGTGGCGGAGGGGAAATTAATCCAACACCTGGAGTTGAGTGCCGAACGCGACCGATCCAATCATCAACTTTGTTGCCGGGAAGTTGACCGCCTTCGCCAGGCTTGGCACCTTGCGCCATTTTTATCTGCAATTCGTCCGCATTGGCGAGATAATAACTGGTCACTCCAAATCGTCCGGAGGCAACTTGCTTGATGGCGGAACGCTCCCAGTCTCCGTTCGCTTTTTTCTCATAACGAATTTCATCCTCACCCCCTTCGCCACTGTTGCTTTTTCCTCCAATGCGATTCATCGCAATAGCCAGCGTTGTGTGGGCTTCAAAAGAAATAGAACCGAAAGACATTGCCCCTGTTGCAAAACGCCTTACAATATTTGCCACGGGTTCAACTTCTTCAATTGGAATTGAATTGCGCTTCTTAAAAGTCAACAAACCGCGAAGGGTCAGCTGATCGCTCTGCTGGTTGTTGATTTTATCCGCATATTTTTTATACAACCCATAATTATTGGTCTTTGTCGAGTGCTGCAAAAGATGGATAACCTCGGGTCCAAATAGATGTTTCTCACCTCTCCTTTTCCATTGGTATATTCCACCGACTGGCAACCCATTTGATGGTTGCACATAAGCCAAACGATGACGGACAAGAACCTCTCTGGCAATGTCGTCAAAACCCAGGCCTTCAATCCGGCTAATGGTACCCTTAAAACACGTATCAATTACTTCAGTACCAATTCCAAGGGCCTCAAACACCTGCGCAGACTGATAAGATTGCAGTGTACTAATTCCCATCTTCGACATCACCTTAAGCAATCCACTACCAATTGCCTTCTGATAATTCAGTGAAGCTTCACGGTATGACAACTCCACTTTAAAGTCTGTTTCGACCAAAGACCGAATCGACTCTAATGCGAGGTAAGGGTTAATGGCACTGGCTCCATAACCAATAACCGTTGCAAAGTGATGTACTTCCCACACATCTCCGGCCTCAACTATCAAACCAATATGAGTACGCAGCCGTTTTTCAATCAGATGATGATGAACCGTACCAATTGCCAGCAAGGTCGGTAAAGGCGCATGACGATCATCGGCACCTTTATCGGAAAGAATAAGAATCTTATTCCCCTGCCGCGCTGCGGCCTCGGCTTCCTGGCAAATACGCAAAAGACTTTCTTTTACTCTGCCTGGCCTTCCATCCGCATCGAAGACACAGTCAATTACTTTATGGGAATATCCGTGTTTGCCCATGGCTTTTACCTTGGCAAGGTCGGTATTCAACAGGAGTGGATGTGAAATGTGGATTTGTCGTGTGTGCTCTGGCGTTTCATCCAAAACATTAAGATTCGATCCCACACGTGTAAATAAAGACATTACCAACCTCTCCCTAATCGGATCGATGGGTGGATTACTTACCTGGGCAAACAATTGTTTAAAATAATGTGAGAGATGTCTGCTTTCTTTTGAAAGGACGGCAAGTGGCGTGTCATCTCCCATTGATCCGAGTGGTTCGTATCCATCCACCGTCATGGGTAGCAGTATGGCTTTCAGGTCTTCTGCCGTATAGCCATAAGCCAGTTGACGACAGGAAAGAGTATCCCTATTGAAACTCTCTTTGTAATTTTTGGCATCGATTTCGTGGCGGAGCTTTATTCTGTTTTCAATAATCCACTGAAAATAAGGTTTCCCCTCGTACACTGAACGCTTCACTTTCTCATCATCCATTACAGTGAATTTCTCCAGATCAACCAACAACATTTTTCCCGGAGTAATTCTGCCTTTCTCCAACACATCTTTGGCATTCATTTTCAGGGCACCCGCTTCCGATGCCGCAACCACACGGCCAGCCCGGGTAATACAATACCGCAATGGTCGCAGCCCATTACGATCAAGTGTTGCACCAATTTGCTTGCCGTTGGTAAAGACCAGGGCCGCTGGTCCATCCCACGGTTCCATCATCGAAGCGTGGTATTTGTAAAACGCTTTACGGTGTGGATCCATCAGGCGATTGTCCTGCCACGCTTCCGGCACCAACATCATCAGCGCATGAGCCAACGATCGTCCCGACAACACCAACATTTCTACCAAAGAGTCCAGGTTGGCAGAGTCGGACGATTCCGGATTGGTTATTGGCAAAAGCAACTTCATTTCGTCCTCCGTGAACAGGCTTGACTTAAACAGTGCCTCTTTGGATTTCATTTTATTTACGTTACCACGAATGGTGTTGATTTCACCATTGTGGGCGAGATAGCGGAAGGGCTGTGCCAGTTTCCAATTGGGAAAAGTATTGGTGGAAAACCTTGAGTGGATGATCGCAAGGGCGGTTGTCAACCGAGCATCGGAAAGGTCAACAAAGTACTTTCGCAATTGATCAGTGCGGAGCTGCCCCTTGTAAACGATGGTTCTGCATGACAAACTGACCACATAAAAATCAGCTTTGGCCGAATGCAAATGCCGATCAACATAATGAGCCGTAGCATTTTTTAGAACAAAAAGTTTTCGTTCCAGTTCATCTGTACTTAGATCGTCTTTATCAGCGCTTATAAAAAACTGCTCAATAAGCGGTTGGATTTCAGCCGCGGCCGGACCGGGAACATTCGCGTTGATCGGTACCAATCGGACGCATAATATTTTAAGCCCAAGCGTTTTACAATTTGCCTTGATCACATCCCTGCATAGTTGTGCCGCTTTTTTATCGCCTGGCAAAAAAATCATTCCAACACCGTAGCTGCCTGAAGGAGGCAGATCAATATTTAATCGCCTGCATTCAGCGGAAAAAAAATCATGAGGAATCTGCAACATGACGCCCGCCCCATCTCCTGTCTCAGGGCTGCACCCCTTGCCGCCACGGTGCTCCATATTTTCCAGCATCGTTAGCGAATCAGCCAGGATTTGATTGGTCTTGACGCCATTAATGTTTGCGATAAATCCGATCCCGCAGGCGTCATGCTCCAACTGCGGCAGATACAATCCTTTATTCTGTCTTTTCAATCGATTGCAGTGTTTTTTAGATAATTAAATCATAAAATCAGAATATAATTCTGAATAATCTGCAATCATCGCAATTTTTTGTCGTAAAAAACAATCGGATAATGATTTAACCCATATTTTTACAAAATGTTATCAAACATTAGAATATGCGCATAAAAATGAGCCAGTATTCTAAAAAAATATAAGAAATTGAGTTAAACAGGATCATGAAACGACCAAAAACCAGGTATATCGTAATTTTTGCCATTCTTATTGTGTTACAACTTTTTTCCCTTTTGTATTCGGAAAAAACGTTCGATCAGGGCAGTTCGAGCGAAATCAACCAGGCAGATACCGCCTGGATGATTGTGGCCACCGCCTTTGTTCTTTTCATGACACCTGGTCTTTCCTTTTTTTACGGTGGCATGGTGAGTTTCAAAAATGTTATTTCAACCATGCTCCAGAGTTTTATCGCACTGGGCGTCATCAGCCTGCTTTGGTACCTTGTAGGTTTTAGCCTTGCCTTTGGGGAAAGTTTTTATGGGCTGATCGGAAATCCAATGACCTACTTTTGTTTTAATGGGGTTGGACTTGCCCCGCAGGCTGATTTAGCTCCAACGATTCCCTTTCTAATCTTTGCGCTGTTTCAATTGAAGTTCGCCATTATCACACCAGCGCTGATAACAGGAAGCCTGGCAGAGCGGGTAAAGTTTACGTCATACCTGATTTTTATGTGTCTGTTCGCCATTCTTATCTACTCTCCACTTGCCCATTGGACGTGGCACCCACAAGGATTCCTGCGGCAATGGGGAGTCCTTGATTTTGCCGGGGGTACAGTGGTACACATGTCGGCAGGATTTGCTGCTTTAGCAGGAGCTTACGTGTTGGGGAAAAGGACAACCAACAATCACAGGCCTGCTAATATCCCTTTCATTATACTGGGAACTGGTATGCTTTGGTTTGGTTGGTTTGGTTTCAACGCGGGCTCGGCATTGGGTGCAAACGGACTAGCGGTGCAAGCATTTGCGACAACCAACATGGCATCCGCATCCGCCATGATTACCTGGGTAATGTTTGATGCACTGGTCGGAAGGAAAATTTCAGCCATGGGTGCGTGCATCGGTGCAGTAGTTGGGTTGGTTGCCATCACGCCTGCTGCCGGATTTGTCACCCTGGGTCAAAGCGTGTTCATTGGATTCGCTGCATCAATTGCCAGTAATCTTGCGGTTTATTACAAGCAACAAACAAGTTTGGACGACACACTTGATGTGTTCCCTTGCCATGGCGTGGGAGGTATCGTAGGGATGCTACTCACTGGCGTTTTCGCAAAGGATGTTGGCCTGTTTTTTGGCGAAACAACTACGTTTTTATTTCATGTACTCGCAATGGTGATCGTTGGTGCGTTCACTTTTACAGGATCATTTTTAATCTTCAAGCTCACTTCCTTTATTACTCAACTCCGTGTGACCAAGGAAGAGGAAAGTTTGGGATTGGATATCAGCCAGCATTCAGAAACGATGGAGGTGGCATAAATACAAAATGGTCGATCAGTTTTCAGCTTCCAACAATTGAACTAGCTGCCTAGTCAACTCCTCCCTGGAATACTTGCTTGCATTTCTGTCTGTAGTCAGAACGCCAAGTTTCCAGTTTTGATAAAAAGTAAGCATCGAATTTTTGATTCCTTCATGATCTGTATGCTCATGGATGACACCAGATTTCGTTTCAGCCAGCACTGCGGCTGCATCTCCCTCCACTGGTCCGATGGCCAGAATTGGATTTCCTGATGCCAGGTATTCAAAAAATTTTCCCGGCAAATTCCCGGGGGCAATCGCAGAGTGTGCCAGCACCAACAACTGCAAGTCCGTTTTGCCGTAAATATTCAGCAATTCGTCATGAGGCACTTGCCCAACGAACGTTGTCATTTTCGACAGCACTTTATCACCAGTCACAAACGACTTGAAGGCGCTGTTAACGTTACCAATAAACTCAACCCTGACATTGTCGGTTAACTCGCTTTGTGCTTCACAAATTGCCTTTAAGGCCACCATCACAGGGCGTGGGTCTCTCAACTCATCTACGATTCCAATGTGCCTAATCAAAAACTTCTCATTTCGCACGTGGCGAATCGATGCAAAATCTTCAGCATCAAATCCATTAGTTATTAATTCTACTTTTCTCTTACCGAGTGCCTGAAAACGATTGACATGATATGGCGCGATGGTAATCACCTTGTCAGCTTTCGATAGCACAGCATGCTCAAGGCTTCGATGCCTTGCCTTCACCCATGGTGTCATCGCCAGTGTTTCCAACAAATCCCATTCACTCCAGGGATCGCGAAAGTCAGCGATCCACTGAAGCCCCGGGATTTTGCTTTTTAGTTTTAAACCAATGAGATGGATACTGTGTGGCGGACCGGTGGTGATAACTTTATCGATTTGGTTGCTCCGAACAAAATCCGTAAGGAATGCAACGCTTGGTTTAACCCAAAAAATCCTGGCGTCAGGAATAAAAAAATTACCGCGAATCCAGGAACTTACACTTTGAAAAAAACTTTTTTTGCCCGTTGATATTAAATCACTGTGGCCCGTCTCCTTTTTACCAAAAATTCGCTGAACCCTAAAAAACAATTGGTACGGTTCCCAAATGGGAAGTTTAATTACCTCGACAGCATCAGGAACATCTTTTAACAGGGACTTGTCCTGAATGGTGAAAGAGGGATTCTCCGGAGTAAAAACACATGGCTCCCATCCCATTCGGCTAAGGTACTTTGCGAATTTCAGCCAACGCTGAACACCACTACCCCCACTCGGAGGCCAATAATAAGTGATGATCAGAATTTTTTTATTCCCCATCTAGCACATCTAAAATACCCTTAATATCTTCTGGCACAAACCACTTAATATCGCTATCCCTTTTAAACCAGGTAAGTTGTCGCTTGGCATACCTCCGTGTGTTACGCTTCAATAACCTGACAGCTTCATCCTTATCGTATTGCCCATCAAAATAACCAAAGAACTCCTGATAGCCCACGGTCTGTAGCGCGTTGTTTGCTCTCATCGGATACAGGGCTTTTGCTTCGTCAACCAGACCGGCATTTATCATGGTGTCCACCCTTGTATTGATCCTATCGTAAAGCATTTCCCGATCCAACTCAAGGCCAATTTTAACCACGTCAAAGGATAGCTCATGCTTCTTGTTTTTTCTAAACTCACTTGCTGTTTTCCCTGACGAACGGATGAGCTCAAGCGCCCTCATCAAACGCTGAGGGTTTTTTTTATCCACTTCTCTAAAATAATCGGGATCATTGATTTCAACCTGTTGCTGTAGCCAGTTCAAGCCGTTTTGCTCATATTCCTGAATAATTTGGTCCCGCACACCGGTTTTCACCTCAGGCATTTCATCAAATCCTTCCAGGGCCGCTTTGATGTACATGCCCGAACCCCCACACATGATGAGCGTATCATATTTTTGAAAAAGCCGATGAATCAAAGTCAGACATTCCGAACCATATTGGGCGGCATCGTAGGGGCGACTTACCGAGACATGGTCAATAAAATGATGCGGCACCTCTTCAAGTTCCCCGGCTGAAGGCTTCGCTGTTCCAATGCTCATCTCCTTGTATAATTGTCTGGAGTCAGCGGACACGATCTCAGTTCTCAATGCCTTGGCCAACTCAATGGCAACCTTGGTCTTGCCAACAGCCGTAGGCCCAACTATTACAATCAATCGTTTATTTCCATTTTCGGTCATCGGCACCAAATTACAATCTTTCGCCAGCTAATTTCCCCATGTACCAATTTCAAATTACCTTGCGGATCGAAACCACTATTTTTAGAATTTTGCTGATGATTAAATACACCAATCAGTTCCTTGCCAAACTGGAAGATTTAGTAGCCGAGTCGGACTATATTTTGCGATATGAGAAGGGGAATTTCAAGTCGGGGTATTGTCTCCTGAGGGAGCAGAAGATCATGATAATCAATAAGTTTTATACCACCGAAGGTAAAATCAACACCCTATTGGATATCCTGAAAATTGTCACCCTGGACCCGACCCGGTTTTCCGAGAAAAGCAAAAAATTGCACGAAGAACTCTCTCAAACTGAAATCAACATTTGAAGATAACGTTCCTTGGCACCGGCACCTCGCAGGGCGTACCCGTTATAGGCTGCGACTGTGATGTTTGCCAGTCCCTGGATTATCGAAATAAAAGATTACGCACTTCGGTTCACGTTCAGGTCCAGGACCAGAGTATCGTCATTGATACTGGCCCTGATTTTCGCCAGCAAATGCTTCGCGAACGGGTTCAAAAGTTGGATTTTGTTCTATTTACCCACAGTCATAAAGACCATACAGCAGGACTTGACGATGTTCGGGCATTTAACTTTAAGCAGAACATGGATATGCCTTTGTACGGCACCGCAGAGGTCCTGAGGCATTTAAAAACCGAATACTACTATGCGTTTTTGCCCAAGAGATATCCCGGCACCCCACAATTGCAACTCAACGAAATCACTGAGGCTCCCTTCACGGTCAACAATATCACAGTAACGCCACTACCCGTGATGCACTTGCATATGCCCGTATTGGGATTTAGAATAGGTGATTTCAGCTACATTACCGATGCCAACCAAATTCCGGATCAAACACTCGCTCGCCTTCGGGGCTCTAAAGTGCTTGTCCTGAATGCGCTGCAAAAAGAAAGTCATATTTCTCATTTTAACCTGACAGAGGCAGTTGCTATGGCCGAGAGAATTGGTTCTCAAAAAACATATTTCACCCACATTAGCCATAAACTGGGTTTACACAAACAGGTTGCGGGGGAACTCCCGGATCATATTGAGTTGGCGTATGACGGACTTGTTGTGAGCGCATAATCATGCACAACAACTATTATTTTCTCCGTCATCTCAGTGCTGCCCTCAACACCAGGCTCCAGGGGTTCTCGGTGGTTTCGTGCTTCAGCCAAAACAAGGAGGAGCTGATCATTGAGCTAAACGACAAGAAGTCCTCGTTTTTTATCAAGGCACATTTGCTTTCCTCCTTTAGCTGCCTTTCATTTCCCGGACAGTTCAACAGGGCGAAAAAAAATAGTGTCGATCTTTTTGGTGAGCTCATTCTCAAACGATTCACGGGGGTGACCCAATATGAAAACGAGCGCAGTTTTGCTCTTCATTTTGAAAAAGGATACGCGCTGATTTTTAAAATGCATGCGAATCGATCCAATATTTTGCTCGCGCTTGATGGGCAAGTCATCCAGATTTTCAGAAATCAGTTCAAATCTGATTTGGACTTATCACCAGCCCAGCTCAACAGAACTATCGACTGGACCGAAGATGCCTTTCACAGTAATTTGCACAGGCTTAATGAGGTATACCCAACTTTTGGGAGAGAAGTCTGGAGCTACCTGGATGAAAATGGTTTCGAAACGCTGACCGGCCCAGCCAAATGGAATTTATTGCAAAAAACATTGCGCTTATTGACCGACCCGACCATTTATCTGAACGAACAAAATAATAAGATCAAACTTAGCCTGTTGCCTTCCCACGAAATCCTGCGCCAGTTCACCGATCCCATCGCGGCCGTCAATGAGTTTTTTTATATTCACACTACCACCGAGGCGCTCCACAAGGACAAGTCATTCCTGGATAAAAAATTCAAGGCAACCATAGAAGCGTGCGAAGGCTATATCGCCAAGAATGAAATCAAGCTAGCGGAAATCAAGGATGACAAACAATATAAAATATGGGCGGATGTGCTGATGGCCAATTTGCACCAGGTCGGCAAAGGGCTAAAAAAAATATCGCTCTCCGATTTTAATAGCCAACCGACCACAATAAAGCTCAATCCGGAACTAAGCGCGCAAAAAAATGCAGAGGCGTTTTACCGAAAGGCCAAGAATCAGGAAATAGAGATCCGAAAAATCAACGAAGCCATTAACCAAAAGAAACAAGAATTGGCAGATGCCCGTTCGCAATTGAAATTGCTCAACGAGATAACAACAATCGATGAGCTAAAGCAGCACTTTAAAAAGATCGAAGGCAAATCGGCCAAGAAAGAAGATCCCTTTCCTTTTCACGAGGTCGAATTCAAGGGTTATAAAATCTGGATTGGCAAAAACGCAGCAAACAATGATTTACTCACTTTAAAGTATACACACAAAGATGACCTGTGGCTGCACGTCAAGGACGTATCCGGATCACATGTGGTTGTCAAGCACCATTCAGGGAAGCCGATTCCAAAGGAGGTCGTTGAGCGTGCTGCAGAGTTGGCCGCATTTAATTCAAAAAGAAAAACAGAATCACTGTGCCCTGTTGCTTTCACCCAGAAAAAATTTGTGAGAAAGCGTAAAGGTGATCCCGCGGGGGCCGTTGTCGTTGAACGGGAGCAAGTGATTATGGTAGAGCCGAAATTGTAGCCATTGAATGGCTACTCGCCATCTCTCTGAACAGGTCGATCCACGAATCGATCTTGCCAGTGTCTTTTCCAAACCGAACAATTACAATTTTTTCAGCGGGTGAGACAAAAATAAATTGTCCCAAATGCCCGGTACCCGCGAACGATTGGGGATGTCGGTCATTGGCCAGGTATATCCACCAAAAGTTTTTGTAATGCACTCCCTCCCACGCACGCACGCTTCCCTCCAGACTGGTACAGTCTTCAACCCAGGTTTGGGAAACGACCTGTTCTCCATTCCAATTTCCTTTATTCAGCATCAGCCGTCCGAGTTTGGCAAAATCGATAGCCCTTCCATTCACGCCACTTTCCATTTTCTCCAATTGGTCATCGTCACTGTCCAGGCTCCACGATGCGGGAAATTCCATCCCGAGTTTTGCCCACACCTTTTTCTCAAAATACTCCGAGACGGTGGTTTTTGTTACCCGCTCCAAAATGATTCCACATAAGATCGGATTGTAGCCCATGTATTGCCAGCGTTCGCCCGGGGGTTCATCCAGTCGTACGCTAAGCGCTCTTGCCCGTAAACATGGATGGTAATAATTTTTGGGCTTATCACCCCAGACCAGGTCATGATCGCGGTAATAAAAGCCGGATTGCATCATCAACAAATTGGAAATGGTCACTAACCTCAACTTTGGATCCTTTGTGACCAATTCAGGTATGTAGTCCGCCATTGACTGCTGAATATGGGTAATCCTTCCCTCATCAACGGCAATGCCCACGAGAAGTGACGTAATGGATTTTGCCACCGAGAATGAAGTATTGATGGAGGATCGTGTGTAGCCATTGCCATACCCTTCCAATATAATTGTGTCATTGCGAATGACGATCAATGCCGTGGTTTCAGTTCCGTCAATGAATTCATCGGTTGGTCGACTATACCTGTTTTTTTTATACGTGTAAGAAATGTGTTTTAGCTTTTTGGCATCTATGGCGACTGGGAAATTAAAAACAGGAGGTTGATTGTGGACATCCCTTTTTGGAAACTTCTGATAATCTTCAATGTCAGAGAAATTCCAGGCAACCCATCGGCCCAGGTAAGTAGACTGGCAGGAAGGAATAAGAAGGAATGCGCTAACCGCGAATAAAAAAAGTGCAGCTGATCTAAAAATCAATTTCATCGCATACCATCATGCAATGGGTGTTCCATCCTCGTCTAGTTGCTTTTTACTTGTTTTGGCCCAAGAGATCAATCCCTTTGTTTCATTTTGGAGCAACTGCATGTTTCACAATGAAACACATAAACTAACTCACCACGTTGATTTTCATCATATTGGTCCGGTGACGTTCAGCGATCGGCATGCTTGCCAGACTGATAAAGATGTCCCCTTTCTGAACGTGGCCATCCTTTTTTAGAATTTCTGCGATATCGGCAATGGTCTCGTCTGTACTGGTTTGTTTATCATAAAAGTAGGCACGGGTACCCCACACCAGGTTCATGGTATCAAGGATCGACCGGTTGCCTGTGAACACAAAAATATTGGTGTTTGGGCGATGAGATGACGATTGAAAAGCCGTGTATCCTGATTGCGTCATCCCAACAATCGCTTTCGCGCCAACATCCTGCGCCAATTTACAGGCAGCAAGGATCAGGCTATCGTGGATAAAAATGGGTGACGCGGGATCAACCGGTCTGAATTTATAATAGATTCCGGGCTGCTTTTCAATTGAGGTGATCGTGCGAACCATGCTTCGGATTACTTCGACCGGGTATTTACCAGCGGCAGTCTCGGCAGAAAGCATCAACGCGTCTGCTCCATCCATCACCGCGTTGGCCACATCGCTGGCTTCTGCGCGGGTTGGTCTCGGATTCTCAATCATGCTCTCCATCATCTGTGTGGCCACAATGACGGGCTTTGAAGCTTTGTTGCATTTTTCGATTAACTTCTTCTGAACAATCGGAACTTCCTCCATCCAAATTTCCACACCCAGATCACCACGCGCCACCATAATGGCATCGGTGGCCTCAATGATGGCATCGATGTTCTCCAGCGCCTCCGGTTTTTCGATCTTGGCTACAATTCTGGCTTTCGAATTATTCTGCTTAAGAATGTTTCTGAGTTCAATGATGTCCTGAGGTTTTCTTACAAAAGATAAGGCCACCCAGTTAACATCCTGTTTCATTCCGAACTCAAGATCCTTTAAGTCTTTTGCCGTGAGCGATGGCGCAGATACGCGGGTGTTGGGCAGGTTGATTCCCTTTCTTGACGTTAAGGGACCACCATAAATTACGGTGGTCAATATCTTGGTATCCCTCACCTCTTTTACTTTCAGTTCGATCTTGCCGTCATCAATTAGAATCTTTTCTCCAACCTTGACATCATTGGGAAGATTTTTATAGGACGTACTGACTATCTTCTGGCTTCCCATCAATTCCTCGGTCGTGATGGTCAACTCCTGACCCTGCTCGAGGATGGTGTCTTTTTCTACGTCATTAACTCTAATCTTTGGTCCTTGTAAGTCAATGAGCAGAGCCACATGTGTGCCCAACTCGTTGTTGATCTCCCTCACCAAATCGATAACGATCTTCTTATCTTCGTGCTTCCCGTGGGAAAAATTCAACCTGAACACATCTACGCCTTCCAACACCAATGCTTTGAGCATGTCTCTCGAATTGGATGCCGGACCAATCGTTGCAACGATCTTTGTTCGGTTGTAGGCTACTCTTTCCATCGTTAAAAAATAAAATAGTCTTTTGACTTTATAGCGTCCAAAGGTATAAAAGCAACCAATTCAACTGAAGGAATAGTTCGCAAGTATTCTTGCAATCGATTGCTTTCTACTTTATCCGCACCCTGCGACATGACCACGTAATCCAAATGAGGAAATTCCTGGACGAGCAGGTTTTTCCCGGCTTCATTTTCATTGGGTTTGTTGCGGAAAAGCCGAAGGCGATTCAGGGGGCTTTCGTGGAAAAAATGCCCGTAAGTACCGGTGATTTTATTACCAAATGAGATGCTTACATCGGGCTGTTTCACAAGCCGAACATTGAGCAGGTGATTTATATCCCAGGCCAGTTTATAACCCTTTGCAGAAGAAATCACTCCCAATAACTCAAAATCATAACTATAATCTATTTCAAGCCTTTTTTTCTTCATTTTCGGTCATTGCGCATGCTGCTTCCCCGGGCAAAAAGTTTGACAATATTGCACTAAATCTCTTTCTTTGCACAGATTTTTGAATACTCTAAACTTATAAAACATGTCTGAAATCGCACAAAAAGTAAAACAGATCATTATTGACAAACTGGGCGTAGAAGAATCGGAGGTTACTCCAGAGGCTTCTTTTACAAATGACCTCGGTGCCGACTCTTTGGATACGGTTGAGTTAATTATGGAATTTGAGAAGGAATTCAATATTTCTATTCCGGATGACCAAGCTGAGAATATTGCCACAGTTGGACAGGCGATTTCTTACCTTGAGGAGAATGTGAAGAAGTAAATCAGGGACCAAGCTCCCTCCACTAACCTTTGTTCGATGACGTTTAAACGAGTAGTGATCACCGGTATAGGTGCATTAACCCCTATTGGAAATACCCGCGAAGAATATTGGGAAGGTTTGCGCAATGGCAAAAGCGGTGCAGCGCCAATTACAAAGTTTGATGCTTCTCGTTTCAAGACGAAATTTGCCTGCGAGGTAAAGGGTTTTGATGTCGGAAATTTTATTGACAGAAAGGAAGCACGCAAAATGGATCCTTTCGCTCAGTATGCATTGGTGGTGGCGGATGAAGCCATTAAAGATTCCAATCTCCCCTTGGCCGATCTCAATCCGGATCGCGTTGGCGTGATCTGGGGTTCGGGGATTGGAGGTTTACTTACATTTCAGGAAGAGGTTAAGTCGTTTGCTGCCGGTGACGGAACCCCACGATTTAATCCCTTCTTTATTCCGAAAATGATTGCCGACCTCAGCGCAGGTCATATCTCTATCAAATACGGATTCAGAGGACCAAACTTTACCACTGTTTCTGCATGCGCCTCCTCCACCAATTCGATTTACGATGCGTTCACTTATATCCGTCTCGGCAAATCAGACGTCATCGTAACAGGCGGCTCTGAAATGGCCGTATGTGAAGCGGGTGTGGGTGGCTTCAATGCCATGAAAGCACTCTCCGAACGCAATGACTCTCCCGAAACTGCCTCCAGACCTTATGACAAGGAAAGAGATGGTTTTGTGTTGGGCGAGGGCGCAGGCGGATTAATTCTGGAAGAGTACGAACACGCCAAAAAGAGGGGTGCCAAAATTTATGCGGAAGTCATGGGTGGCGGTATGACAGCAGATGCCTACCACATTACCGCACCGCATCCAGAAGGTGCTGGCATAGTCAAAGTGATGGAACACGCCCTTGAAGAAGCTGGAATGCAAGCTTCAGAGATTGACTACATCAATACCCATGGAACGTCTACTCCACTTGGCGATCTTGGAGAAATTAAGGCCATACAAAAAGTGTTTGGCGCACATGCTTATAAGTTGAATATCAGCTCCACCAAATCCATGACGGGTCACCTCCTGGGAGCCGCTGGAGCGATCGAAACCATCGCCTGCCTTTTGGCCATCAAAGAGGGCGTTATACCACCAACAATCAATCACTTCGTTGATGATGACGGACTGGACCCAAAACTGAACCTCACGTTTAATAAAGCACAAAAGAGAGAAGTAAAAGTTGCCCTGAGCAATACTTTTGGGTTTGGTGGTCACAATTTCTCTATCATTCTCAAAAAAGTAGAGTAAGCACAAGTCGTGTGGGGCTTACTAAAAACGTCCAAGGCAAGTAAAAAGGAAAATCAAAAACTGATTACGGCCATCCGGACCATTACGGGACTTGCTCCGTCAAACATTGAACTCTATAGGTTGGCTACCTTGCACAGCTCAAAAGCCAAGGAAGTAGATGGCTTCCGCGAGTCCAACGAGCGCCTTGAATACCTGGGGGACGCGATACTCGGGGCTGCCGTGGCAGACTACCTTTTTAAAAAATATCCTTTCAAAGATGAAGGATTTTTAACGGAGATTCGCTCGCGTATTGTAAACAGGGAATCACTCAATCAAATCGCACGAAAGGTTGGCATCGTAGACATCGTGCAATCCGACAAAAAAAGCACCCAACTGCAGCAGGTCATCCTGGGCAATACCCTGGAAGCAATTGTAGGCGCTGTATACCTTGACAAAGGATATATCAAATGCAAAAAATTTGTGATCGACAAACTCATTCAGCCTTACCTTAACCTGAAAGAAGTCGTCAACTCAAACGCCAACTTTAAGAGCTTGATCATTGAATGGTCGCAACGCAACAGCACCACCATTCGATTTGACGTTACAAGCCATAAAAAAGGAAAGGCAGGAAAAGAATTTATCGCGCAGATATTTATCGGAGAGCAACCATATGGGCAGGGATTTGGTTATACAAAGAAAAAAGCGGAGCAGGATGCCGCCCAGAAGACCTGTTCAATGCTGAACATTAATTAGCGCTGCTGACTAAATGAAAAAAATACTCAGGCTTGGTGGTGCCACTGTAAACCAAACTCCCATTGACTGGAGTCATAACACCTCAAATATTATCAACGCCCTCAGGGAAGCGCAAAACAGGCAGATTGATTTACTCTGCTTCCCTGAAGTTTGTGTGAGCGGGTATGGCTGCGAGGACCTCTTCCTCACGGACTGGCTGTCGGAGCGGGCCTGGGTTGAAATAGAAAAGATTGCGCCTCAGGTCGGTAATTTGATGGCATGTATCGGGATGCCGCTTCGAATCAAGGGCAAAACCTACAATGGGGTATGCGTAATTCAAAATGGAAACATCTTAGGTATAACCCTAAAGCAGAACCTCGCCAAAGATGGTGTTCATTACGAGCACCGCTGGTTCGAGGAATGGCCGGCACACAAAATAGAAAAAATTGAGAGAGACGGGAGATGGATTAACGTGGGTGATCTTATCTACGAATGTAAAGGCGTCTCGGTTGGTTTTGAAATTTGCGAGGACGCCTGGCGCCATGTCAGGCCTGCAGACACTTTGATCGACAGAAGCATCGACCTCATATTGAACCCCAGTGCCAGCCATTTTGCCATGAGCAAAAGCCACTCGCGTGAAATCCTGGTGAAAGAAAGCTCGCAGAAATACAATTGCGTGTACGGCTATGTAAATTTATTGGGCAATGAAGCTGGCAGGATGATTTACGATGGTGATATCCTGTTTGCACGCCATGGGAAATTAATACAACGCAATCCGCGACTGTCGCTGCAGCCTTTCGTTATTCAGGACTGTGAGATCGACTTTGGCGATAGTAACGAAACTCCCAGCCAACCCAATTCCGATATCGAGGAAAAAAACGAAGAGTTCGCCCAGGCTACAAGCTTGGCTCTGTTTGATTATTTGAGAAAAAGTAAATCAAAAGGATTTGTGTTGAGCTTGAGCGGTGGGGCTGATTCTGCCTGCTGCGCGGTGATCGTTGCTGAAATGATTAAACGGGCCAGCCAGCAACTTGGATGGAGTAACTTTGCCAAAGCGCTTGGCATTAGCGATCTCAAGAACGCAGCCGAGGCGACACGGCACCTTTTAACGTGTGCCTACCAGTCCACACGCAATTCTTCGGAGGCAACGTTACACGCTGCCAAATCACTGGCAGATTCCATTGGAGCATCTTTTCATCACTGGACCGTTGATGATGAAGTGGAATCGTACAAATCTAAAATCGAACTGGCAATTGGCAGACCGCTAACCTGGGAGCAAGATGACATCGCACTTCAAAATATCCAGGCGAGGTCAAGATCTCCTATTATCTGGATGCTTGCTAATGTTAAAAATGCAATCCTTATCACCACGTCCAACAGAAGTGAGGGTGACGTGGGTTACGCGACCATGGATGGAGATACCAGCGGTAGCCTGGCACCCATAGCCGGTGTTGATAAACCATTCATCATACAATGGCTCAAGTGGGCTGAGAAAAAACTGGGTTATGGGAGTTTATCACACGTAAACGAGCTGGAGCCAACGGCAGAGCTCCGGCCTTCCCATTCCACCCAAACCGATGAGACGGATTTGATGCCCTACGATTTGCTTGTCAGCATTGAAAAACTGGCAATCAGAGATCGAAAATCACCGAATGAAGTCTATCAACTGCTGCAAGGCGATTTTGAACATCAATTTTTAAGGGCATCCATTATCAAGTTCTTCCGATTGTGGGCCAGAAATCAGTGGAAGCGTGAGCGCATGGCCCCTTCCTTCCACCTGGACGACATTAACGTTGATCCCCGTAGTTGGTGTAGATTCCCCATCCTTTCGGGAGGATTCGAGGAAGAACTGGCTCATCTGGGTAGCAATTAGGCCTTTGGCCATTGCCTTTAAGCTAATATCTTTGCCGGATTAAAAAATTTGCAATAACCCCCTAAACGCTATACATGCTCGCTTATATCATCTGGAATGTCAATCCTGAAATTGTATCGATAGGCTCATTCTCGCTTCGTTGGTATGGACTGCTTTTTGCCCTTGGGTTTCTGCTTAGCCAGCAAATCCTATATTACATTTACACCAAAGAAGGCAAACCTAAAAGTGATATTGACACGCTGACCATTTACATGGTGATCGCGACCATCATCGGTGCGAGATTAGGGCACATCATTTTTTATCAACCGGAACTGTTTTGGGAGAACCCGCTTGGGGTATTCTTGCCATTTGAATTTTCACCTGAATTTAGATTTACAGGGCTGCAGGGATTGGCCAGTCACGGTGCCGCCATAGGAATTTTGTTCGCGTTGTGGCTTTACAGCAGGAAAAAGATTGTCGGTCAGAATTACCTGCAGGTGCTGGATCGGATCGTCATCGTGGTGGCCCTGACCGGATGCCTGATCCGCTTTGGAAACTTTTTTAATTCTGAGATAATCGGAAAACCCACTGAGTCTTCAATGGGTGTGGCTTTTCTCGGGCGGGTAGAAGATGCAATTATGAGATCGGACTATGGCGCGAATCCGATTGAGTCGGTGAGTATCGTAAGAAACCAGGATTTACCGGAAGGTGCCAACGGTCGAAAACCAATACATATTTATCTGTTTTTCAAGGAAGGAACGCAAGAGGCAGAAGCAACCCAGTTTTGCAAATCGAATGTCAAGTATTACCTGACCAGGCTGGATGAATATGTTGATGAGCCGTCAGGGCATGATCTCAGGCTAGAAATGTATCAGGAAAAATCCGGCACGTTGGTGGCAAAAATCAGCACATTTGCGATAGCCCGGCACGCGGCACAACTCTACGAATCCATTTCATGCCTGCTATTGTTCGCGTTCCTGTTTTGGATTTGGTCGCGGGAAAAAGAAAACATTGCAACCGGTAAAATTTTTGGACTGTTCATGATCATACTTTGGACCCTTCGTTTTGTCTACGAATTCCTAAAGGAAAATCAGGAGGCATTTGAGGATGACATGATTCTCAACATGGGGCAAATATTAAGCATACCGCTTGTGATTGTCGGCATTGGCGTTTTGATTTGGTCTGGTCGAAAAGCAGCAAGCAAAACATAACAAAAAATTTGAGCACCTGGGCATGCGCGGGAGGTTGGCTATAATAATTGGAATATTGCTATTGATTGGCCCGTCCGGGTGGGCTCAAAATACGAATGGCAATAAGAATAAAAACGACAAAGAGTTAGACCTTCTCGACACGGTTGAATCAAAACTTCTCGAGGTTAACAGAATTCTGATTGTTGGCAACAAGACTACGCTTGATCGCATCATCCTTCGTGAGCTCAGCTTGAAGCCGGGAGATACTGTCAACAATAAGTTACTGCCCCAGATTCTTCAAAAGGATAAAAATAAAATCTATAACCTGCGGTTGTTTAACACGGTCGAGATTCGGGCAATTTCGCTTTCGCAAAATCAAATAGACTTACTCATTGAAGTTACGGAACGTTGGTACACCTTCCCCGTTCCGATCTTTGAACTTTCCGACAGAAATTTTAATGAATGGTGGCAGACCTACGATCACGATATCAAACGGGTAAACTATGGTTTGCGTCTCTATAAATACAACTTCAGGGGAAGAAACGAGACGTTAAGGCTAACGGCACAGTTCGGATTCTCAAAGCGATTTGACCTTGCCTACCAGATTCCCAACCTCGACCGGAATCAAAAGCAAGGCCTGTCGTTTCTCATCTCCTATGCCCAACCAAAAAATCTTTCCTATTTCACAGAAAATCATAAGCTGCTGTTCTTAAAGTCACAAACCGTACTTCGGACCAGCACACTGTATGGAGTCAACTATTCGTACAGAAAGTCATTTTATGAGACGCACAACGTTGGACTTGAATACAGAAACTCAAGCATCGCAGATACCATCGCTGTGCTGAATCCCAACTATTACGGAAATGGAGAAACCCGGCAGCAGTATGAGGCGATAACCTATTCTTTTAACTCCGATCATCGGGATGTCTTTGCCTATCCCCTTAAAGGCCACCAATCGAATATCTACTTGAAAAAAATTGGACTCGGCTTGAGCAGCGATGCAGATCAGTTTGAAGTCAACCTGACCCATGCTCGTTATTTCGACCTGAAGGGAGGGTACTATTTTTCTAATTTTACCTCCGTATATCTAAGCACACCGCAATCGCAGCCCTATGCGTTTTACAATGCCATTGGATATCGTAAACAATTTCTACGGGGATATGAAATCTTCCTTATTGAGGGATCGCGGTTTGTGATGAACAAAGCCACGCTGAAAAAGAGGATCTTTACAAGAGGTTGGCACCTCGCCAATATGCCGGGTGAGCAGTTCAGTTATTTCCCCCTATCGATCTACATCAAGGGATATGCGGATTTAGGTTATGTCGAAAATTTTTCCCGGTACCAGGAATTATTAATTAATAACTCGTTATCAAATCGACTTTTGATTGGCGCGGGAGGTGGCATAGATGTCGTGACCTTCTACGACACCGTACTGCGCTTTGAATACAGCTTTACCCGCGAAGGCACCCACGGTTTTTTCTTTAATGTGAAGAAGGAGTTTTAGTTCTTATACCGTTTGTAAACTTTCTGTTTTCCGCCTGACCAGGAGTACCAGATTCCAACCGGCTCACCATTCCGGTAGTTTCCGGTGTACTCCAGCACGCCTTTATCCGAAAAAAATTCCCAGAACCCATCCTCTACCCCTTTTGAATAACTGCCCCGTTGAATAAGGGTTCCGGAATCATTGTAAACCAGCGTCTCACCCTCAGGCTGGCCATTCTGATAATGAACAACCCGTTCGAGCATTCCATTGTCAAAATAATGTAACCATTGGCCGGCATAGCTGCTGTTGACGAACACGCCTTTTTTATCGACAGTCCCATTGGTATGGTAGTAGATGGCCGAGTCGGTGAGCAATCCGTCCCGCCAGTGCTCAATTCCCTGGGGCTGGCCTGACGGGTAGAAATAGGTTGCCTTGCCATCAAGTTTCCCCTCCCTATAATTTTCAACAGAATTAGGGATTCCATTAGGATAAAAATACCTCCATTCTCCGGTTTTTAATCCATTTAGGGTTATTCCAATCGCTTTCTTATCCCCAGAATCATAAAACTCCTCCTGCAGTTCCTGTGTTTTGGCAGAATAGGAAATTCCAATTAAAAGACAAACCAAGCTAGGAATTTTCATTTCCTTTTTTTTAACTTTTCTAAATTAATTTCGATGACCTGCAGGATCTTTTTGGTTCTGACGCTGGCAGTGATCCCTAAAGTTACAAAACCTCAAAGTGTTTCGACACTCATGGGAGCACGAAGTGTATCCCTGGGCAACGCCTCCACGACACTCAATGATGAATGGTCGTTGTTTAATAACCCGGGCGGGATGTCAGATATTCAATCGACAACTGCGAATTTTGCTTACTCCATAAACCCTGCCTTGCCGGGTGCCGACAGGCTGGCAGCAGGCATCACGGCACCGCTAAAACTGGGCGTGCTGGGCTCGGGCGTATTTCGATTTGGTGATGAACTTTACAGCGAACAATTGCTCAGCCTGGGATACGCCAATAAACTGGGACTGGCGTCTCTGGGAATGAAAATCAATTATGTCCAGTACCGCGCAGAAGGCTTCGGAACTAATTCTGCGTTTAGCCTAAACTTTGGTGGCATTGCTGAACTCAGTCCTGTTTTTATGATTGGCGCCTATATCACCAACATTAACCAGCCCAAAATTTCAGACGATGAAAATCTGCCTGCCAAACTGGCTACGGGAATTCAGTTTAAACCGGATAATAATCTCTTGCTGCTTCTTGAACTGGAAAAAGATTTGAACTACGATCCTACCATCAAGGGAGGCGTTGAGTATGCACTTTACAAAAAAATAGATTTCAGGGTAGGGTTCAACCTCAATCCGAACTCAGTTCATGGCGGGATCGGCTACCAAACAAGCCGGCTTGTCCTTGGATACGGTGTCCAATACAGCGCTGCAACCCAATTCCAATTTCAGTTTTCAACCGGGTACAAATTCAAAAGACACATTGAGGAATGAGGACCACCTTGGCCTTGGGGTTTGCTTTTCTTCTTTCAACGATCGCTGAAGGCCAGGATTCACCCCGCCAGGAATACGACCTCGAAAAACTAGCGGAAGAAATCTTCCCGCTGCAGGACCTTGATATCGACTATAGTCAGCTGTATGAAAACCTCGCACAAATACTATCGAACCCGCTTGATCTCAATTCAGCCAGCCATGAACAATTCCGGTCATTGTATATCTTGAGTGAATTGCAGATCACCAACCTGATTCGTTATCGCGATGAGGAAGGCCCTTTGGGCTCTGTTTATGAGCTGCAAACCATACCGGAATTTGATCAATTTACTTTCAACCGGCTTCTGCCCTTCATAATTGTAGCGTCTCATGAAGAAAATATCGGGTCGGTTGCCAGGCGAATCCTGACGGAACAAAATAACTACCTTCTCATTAGGTACAACCGAACTCTTGAACAGCGGAAAGGATATCTGCATGACTCAATTTCACTTCCAAACTATAGCGGGTCACCCGACAGAATCTACACCCGTTTCAGGGTCGCAAGGGCCTCAGATTTTAGTCTTGGATTTACATTGGAGAAGGACGCGGGGGAGCCGCTTCGCTGGGCTCCGCGCGATAATTGGTATGCCGCTGATTATAATTCATTCCATCTTCAACTTCTTAATAAAGGAATAGTAAAAAATTTAATTGCAGGGGACTACCAGGCGCAATTTGGCCAGGGCTTGGTTTTAGGTAGTGGTTTTGGAATGGGAAAGGGTTCGGAGCCGGTTACCACGATAAGAAGAAGCAACGTTGGCTTCCTTCCTTACACCTCATTGAACGAATCTGGCTACTTTCAGGGAATTGCACTCACGCTCCATCCGCTCAAAAAATTCGAGCTCCACGTCTTCCTATCAAAAACACTTGCGGACGCCTCCTACTCTGACAGCACTAGCCTGTCGTTGTCTTCTATTTTATCCAGCGGTCTTCACCGAACCAACAACGAACTGGAGCAAAGAAAAAATGTGACAGAGGGAAACTACGGAGCGGTAGCCAGCTATAAAACGCAGGGGCTGGAGGTCGGATCAATATTTCATTTCACGGCATATGGCTTCCCCATCGTCAGAAACCAGACACCCTACAACCAATTCTATTTCCAAGGCAATTCTAATTCAAATGTGAGCGCATATTTGAACTATAGCTGGAACAACACGACCTTTTTTGGTGAGATAGCCAAAACCATAAACCACGGCACAGCCTATGTCATGGGTACGTTATCAAGCCTGACGCCTCAATTCGATTTGGCCCTAACGTATCGCAACTACAGCAAAGATTTTCATACTTTTTACGGAAATGCACTGTCAGAAAATAGCACCGTGCAAAATGAGACTGGGTATTACCTTGGATGGAAATACAGGTTTAATAAACAGCACGCTTTGGCCGGCTACACAGATCTATTTCAGTTTCCGTGGCTGAGGTACCGTAGCTATGCGCCATCAGCCGGCCATGAGTGGCTATTCCGATACACTTATCAACCCAACAAACAAATTGTCTTGTACCTGCAGGCAAGGGAGGAATCAAAAGCGAGGAACCGGCCAGAAAATAACAACTTGTATATCATAGAGAATGGTATAAAACGCAATTACCTGGCTAATCTGGACTACGAAATGAATCAAAATCTCAGTTTTAAGTCCCGGATTCAGTACAGCTCCTATTCATTCCAAAATGCTAAAACTTCGGGCTTCGCGCTTATCCAGGATGTCACCTTTAAAATCAAAAAGCTTACTTTCACGGGTCGGTTTGCCCTGTTCGACACCGAGGACTACGACAATCGCCAGTATGTTTATGAGAAAGATGTCTGGCTCGCCTATTCATTTCCGTCATACAGCGGAATCGGGGTTAGGAATTATTTTATGGTTCACTATCCGCTGTCAAGAAAAATGGATTGCTGGCTAAGGTGGTCCCGGACAAATTATGCCGATAGAGAAACAATTGGGTCGGGAAACGAAACAATTGACGGCAATTCCATTAATGATGTTAAATTTCAGGTTAGAATAAAATTCTAAAATGCACGCGGTAGATCTGGTCACCCCCGAGGTAATTGTAGTTATGGTCATTGGGCTCGTAGCCTTCGTCCTCATTTTTCGCTACATTTTTAAGAACAAAAGATAGCTGCGTACCGCCTTCCACAAACTAAACCCGGATAAAGTTTTTCTACCGAGGCATATGCCCCTTCACCTGAATGCGTATCAGTTTGTCGCAATCGAATAGTTAATTGCGGGTTGATTAACTATAAAAAATTATGAGAAGGGCGATATGTTATTTTACAACCTTGTTGGTTTCGATCGGAACCCAGGCCCAGGTGACCAAAAAAACGTTGGACTTGCCTGAGTTCAAAAGTATTTATGTAAACTCCAATTACACTGTATTTTTGAAACAGACCAATAAGCAGGAAGTAAAGGTGGAGGCATTGGCCGACATCTATGCTGCCACCGAAATCAAGGTGGAAGGAGGAATACTGATGATTAATGTCGAACGCAAGCCTGAGAATCCTGACAAGAGTTTATGGGCAAAGATTGACGATATCAAATTAAATCCAACCATGCACGTGTATGTGAGCATGAAGGACATCACCGCCCTGAAGGTGAATGGCCGGGGCAAGATCGTCTCTGAAAATTCCCTGGCATCGGACGATTTGGATCTGGTGCTTACAGGAAACGGGTCAATGGACATAGACGTTAAAGGCAAGCGCCTGACTACAGAAGTAAGTGGATCAGGGACCATTGCACTGAAGGGTTACGCGGTATCCAACAATATTACACTAAGTGGCACTGGCAGCTTAGCCGCCTTCAATTGTGAACTCGAAAGCGCCTACGTCAAGATCGGTGGAAGTGGTGTCTGCGAGATCAAAGTAAACGATGATATGGAAGCCTACGTCATGGGCAACGGTGTTTTGAAACACAAAGGCAACACCAAAAAAGTAACCCGAAAAATATACGGCTCCGGCAGCATTGACAGGGCTTACTAGTTACTGGATGCTGGCAGCTGGTATCTGGCAGCCAGACGGTTTGCAATAGGTTGCGATCCTCCTTATCTTCGAAAAAACCAGTCGCAATGTTCAATTATAAGGTGGCGGTGGTGCAATCTGCGCCAATACTTTTTGATAAAGATAAGACCATTGAAAAATTAGACAGGCAAATCGAGGAGGCGGCTTCGAATAAGGCCGAGCTGATTCTATTTCCTGAAGTAATCATCCCTGGCTACCCCCGGGGTTTGTCATTCGGAACGGTCGTTGGAAGCAGAAGCAATGAGGGACGCGATCAATTTCTGAATTATTGGAAAAATGCCATCGAGGTGCCTGGACCGGAGACAGAGACCCTGGCAAAAATGGCCCGCAAAGCAAAGGCTTTTGTAGTTGTTGGTGTGACTGAAAAAGACAAACTCAGTGATACACTTTATTGTACACTCATTTATCTTTCCCCGGAGGGGCAGCTACTGGGCAAGCATCGTAAGATCAAACCAACCGCTGCCGAACGAATTCTTTGGGGTGAGGGGGATGGCAAAGACCTGACTGTTTACGAAACCTCGCACGGCAAAATAGGTGGATTAATTTGCTGGGAAAATTATATGCCGCTGGCGCGCACTGCACTGTATGAGCAGGGAATAGAAATCTACCTCGCTCCCACCGCAGACTGCCGTGCCAGCTGGCAAGCCACGATGGAGCACATCGCCTGCGAGGGAAGATGTTATGTGTTGGGTTGCAATCAATACGTCACCAAAGATCAATACTCGCCTTCACTACAACCCGAAATCAAAGACCAGCCATCATTGATGTGCAGCGGGGGTGGTGTTATCGTGTCCCCTTTGGGTAAGGTGCTTGCAGGCCCCTTGTTCGACCGCGAAGGAATATTGTATGCCGATATTGATCATTCAGAAATTATTAAATCAAAAATGGACTTCGATGTGATTGGTCATTACGCAAGGCCCGATATTTTCGAATTCAGAGTCAGGTAAAATGAACAACGCACAGCTGATTGAAAATTTTTACAAGGCCTTCCAGAATAAAGACTGGCAGGAGATGCAAAAATGTTACCATGCGGAAGTTCAGTTCAGCGATCCTGTGTTCCCCCATCTGACAGGAAAAAAAGCCTGCGCGATGTGGCATATGCTGTTGGCTGCGTCCACTGACCTGAAAATTACGTTTTCAAACGTGGAATCATCAGAACAAACCGGGTCGTGCAGCTGGGAAGCAACGTACACGTTCTCAAAAACAAGCAGGAAAGTTCATAATAAAATTCAGGCGGCTTTTACATTCAGGGACGGACTAATCATCAGCCATCGTGATCGTTTTGATCTGTGGCGCTGGAGCAAAATGGCCCTGGGCACTCCTGGCCTGCTCCTTGGATGGTCGCCATTCCTCAAGAAAAAAATCAGGGCAATGGCCGCCTCCAATCTCGGTAACTTTATCGAAAAGAATCCGGGTTATAAGCAGTAAAGTGCCAATTGGAAGTAGATTTGGGCGGTTTTGGGCAAAAGGGAAATAAGGAAAATTATTATACCTTTGTTAAGGCTTACTCAGGATAACCATATTAAGGTGGATCGACCAGTAACCTTCAGTGATTAATGAAGTAGGCTTTTATTAATTGTAACTTAATTTCTCTACACCAATGAACATTTACGTAGCCAACATCCCCTGGAAGGCATCAGAAGAAGAACTAAGGGCACTTTTCGCAGAGTACGGTGAAATTGATTCAGCCAAAATTATTACAGACAAGTTTACACAAAGAAGCAGAGGCTTTGGCTTTGTGGAAATGAAAGATGATGAGGCTGCTCGCAAAGCAATAGCTGAATTGAATGGTCATGATTTTATGGGTAAAAACCTCGTGGTGAATGAGGCTCGCCCCAAAGAAGATCGCGGTGGTGGAAACCGCGGTGGCGGTGGCGGATACAAGCGCGACTAATCTCTCCTAATAAAGAGCCAGAATATTTTCTGGCTCTTCTTTTCTCTGTTCTCCCCTATTCGGTCTTGAGCGAATTGACGGGATTTTTTATCGCGGCTTTGATAGACTGGAAACTTACGGTGAACCAGGCTACTCCGAATGCCGCCAACCCTGAAATAAGGATCGTCCACACGCTGATCTCGATACGATAGGCAAAGTTTTGTAACCACCAGTTTTCCATCACGAGCCATGCCACGGGGATAGCCAACACGAAAGATATGGTTACCATTTGGGTAAAATCTTTTGACAAAAGCACGAGTATTTTCGTTACACTCGCTCCCAGTACCTTCCTGATTCCGATTTCCTTGGTGCGCAAATTGGCCGTGTAAGCCGAGAGCGCAAACAAGCCGATACAGGCAACAAAAATGGCCAGGCCGGAAAACGTAGCAAACAGCCTTCCCGTTCGTTGATCCTCCGCATACTTGGCGTTAAGGTCCTGATCCAGGAAAGTGAACTTAAACGCCTGACCTGGCGCCAGCTCGCGCCACTTGGCTTCAACTTGTTGAATGGCTTCCGGGACCTGACCTGCCTTTACCTTTGCAATCGCATATCCAACTCCTCCTCCAAAGAATTCGTTGCTCAACAACACCAAAGGTGTGATCTCGTCCCTCAGAGTCTGAAAATTAAAATCTTTAACAATACCGGTAATGGTAAGGTTTCTTGTGACGAGGCCGTCCGGTGTCTGCTGTGTATTCGTCAATTTACGTCCGATGGGGTTCTCAAGTCCCATTACTTTAACAGCCGATTCATTCAGAATCAACGATAAAGAGTCGTTGGTTTCCTGAGAAAACCATTTTCCGTCAATGAGTTGAAGTCCGAGCAACTCAGCCATGCCATCACTTAATGCCATAGATTTGGTTGTCAAAATCTCAGATGATCCTTCCGGCTGAAATTGAATACCACCAAAATCATTCTGTCGGCCGGGCAATGCAAAACTGCCAGATGCGGCAGAAACAGACGGGAGGCGCTTCAATTCTTCAACAAACGTGCGACCAGATTCGGGTCCAAGGTTGAAGACCCGCTCCACCACCAGCATCTGCTCCTTGTCAAATCCCATGGATTTTTCGCGCATAAATTTCATTTGATCCTGAATGACCAGGGTGCCAATCATCAATACGATGGAAATCCAAAATTGGAAAATAACCAGGCCGTTGCGGATCCATTTTCCCTTTTGATGTCCAGTAAAGTTCCCCTTCAAAACCGTAACCGGATTAAATGACGACAACACAAACGAGGGGTAAACTCCTGCGAGGAATCCCACCAATCCGGCCAACACGAGCAGACCAATAGCATTGACCAGGTTAAATTCCAATTCAAGGTTCTTGCCCGTGAGCGAATTGAAAAATGGCAACACCAGCGTAACCAACGAAACTGCAATAAGGACACCGATGCAACTCAGCACGAATGACTCAGTCAGGAATTGCGAGACCAATTGGTTCTTGAACGAGCCCATGGTTTTCCGAACGCCAACTTCCTTGGCACGCTCTGCGGACCTGGCCGTTGCAAGGTTCATAAAATTGATACAGGCGATGAAAAGAATTAAAACTGCGACCGAGATCATGACATACACTGAAGTGATGTTGCCTCCAGGTTTCATCTTACCCTCAAGATTGACGGGATCAAGATTGATGCTGGTAATGGGCTGCAGAAAATACCGGTATCCGTTGCCCTCCTTTTTATAGTCAGCCCATGATTTTCCAAGATCTCGTTCAATTTCTGCCGCGGCATACGTATCCACCATGTGCGGAAACTTGGCTTCCAACGCCTTATAATCGGATCCGGGCGCAAGTTTAAAATAGCAGTGTGCAGTGAATGACGTGAAGTTATTGACTTTCACGAACGGGAAGGTTTGAACAGACACCAGGATATCAAACTTCATATGCGAATTGTCCGGTGTATCCTCGCATACTGCCACCACGTTGAAGTCTCCGAAATTGGTCTTGATCACCTTCCCAATGGGATCGTCCTCACCGAAATATTTCAGGGCGGTAGCCTCGGTCATTACCAGGTCATTGGGTTTTTGTAGCGCAGCTTCCGGGTCTCCTTTTAATATCCTGAAGCTAAACATGGAAAAAAAATTACTGTCAGCAGCAAAAAGAAAATTTTCATCAAACTCTTTTTTCTCATCCCGCTCATTTTGATAACTCAGGGGTGTATTCGGAAACGGGCCAAACAGGAATGTTGCTTTTTCTATTTCAGGGTAATCCCTCACAGCCACGTAGGCAAATGAATGGGGTATGTAGCTATAATAGGTTGAGTGATCGGGGTATTTACGCTCTAATACCATTTTATGTATCTGATCGGCATTTTCAAAAAACCGATCGTAGGAAAACTCCTTTTGAACGAAAAGAGCGATCAATAAACAACTGGCCACGCCAACAGCCAGACCCGCTATGTTAATGAAGGCATATACCTTTTGCCTTAATAAGGCACGGATTGCAATCTTGAGGTTGTTTTTAAACATGGTAAGTGGGGTTGGATACAACTGCCCTATCCAATAAATCTGCCAGTTAATTTAAAGCAATTTGGTGGGTAAATTGGCCAATCAATTGGACCGGGTATCCGATAACGGATAAAATTGTGCGTTCCCGGTCATGATTATCCAAAGCGTCCCGGCTCAAACGGAGACAGGTTAACTGAAACCGGGTCCTCATTAATCAAGTCGGCCACAAGTTTGCCGGTGCCCGGGGCCAGGCTCAATCCCAACATGGCATGCCCAGTCGAGATAACCAAATTATTAATTTGTTCGCTTCTTCCGACATAGGGCAGCCCATCAGGTGAACAGGGACGCAGGCCATGCCATATTTTTTCTTTTGCCGGCATCTCAACTTTCATATCAGGATAGTAGTTTGGAATGGAGTTAACAATACCCTTCACACGATTCATACTGATTTTGTGGTTTACTCCTGTGATCTCCATAGTGCCTCCAAAACGAAGCGAGCTACCCATGGGAGTAACTGCAACCCTGGCCTCCAGAAATATAGTTGGAATACGAACATTCTTTTGCACTCCATTGATAGTGAAACTATACCCCTTTCCCGCCTGCATCGGTAATGTCAGATTTAGTCTTTTGGCAACACTTCCGGACCATGCACCGGTTGCAAGAACCATTTTATCAAATGAAAATTGGCCAAGGTTCGTGGTCAGTGACTGAATCTTCTTATTTTGAATGGTGAAATCAAAAACTTCACAATCGGTTTTAAACTCAACACCTGCATCCTTAAGGAATTCAATTAGTCCTTTCACCAGTTGTTGCGGTGTAAGGTGCGCATCCGCTGGAAAGTAAACGCCTCCTCTTGCTTGTACCCTTAGGTCAGGCTCAAGATTCTGTATTTGGAGTAAGCTTAACACCCGTGCTTCGATTCCATTTTCATTGGCCAAATGCGCTGTTTCTATCTCCTCTTTTTCGGTCTCTGCGGTTTGATACAACATCATCAACCCTCTTTCATGATAACCAAAATCAAAGGGAAGATCCTGTACGAGTTGCCGATACATCAACTTACTGAAAAGGCTAAGTTCCTTTAACGCCCTGATACCTTTGTCAACGTTTTCATTCGAGGCGCTCTTATAAAAAAGGTAGCCCCACCTAAGCAAATCTGGGTTCAAACTTGGCTTTACATAAAACGGACTCGATGAATTGAACATCCATCGGATGCCCTTTGAAATCATCCCCGGTGCAGCCAATGGAATAAAATGGCTGGGCACGATCATTCCTGCATTGCCAAAAGAACAACCGTCACTTAAATCGCCTTTATCTAAAATGGTCACTTGATGCCCTGCTTTAGAAAGATAATAGGCTGAGGATAGCCCGATTATTCCGCCACCGATGATTCCAACTCTCATATTAGATTACTTGGAAACCATGTGCATAAGGATCATCATCGTCTATGGTAATTGTATTGTGTCCCGTAACCATTGCCCAACCTTCAATGCTGGGTATAATGGCTGGCTTGCCATTCAATTCAGCTACCTCTTCTATTCTCCCGATAAACTTTGAACCGATAATGCTCTCGTGAATGAATGGCTCACCCTGCTTTAATTTTCCTTTGGCATGCCATTGTGCCAACCGGGCTGATGTGCCTGTTCCACATGGTGAACGATCAATTGCCTTCTCACCATACAACACCGCGTTACGAGCTGTTGAGCTTGGATCAAGTGGCTTGCCTGTCCACAGAATATGGCTGCATCCACGGATGGTTGAATTTTCAGGGTGTTCAAATTTATATTTTGAATTAATATCATCGCGCAGTTCGCGCCCCCAACCGATCAATTGATCTGCGGTATGGTGTTCAAGTCCTTTGAAATTTTCCTGTACGTCCACGATGGCATAAAAATTTCCTCCGTATGAAACATCAATAGTAAGTTCACCGAGTCCCGAACATGACGCCCTGATATTTTCAGCTGCCAGATACGCCTTTACGTTTTTGAGTTTTACACTTTTCAACTTTTTTCCTTCTTGCTTATACTCAATGAGAACAAGCCCGGCTGGTGTTTCTAATCTTAGCTTACCGGGTTCTTTAGGAACTACAAGGCCATGCTCAATGGCGATTGTAACGGTACCTATCGTGCCGTGACCACACATCGGCAGACAACCACTTGTCTCGATGAATAAAACTCCAATATCATTTTGCGGATCGGACGGTGGATAAAGAATACTGCCGCTCATCATGTCATGACCTCGCGGCTCGAACATCAACCCTTTACGAATCCAATCGAACTCGCGAAGAAAGTGCTGGCGCTTCTCGCTCATGTTTGCTCCCTGCAATATGGGGCCTCCACCCGCCACCAACCGTACCGGGTTGCCACAGGTATGCGCATCAATGCAAAAAAATGTCTTTGTCATTCAAATATTAATTAACCGCGAAGGCGCCAAGGCGCAGGGCTCAACATTTTAAAATTTATTTACAAATCTCTTGAACCCATCTTTCAATAAAGGGACATTAAAGTTGATTAGAAAACCGAGTCTCCTATCTGCCAGTTTTAAGTAACTTATGATTTGCGCCTCGTGTACCAGAAGTGCCACTTCAACAGCCTTGAGCCCTAATATAATCTCATCTTCAACGAGAATATCGATGATGTAAACCTTATTTAAAGTTTGACCTCGGTAAACCAAGGGAATAGGAACCATGATGGAAGTTTGTACACCTCGCATTGTCAACTCCTTAACCAGGCATTGCTGATATATTGACTCAAGCAAGCCCGGTCCCATTTCTTTATGGACAGCAATTGAGGCAGTGAGTATTTCTCCTGAAATTAGATTTAGTTGCGCCTGTGAATGAGCTTCCATTATTTTTGAATTTTCTCCGCGGCCTTGCGTCTCTGCGGTAAAAATCATTTCTTCCACTCTCCATTATAAATCCTCCAAATATTCAGCGGATTAGACTCTTTCAACTCATCCGGCAAAAGTGCATCTGGAAAATTCTGAAAAGCAACGGGCCTTGCAAAGCGTTTGATGGCATCCGTTCCTACTGCCGTGAACCGTGAATCTGTAGTGGCTGGATAAGGGCCACCATGGTTTTGGGCAGGGCAAACTTCCACGCCAGTCGGTACGCCATTGATAATCAACCTTCCAGCCTTTTCCACCAGCATGTTGGTCAGGTTGGTATGTTTCGCAATTTCACTTTCTTCACCAATGATACTGGACGTGAGCTGGCCATGCATATGGTTCATCACCGAATTCAACTCGCTCATATCTTTACACCGGATGATCAAGGTAAAAGGACCGAATACTTCTTCTGCCAGCGTTGGATTTTTCAGGAATTCAGCCGCACTTACGGATGCCACTGTTGGTCGTCCCTGGTTCTTGTCTCCAACTTTGGATTCGGCTTCCGCCTGCACCTCCAGTTTCACGCCCTTTTGCGCAAGTGATTCTGCCATCCTCTTAACATAGTTAGCTGCAATCCCAGGATGCAACATTTCAGCAGGCAATGACGCCTTTATCTTTGTTGACAACTGAGCGATGAACTTTTCCAGCCCCTCACCCTCAACAACCAGAACAAGCCCCGGATTGGTGCAAAACTGGCCCACGCCAAGTGTGATTGAACCAGCTAAGAGTGTGGCAGTCTTTTCATAATCTTTCTTTAAAGATTCCGGCAATAAAACCACAGGATTGATGCTGCTCATTTCGGCAAACACCGGGATAGGCCTATCTCTTTTATTAGCCAAATCAAAAAGTGCTTTTCCTCCCACGAGCGATCCGGTGAATCCAACCGCCTTTGTATGAGGATGTTTTACCAGGGCCTGCCCCACTTCAAAACTTGCGCCATGCAAATGTTGAAATACGCCTTTCGGCATGCCTGTTTTTGACATGGCCTTTTTGATGGCACCAGCCACCAGTTCTGATGTTTTTGCATGCGCGGGATGCGCCTTCACGATGACTGGACATCCGGCCGCAAGTGCGGAGGCCGTATCTCCACCGGCTGTTGAATAGGCCAATGGAAAATTGGCTGCCCCAAAAACTACAACGGGCCCAAGAGCAACCAATTTCTTTCTGATATCAGGTTTTGGTGCCGGAGCACGATCAGGAATGGCTGTATCAACACGTGCCTCTACCCATGAACCCTCCTCAATGTAGTCCGCAAACATCCTGCAGTGACCTGTAGTTCGTCCACGCTCTCCGATTATCCGTGCTTCAGGAAGAGCCGTTTCGCCCATGGCTGTCTTCACCAGTTCATCACCCAGTGCTTCAATTTCATCAGCGATCGAACGGAGAAATTCCGCGCGCTTCTTTCCGCTAAAATTTTTAAACGAGAGAAAAGCAATGTGTGCTTCCTGAACGGCTGCATCAACTTCGGCAAGGGTGGCATCTTTGAATGACATGATATGAAGGGCTTAAATGAGAAATGAAATAATGATGCAAATTAAGACTATCGAAATCAATAACTAAGTTGACAGTTGCAAAAATTATATGAGTCATCAGACCACTGATGACTTTAGTAAACAGTGGTCTGACGACTTATAGTGAGGGTCTGCTTTTAATTCCGTCACGAATAATTTTCAGGATTCTTTCACGTTCCTCGCCAATTAATGGCAACCGTGGAGGACGTACGTGCTCTGATCCTATTCCCGCCTCCGCTTCAGCTAATTTTATATACTGTACCAGCTTTGGATGGATATCTAATTCCAACAAAGGCAAAAACCAACGATAAATTTTTAACGCCTCATCCAGCTTTCTGGCTTTCACCAATTTATAAACAGCAACGGTTTCCCGCGGGAAAGCACAAACAAGACCGGCTACCCAACCATGTGCACCCATCACCAACTCCTCCATCGCAAGTGTGTCCACACCGCATAAAATTTTAAAACGATCTCCAAACTTATTAATCATACGGGTGACATTGGAAACATCACGGGTTGACTCTTTCAATGCCTGGATGTTGGCATTGCTCACCAGCTCAGCAAACATCTCCAGCGTCACTTCAATTTTGTAGTCAACGGGGTTGTTATAGATCATGATCGGCAGTGATGATGACTCGGCAACCGCCTTAAAAAATGCTACGGTCTCGCGATGGTCAGACTTGTAGCGCATGGGTGGCAGCATCATTAAACCTTTCGCTCCGCATTTTTCAGCCTCTTTCGCCAACTTAACTGCTTCAGCTGTACTTCCCTCTGCGATATTCATCACAACCGGTACTTTGCCGCCTGCTTTCTCAACCGTAAACTTTACAAGGTCAAATTTTTCCTGATTGCTCAGTACGCTTGACTCGCCCAACGTTCCTCCAAGAATGACCCCGTCCACACCGGCATCTAACTGAGCCTTAAGGTTCTTTTCAAAAAGATTAAAATCAAGGTTGTTGTCAGAAGAAAATTTAGTTGTCAGTGCAGGAAAAACGCCTTGCCATTGAATGTTCATATGTGGTATTATTTGAATTTGAAAGTTCAAAGTTAGACACTCCATTCAACCCGATGGATTAATAAAATAGTCATTATTAATACTATTTTGACCATTATTAGACATTTTGTCGCTATTTTGAATCAATATAAGTCTACATGAAGGTAATCCCCTTTCAAGTACCACAAACCAAAAAAGAGGCTTTCAGGGTGCAGGTGGACCGCCTGCCACACTTCTACGACAAGTTGCATCAGCATCATGAGGTCCAGATCATGCTGATTGAAAAAGGAGAAGGAACGCTGATTGCCGGTGATTACGTGGGGCGGTTCAAACCCGGGGAGATTTACATCATAGGAAGCAAGCAGGCCCATGTATTCCGCAGCGATGATCAGCAAATGACACCTTCCCATGAGACTCGCGCAGCTTCCCTCTCCATCATGTTCGATGAAAAATACCTTGGCGAGCATTTTTGGCAATTGGATGAAATGGAGCCGGCACGTCAACTTTTGCAAAAGGCCGAGAGAGGGATGAAAATCAGGGGCAAGGCGCTCGAACAAATATGTAACCTGATGTTGTCCGTGGCGAACCAAGCTGACATTGACCGAATGATCACATTTTTTACCATCATTAAAGTTCTTTCGGATACGAACGATTACGATCTCCTAAGTGTATCCACGCCCCAGGAGTCGAACGGGCACGGAGAGGGTAAACGCATGAACGACATTTTACAGCTCACGTTCGGGGAGAGCCATCGCAAGATTTATATTGATGAAGTGGCCAAAGTGGCCAATCTTTCCACGGAAGCATTTTGCCGGTACTTTAAGATGCGAACGGGTAAAACCTACACCAATTTTTTAAATGAAGTCCGTGTGAGCAACGCCTGTAAACTACTGATAAATAAGGACCTCAGTGTTCAGGACGTTTGTTACGAATCCGGTTTCAGTAATTTGTCAAACTTCAACCGGATTTTTAAAAAGGTGACGGGAAAAACACCTTCGCGGTATTTGCAATCGTAGGTAATACTAATTCTGAACCCTGATAAAATACTCTGCCCTGACTGGCTCATTCTTGTCTGTTACTCCCTCTACCACTACCCGATAAGTTGTTTCAAGGTCGGCTGCGTAGAAGGAAACAGACGCTTTGCCGGTTTCATGGTCCGTAACAACGTTGGGGTTCCAGTAAAGCGTGGAGCGGTAGTCGCCAATTGATTTATCAGTTTTTGGATCATTATGATACGGCATCCTGAAGCTTCGTGGTTTATAAAATCCTGGAATCGTAAGGGATTGAAAATTTGGATCGACCGGTTTGCCTTCTACCTCTGCCCCGGTTTTGGTATAAATGGCGAGCACACCGCCTGCCCCCAGCGAGCCCTGATTAGAATTCAATCTGGTGGTCAATTCAATTCGTGAAATCGTATTGGGATCAATGGCACCAAGTGTAACGGCCGCATCACCCCCCATCGCTACATTATTAATAGTTATTAACGGTGGTGGCGGGTTTGTCATTGAGGATGACCGCGCACGTTCAGTATATATTACCCATTTGGGACCTTCGATAGGGTCATTGGTCTCTCTTACGACTAGTCCGGGTAACTGGCCGTTCAAGGTCATTAGTAGATTGCCGTACGTTGTATTCAACTTATCTGCTTCAAGCACATAATCTGGTCTGCCATAGGACTCCACATACCTTTGAATTGCTTGTTCATCGATCCTCGTATCCCTTATCTCCACTGTTTCCAGTATCCTCGCATCTTTTGGAACTTCATAGTCGGAGATGATGCGTTGTGGAGACTTTACATCTTCGGTTTTTAAACTGATTGTGAAATCAACCTCACTGCCGATAGGTACACTTGAGTTGATCAACTCGACCTTGCCATATTTTGCTTTCTTCGCCTTCTCCGATTTGAAAAACAGGTTGATGCTATCATAGGCTTGCAGACCTGACATGGAAAAATATCCCAGTGAATCGGATTGGGTAAAGTACAAGGCATAAGGGTCAAATTGCATCACATTAAGCAAGGTTTGTTCTGGTTTACCTTTGTCGTTGTAAAATCGTCCTTTCACCGTGACTCCAAATTCCAATGGCAGCAGATCATCATTTGCAACAACAGATTGATCTCTAACATTAAAATCAGCGGTTATATTTTGCGTTTCTTCAATAGTAACAACCTGAGACAAGTCTGTTACCGAAATAGAAAGTCGCGATCCAATGGGGTCACCTTCCCGAGTGGTCACTATTAGGTTCAACGTAATCTCATCACGGGTGCGGTAAACATCCTTCTCGGTGACTACGGTGAGTTGTTCAGATTCCATCTTTTTATCACTCCCTGAGGTCGGATCAACTTTATCCATCAGGTTCAACAGGGCAAAACCTTTCACAAACATTCCATCTGCAAAATTTCTACTCCAGTTTGTGTAAGCCCTTAAATAATAAGTACCCGCCCGCAGTTTATCGTCCAGGATAAAATCCCCATTGGTCATGCCATCATCAATCATCAGGGTTTTGGATTGAATAATTTTCTTGTCTGGCCCAATCAGGTCAACGTATAAAACCTTGCTCATCGAATCCCGGAGTATGGGATCAGCATGATTGAGATACGCTTTAAACCAAAGAGGCTCCCCCTGATAGTAATAGGGTTTGTCGGTTTGAACATAAACTTTTTCCGCAAAGCGCTCCATTGAAACAGGCTCAGGTTCAGGGAGTTTGATTTTACCCCGTTCATAGTCCTGAGGTAATAGATAAGAAACCCGTTGATCGCTCATTGCCCCTGCTGTTACTACATCCGTTGGGTGTAGCGGAAAACCTTCTGCGTTTACCAATATCTCATCAACGGCAAGGGTAATCCAACTCACTTCGTAGCCCATATCCCTATATACCCTGGGAGTCGATCGTTCATTGTGATTGTGTACTTCAATGCGACCTGGCATCCGTACCTTAAAAATATCCTGATTTAAAACAGGTGTTACCATTTTGGAAGTGTCATAAAACATCAGTGCATCAGCCATTGCTTCAGAAAAAATCTGTGATCGTGCCGTAGCGTTCTCCAGTCCTGGGCGTTCTGTATACAAATAAAATTTTTCGCCTTTGATGCGTCTGGAAATAATGGCTTTCATTAAGTGCTGCACCGAGCCGACATAGGCCTTCTCCCTGTTTTGCATCCAGTTTTTTATCCTTACATCATCTATTATTGGCATTTGCTCAAACCGCACTTTGCCATCGATCAAATACCCCTGAGCACTTTTCCAAAAGTCAGTGAGGTAAAAATATAATTTATAGCCCAGGGCGTTATTCTCAATCTCCAAAGGCGCACTGGCATGGGCGGTTAATTGCTTGCCCTTGACTTTATCTGAAAAATCAATCACCCATGGGTTTACTATTTTACAATTGCTGGCAATCTCATCGTCACCTAAAAATACTTTCTCAAATTTCTTGAGCTGTTTCTCCCATGTTTTGTCGCGGCTCACCTTTACTTCTACTTCCGATAGCTGTTGTTCACCGGGTGCTAATCTGACCACACCAATGTCATTGTCACCTTCCTTCAATCGCAGGTTTATTTTTCCCAATTGATAGCCCACAAAGGAGAATAAGAGCTCTTCACTCTCAATAGGAACATTTCGCAATAGAAAATTGCCATCCACATCGGTTGCAGTTCCAATGGTCGTTCTATCAATGAAGACATTGGCAAATGGAAGGCCCTGACCGGTCTCTGCATCCAGCACTCTCCCCTTCACCGAAACATCTTGGCCGAATAGCGTAGGTGCCAGCCCCGCGAAAAAGACTAGAATTAGCCATAATGCGGTATTTCGAGTCGGTAGGATTCCGTGAACCCGAGGGTGCCGCTGATAATTGCCTGAGCCCATAAATAAGTTTTCCTTAAAATAGCCATAATTCAGGAAATTCTAAATTCGGATTTGGGCTAAATATTACATGACCCGAAAGGAAGCATTGTCGGATAAATACCTACTGTGCAAAAAAAACAGCAGGCTAAGTTCAAACTTTCAAGCCTGAACTTAACCTGCTGCAATGGGTAACTAGTTTACTGCAGGATGTTAATTTGTCCCAAATCAGTAACTGCACCGATTGAAACGCTCACATCGCTCTTTTGCACGGGCACGTATCCTGCTTTGGGCTCGAAGCTCACTGTGTACGATCCAGACGGCAATCCGCGAAGTAAAAATTTTCCGGTCTCGGAAGCATTTGCCGTGGCCAACGTGTCATTTCCTATGATTGCAAACACAGCCGGACTGGCTTCCACGGGGTCTATTGTGCCCTTGATGGCTCCACTTTCAGAATTCACGATGGTGCGAATTACCGGCTTCAACTTATACTTGTTGTTGCCTGTCTTTAGCACCGATTGTGCAGCATCAAAATCCAACAATATCACGTACTTGATACCTTCAACAAGATCAGCCTGAACATTCAACTTCAAACCGGATTGCTGACCACTCGGGGTATCCAGGTCCAGTTCCTCACCACCAACCCTCACGCTGTTATTCTCCCCTAACAACAGCCTGACCTGCGAAATCCTGCCAGCCGGGAATTCTCCGGTTCCCAACAGGGTGTCCAGACCATTGGTGAGCTTGAGCAAATCGTAGACGCCCTTTTGCACGTCAAGCGACCTCCACCCGGACTCATCATTGCCCTCACTTGCGTGAACTTCTACGCCCTGGATATCCACGTTTACCTCTTCATAGTCTCCAGGTGCATCCGTCAGCCTAACCTCCAGATAGGCCGTTTTAAGATCATCCGTATTACAAGCCAACAGCATTACAGACATTACAGCAATTCCAAACCAAATTTTCATTTCTTCACGTTTTTTTAATGTATAATTTAAGATTATTGTTAGAGGCACCTATAGACGCCACTTAGACTCGCAAGCCCCGCCCAAGTTTAATCAAGTCACTCAAAAATCGATCCTGGCTATTGAATGCTCTCACGCCAGAAAAGCAATGCATTTTCAATGCACCTGTCAAAATTGGTTCTACCGCTGTGGAATTTTATCCACACCCGGTTTACCAATAAGACGGACAAGGAAGTCCCTGATGCCAACGGGTAATCTTGATACGGTAATTCACCATGATTTCGTGCGAGCCATTTGAAAACTGATTGAGTGCCGATGTGGTGAAATCATAGGCATAACCGACATGGAAATTGTCGTTGATCTGGAGCTCAAACAGACCCACAATTCCCTCATTCAGTCTGTAGGATATACCCAGCCCGACAGACTCCTGAAATATGAAAGTGGTGTTCACATCAAAGCTAATAGGAGCCTCTTCCTGGATTCTGATCAAAGTTGAAGGAACAAATTTCACATTATGCCGCAGGTTTTTGCTAAATCCGCTGATTATGTAATAATACCTGAGTTGCCTGGATAGACTACCGTTTCCTTCCAGATCGAAAACACTTTGGTTGATTATCTGGGGAACCGAAAATCCAAAATAAAATTGTTTCTGGTGATAAAACGCGCCTCCTCCAACATTGGGATTGAACTTGGTAAGCGCCCCGCTGAGGTTGGGATCATTTAAGTTTTTTAGATTTAGTTTGGTGTAGTCACTTCGGATATTGTTAAATCCTCCCTGGAGCCCCATCGACAACGTACCTGTTCTGGAAAGTTTTATCTTATACGAGTAAACGCCATAAAATGAGAGGTCGTTGTGAATACCAATCTGATCATTGGCGATTATAAATCCCAAGCCCATTTTCGTCTTTAGGAATCCGGAGTGGGCAGTGGCGGTAAGTGTTTTGGGAGCTCCCGGCAAATTAACCCATTGGTTTCGATAAATAGCAGTGGCACTTAATTGAACCTGTGTACCGGCATAGGCTGGATTGACCAGCAATGGATCAAACATGTATAAAGACTGAACCGGGCGCTGTTGCCCATGTGCGCCTGCCAAGGTTATGAGTATGGTCAATATGGTGGCGCAAATTCTCATCGGTCTAATTCAAGATATCCTGCCACAGGCTTCGAACCGTCCCGTTTATCAATCACATAGAAGTAGGTACCCACCGGCAATTCCTTTCCCTGAAGATACAGACCGTTTATTCCCATTCCAATAAAAGCAATATCACCATTGTTATACCCATCTGCCTCATATACCTTAATTCCGTTTCTGTTAAATATCTTCACATTGTTATTTGGGAATAGAGAAATACAATCGACAATGAAGGCATCATTCTGTCCATCGCTGTTGTTAGACACTCCATTGTATGGACTGATTTCAGTTTTTACTTCTGCTACACCCTCATTGGAACAACCTTCGAAGGTAATCGCATTCGCCCGATAAAAGCCTGGGAATAACTCGTATAGCGCTGTTCCGTCTCCAACTGGCTGATTTGTTGAGGTGTCCACCCACGTCACATTCTCCAGTGCGATGTTATTGTCATCGTTGTTGGTGAGGGTCAGTAAAACTGATCCGTTTCCTTTTGGCCTTCCTGTGTCCATGCAAAATGAAGGCGTGGTCTCGATGACAAACTGGGGAATCAGTCGCTCATCCAGCACCGGAGTTGTGGCCGGAGGTGAAACGCATCGGGTAACAATATCAGTTGCGGTGACGGTGTAGCTGCCCACATCAAGGTCGGTGTATCTTACGCCACTAAAGTCTGCCGATGACGACACCGCCGTACCATCATACCAGTTGAAAATGTAATCAATAATATTGTCGCCAACCGATGCGGTGACGATACCGTTCGGCACAAGGCAATTGGTCCTGTTCTTCTCGGTCAATGCCTGGGGTACGGGTGGCGTAACCGTGTTATCTTCAATGACTCCCGCCAGGTCGTCAAAACAACCGGTCAGTTTGTTTGTAACTCGCACCACATAGTCGCCCGCCCCCTGGGCGATCAGTTTATTTATTGCACTCAATACCGCTTGAGGCGGTGTAGCCACTGCTGTGCCGGCATGCCAGGAGAAAGTGTACCCTCCAACTTTTCCACCATCTGCGGTAGCAGAAAGCTGGCCATTGGCAATTGCAGGATCACAATTGGTAAGGGGATTGTCCTGTTTGATCACCACCTCGGGAGGAACCCTTTGATCCAATACTTCCTGTGTGGCCACGGCAAAGCAACCCGTGTTGTTGTCCGTGATCCGGACGGTATAAAAACCTTCGGCCAAAGAACCCTCAGTAAAATTAGTTGCAAATCCCGGCACGTTGGCCATGTTCGGAACACTTGGCGGCCCGCCAAGATTCGGTGTACTTCCGTTAAATAAATCAGCTGTGAAATTTAATGGGAATGGATATTGTAGGCTGATGTCAATTACACGCGCCAATACCAAACCGTCCTGTCCTACACACAATGTCCTACCCTGTCCCCCTAATGAAATAACGGGAGTAAACTGAGGTGCCTCATCTGGCACAATGTACAATGCCTGAGAACTACATCCGGTACTCACCCTCAATACATCAACCGAATAATTTCCGGCTCCCTGGCCGATGATGGTAGATGTATTGGCAAATGAGGCGCCTGTTGCGTCAAGGGTCGGGTACCAGGCAAACTGATAATCGAGGTTCGCGTCTGTCTGTCCATCGGCAGTGGAAGCCAACGCTGCGGTACCTGTGGCTGCCATACAACTAATTTGTCTCGCAGTCTGCACGATATTGACAGCAGGATAAATAATCTGATCGTCATCGATCACTACTTCTTTTGGTCCTGATTCACATAGGGTTGTTGCATCCTGCACGGTCACATAATACGTACCCGGCAGCCTTCCAACGATATTATGGTTTACCTCTCCGATCAGTTGACTTCCCAAATTGCCCTGGAACCATTTGTAGTCAAAATTGAGGTCAAGGTCATCGGGCGGGTCGTTAAAGAAGGTGATGCCACCTATCCCTACCCGCGTAACCGTTGCGCTGCCGCTGGCCAGGCAATCCAACGGATCTATCGTATTGGCATCAATGATGTTTGGCAGGCTGATGTTCAAATTCTTTTCTACGGCCAGGCTAGAAGTAAACTGACAGCCAGTAGCAGATGTATTTTGAATTACCAGCACATAATTACCATCTGAAGCATTATCCAGTTGATTGGAATTGTTCGTACTGGTGATCGTGGTAAAAGGAGGAAGCGCCCCGCTGTTCAGTGTCCAGGTAAATGAATAGTTATCCCCATTGGCACCACTTTGCTCGGCTGCATTGGCAATCACCATTCCGTTGGGATTCACAGGATCGCAACTTGAATTGGGTACATAAGTAAACTGAATTCTTGGGTCAAGATGGGTATCCAGGATATCGACCCTGAAAGGTGGCGTAACACAACCGGAACCAGGAGCGATTCCCGGGTTCTTGGTGGCCACAACGAAATAGGTATCTGCGCCAATAGACGGGTAATTAACCACATCTAATGTTGGCGTCACAATTACAGCGGCCCCTCCGTCAACCAGTGCGGCACTGTTCGGATCATTCCTGAACCACTGATAACTATAATTTCCTACTACTCCGGAGTTAAGCGAGTTTACAGCAATGCTTCCATCAGGAAAGCAAATGGCCTGGTCAGTCTTATTGACTGTCAAAATATCAAGCGGCTGAGGCGTAGAAATCATCGTGATCGTTCCCGATGCAAAACATTGCGTGATACGATTCGTAACCTGTACAGTGAAATCTCCGGGACCGACAATGTCGGCACCAAAGGTTGAATAAGGACTGGGAACATCTGTCGCGTTGGCAACGGTCGATCCGATGGGAACCGCAGTCCACAAAAGGTCATAATTCGAACCCACACCTGGACCTACTGTTGTTGATGCATTTACCGTTATCTGACCATCAAAGTTATTATCGCAAGATGTACTCGAAATGCTATTGAACGTAATGGCCGGATCAACACTGATGTCTTTTATCTCAACCCGCAAAGGAGCAGATTCGCAACCTGAACCCGGGGTCACGCCATTAAGTCTCCTTGCCTTAACAAAGTAGGTCCCCACACCGATTGTCGCGAAATCTGTAATATCCAAAAAATCATTATTTACTCCCGTGGCAATAGCAGGATTTCCTGCGCTGTCTTTGAACCAGGTGAAATCAAAATTGTTGTGGTTGGCATCCACCACACCATTCACGGTGATGTCGTTGACCAGTATGGCACCATCGGGTGTACAAAGCTGCTGATCTGTCGGTGTAGCATTGGCGACTACAATAGGAGTCAGGCTTTTGACAATCGTTGTAGTGGCGGAAGCAAAGCAACTGGTCACATTGTTGGTCGCTGTCAGGATGTAGTCGCCATCTTCGAGGTTGGTGAAAACTTCATTCCCAACAGCAGCAGGATCGCCAGCCGGAGTGGTGGTTGAAGTGGATGTCCACGCGTAGACGTAGGTGGCACCGGCACCGGGTGTTCCCGCCTGAGTGGTGGTCGTGGTATTTATTCTGCCTTCAAAACCGGTGTCACAAGCGGTGTTAAAAAATGGTGTTAGGCTCACGACAGGATCAACACTAACGTCTTCAATTTCAACCCGTAGTGGAGCAGACTCACATCCCGAACCGGGATTTATTCCATTCAACCTCCTCGCCTTCACGTAATAGGTGCCTACCCCAATGGTAGCGAAGTCGACAATATCCAACAGATCGTTGTTTACCCCAGTCGCAATGGATGGATTTCCAGGACTGTCTTTATACCAGGTGAAATCAAAATTATTATGATTCACATCGATCACCCCATTTACCGTAATATCATTTACCAGAATGCTTCCGTCCGGTGAGCATAATTCCTGATCGGTCGGTGTTGCACTTGCCACAACAATCGGTGTCAAACTTTTAATGATTGTGGCGGTCGCTGACGCAAAGCAACTGGTCACGTTATTCGTTGCCGTCAGCATATAATCACCATCTTCAAGGTTAATAAAAAATTCATTCCCCACTGCAGCAGGGTTGGCCACCGGTGTGGTGGTGGAGGTTGAGGTCCACGAGTACTGGTAAGTGGCACCTGCCCCTGGCGTACCCGCCTGGGTGGTCGTAGTCGTATTGATGCGTCCTTCAAATCCGGTGTCGCAAGCTGTGTTGAAAAATGGAGTCAGGCTGACAACAGGGTCCACGGAGGTATCATCAATGGTCACCTTGGTGGGCGCGGAAGCACACCCTGAACCCGGATCTGTGTTTGGTCTCCTGATAGCAATCACATAATAATCGTCTCTGCCAATCGTCAGGTAATTGGTGTTGTCAATCTGGTCAACGATAATCGTGGCTGCTCCGCCATCCACCAATGCAGGCGTGTTTGGCGCTGCCCTAAACCAGTTGAAATTAAAATTAGCAGTTCCTCCATCCGACACTCCATTTAGAAAAACATCGGTTACTCTGGCAGTTCCATGTGGTGTGCAAAGTTCCTGAGGCAACGAGGTGACACTCATCGTGAAAACGGGCGGGCTCACCTTAAGAATGGTGGTGGAAACCATGGTCGCACAACCGGTAACTTCGTTGGTGGCAGTCAACGTATAATTGCCATCCTGCAGGTTATTCGGAGTGCTATTGGCGACACCGGATTGGCCTACGGTATTTGGTGGAGGTGCAACGGACGAAGTCCAGGTGTAGGCATACGTTCCGCCATTTCCCGGACTTAAATCGGGCGGGCCAAACACAATGGGTGTTACCGCGTCAACTACAATTGATCCTTCGAAATTACCATCACAGGCGGTATTGGAAAAAGGAGTCAATGTCGCTTGTGGGTTTACGTGGTGATCAACGAGATCAACCTTAAGCGGTGAACTGAAGCAACCAATTCCGCCAGTGCCACTCGCATCCGCGGTCTTGGTAACCCTGATCCAATATGAACCGGCAGTTACTGTTCCGGCAGGAACGGTTCCCGATCCGGCAGGGACGTTGTTGATAAATTCATCGCCACCCGCAATGGCGGCAGGATTTCCCTGGGCTGCTGCGAATACGTTGGTTAAAAGCCCAATATCGGTGAACCAATCAAATTGGTAGTCGGCAATATTCTCAACACCTCCGCCCACCAGCCTGATGTCATTGACGACAACGCGAGCAGACTGCTCCAACAAAGGGTTGCAATATTCCGCATCGCGAATCACAACGTCATTGCTAACCAATTCTGCGGTGGTGGGCTGATCAGGCACGGAAATAAACCGCTGGCTCGAGCAATTATTGGACGAAGTAACCGTAATGGTGTATTGCGCCACGTTCGTGTCAGGCTGTAATCCAGTGATCACGGGATTGGCAAATGGCAAAGCGCCCAGGGCGGGGTTAAATACTTCGGTTCCCGCGAGCGGCCCAAGGCCCAGCGTGTAAGTTGAACCAACCGTGTTATCATTCGGATCCTTGGCAATCATTATTTCAACGGACCCATCGGCCGCCAGGGCCGTGTTGCAGGCCGTGTTGGGTGTGACTGTGCCAACAATATCCAGTAATGGTGGCAGGGCATCGCGCTGGATTTCAATTACTTCGTAAACCTTACAAAGCGCTCCAGAGATATTTTCCTGTACTTCTATGGTATAAAATCCGGGCGCCAGGCGAGATCTCTCCACCCTGTTTGTACAATCTGGATCAGCGCCATCGATCAGGCCGTCACCATCATCATCAATCCCATTGTTGCAGATTTCCGTAGAGGGTGGATAATTAAAAGGGTTAGTACAATCGGGGTCAGCGCCATCGATCAAGCCATCACCGTCATCATCAATTCCATTCGCGCACAGTTCTACCGGTGCCGGGGCCCCGGGCGGTGTCAAAAGATTAGCCGGATTAGCTACGCCTCCTGCATAAAAACTATAAGTAAACTGCGTCTGGTTTGCACCCAGGTTGGTAGGCGGTGGAATAGTCCTTACCGAAATTGATCCGTCCCCAATCGTGTAAGGACATATTTGCGAGTTCAAAACAAGCGCGTCAATATCGTGTGCATCCTGAAATGGCAGGAAAAAAGTTTCAAGGTTTTTGCAACCTACCGCGTCTGTTGCTATTACGGAATATATCGATGAGGAAAGGGTACCTTGATTAACATCCACATTGTTGGCAACCGGTCCTAGCGTAGGAAATGGTGATGTGGTTCCGGTTGGCGGATTTAGAACCGGATCAAATTGAGGTGGGTTCGAATTAAAATCTATTGGCGTTACGGGATTGGTTGGGCCTTGTATAAAAACTTCAAACGTAAATGTGGTGGCCATTGCATCATTCCGGTTCGCCCGGATATCCAGCGCACCGTTGTTCGTTGCACAACTGGTAGGCAAGGCGCCAATGTTAAAAATAACATCTGAACCAGTTTGATCCTGAACGGTGGCAGTCACCGGTTGAGATACACATTGTGTTCGGTCGTCAAAGGCAACCATCGTATAATTGCCGAACGTAAGTTGGTTATGCACATCCGTGTTGGCACCTACGGCTCCCGTAAATCTGCGGTTGGGTGAAGCCGGACTGGCATTGACATCGCCAATTAGTACGGCAGCATCATTCGTAGTGGTAAATGGTTGCTCTTTCAGCCAATAATAGGTATAAGTTTGTACGGGCGCAGGGTTAACCGTGGCCGTGATTTGCCCATCAGGCGGAGCGCACGCGGTTTGTTGTGAATTTACAGCGAGCGCAACTGTCGGTATAGTAATTATCTCCTGGAGGAATTGGGTTTTTGTGTTTTCACACCCCGTGGCTAACCTTTGCACATGAACGGTATAAAACAAATTTCCGTCCAGTGTGACTATCTCTCCCGGAGTACCTGAATATTTCCCCGCAGGTGTTGGCGTAGTCAGGTCCGACCCATCATACCAGGTAAAATTGTATCCACCCACAACCCCCGGTCCACCCCCTATTAAAGTTTCATCTATGGTAGCTGCGAGTTCACCGTTCCGTGGATTTACACACGATGTTTGTGGTGTACTGGCTACGTCAATCACGGGAATGTACAGGTCATCATTGACATCCACTGAGACTGGTGTAGACGTACAGTTCACGTCATCTTTCCTGATCGTTAGCGAATAATTACCGGCAGCAAGTCCCGTTATATTGGGTGTACTTGCGCCCGTAGACCATGCCAGGGTATAACCCGTGTACGGAGAGGCGACCACCCCCCTGTAGTTCACCGTGCCAATCAGCGCCTGACCATTGGTGCCCACACACAACGTGTTATCAACTTTGCTTAACGGACTCAAAACGGGCAATTCACTGATGTCAGGTATCAGCACACCACTTGTGTTTTTACAACCCGTGCTTTGCAAGGTTACTTCGACAATGTAGTCCTCACCTACTCCCCCTTGCAATCCACTGATGGTAGGCACAGCGGGAGCGTTCAACTCAGCGCCTGGGTTAACCACCACCCCTTGATACCATTTATAAATGTAGGTGTCGGCAGGCACTACGCCCGTTACTGATGCCTGGCCATCGGGTGCACCTCCGGCACAATTCGATGATCCGGTGATGCTTGTTGTTATTGTTGGGAAAACCTGAACATTTTGAATTTCTGCGGTTACAAAACTCGAAGTGCAATTTAATGTGGCATTGGTTATCGTTCCCGAATAAAAACCCCCATCGCGCCCCGTCAGGCTCGAAGCCGTCTCACCTCCTATGATACTGGACATATCCGTGCCCGTAGACCACGCGTAGGTATAAATATGACCTCCCAAACCATTTGTGTCGGTAAATGAACTGGTAATACTTCCATCAAAACCGATTCCCGGATCACATATGGAATTGATCCCGGGATTAAGTGTAAGTACAGGAAGCTCTTTGTTATCAGGGAGCGTAACCGTTTTGGTATTGATACAGCCACTGGAAGAATTTCTTACCTCTACCGTGAAATTTTGCCCCCCTTGCAATTGAATCGGGTTAAAAGTATTTCCATTGTTGGGTACGGCAGGTACAGGCGGGTCAGTAGTCAAATTTCCTGTAAACCAGTTGAAAGAGAATCCCGCTGTTGTGGGTGTTCCGCCCACATCAACCGATGAATCAATCTCTCCATTTGGTGTGCCTCCGGCACAGTTGGTTGACGGGGTCAGTGCGGTATTAATGACAGGTAAAATCTGGTTATTTATTATCTCCGTGGTAACAGGAGAAGATGTACAATTTAAAGTAGCGTTGGTAATAGATGCCGTATAAAAACCACCGTCTCGGCCCACCAGGCTTGAAGCTGACTGACCTCCGATGATGCTGCTCATATCTGTACCTGTTGACCAAGCATACGAGTACGTATGGCTTCCCAGGCCATTTGCATCAATAAATGAACTGGTTATGAATCCATTAAATCCAATCGTGGGATCACAGATAGAATTTTCATTCGGATTGAGGGTCAAGACTGGAAGTGCCTTGTTATCAGGAAGTGTAACAGTCTTGGTATTGATGCAACCACTTGTGCTATTTCGTACTTCAACGGTAAAATTTTGTCCGCCCTGCAGTTGAATCGGGTTAAAAGTATTTCCATTGTTGGGTGTTGCAGGTACGGCAGGATCGGTAGTCAAATTTCCTGTAAACCAATTGAAAGAAAATCCCGCTGTTGTTGGTGTTCCGCCCACATCGACCGATGAATCAATAGATCCATTTGCCGCTCCACCGACACAATTCGTTGAAGGCGTAGGGGTTGTGTTGATGACTGGCAATATTTGGTTATTAAGAATTTCCGTAGTCACCGGTGATGAAACACAATTCAGCGTTGCATTGGTAACAGTTGCCGTATAGAATCCACCATTCCTTCCGGTTAAACTTGCAGCCGTTTGGCCTCCGATCGGACTGGTCATGTCTGTTCCGGTGGACCAGGCATAGTTGTAAACGTGTCCGCCTGATCCATTTGTGTCGACAAAGGAGCTTGTAATAAATCCGTTGAAACCAAGTGTCGCGTCACAAATCGAGTTTTCATTTGGCATGAGGCTCAACACCGGCAAAATTTTATTGTCAGGAAGCAAAATGGTCAGCGTATTGGCACAACCGGTTGTATTGTTTACAACCTCAACCGTATAATTCAAACCTCCTTGTTGGCCCGGAACCGCTGCTGTATTGCCAACCACCGCCCCAGCGGTTCCATTGCCGGCATACCATGTAAATGTGTATCCTGTTGTCGTAGTTGATCCACCCAGGTCGACTTCAGCGCTGACAATACCATTGGGTGTGCCGCCTGCACAATGGGTAGAGGGTGTGCTTACATCGACAATCACAGGAAGATCCTGTACGTTCAACACCTCCACAGTAACAGGTACGGATGTGCAAAACAGGTCAAGGCGCTGAACCACCACCGTATAGTAGCCACCGTTGAGTTGGCTAAGCGATGGCAATTTGTCGTTGGCTACTGCGATCACAGGATCACCTGTGGTTTGCCCCTGGTGCCAGGTAAATTTGTAGTTGGTGAAGTCCGCAACCGGTGCACCATCAAAGGTAACCGTAGCCGAAACTCCACCATTGTAATTACTGGATGCTTTTGCCGGATCGCAGATTGAGTTGGTGGAAGCCGAAAGCGTCACTACGGGTACTTTTACATTTTCGGCAATGATAAATTTCTCTGTGGCAACGCAGTTGTTTGCGGTAATAATTTTAACGGTATAGAATTGTCCACCTCCAGATACATTGTTGGCTTGCTTTCCATTGACGTCCGATACTGAACTGTGTAGACTTGCCGGCAAAGTGTTGTCTCCTTTAAACCATTGGAAAGTAAAACTGGCTGGATTTTGCTGCACACCACCAATGAAAGCATCCGCGGTTAGAATGCCGTTGGGGTTTGCCGGATCACACGATGTCTGTGGCGCTATCTGGGTAATCACCGCAACCGGTATCACCGTTTGATTCAGTACCTCGACAATCGGGGCCTGCGTAGATACGCATTGGGTGGCAAGTTGTTTGATCTCAGCCTGATAAAATCCTGCAGCCAGACCGGTTCGGGTCTGACCGCTGCCATTGGCAGGAGGCAGTATACTACCCCGCGTGCTGGTGGCGTTATTATAAAAATACCAGTCGAACTGATAGTCTGCCGGGTTCTGAATGACGCCATTAAAAAGTGCGTCAGCCTGTATGACACCGCTGTTTGGATTACTGCAATCAACGACATGCTGCAGTACCTGTGCCTGGGCATCGGGAATCTGAGGGCCATTCACGGTGGCAGGATTCGAAATTTTGACACAGCCGCTTTTAGAAACCCTCACCAAATAATTTCCGGCAGTCAGGTTGTTGGCAATCGGACCTACGATGCCCAATGGGTTGAGTGAAATATCAAACCACTCAAAGGTGAAACCGGTATTTCCACCAGTGATTACCGCTTCCAACTGACCGTTGGCCGGACTGCAAAGTGTTTGATCCGACAACACGTTGATGGTGATTTCCGGATCATTGCCAAGTCGAACAATCGTTTCGGTTACAGGCGCTGCAGCACAACCCTTCTGTGTATCTGTTACTACCAAGGTATAATCGCCTTCGGCCCGGTCAGTAAGTAAATAATCAGTTCCTGCCGGACCGGGGATCGGGGTGCTTGTGTTTGGTCCACTGTACCACTGGAAACTATAAGGGCTTAAGTCGTTTACCTCAACACCGCCTTTAAAGATATGTGCTCTTAATTCACCTGTATCGGGTGCAGTATTGTCGCATTTAAAATTATCACTTACTTTTTCTATGGTAACTGTGAATGGATTTGGCGCAATCAGCACCTGATAAGTGTTGTTGGCAATGCTGCACTCTTTCGTGTTGTTTATCACCAAAGGAAGTGTCCCATTGCTGTAAAGCACAATGTAAAGTGTGAAGACCGTGCCAGGGCCGTTAAAGTTAATAGGAGGTGTTTGCAGGGTTTGTCCTACCTGCAGGTTGTTGATGGTCAATGTTGAATTGTGCAGATAGGTGCCACCATTGAGCGGATCACCGTTAAAAAATGCCACAGGAACTGTGTCGGTAATGGGCAGATCTCCACTGTTTACAATATTGAAAAACGCGGATACGCCCAGGTTTCCACAAATCGGAGGTGTCACCACAACCGCAGGCGTGTACACCCCATCACCATCGATATCTACGCCCGGGTTGGCGGGGTCATCGCCAAAGAACGCCAGGTCAGGTGCTGGATAAATAGGGCAACCGTCTGCACTGAGCCTCGGGACCTGATTGAGGAAAACATTGAATGGTTGATTAGGGCCTGGCACGCCATTGGGACAAGGCGTATTTCCAAAAACAAGCGTCTGGTCCAATTGAGGAAATGGAAGCGTTAAGTTGTCGTTGATGTTCACCACAAAATATCCCGGCTGATTCCACACCTTTCGGGTGGGTAGCCATTCGTTGCCAGTGGAAAACCACAACCTTACCTCGCCCCTCGCTTGCTCCTGCAGTGTGCCATTGATGTTGAATGCTCCGGGTCCTCGAAAACATGGTGCGCAAATATCCGTTCCACCATCGCCATTGACATCGGCAATGATGGGGCCTTCGGTGAACGTGTGGGACTTACAGGAGGAAAACCAGAGTTTGTTCTGTCCGGTGGCTCCGTCCACGATTACGATCTCTTGCGAATCGCGGTATACCAGTTCCGGGGTACCGTCATTGACAAAATCGTAAATGGTGACGGCAATAATTCCTGAATTGGAATCATTGATGGTTCGGGGTGTTGCCCATAGTGGAACCAGGTTATCGCTGGCATCGGTCATTAAACAGAACAGCCGGTTGCCCGCCACAAAGGATAAATTTAGTTTACCATCACCATTGGCGTCTCCCAGGTTTATTCGGCTTGTTCCCCACGTCCATCCGTTTGGCAAAACGGCATCCGGAGGATTAAAAACGGAAACCTTGTTCTTTTGTACGTTCCAATAAAACACGGAAGTAACCTGTGCCCCCACCAGGTACTTGGTGGTAGATCCCGAGAGGACGACATCCAGGAAACCATCTTCGTCAAGATCTGCCACACTGGTGCTGCTGGCATTATCAACCCCATACTCTACGAGGTCGAGGTACACTTTTGGAAAGTAGGATTGAATCGTACTCATGTCATGCGCGATAGTCATTACCTGCAATGTCCTTGACGTAAGGTTGGGTACGTTATAGATGTATTTACCGGTTACCAATTCCATATTTGGTGTACCCGCGATAATGTTGACGGCAACGGGGGCAGCATTTACCTCCGTATCCCAGTCCCCGCCTCCATCCGCAAGTTTCACCCCGCTCTCTGCAGCATATATTTCATCTTTCATGTAAATCTCTGCCTTGCCATCTCCATCAAAGTCCGCAATGCCGGGAATACCAGGCCTGTCGGGGCCGAGATCGATGGCGTTGAACAATGGTGTCAACGTATTTAAAGAATAGGTAAACCCTACCAGGAAAAAACGAACCGCTTTGACGGATCCTCCTTGTGGAGGGCGATCACTGATGATTCCAAATATCTCTCCCTTCCCGTCCTTGTTGATATCAGCAATGAGCACATCATGCTCGTACATAAACTTGCTGTTGTAGGGAAGAATAGGACTTCCATTGATATTGTATTCGGATTTGATGTCCCCTGCTTTTGATCCATCCGGCTGCGGATTGGCATTGGTGCCTGACGTGGCCACGATGCGAAGGTTGCTATTGAATTTCGAGGTGATTGCCGCATCCGGAATTCCGTCTCCGTCAATATCACCGATGGCAATCTTGGATTGGGTATCCGAAGTATTTTGGCCCGACACCGCGGCCGGAGCGCTAACTAAATCAAATGGTGTATTTGCCCCCGGTGGTGTGAGCGAACAGGTAGATCCTTCACCCACAAAAGTAAGCCCGTAGTAGCTGGCACAGTTTGGGTCAGCCTTGTCAATAAGCCCATCCCCATCGTTATCCAAGTTGTCGAAGCAGCGGCAACCCCGCTCTATGTTAGCGGCAAAATTACAGAAGGAATCTGCACAGTCTATCTGCCCATTGCCATCGTTGTCCTTACCATCATTGCATATCTCTACTGTTTGCGCGTTCGTTACTAAAGCCAACAACAAACAACTTAGCAGAACAGGGAGAAATCTCATATAGGGCCACTTTTTTCAATATAATTTCTAAAAAAAATACCGTCAAAATTCATTGGATCGATTGCGTTGGAAAAGGTTTAATCAACAAGCTGTCATGTTAAACATTTTTTTAGCGGCCAACCAGCAAATGTCCCGTGAATGGCGTTTTATCGGGACAACCAATAACAAAATAATAGGTGCCCGGAGGCACTTCCTTGCCATTATAGGTTCCGTTCCAGTCATTTTGGTAACCCCGCTGTTCAAATATACGCTTGCCATTTTTATCAAAGATGGTTACCGTACATTCGGTAAACGCTTCCACACCCGGAATGACCCACAAATCATTTATGCCGTCTCCATTGGGCGAGAATACGTTCGGCACATTAAGGGAGCTTGGGTCATTATTGACCTGAATGGTTATCGATGCCTCAGCCGAACAGCCTCCGTTCAGGCTGCCGACCACAACGTACGTTGTAGTTATATCAGGCGTGGCAAGGGGGTTGGCTATCGATGGATCGTCCAAAGTTTCAACTGGCGTCCACGAGTAACTGTCCGCCCCTGTCGCGTCCAACTGCGCTGATTGCCCCGAGGCCACCGATGTCTTATCTGAGGTAACAACCAGCGTAGGGACAGGGCTGCTTCCAATCGTAATTTGCCCACTTCCTGCACATCCGTTTTGATCCACCGAAGTAACTGAAAAAGTGCCGGGTTGGGTAACAGTTATGGACGAACCGGTTTCTGCTGTACTCCACAACAATGAGGTGAATGTTCCCGCTATCGATAGGGCAACCTCTTCGCCCGGACAACTGGACGGTACCGATGAGGTGATTACGGGCTGCGTTGAACTTACAACTGCAACTGGTTTTGAGATCATGTTGGTACATCCCGTAACACCGGTATAAGCGACCGTCAATTTTGGATTGTAAGTTTGGGCCGCTGTATAAGCGTGTGTTGGACTTGCGGTTGTCGCTGTTGCCGTATCTCCAAAATCCCATGCGTATGTAACGGTCGCCCTTGAGTCAACCGTAGATTGATCCGTAAACTGGAGATCCAATCCTGTACATACGGTAGGGTCAACGGTAAATCCTGCCACAGGGGCCGAATACACGGTGACCGTGATGGCGTTGGTTTCAACTGTACAACCCAGCGAAGTGTTTTGAACCCTGTTTTTATAAACCCCGTCCAGGGTCACGTTCAAAGTTGTACCCGTTTGTCCACCCATGTCAACACCGTCCTTGATCCATTGATATTGATAGCCGCCCACTGAGTTTACGGATAATGTCAGTGAGCTGCCCTGACACAGAATATTTCCTGACGCGGAACTCGAAATGGAAAAGTTTTGAAGGTCAGCAACATCCACCAGGGTAGTCACCTCATTGCTGTTGCATGTTCCATTGCTCACCACCAGAGAATATAATCCGGCATGGGCTTTGGTGGCACTGGCAACTGACGGGTTTTGCACCGTAGACGCAAAACCATTCGGCCCACTCCATTGATAGGTAACGCCAACGGACGTTGTGCCCAGGTGCAGGTTCTGACCGGAGCAGATTGGAGAGTTGGATGAGAGAACGGGATCTGGCGGCACACCACCAGCACCCAGGGTAACATTCAGGGCAGCGGAGGTGGTCACACACGTGCCCCCTTCACTGGTTGCATCCACCGTATAATTTCCGGGGGCGGTCATGTCGTAAAAGGAATTCGATGGAGCCCCAATGGAAACGCCTGACTCTTTCCAGTCATAATTGGTGATTCCGATTCCGGGAATCGAATTCAGTCGAATGGTTTGGCCTCCACAAATGGTAACAGGCGGCTCATTCAGGATCGCAGGGACAAAACAATTTTTATTTCTCTGAATTTCAACCCGAAAGGTCGTTGTTCCACTGTTGAAGGATGTGAAGGCAATATCCGGTTTGGCATCACCATCCAAATCGCCCACAAGGATGTTACGGGTCGGATTTGAAGTAATTAGGCTCGCGCTTGGAAAACCTGGAGATGAGTTATTGCCATCGTGTCTGAATATGTTTACCTGCGATTGATTCCGGTTGGCCACGATGATGTCTAGGTCCTGGTCACCGTCAATGTCTTCGACTGTTAAACCCCATGGACCGTTAAAAGTGTTTAGTGTAATCGTGGTGTTAAAAGAAATGGTTCCTCCACTGGTATTCAACAAGACCAGTACCTGGTTGCCAAATGTATTGGTAACGATCAGGTCCAGTTTTCCATCTTCGTTAATATCGCCTGTCACCACATCGTTGAGGGTTCCGAAGGCGTTGATTTGCACGGGGGTTGCAAAACTGATAGTAGATGTACTTTGGTTTTTCAAAACAAAAACATGATTCGACTGAAATTGATTGACAATCAGATCGGCTTTTCCGTCATTATCCAAATCCTGAACATCAAGACCGTACGTGGTATTGGCCCCGGTCACCGTCACTTTGATAGGCGTGGGATTAATATTCAACACACCCCCTGAGCTTTGATTTTGAAAAATATACAACTGGTTGTTAAAGGAATTGGTCACGATAATTTCCGGCTTGCCATCATTGTTCAGGTCCCTCACTTTAACAAATCGTGCGAAATGACCCACGTCAAGCAGCAGCGAGACCGCGGCACCAAAGGAAACTGTACCCGCGCTGGTATTGGGCAAGGCAAAAACGACATTTCTCGTGGCTCCGCTCCTTGTCGCGATCAACTCAGGTTTTCCATCTCCATTTAAATCCCCACAGGTAATTTTTTCTGTAGGAGCTCCAATATTCAGCGAGGCAAGGTTGCCTTTGTCCAGTCTGTTAAAAGATAAACTCCCGGGAGTGCTGGTATTTTGCAGCACAATGATATCTGTCTCATTGTCAATGCGGGTCACTGCGATCTCGGGTTTGCCATCTGCATTTAGATCGCATGAGCACAAATCAAATAATTCATTGGTTCCAGAAAATGTAATTGGCGCCTCAAAAAGAGCGGAATTAAAAGTAGTCCCACTATAATATGGAGAAAACTTGAATGAAGATTTGGCCGACAGTCTGGTGGTAAGGTTGATCACTTCCACTACGCCAAAGCTGGCGGACGCTGGCACCGTTACCGTGATCGAGAATTCAGAAGAAGACACAATATTCCCTTTTACCTGGTTGAACCAAACTTGTAATTGACTGGAGGTCGCGCTAAAGCCTGATCCGTTTATGATCACCTGATTGGTGGGGTAGGTATTTGCAGGAGTTACCGAGCTGATCACGGGGGGCTGCGCCAGGACCACACTGGCCAATGTCGCAAAACAGATGGTTATTATTCTTCTCATCGTCCTATTCATGCACAGTAAGCAACCAGGCATCTTTAAACATGTTCATCTTTCTGTATTTATCCCGGTCGGCTCTCGCCTGGTTAATATCATTAGACTCCGAAATGTGAACGTACCAAAGGTTTCTTTCTGAGATAAATCCATAATCCGAACTGGAAAAGCCCAATTTTAACAAACCATCGCTGAAACGTTTTGCATTGGCTTCCGAGCTGAATGCGCCCACGATTACATAATCTGCAAAATTCATTTCACTGGAGTGTTGCCCCCTTTTTACGAACTCGTGCCTTTCCGCATTAGGGTGGTTCTCCTCGCCATGGTGCTCATCGGCATTCTCGGCATGAATTTCCAGTCTTGCCAATTTTTCCTGTTCCTCTTCGTGCAACGGTTTTTCCTGGACCATTGCAGGCATTCCCTCATTGGTTCTCATCCGGGGGCCGGCATCATGATGGGGCGTTTCAGCAGGCGGTGTCTGAGTTACAGGAGGTTCCGCTGCCACTTCCACCGGTGTCTCGGCCGCCTTTGCAGCTGCCCTCTCTCTTTCAAGCTTCTCTTTTTCTTCCTTTTTTGCCAGGTCCTGCGCATGTTTTCTGGCCAATTCCTTTTCACGTTGCTTTTGCCTTGCAATCATGGCTTTGTAGTTCTTTCCTCTTTTGGTTTTTTCCGTGTCTACAAACGAATAAACCGGAACGTTCTTTTTCGTTTCGCCAAAAAGAAGGGCAATATGAATTTCGTGTGAAGGCTTGTTGAGTTCGTTGAGTCCTGTGTTCTTGAGCGTGTAACTGTACCCAACTCCTATTTGATTATTTAGTTTAAATCCCCCCAAACCTGATATTCCAAAATCCTGTTTGTAAGAGGCGCCTAACCAAACCTTATGCTGGAGGTGTAAGATGCCCGCGGCTTCAAGCTGAGAGGGAGCACCTGAATTTAATCGGTACACAAGGTAGGGTTCAAACACATTATAATCGTTGGCAAAGTAAAGCCGGTAGCTGGTATGTATGATGGTGGATGAAAAAGGGTTCACTTTCGAAATAGAAAACTGGTCCGTTGTCAGGTAGACCGGCTCGATGATATTAGGGAGTGCCAGACCTATATGAAATGATTTGGAATGAAAGGAAATACCCGCGTTGCCGAGCACCTGAAAGTTGTTGTCCAACAAATCAACCTGAATAGGATCTGTAGGAGAAATCGTGCCAAAATTGAGGGCATTGATATCCAGTTTGTTCCATGCCGCTCCCAGCGAAAAACCAAACCTAACCATGGCTTCATTTTCCAGGGGTATCGTATAGCCACCCGTGAACATCATCGCGGAAGTTTTTATCAATCCCTGCTGTTCGTTGTGCAGGTTTAATCCGAAGCTCACATTGTTTTGAAACGCGGTCTGAAAACTCACGTTGGCAATCGAAGGAGCACCTTCAATTCCGGCCCATTGTTTTTTGTAAGAAAAATATAGAGAAGATTTTCCGTCTGTTCCCGTTAAAGAGGGGTTTATGAGCGATGGGTTGACATAAAACTGGACGAAATTGTGGAAATCCTGGGCAAAAACGTTCCTGCTTTGAAGTGATAACAGCAAAATAGCAACAGAAAGAACCGATATTGTGCTTTTTCTCAATAGATTACACTTCTTTACGTTTCAAATTAAAACCCTTTATTTTGTTTTCCAAGTGTGAAAAAAGTTGGTCCATACGTAAATCGTTGTAGTCCTATGCCCCGCTTCCATTCACTTGTCATTTCCTCGATCATTTTTTTTACGACTGTCTCCACCAATGCAGTGGCACAGAATTTTGCTTTAGGCGTAAAAGCTGGCCCCTCAATTAACATCGGTCACTTTCGCGATGCGGACTTGCGTGATACGTATGACAATAAATTCAACTTCGGATTTACGGGTGGCGGATTCATTTCGTTTCCGTTGAAAGATAAGTACACGTACCTTGCTGAGTTTGCATTCACCAGAAAGGGCAAAAAGCTTAAATTTAACAATAATGAATGGACCAACACGGCCACTTTCAATTTTATTGACCTGTCAATGGCGTTAAGAAAGTCGTATGACTTTCAGCTGAGGCCGGATGTTCGCTCCACTATCTTTTTCAACATTGGCCCCAATATTGAATACTGGTTAAATGGAAAAGGTGAAATTGGAATTGGTGGAGACCCATTTCCATATACCATTGTATTTGATCAGGAGCCAGACGCCAATTTTAACAACGACTATTATAATAGTGTAAACCGTTGGTTGTTCGGTATCGACCTGGGGGTTGGAATGGATGCTCCGATCACCGCCACGCAAAGGGTTTTTCTGGAGATCCGATTTACCTTTGGGCAAACCAATCTGGGCAAGGACGACAGCACAAGCTATATGGAAATTCTCGGATTTCAGGATGATATCAGGATGAACATCAAGACCTTGTCCCTCACGGCAGGCTACAGCTTTGGCTTTGACCTTAAAGAATCCAAAATGGGCAGGAGCACAAAAGACAAAGTAATCAAGAGAAAGAAGCCAAAGCGATGAGCCCTGACCGATCTATCCGCGCTTTAGGGTAACCACCGTTAGTTCAGGAGGAATTCCCACCCGGCCCGGATATCCGATAAATCCAAAACCGCGATTGACGTAAAGGTATTGCCTGTCTTCCCTGTACAAGCCGGCCCACTGCTTGTAGATGTATTGTGATGGGCTCCATTTGAAATCCCCAAGCTCCACACCGAATTGAAAACCGTGTGTATGCCCGGCAAACATGACATCAATGTCTCCATATTCCGGACGAACCTGCGCATCCCAATGGCTGGGGTCATGGCTCAAAAGCAATTTGACAGACGCTTCTTCGGTGCCGCGGTGGGCATCAGCCAGTTTTCCATATTTTGAAAAACGACCCGCACCCCAATTTTCAATTCCGATGATGGCCATCTTTTCTCCGCCTTGCTCCAGCCACCGGTGCTCATTCATCAGCAAGTCAAAACCCAATTCCTCATGGGCCTTAATCAGGTCCCGAAAGTTCCCCGCCTTGGCCTGGGCGCTATCCCAACTTTGGTAGTCGCCATAGTCGTGATTGCCCGTGGTCGAAAAAACACCAAGTGGCGCATCTATCTTTTTAAAGACGTCAATGTAGTCTTTAACTTCCGATGTCCTGTTATTAACAAGGTCACCCGTAAAGAAAATAGCATCGGGCTTTTCGTTCATCAACATTTCAACTCCTCCCCTCACAGCAGTCTTATTAAAAAAACTACCTGAATGGATGTCCGATATTTGCGCTATGGTTATCCCATCAAATGATTTTGGTAAGTTGGGTAGGGAGATCGTCAGCCTTTTCACGCGGTAATCATGAGCACCTGATATTATTCCATAGGTAAATGCTCCAAAAGGTACTGCCGCAGCCGCCAGTGCGGCTTTGGACAGGAACTCCGACCTTGGTATTGCTTTGCCAGGAAGCCCCCCAGCTTTACCATCGCCAAAAAAAGAGGCTATATATCTTATCCCACGCTGAATATCTTCAGCAAAAAGAAACACTACCGCAAATAGCTTTGAAAAGTACACGGTGACAATTCCGGTAATCACCCAGTTGCGAAAATTGGCACTGTAGGCGTATGGGTTGTCAAATGCCCACCATAGCAGCGCAAGAACACTGAGCAGGGTTGGTATCCAATACGTATAACGAAAGACAGCCTTCCAGCCAGGCGTCAGGTTTTTACCGACAAGAACAACGGCCTGAAAAACGTAATAATCAATGGCCAGAAATAGCAGAACAAAAACAAATACCATAATTAACTTTTGCAACCTCATGCTCTGGATGCTAGATACTGGAAACTGGACACTGGATGCTGGACTCTGGGAACTAGCTACCAGAGTCCAGTGTCCAGTATTATCCTATTCCTAATCTTCTGTTCACTTTCTCCACCAGCAGGTACATTACCGGCACGACCACAAGGGTAAGGAATGTCGCAAAAATCAATCCGTATATAATGGTCCACGACAATGGACCCCAGAATGCAACGCTATCTCCACCAATATAGAAGTCCGCATCGTACGACTGAAAAAACTTGATGAAGTCGATGTTGATGCCAACAGCCAAGGGAATCAATCCCAACACTGTGGTGATTGCCGTAAGTAACACCGGGCGCAAGCGTGTCTTACCCGCTTCGGTGATTGCCCTGATAACCTCATTCATTGGCAGGCGGTCAAGACCCAGCTCTTCCTTCATTCGTTTCTTTTTCAACTCAATAAAGTCAATCAATACGATGGCATTATTCACCACCACACCGGCAAGCGATATAATTCCAATCATCGTCATGATCACCACAAAGTCCATCCGGAATATCAGCAAGCCAAGGAACACACCGATGGTACTGAACACAACCGAAGTCATGATGATCAGCGGGGCAGTGATCTTGTTGAATTGTGCCACGATGATGAGGAATATCAGAAATACGGCAAGCATTAATGCACCTCCCAGGAAACTCATCTCTTCCGCTTGTTTCTCCTGCTCTCCCCCGAATTTAAAGGCATATCCTGGGGGCATCTTAAACTCAGCCAGCAACACCTTGATCTGATCGTTGATCTCCGTGGGATTGTACCCAGACAATACATTGGAGGTAATTGTAATCATTCGCTTCAAATCCTTTCGTCTAACAGAACCATAGGTAGACGTGATTTCAGCTTTTGCAATAGATGAAATCGGGACTTGCGCTATCTTGCCGCTGGTTTGATCCCGGAACGTGATACTCTTATTCATCAGCGCATCGATGTCGTACCGGTACTTGTCATCGAGGCGCAATTGAATCTTGTAATCATCCTCTCCCTGCTTAAATTTGGATACCTCTTTACCAAACAGTGATGTGCGCACTTCATTGGCCACCGAGTAAGTCGACAACCCGAATCGTCTGGCTTTTTCCCGATCGATGTCAACAACCAATTCCGGCTTACCTGTTTCCAAATCTGTCTTAAGTTTCTCAATGCCTGGAATACCCGATTCGTTGATGGTCTTCTTCATATCCTCGGCCAGCTTGGTCAGCGTCACATAATCATCACCCGACAATTCGATCTGAATCGGTTTGCCGGTGGGAGGTCCATCGGCATTTTTATCTACGGTTACGGTAACTCCGGGGTACCCCTGAATTCCGCCCCGTACCACATCCAATATTTCATTGGTATTAACGCCATCGCGGTATTTGAAATCCACAAAATTCACTGTAATGCGTGCCTTATTGGGCGTATCGGCCTGGCCGATGTTTGAAGGGTCATTGGGGTCTCCTGTTCCCTGCCCCACATTGCCGATGACTGACACCACCACTTTTTCATAGGGCTTTACCAAAGTCAGCACCTTGTCCTCGATCATTTCAGTGAACTTATTTGTTTCTTCAATGTCGGTACCTACCGGGAACTCGATAAAGACATTGATGTATTGAGGCACATTGGCCGGAAAGTAAACAACCTTGGGAGGAAACACACCCATCATCACAAAAGACATGATCAAGGTACCCACTGCCCCAAGGAAAAACCATCGCGGGTTTTTCCCTCTTAGTGCAAAAGACACCAGATTGGCATACCGCGCTTCAAGCCGTGGCAATACATTGTGCTGAAACTTGTGAGAGGCAGGTACAAAAATGTAAACATTGAGTATCGTAAGAAGGGCCAGCACAATCAGTATGTTGCCGAGCCAGAATATTTGCATGAGAATAATTAAAGCACCAACTCCCACGTAAATTCCAACGCGCTTCCACATTTTCTTTTTATTAATGACAGAGTCACTTTCATGTTTCATCGACATAGAAGCAATAACCGGCACAATCACCAGTCCAACAAACAGTGAGGAAGACAATACAATAATCAGTGTGATGGGTAAGTACTTCATAAACTCGCCCATTATACCGGGCCACATGGCCAGCGGCAAAAAGGCCGCCAATGTAGTTGCCGTTGAAGCAATGATCGGCCACGCAATCTCTCCCACTCCCAATTTTGCTGCATCCCACAGTGAGTACCCTTCCTCGTACAATCGATAAACATTTTCCACCACCACAATACCGTTGTCTACGAGCATGCCCAGCGCCATAATCATTCCAAACAACACCATCATATTGATGGTATATCCGATGGCCCCGAGGATGAGGAAGGACAGCATCATCGACAAGGGAATGGCAATTCCCACGAACAGCGCATTTCTTGTTCCCAAAAAGAGCATCAATACGCCTACCACCACGATCACGCCCGAAATGATGTTATTTTCCAGGCTGCTTACCATCTCTTTGGTAAATGACGATTGGTCGTTGGTGATACTCACACTGAGGTCTGAAGGAAAGACTTCTGCTTTTGCTTTCGCCAATACGGCATTCACCTTGTCAGTCGCATTCAACAAATTCTGACCGCTGCGTTTAATGACGTCCACCATGACCACCGGCTTCTTTTCCAGTCGGGCATAACTCTTGGTCTCAATATAATCGAAGTCAACCGTGGCTACATCGCGTAGATAGACAATGTTACCCTTCTCATTTTTCACAATCACATCTTCGAGTTGCCGGGGGTCAGAAAATTCTCCCACCACGCGCAATGTTCTGCGAATGCCATCATCCAGTATGTTGCCACCTGAAAGCGTCACGTTTTCGGCCTGAATAGCCGACTCGATATCGCCAAAGTTAAGTTTCCGCGCCTCCAGGAGATACGGATCAACTTTTACTTTCACCTCTTTCTCGTCAACGCCACGAATCTCCACCTTGGAAATTTCTGTGATGCGTTCAATTTCGTCCTCCAGGTACTCCGCATAATGTTTGAGTTGCTCCAGAGAATAATTCCCGGCAAGATTGATATTCATGATGGGAAACTCTGAGAAGTTTAACTCAAACACATTGGGGTCGCTGGGCAAATCAACTGGCAGCTCGGGCTTTGCCCTGTCCACCGCGTCCTTCACCTTAGTCAGCGCATCCTCCACCTTCGTGTCGGTGTTAAACTCCACAATAATGGTGGAGTAGTCCTGAACAGATGTTGACTTGATATTGTCGACCTCAGAAATCGTGTTGATTTCTTTTTCAATTTCCCGCGTCACCAGGTTTTCCATATCAATCGGGGAGTTACCCGGATACGGAGTACCAATGTAAACCACAGGTTGTTTAATTTCCGGATAACTATCTTTCGGTAAGCTGATATAAGTAGTGATCCCCATCACCGCAATAAGGAAAGCGAGAAAGCCCACTGTTGTCCTGTTGCTTATGGAGAATGTGGTAAGCTTAAATTCCTTATCGACTTTGAATTTATTATTAGCGTCACTCATAAAATTAGTTGTATGAGATTGTCAATTTATTTCTTTGCAACTTTTTTGGGGTCGGCAACTGAATCGGCAATCATCACCTCCACGCCCTCAGTGAGGTCGCGGAATCCCCGATCTACAATAAGCTCGCTTCCCTTCAGGCCTTCAAGTATCTCAGTTTCCGTAGCGGCAGATATTCCCGTCACCACGCGCACCTTGGTAGCTACGTTGCCCGATGGCCTGTTCTCTACCGCATAAATGTATTTGCCATCTTCATCGTTCTGAATCAGGCGGGTGGGTACAGCAAAAGCATTCTCGCTCACATAGTCCCTGAGTTGAAGCACCACCACCTGATTCGGCTTTACCGTGAAGTCGACCCTGGGAAGTTTTACGTCTACTTCAAAAGTTCTGTTCTCCACATTAATGACCTGGCCCACAGAGGATATGGTTGACGAGAGTTTTTTGTTCATCAACGGGAACAACACATCAACCTTGTCGCCTGCCTTAAAGCGGCCGATGAATCGCTCTGAAACATCTGATTTCAGGTACATTTCTTCCGTACTCACCACGCTAACCAGGGGTACTCCAGGAACAGCCATTTCACCAAGCTGAGCGGGTAATTGGTCAATCGTACCGTTGAATGGTGCCTTGATGATGGCAAGGTTCAACTGGGCGTTTGCGGTGGATAGTCTTCCCTCCAATGACTCTTTGTTATTCTTGGCTTGCAGGTACTGGATTTCTGTCCCTATTTTTTGCTCCCAAAGCTTGGCTTGTTTTTCATAAACTGTGGTCGCCAACTCCAAAGAAGTTTTTAGCTCAGCGATGGTTTTGCGAATAACATCCGCATCCAACTCAATCAGTGTTTGACCTGCCGCTACGCGCTGCCCTTCCTGCACACTGATCCTTTTGACTTCACCCGCGGTTTGCGCGCTTAAGAATACGTTCCTTCGTGATTCAACCGATCCCCTCACCTCTACCTTATGTTCAAAGGCTTTTTTCTCCGCCACAAAAGTTGAAACCAGAATCGCCTTACTGTACTGTTTGGCAAACTCCGGATCCAGTTCACTTATTTCCTTTTCAAGATTGGTGATACTGGTTTTGATGGCCTGAAGCTCAGCCCTGGATTTTTCCAGTTGCGCCATTTTTTCCTCAAGCACCTTGTTTGCGTCTTTTGAATCCCCGCAAGCGGCAGCGATCAAAATAATAATTGGCAGTATGTATCTCGTCTTCATGTATTGTTGGTGTTTCATTTGTTGTCTAATAATTTTCCGAACGCTTTATCCAAATCTGTTTTTGCTATTGAGGCTTCAAATAGCGCATCATAATAGTTGATCTGTGTTTCTCTCAACGCAGACTCGGCATCCACCACTTCCAGGTTAGAACCTACTCCTTGTTCATATTTGATCTTCGTTACCCGCGCCACATTCAAGGCAAGGTTCATGTTGGCCTGCTGTGATTTTAGCGCTTCCAGGCTGTTTTGATAGTTTGTAACTGCCTGTTTAATCTCCAGGTCAATTGCCTGCTCGAGTGATTTAAATCCATTTTCAATTTTCTGCAGTTGCAACTTCTCCTGCTGCACTTTGTACGTCCTTTGCAAACCGGAAAAAAGAGGAATGTTCAGGCTCAGCCCAAATGAGCTGAATGAATACCACTTGTCGGGTCCGACACTTCCAAAATCCGAGATACTGCTGTTTGTCTTGAATATCCCTCCAATGTCGGGAGACTGTGTGGAGTATCCCAGGTTGGCATTGGCAGACAGATTGGGCATCGAAGCTGCATAGTTGTTTTTAATGTTAAGCTCCTGAAGCTTGCGATTGGTCTCCAACACCTGATAATCCGGTCTGTTTCTGTAATCCCAATCCATCAAGTAATTATCAAGATTTACGTTTACAACTTCTTCGTTCAATCCCCCTACCACTTCGATCGACTCTTTCATGGGATAGTTCATTTGAAATTTGAGCAACTCCACACTCAGTTGTTGCAGTTTTTCAAATTTTGATTTCTCCGTGGTCAAATTGTTTAACGATACCTGTATACGGTCCACATCAATCCCTTCCGCAAAACCATTTTCAAACATTGCCCGGGTGGTCCTCAACAAGGAATCCACCCTGTTGATATTATTGTCAAAGAGTTTCATCCGTTCCCTGTTGACCAACACGGTATAGTAAGCCTTGGTGACCTGTTCTACCACCTGCTCATTGGTTTGACTTGACGTCTTTATGGACAATTCTTTAAATGCCCTTGAAGCCTGAAGGCCCACCAGATAGCTTCCATTAAAGATGATCTGGTCAACGGAAACGGAAGCCAGGCCGCTGCTTTTTAGCTGAAAGAAGTTTTGCGCAGCCAGCACATCACCAGGTTGTATTCCCGGCACCCCGCTAAAATCGAAAAATCCACCATTCGGGTCGTAGGTCGTAAAAAAACGCGGCAATTTTTGATTGTGCGTCACGCTTGCATTACCTGAAATTTGGGGTAACCCAATCCCAACTGTCTCTCTTACCTTGGCCGTGGCAATCTGCTCGTCAATTTTGGCGTTGGCCACATTCACTGAATTTTCCAAGGCATATTGAATACATTGCTTTAAGTTGTAGGTCGGCCCGCCTTCCTGGGCAAAAGAAGCAGCCGGAATCAGTAGCATGAAAAAAATGAAAATTGAATATCGGTTCATATCGCTGAATGTATTTTTTCGTTGGTGACTAAGTTCTGCTTGTATTTTTCATATAACTTTTTGCCCTTGTCGGTAAAAAGCCCATATATAAAGTGTTCGAATATCTGCATCTGAATCTCGATCAGTTCAAACTTGTCCTTGGGAAAGAGAACTGGGTCAAAAGCAAACTGTATGGTCTCTAATCGCACTGTCGCCAGGATGTGGGTATTCACTTCATGTCTGAAAAAACCCTCCTTTTTTCCCTGTTCAATGGAACGAATGATCTGGTTTCGGATAAATTCATTTTTATACTTAAGCCAGACTTCCCACGCTGCATGGTGATACTTTTGAAGGTCAAAAAGCAACGAAGGATTCATATCCTTAAAATTCTCCCGAAGGCATGAAGACAATTTGATCATCTCCTCAACCGCATTTTTTGCCTCAGCAGTTATTTGCTCCAATTCACCCATGTCCCGGTGAATGTGCGCTTCGGTGACAGAAAGAACCATCTCGTCCTTATCCTTAAAGTATTGATACAGGGTCTTTTTGGAGACGCCAAGGTGGCTGGCAATGTTATCCATGGACACACTTCTAATCCCATACCGGATAAAAAGCTCCGCTGCACCCTTCAAAATCTTGATTTTTGTGTCGTTTACTTCCATAATTGGACGCAAACTATGGAAACTTTAAGGTTATTCAAAGTTTCCATAGTTTTCAGTGTCTTATAACGGAGCTTGTATGGGAAGGTTGGGAGGCCCGGGCTAATAAATTCTGAATAAACTAATTTTTATCCTGAGCCGTAGATTTCTCAGGCTCAAGTGGGCTTCCCCATCCGCACTTTTCTCGCATCCTCTGTTTGAAACTTTCCTTTTGCTCTGGCGTCATTTTGCTCCATTTCTCTTTCCAATATGGTCTCCAGGCTCCACCTCTATGTCCATTATGCCGCTTACCGAACGGCCAAAGCAATATTTTGGAAAGAACAATTAACCCCAATGCCTGCCAGAAGGTGATCACAGGTCCATTGAACAAAATCGGCACGAGCCAATTCCATAACAATTGGGTGGTCAAACCAAAGATACCAATGGCCAAAGCTCCCAGCACGACCATTTTCAAAATCCAACTTCCTCTTTTCATATCGTCAGCATTTAGGTTATTATTTGATAAATTTCTTAATCGTTCATCGTGTCATCATAAAATCGCTGCAGCCGCTTGCGCAAACTTAATATGGCGTACCGCTTTCTTGACAAGAGCGTATTAATGGACACTCCCTCCTCCTCAGCCAATTCGCGAAAACTCTTTTCTTCAATCTCATTCTTGATAAAGACTTCCCGCTGCTCTTTGGGAAGTTCATCCAATGCTTCGGTGATTTCGTCCCAAATGGCTTCCTTTAACAGGAGCGACTCTGGCGAGTTGTCCAAGTCTGGTAAAATATCCTGCAGGGTGATGGGAATGTCTTCGTCCGTTCCCAACGCCAGGGCAAAATCTGCTTTTTTTGGCCGGGCTGAATCTCTCCTGTATCGGTCTATAATTTTGTTCCTCGCCACGGCATACAGCCAGGAGGTTACCCGATCGAGGGATTCAATGGTCTCATAGCCCGCGATAAACTGATAAAACACATCCTGAAGGATATCCTCCGCCTCTTCCAACGATGACACCCTTCCCCGGATAAACCCTAGAAGCTTGTCCTTTTCCTTCAGGAATGTGTTCTGTTTCAATTGTTGCATAACCAGATCCATCGCCTTAGTCGCCATGTTGCATTGCTCAACTGGATAGTCGCGATCTTGAATCAATTTATTGTAAATCAAAATCAACTTATCCCGTTTTCGTCATCTTTGTGAACCATGACCAGGGGATATCATCAGCATAAGTACCAAAATACTGTATTGGGCTATCTAAAAGCAGGAAATGGACCAGAACCCCTGCTCCTCTTTCATGGCTTCGGCCAGGATCATTCCGCATTCGAACCAATAATTGACCGTCTGGGGGACATTTTTACTTTTTATTCATTCGATTTGTTTTATCATGGCCAAAGTACCTGGCCATTTGGAGACAAGCCACTTTCAAAGGACCAATGGGGAGATATGCTCCAAAGTTTTCTTAAAGAAAATGATATCCACAACTTCAGCCTGATGGGATTTAGCCTTGGTGGTAAGTTCGTGCTTGCTGCGTTGGAGGCGTTTCCATCGCGTGTCAGTTCGCTTTACCTGCTGGCACCCGATGGCATCAACACCAACTTCTGGTATAGCCTGGCCACATACCCAATTGCGCTCAGACCGCTTTTTAAAACCATGATTAAAAAACCAGCGCGATTTCGCGCGGTCGTTTCGTTGGCCAGATCGCTCCATCTGGCAGATTCAGGGTTGATTCGTTTTGCGCAGTCGCAGATGGCCACTGAAGTACAGCGTCAAAGAGTTTATCATTCATGGGTTGTTTTTAGCAGACTAAGGTTCCATTTGCCATCTGTCGCAGCCCTCGTCAATGCGCATCAAATCAAACTCCATATCATTGTTGGCAAATTCGACAAAGTGATCACCGCCAAAAACATGAATCGGCTATTGTCAAAAGTAAATGATCACCACATGTATGCGATCGAAGCTGGTCACAACAACCTGATCGCTCTCAGCGTTGAAGTATTAAGAAATATAGCGCTCAAGATCCCGTGAATTAGCGGTAATCGTAGTACTTTTACAGCCTCAATATAAACCACGAAATGATCCTATTTTTCCGAACGCCAACCGCTAAGATCTATGCGGTAGAGGCTGCTCGTTCCCTTGTTGACACCGATATTGAAAAACTTACCTGGCTCTTTAGTGGAGCCATTTTTGATAACAGCCCTTCGTTGACAGGCTTTTTTGTTGGACCGAGAAAGGAAATGGTCAGTCCCTGGAGCACCAATGCGGTCGAGATGACCCAAACCATGGGGTTAGCCGGAATCGTCCGGATTGAAGAATTCATCACAGTGGCCGCACCAGATGCTCCACATGATCCGATGCTTCAGCGGGTCTACCACGATCTTGACCAAAACATTTTTTCCATTAAACATGAACCAGAGGCCATCTGCACCATTGACGACATTGCAGCGTACAGCAACAAAGAAGGTCTTGCGTTAAGCGAGGAAGAGATCGACTATCTGGTTAAAGTCGCCTCCAAGCTCGGAAGGAAACTGACCGACAGCGAAGTGTTTGGGTTTTCTCAGGTAAATTCAGAACACTGTCGCCACAAAATATTCAACGGCACCTTCCTCATTGACGGAAGAGAAATGCCAGAAACCCTTTTCCAACTCATCAAGAAGACGTCCAAACAAAACCCCAATTACATAGTATCTGCCTACAGCGACAACGTGGCATTTATCAAAGGTTCGAAGATTGAACAGTTTGCTCCGGAGCGACAGGACATTCCCGACTACTTCGGCATTACGGACATCGATGCCGTCATTTCCCTAAAGGCCGAGACGCACAACTTCCCGACCACGGTGGAACCCTTCAACGGGGCCGCCACCGGATCAGGCGGAGAAATTCGTGATCGTTTGGCGGGCGGAAAGGGTTCGATGCCGCTTGCCGGAACTGCGGTGTACATTACTTCCTACCCGCGGTTGGAGAGCGGAAGGCCCTGGGAAAAAAAATTCGAGGCCAGGAAATGGTTGTATCAGTCTCCTGCAGAAATCCTCATCAAGGCCTCAGACGGGGCGAGTGATTTTGGAAATAAATTCGGGCAGCCCTTAATCGGGGGCAGCGTGCTGACATTCGAACACATCGAAGAGGAAAAGAAGTATGGGTTTGATAAGGTGATCATGCTGGCCGGGGGTGTGGGTTACGGCAAGGAACAAGACAGCAAAAAAGAAAAACTTAAAGCGGGAGATAAAATCATCATGATGGGCGGTGACAACTACCGCATTGGCATGGGCGGTGGTGCGGTTTCATCCGTGGCCACCGGTGAGTTTGGCAATAGCATCGAACTCAACGCCATTCAGCGTTCCAATCCTGAGATGCAAAAACGCGTCATGAATGCCATTCGAGCCATGGCAGAAATGAAAGACAATCCCATCGTTTCAATCCACGACCACGGTGCCGGTGGTCACCTCAACTGCTTTTCAGAACTTTTGGAGGAGACGGGGGGCACTATTGAAATTGATGCGTTGCCGATAGGTGATCCCACCCTTTCAGACAAAGAAGTGATCTGCAATGAATCCCAGGAAAGAATGGGCATTGCAATAAGGGAGGAGAACGTAAAAAAATTGCAGGCGGTGGCCGACCGGGAGCGCGCGCCACTGTACGTGGTGGGCACGGCCACGGGCGACAGGAAACTGACATTCGTCAACAACCAAAAAAAATCTACTGCCTTTGATCTTGAAGTGGACCACCTGTTCGGCTCGTCCCCTACCACCATCTTGAGCGATGAAAATCTTCCTTCAACGTTTCCCGCATTGACATATGATCAGGCCCGTTGGCTCGAATACCTCAATGCCGTGCTGCAACTGGAGAGTGTAGCCTGCAAGGATTGGTTGACCAATAAAGTAGATCGGTGTGTGACGGGTCGTGTTGCAACCCAACAAACCTGTGGGGCCATTCAGTTGCCGTTGAATAACGTGTCGGTCATGGCCCTTGATTTTAAAAACAATAAGGGCGTAGCCACTGGAATTGGTCACGCACCCGGGGCGTCTCTGATCAGCCCGGCAGCCGGAAGCCAATTGGCGATTGCCGAGGCATTGACCAATATTGTTTGGGCGCCCCTCAGTCACGGTCTTAAAGGCGTGTCCTTGAGTGCCAACTGGATGTGGCCGGCAAAAAATAAAGGCGAAGATGCAAGGTTGTACGAGGCAGTTGCAGCAGTGAGTGAGTTTGCCGTAGCATTGGGCATCAACATACCCACGGGAAAGGATTCGCTTTCCATGACACAAAAGTATCCCAATGGCGAAGTTGTCTATTCTCCGGGAACAGTGATCATTTCTGCGGTCGCAGAGGTAGATGATATCCGAAAAACGATTTCGCCCGCCCTGGAAAACATCGAGGGGTCGAAAATTCTTTATATCGATTTTTCAAAGGATGTGTTTGCACTTGGCGGAAGCAGCCTTGCACAGGTGATCAATCAGGTGGGTGACAAAACTCCAGCAATCAAGGACGCAGAATATTTTGCGCGTGCTTTCGAGGTTGTTCAACGTTTAATAAAGGAAGAACTGGTCCTTGCTGGCCACGACATATCCGCTGGCGGGATTATCACAGCGCTCCTGGAAATGTGTTTTCCAACACCGGAAATTGGGCTCTCCATATCGGATAGTTTCCTGGCCAACGATTTAATCACAACCCTGTTCAGCGAAAATCCCGGAGTAGTGATTCAGGTAAAAAATAACGTGGCCGCAGAAACGATCCTCAATGAAAATAAAATCAAGTTTGATTGCATCGGTGAAGTGGTGAAGGTTCGTGAACTGTCATTGCCGATGCCTACCGGCACCGTAAGGCTCGATGTTGATGAACTGAGAGATACCTGGTTTAAGACTTCTTATCTGATGGATCTATTGCAACGGCCCAAAAGACACGCAGAGCTCAGGCGCAGCAACTACGCGCGGCAGCCATTGGCCTATACCACTCAGCCCAGGTTTGATGGCCAATTGTCCACTTACAAAATAAATCCGTCTCGCAGGTCTGCTTCCGGTATCAAAGCGGCAATCATCCGGGAAAAAGGCGTTAACGGGGACCGCGAAATGGCTTATGCCCTCTACCTTGCTGGTTTCGATGTGAAAGATGTGCACATGACCGACCTGGTTTCGGGGCGTGAAGACCTTAAAGAGGTCAACATGATCGCCTTTGTTGGCGGTTTTTCCAATTCAGATGTATTGGGCTCTGCCAAGGGATGGGCCGGAGCATTTTTATACAACCCAAAGGCAAAGGCAGCGCTTGACAATTTCTATGCAAGGAAGGACACGCTCAGTTTTGGAGTTTGCAATGGTTGTCAGTTAATGATGGAACTGGGACTGGTGTATCCGGAATGGGCGGATCACCCAAAGATGCACCACAACGGGTCTGGCAAGTACGAATCCATTTTTGTCAACATCAACATCCCAAAAACAAACTCAGTAATGTTGCAATCCTTCGAAGGTGCCCGACTGGGCGTTTGGGTTGCGCATGGTGAGGGCCGGTTCGAGTTGGCTGACCACTCGAACATAAATGTGGCTGCAACGTATTCTTACGAGGCATATCCAGGCAACCCCAATGACTCGGATTTTTCTGTCGCTGCGCTGACATCGCACGATGGGAGACACCTGGCCATGATGCCCCATATTGAGCGTTCGTTGTTTCCCTGGAACTGGCCGTACTACCCGCGGGGGCGAAAAAATGACCAGGTGTCGCCTTGGATTGAAGCATTTTCGAATGCCCTGGACTGGGTCAAAAGCCATTCGTAGCAAGCCGATACCTAAAATGTCGTGAGGCCTTCTTGTTAGGTAGATTGATTTGTGCTAACTTTTCATTCGAATTGAAAATAGCCGAATGCCTATGAAGCAAATCTACCTGGTGCTTATAATTACGCTTATTTTATCCTCCTGTCTGGGGTATAAGGAGTTGCCAGTCGAGTACGATTACAGCTATTCGGGCACTTTTAAGAAATACCGCACTTTTGATATCATGAGACCTGTTGGAATGACCGATTCCACCATGACCAATCAGTTGATTGAAAACTCCATCCTTTCGCGGATGAAATTTTTAGGGTACCGGCAAACCGACAGAAGGCCCCACCTGATTGTCGGATTCAAAATGTTTACCGACAGCCTGAACTTCAATGGGTACAATCAGCCTGATATTGAAGAATGGGTAAAGGGGCAAGATCAAACCCTCAATTATGATCCGTTGAAATATAACCTGAAATCGGGCACATTGCTGATCCAACTTTTCGATAGGCGACAGAATCGATCCATTTGGCAAGGCTATGCCACGACTATGTACGGTGGAATCGATTTCCAAAATCAACGTCATCTTAAAAATGCGGTCATCTCTATCCTCGACAAGTACCGGTTCTGGGCGGACGGATTCGTGGAAGGTCGAGCCGCCAGTACCGACAGCGATTTGGACTGAGAAAATCCACTCAAAAACCCGCTTTTATTCACCAAAATGATTCAATTGGCGGTTTTACCTTTTTAAAAATTATCCTACCTTTGCCCTCCCAAAAAGGGAGCTATCATGCCCGATGGTGTAACTGGCAACACGCCTGATTTTGATTCAGGAAAGTCTAGGTTCGAGCCCTAGTCGGGCAACCAAATCCCGGTTCCTCAAAAAGGACCGGGATTAACGTTTATTTTAGGTTCAAAACATGGCAGTAAAGATTTTTTCCGGACAAGCATCGACCTACCTGGCTGAAAAAATTGCGCACGCCTATGGTGAACCGTTGGGAGAGGTCAAATACCAGCAGTTCAGTGATGGCGAGATGTCGCCATTCATTATGGAGTCGGTAAGAGGCCATGATGTGTTTATCGTTCAGTCAACTTTTGCTCCTTCTGATAATTTTATGGAGCTCTTGCTCATGATTGACGCGGCAAAAAGAGCGAGTGCGGAAAATGTAAACGTTATCATTCCCTATTTTGGCTATGCGCGTCAGGACCGAAAAGACAAACCAAGGGTATCCATAGCCGCCAAACTTATTGCCAACCTGCTTTCGGCAGCGGGAGCCAGCCGCGTGATGACCTTCGACCTTCATGCAGACCAGATTCAGGGCTTTTTTGATATTCCGGTGGATCACCTGGACGGCAACTACATTTTTGTTCCCTACCTCAAGTCGCTCGGATTGTCCAATATCATGTTTGCTTCTCCGGACGTGGGCGGCATAAAGCGTGCACGAAGTTTTGCAAAATTCTTTGACGCTGAGCTGGCAGTGTGCGACAAATACAGGAAGGAAGCCAACAAGGTGGAGTCAATGCGCCTGATCGGTGAGGTGGAGGGCAAGGATGTCGTGCTGGTTGACGACCTGGTCGATACGGCAGGAACCATTTGCAAAGCGGCCGCCCTCCTTAAGGAAAAAGGAGCGAAGTCGGTGCGCGCAGTATGTACCCATCCCGTGCTGTCCGGCAGCGCGTACGATACGATCGAAAAATCTGTATTGGATGAAATCGCGGTAACAGACACCATACCGCTAAAGCAAAAAACAAAAAAAATTAAAGTGCTTTCTGTTTCTGATTTGTTTGCAAAAGCGATTCGCAAGATTCATGACCATGAATCAGTAAGTTCTTTATTTATCAGACTGTAACAATTTAACTTAAACAATAATCAATTATGAAAACAATCGAGATTATAGGGTATAAAAGAGCAAATCTCGGCAAAGTGGATGCACAGCGCGCTCGTGAAGAAGGAAACGTACCATGCGTATTATACGGTGGCAAAGAGCAGGTGCACTTTATCTCGCCCATGATTTTATTCCGTGAAATCGTTTATACCAACGATGCTCACTTTGTGCACTTAAACATTGAGGGCCAGGAATTCCAGGCCATCCTGCAAGACGTTCAATTTCATCCCGTAAGTGAAATAATTCTTCATGCTGATTTTCTTCAAATCAGTGAGGATAGAAAAATTAAGATGGATATTCCAATCCGTTTGCAGGGCCAGGCTGCGGGTGTCTCCAAGGGAGGGACTCTGGTTCGCAAGAAGGCAACGCTGAAAGTTTACGGTTTCCCGAAAGATATGCCCGAACATATTGACGTGGATGTCACCGAGCTTGACTTCCATCACGCGATCAAAGTAATGGATATGGCCATCCCGAATCTTGACTTCCTTGATCCCAAGAGATCTCCCATTGCCGTGGTGGAGGTTCCTCGCGCTGCTAAGATGGCTGCAGAAGAAGAGGCTGCTGCCGCTGCCGCTGCAGTTGCTGCTGCGACTCCAGCTGCCGGTGCTGCACCCGCTGCCGGTGCTGCTGCTCCTGCTGCCGATGGAGATGCCAAAAAGGATGCGCCAAAGAAAGACGCTCCGAAAAAGTAATCGGCTAATTTTTTCCAATCCCGTTCCGATTAACTTCGCGAACGGGATTTTTATTTAATACCTATGAAGGCAGTCGACAATCATTATATTTTCATCTCATGAAATACCTGATCGCGGGCCTGGGCAATATTGGGCAAGAATACGAATTGACCCGTCACAATATTGGATTCCTTATTTTGGACAGAATTGCCGATAATAAAAAATTCGCGTTTGCAACCGGCAGGTATGCGGACAAAGGCGAGGTAAAATACAAAGGCCGGCAGCTCCACTTTATCAAACCCACCACCTACATGAATTTAAGTGGCAAAGCCATCGCCTATTGGCTGCAAGAGCTGAAAATCCCAAAAGAAAACCTGCTGGTCATCGTGGACGATATTGCACTTCCATTTGGCACGCTCAGGCTCAGGTCGAAAGGCAGTGCCGCAGGGCACAACGGCCTTGCTAATATAGAGGCCCTTACTGGCGGCCAGGACTATTCCCGCCTTCGCTTTGGCGTTGGTGATAATTTTTCAAAGGGCCAGCAAGTGGACTACGTGTTGAGCAATTTTGAAAAAGAAGAAATTGAAGCCCTGCCCCAGCTGATGGACAAAGCCGAGGAAACGATTTTTTCGTTTTGTACCATTGGAGTCGACCGAACGATGAGTCTTTTTAATAGTAAATAGTCTATAGTAAATAGTAGACAGTCCTTAGTCTAAGAACCATCACTTATGGATCGATACAACAACTATCAAATACTATGGACTAATGACCATTTACTATAAACTATTTCAACTAATCATCGACCCTGGCGAAACCGGATCGGCTGTGCTGATCAATTTCAAGGCTCCGTCTTTATCCTCGGCCATCAAAATCATTCCCTGCGATTCAAATCCCATGATTTTTCTGGGAGCCAGATTGACAAGGATCGTTACTTGTTTCCCCACCATTTCTTCAGGCGTATAGTGTTCGGCAATGCCACTCAACACGGTCCGCCTGTCAATCCCCGTGTCAACCTGCAGCTTCAATAATTTTTTGGATTTCTCTACCCTTTCGGCAGTTAGCACCTTGCCTATTCGCATGTCCATTTTTGTAAAATCATCAAACGTGATCTCGGTTTTGGCAGGTGTAGCGGGCTGATCTTGCAGTTCCATACGTTTTTTATTTTCCTGGAGGCGGTCGACCTGCGCAGTAATTACTTCATCTTCAATTTTCTCAAACAACAGTTCGGGCGTGCCCAGTGCGTGACCGGTTTCCAATATGTCAACTGAACCAGTCTGCTTCCATGTAAAGGATTCCATGTTTACTATCTTCTTCAATTTCTTACCACTGAAAGGCAGAAATGGCTCACATAGAATGGCCAGGTTGGCTGCTATCTGAAGCGAGAGATTCAAAATGGTGCCGACCCGCCCCATGTCTGTTTTTGCGAGCTTCCAGGGCTCAGTATCTGCCAGGTATTTGTTTCCCAACCGGGCAACATCCATCAGAATGGAAGTCGCTTCCCTGAATCTGTAGGCATCTATGGATGCACCAATTTTACCTGGAAAAGCCGCCAACGAGAGAATTACTTGTTGGTCCAAATCATTTAAGCCACCCCTGGGAGGTACTTTCCCTTCAAAATATTTATGCGTGAGCACCATCGCCCGGTTGATAAAATTGCCAAATATGGCCACCAACTCGTTGTTGTTTTTCGCCTGGTAATCTTTCCAGGTGAATTCGCTGTCCTTTGTCTCAGGCAAATTCGTGAGCAACGCATACCGCAAGACGTCCTGTTTGTCTGGAAAATCCTCGATGTACTCATGCATTTCGATGGACCAGCCCCTGCTGGTTGACATCTTATCCCCTTCAAGATTCATGAACTCGTTAGCAGGTACGTTATCGGGTACGATGTATTCCCCTGAACTGTGAAGCATAATAGGAAAGATGATGCAGTGGAAAACGATATTATCCTTCCCAATGAAATGAACCAGTTTCGATTCACCATCCTGCCAATAAGTCTTCCAGTCGTCAGGGTTGACTTTTCCAAAATCACGCTTGGGGGTTGAATAAATCTTTTCTCCATTCGCCATCTCGTGAAACAGCGCCCTCGTGGCTGATATATAGCCAATTGGCGCGTCAAACCATACGTACAGTACCTTCCCCTCCGCACCGGGAAGCGGCACCTTTATGCCCCAGTCAAGGTCGCGTGTCATCGCACGAGATTGGAGCCCGGCATCAATCCATGATTTGCACTGCCCGTAAACATTAACCTTCCAGTCACTTTGGTGATCCGCTAAAATCCACTTCCTAAGCCAACCTTCATATTTTTCCATGGGTAGGTACCAATGTTTGGTTGACTTCAGAACGGGCGCCTTGCCAGTCAGAGTCGATTTTGGATTGATCAGCTCTTTTGGGCTCAACGATGATCCGCATTTTTCACATTGGTCTCCGTAAGCATTGGGGTGCGCACATTTTGGGCAGGTACCTACTATGTATCGGTCTGCCAAAAAAACATTGGCCTCATCATCATAGTACTGTTCGGAGGTCTCCTCCGTCAACAGGCCTTTTTTAAACAATGTCAGAAAGAATTCCTGTGAGGTCTCGTGATGAAGCGGGTCGCTTGTCCGGTGGTAAACGTCAAACGAAATGCCCAGACCATACAAACAATCGCGGATGAGGGCGTGATACTTGTCAATGATAGCCTGCGAGGTGGTGTTCTCCTTCAGGGCCTGGTTTGGAATGGCTGTGCCGTGTTCGTCACTGCCACATACAAAGACCACATCCTTTTCGTTGAGTCGCAAATACCTCACATAAACGTCCGCAGGTATATACGCCCCCGCCAGATGCCCTATGTGCTTGGGACCGTTGGCGTAGGGTAAAGCTGCTGTTACAGTATAACGTTTAAAACTATTCTCTTTTCCCATGGATACCTTACACTACCATTTTGCAAAATGCAAAGATGGCGATTGAAGGGAAAATTAGGTGACCTTTAGGACTTTTTGTTTCTGCTTTTCTCTCTTAAGTTGTTCGGCACCGCGCTGTTCGAGAATAGGCACAAGGTCTGGCGGAAATCTTACCCTGAAGGCCGTCTGACCTTCCTGGGTCGTTGAGAGATCAATGGTGCCACCCAGCTTCAAAGTCGCCAGTTTGCTCAGGTAAAGGCCAATACCCCCACTGTCTGAGCGCTCCGATGCCCTTACAAATAGTTGAAAAATTTTTTCGCGGCTCGCCTCATTGATCCCAATGCCGTTATCGATCACGCGTACCGATATCCAATCTTTGTCTTTACCAACTTCGATACGAACAAACGGCACGATACGCGCTGACTCATTGTGAAACTTAATGGCATTGTCAATTAAGTTCTCCATAATGATTTTAGTCATTTCCTTGTCGGATCTCAGATTCAGGCCCGGCTCAATTTTGTAACTGATGTCCATACGGGGCGGTAAACCTTTTTTCTTTTCCAACTCCAGGATCTCAGCGATCTGATCTTCAAAATTAATCGGCTCGGGATTCAGGAGAGAGTGGTTAATCTGATTGATGATCAAAAGTCGGCTCAGGATGGCGTTAAGCTTGGCGGCAGAGGTGTCCAGTTTATTCAGGTAATCCAGTGCGACAGGGTCTGTTACGTCCAGCATGGCCACGTTACAAATTCCCTTTAAGCTGGCCAGCGGTCCGCGAATGTCATGGGAAGTCTTGTAGATGAAGTTGTCCATTTCTTCGTTCACCTTGCTCAGCGATTCGTTGGACTCCACCAGTTCTTTGGTTCGCTCTGCAACCTCACTTTCAAGTTGGTGGTTGGCGTTGCTGAGCATTTCGTTCTGTTGCTGAATGGTTTCTTTGGCTGTCGCCAGCGCCTGGTTGGTTTTGCGCTGGGATTGGTTGGCACGGAACATGACGAAGGCAAGGCCAAGAACCAGAAAAGTAATGGTCAAAATAAAGGCATATTGAGCTTTTTGCCTAGAGATCACTTCTTCCTGTAAAGCCAAAATTTGATTTTTCGAGGCGATGATCTTTATATTTTCCCTTTCCTCATGTTCAGCCTGAATCCTTGAAATATTTTTGATTAGATCCCCGCTAAATATTTCCTTATTTAACTCTATATACCTTTGTTGATAATCCGATGCGGCCTGGTAATCTCCCAGATTATTATATATTGAGATGTAAAGCAAATAATTGTTAAGCACTAGATCTCTTCGGTTTGTGCCTCCAAGTATAGCCTGGCTTTCGTTCAAATATCTCAGTGCCTCCATATTCGAACCTTGATCTGCCCTTATCACAGCTTTCAGATAGAGGGCCTGGGATTCGAACATTCGGGAGCCGATTCTTTTCGCCATTTTAATTGTTGATTCCAATTCGATTTCTGCCTTCTCAACGTTTTTCGTTTCTTGAGATATCCTTGCCATTGCGTAATGAGCCTCAATTAGCACATCATCGTTACAATTACTTTCACATATTTTCAGAACCTTGGTAACGTTATTAATCGCTTCTTTATAATCACCTAAATTAAAATAAGCCAATGCAATATTAATATAAGCCCTATCCAGATCGTGGGTTATGTCATGATCCTCTTTCATATCTTTTGATTGAAGAAAATAGTCCAGGGCATTTTCATAATCCTGCAAGTTGGAATAGACAATGCCGATGTTATTCAGTGCAATACTTATATCAAGTGCATCACCATCCAATTGTCTCAGTTGGAGCGATTGAAAATGATAATCCAGTGCTTTGTCATAGTTCGCAAAATCACTATGGGAAATGGCCAGGTTATTCAACAAGAATTTAACTTGCTCTTTATATCCATTTCGCCTTGCAATCTCAAGAGCAAATTCAAAATCAGGGATACATAAGGAATTACCCATTCTCATTCTAACCCAACCATTCGCGTTATAAGCCTTAACAATTGAAATACTATCGCGATTTATCCTCGCCTGAATGACCGCAAGAGACGAGTAGTATAATGCGGAATCATAATTAACATTTAAATTCTCCTTAAATAAATTCAGAAGGACGTCAAAGCGATGTTGCCCCTTTGCAGCAGGCAATTCCTGCTTTAACTCTACAATTCTTGGAGACGGTTGGGCATGAATTACATCACGATTCAAAGCAACTAAAGTTATAAGTATGATCAACAATCTCATCATTTATAACCAATTGATATTTAAGTACATAGGTGATTTAGAAAATTCAATTACACATTGTGATAACCTTACTCGCCTCATCTTTGCCATGTTCAATTTAAAACAATTAACCGACTCATTTAAAAAATTAAAACATGAAAAATTTTTTCTACACCCTCGTGCTGGCAGCAGTTGCCTCATTTGCTATCTCTTCTTGTACCGAAGAAAATATTCGTCCACAGGATGGTGGCGGATCATCATCGGGAGACCCATGTCAGTGGGGTTGTAAATAAAAAAGCGCCATGAAAGTTAAAGTTATTTTCTTATTGATGATCATCGCCTCATTGTTTTCACTTGCCTTGCGTTCCAAAGATTCGAAAGTTACAGAAACGCAATCATCACACATTGAAAAAGGCAACACCGAGAAGAGACCAATGCAACCGTTCTCAATGGTTGATGGAAATCAATTTGATTAAATAAAACTTAGGCACTTCAAACCCTTGGCAACCAATGTGGCTAAGGGTTTTTATATTTTCATCAATCTTAAGCTAAATGACACTCGAGTACCCTAAGAGTTTATGCCAGGGAACCCTTGTTTCCATTCCATCGTAGACAAAGCTAGCGGATTAAGCGATCAGTTGCTCTTAACTTCGACCGGGGGCTGATCATTTCAGGCCAATTGGTATACCCGTGTTCCAACTTTCATTTGAAAGATGGCCTGGTTCCTTACAAAGACCCTTGCAATATAAAGTTCAAAAGTGTCAGAATTTTACGATTCCGTTCAAAATCAGACGTATTTCTTACATCAAAATTGCACCTCAAAAAAATATTTTTCTGATCGTGGGGCTGGCGCTGCAAAAAGAGAAATGAGACGGTGATACGGCCAATAAAATCACCCGGCTACGGTCATCACCGGCCTGTCCTCAACCTGCGCCTTCGCAAGGTTGGTGGATATAATGAGCTTAAAAATGGTAGGACCCGAAGAGCGGGCAAGGATAATTCTGCCACCTAACCGATTGGCTGCCATCTGTGCCAGAAATAGCCCCAGCCCGCTGCCGTGGACATCGCTGGCCACATAAAACAATTGAAATATCTTTTCCTTGGCTTTTACATCGATACCCAGCCCGTTGTCTTCCACTGCGATAATTGTCTTGTCATTGGACTGAGACCACGAAACCTTGATGTACTTCTCCTGCTTGTGCGTGGCGAAATACCGGAAAGCATTGTCAAGCAATTTGGTGAGGATAAAGCCGACAAGATTCTTGTCCGAAAGCAAAGGTGCTTTCCAATCTCCCCGTTCGATGCGCAGGGATATAAGCGGAAAATGGTTCAGCGTTTTAAACGAACCGAAGGCTTCATCCACCAGTGCACTCACATCGATTTCTTCAATGCAGATGGGCAGATTGCGGATCCGATTGGTTTCCATCAACTGACTCAGGGTCTGATTCAATCCTTGCGCGGTGGACTCAATTTTGCCGAGATAATCCCTGACCCGGAGCGGCTCTTCGTAGTCCTGTTTGGCAATGTTGGTAAGGCCCATCAGGGTGGCCAGGGGACCTCTGATGTCGTGCGAAGCCCGGTAGACCAACTGATCGTATTCCTGTGTCATTTGGGTAAGGTCCGCGTTGCTTTTTAACAGCTCGCGCGTCCTCTTTTCGATCTCCTTTTCCAGCACCAGCTTGTGACGGTGGCTGGCCCTGTAGTTGCGGTAGATAAGGATAGAAACCACCACCAAAAGGACTGAAATAATGCCTACAAGGCCAGTAATCAGGCGTACCCGCTCAATCTCCGTATCCTTCTGCTGGATAATGACTTCGGACTGTTTTCGCTGGGCGTCAAGCTGGATGTCTTTGAGGTTATTTGCTAGTTGTTCGTTGAAAATATCATCCTTCAAAGACATGTATTTGCCCTGATATTCTACCACCTTTTCTAAATCCCCCAATTCATCATATATTTTGCGAAGCGAGTTATAAATATCTCTTTTCAGGCGCTTCAGATTAATCTCACTAGCCAAAATTTCAGACTCATTAAGTAATTGAATGGCTCCTGTATAATCTCCCTCTCTCAATCTAAATTCACTTAAAGTAAATTGTGTGTAAGCCAATTCACTTTTATTATTAGATGCCTTTGCAATCTCGTATCCTTTGACCAAGAAGGGCAACGCTTTTTTAAAATCCTTTTTCCCATTATAAGAATAGCCTAATCCATAATTTAATCTTGCTTCAATCAGAGGCAGGCATTTTCCCTTGCACAAATCATTTACTTCATTGAAAATACTAATCGCATCATCGTATCTACCCTGATCATTATAAATAACCGCAATATTCATGAGGTTGGTAGGCATTTCATCTTTAAAACCATTCTTTCTCTTTATCTCCAATGAAGACTCCAGATAGACAAGCGCTTCTTCAAAATTGTTTAGATAAAAGAAAACCAATCCAATATTGTTTTGAATGGCAGCCTGCCCATCTTTTGCACCAATTCGATTGGCTATTTCCAGCGCCAGATTATAATATCTAAGTGCGCTGTCATAGGTGTCTTGATTATCATAAGATACTCCCAAATCAATAAGGAGTGACATGAGTGGGCGATCAAGAGAATTCTTGGTAGCTACATCAATTCCCTTCCTAAAAAAATACCTAGCAGAATCGAGATTACCCTCCTTTCCGTATAAATAGGCCGCTGCCCTTGAGGCCTTTGCTACAAAAACAGGATGATTAAAATCGGAAGCAATTTTTAAGGCCTTCAGAGCATATATTTTGGCAACAGGAATGTCAGTGGCCACGTGAAGTTTAAATAGCTCATAGTATAGGCTATCATGGAAATTTAAGTCACTCGAATTTATTTGGCTTAAGAGTTCATCTTTCTCGTGAGCAAATGCAGGTTTGGCCATAAAAAGTACGCCAAAGCATAATAAACAATAACGTATGTACTTTAAAAATGCCATTTTGAATAGCGGATATATTGTACCAAGTTACCTTCGCTCAATTAAATTTGACTTTATACAAAGCAACTTAAATTAATCATCCAACTAAACTAATTAAAATCCATGAAAAAATTTATCTATTTAGCCGCATTCGTAGTTCTATGCTCAGTAGCTTCATCTTGCACTGAAGAAAATATTGCCCCTCAAACCACCGGTGGCACTGGAACAGAAACTGTAAAATGGTAATAGCATGAAAAAGATAATCGTAATAGCAATCGTTGCAATTGGGGGCATCTCCGCTTTTGGATTCGTTCTGAAGCCAAGCCCAACAACTGACGAAAAATCGCCTATAGCAAATGTAAAAGTAGGAGCTGAGAAATCAGGCTTTACCGAAACCACTAGCTGGTAAAAAATATTCATTATGCTGCAGCGAAAAGGCAACTCCATAGGGGTTGCTTTTTTTATTTAGTCGTCAGACCACTGCGCGCTGGCCTGGCGTCTGGTCAGTGGTCAGACGACTTGTGCTTTTCCAACAGCCATGTCCAGCCTGCCTTATGAATTTACTTTTCTGCTGCATCCGAAACAAACCTTGCCATCCGTATGTTTATCTTTATTCATTCAAATCTAATCTATGCCCTTTAAAATCGTACCCAGGAAAAGCTGGGATAAAATGGTCGCCAACGAAGCCATGGAAGCCGTGGAGCACATCACCAGCGAGATGGGTGCTGAAATCCATGACGACCTTATGCACCGGCTGGTAATATTCCGGTTCTACTTTGATCGCATGGAACGTGAATTGAATGATCCCGAGCAATTGAATACACTCCTTATGGAAATGAAAGGGGAATTTCAGGAAGTGGTACAATCGGTGCGCAAAATTTCAAGGCGGCTCATGCCTGCCAAGATGGACCAAAAGAATTTTACCAGCGGTCTCCATTTGTTATGCTTAGGTATGGAACGTCCCGGGGCAGGCCACATCCACTTTGAATGCGATGGCACAGAACAACCTATTTCAGACCAATCTGAAACCTACCTGTCGCGCATTGTTCAAGAATTGATTCACAATGCTTTCAAACATTCGGCAGCCTGGCACATTTGGGTACGCATGAGGTGGGGTGCCAACGAGTTGGTGATAGAGGTGGAAGACGATGGTACTGGCTTTATGCAAAATGCCGAGGTGATCGCCCAACTCAAAAAGAAATACAACACCTTAAAAATGCGTTCACATGCAATCGGTGCCACCATCGCCTATAAAAATGGAGCCAACGGATTGCTGGCCCACGTCTCATTGCCTCTCGTTGGCGCATCGAACTAGAGTAAGCCATTGCGAAATGCATATGCCATCAGCGATGCCGTGTTGGCAACACCCAGCTTTTTTATCAAGCGTATTCTGTACGTTTCAATGGTAGCTGGCGACATTTTTAAATTCTTGGCAATTTCCTTGTTGGTGAGACCCTGGGCTATGCATTTAAGCAACTCCTTTTCAGAAAAATTAAGGGTAACAGGTGGTGACTCATCCCATTGCCCAGCATGGGTTTGAATGATTCTCATTATTTTTTCCGGGTAACAATAGTCATCATGCATCACCTTGTTGATGGCGTTCCAAATTTCCTGGTACCCATCTAGCTTAAAAACAATCCCCTCCACTCCACGTTGAAGAAGATTAATAATCACCTCCACTCCTTCCAGACCGGTTACCACGATTATTTTTGGTGGATTGGATCCTTTGCGAATTAAGTCAATTAACTCCAATCCAGTGATCCCTTGTAGCCTTACATCCAGTAATACGATATCAATAGCATTCTCTAGTTGGCCTTCCAATGAGGGTTTGTTCCACGCCTCATAAATGTCAGTTACACAATCTTCTTTCTCCAGCAATGCCCTAAGTCCCTCGCGAATAAGCGCTTCATCATCCACAATAAGGATTGAAATATTCTTCATCGCGCCAAGATAATAAAACCGGTTCCTTCCTGTACGGTTAACCTGACAAATTGAGCTTTCCGGCTACCAGATAACACTTTTCATAATATCTTGATATTTTAAATCACAGATATAAGTATGGAATCGATTGAAAGAAAGTTAATGTTGGCGGAGTTGGAAAATATCAATCTGAGACTTGAATTGCGTATGGCGAGAAGAAAAAGCTGGCTCCTGTCTATTTGCCTAATATGCCTTGTGTTAGGCACGGTCTATTTCCGATTTTTCTAGTGGATTTTATTTTTTTGAAGCAGCTTGATTTAGTTTCTCTGCTTCCTGTTCAATCTTAGAAATATAATTCAAGCCCTTAGGATCGTCAATATCCCTTTTTGCAACTGCTGTAATTCCTTTGAGGGTAGCCATACAGCTATGGAATTTACTGTTTAATCTTATAAGATTTTGCTTTTGTTCAAAACTAACCCGCTCCAGCCTTATATAACTTTGTTGCAAAGCCTCCGTGCGGCTTCGAACTTTCTGATCGAGCAGCTGATTAAGGTTACTTTTCATTCTTATAACTTTCCATAGTAAAATGCATAGCGTCATCAACACTAAAAGAAGTGTAATTGAAATGGCTATTATAATTTTCTGCTGACGCGACTGACTTTCCTTTAGCATTATCAGCTGGTCTTTGGACTTCAGTATTTTAAAGTTTTTTCGTGCCTCATTATCCAACTGAATACCCGCAATATTTTTTATCAACCTACTACCGTATATCTTTTCTCTTAGCTGAATATATTTAGACTGAAATATTGACGCCATTTTAAAGTTATTTTGGCTGTTGTAAAGTTCTGCGTACAAAATGTAATTATTCAGAACCTCCTCATTAAAGTCCGAATCCTTCAATAATGCCTGACTCTTATCTAGGAAATAAATAGCCATATCATAATCCTTCCTGGCATTGAAAACCTTGGCCATGCCATTCAGGGCAACTGCCTCAAGACGAGTCGACCTACCTATACGAGCAGATTCAATAGCCAATTGAAATTGTGTTTCTGCTTCCTGCAACCTGCTGGACTTCAGAAATGAATCACCTAAGCCATTATAAATATTACTTAGATTTTGACTTTTGCATTTCGGCTCACAAACTTGCAATGCCTGTCCAAACATTCTAATGGCCTGATCAACGCGGCCTAATCCATTGTAACAAATTCCAATGTTTAGTAAAGAAATGTCAAGATCATAATCAATACCGTTTTCAATTTTGAAGTCGTATGATTTTTCAAAATATTGAAGGCCATTTTCAAAATCGTTCAATCCCAAAAAGATCAATCCAATATTATTAAGAGAGACACTGATATGATCGTTGTCTTTAGTAATTTCACCAATTTCAAGCGATCTATAATTATGACCCAAGGCCTCGTCAAAATTAGCCATGGAATAATGCATAAGAGCAAGTTCGTTGGTTATATACATTTCCCATTTTAATAAATTGTTACGCATCGCTATTCCTAATGCCTTATGATAATCAATCAATGAATTATTGAAATCTTCAAGTCTCCTCTTTATCCAGCCCCTTCCATAGTATGTTTTAGCAATGGCTAGGCTATCGCCCGTTACGAGTGCTTCATCAATTGCCAGATTGATATAACGATTTGCAGAATCCGAATTGGTAATGGCGTATTGACGATAAATTTCATACAAGACATAAACTTTAGCGGTGTCTCTAGTCGTCTTCAATTGATTTCTCAATGAATCAGTGGTTTTCTTATTCTGGCACAACGCATTGATCGTGAGAAAAAAAAGTAATATAAAACTCCAAATCTTCATAAATTAATTTTCGGTAGACTTAACGAGTAAGTATAACACAACTGCTAAACTTGAAAGGGCTTATTATCGTGAATCAATCAAAAATTCATAAAGACAATCCTACCTCACCTCCAACTCAAACGGAAACCTGGCCTGTACACCCTGGTAACGCCTCACTTTTTCCCATTGCTGATAAAACAAATAGGCATCGCCCATCTCGGTCCTCAGCGCCCTGGCCTTCACCTGCTCATCCCATCCTGCCGTCAACTGTTCTAAGAAACTTTTTGGTTGCGGATAAAACCGTACCCTGAAATCACCTTCTACGCCCGCTCGTTGAGCCGCAATATTTACCGCGTCATTAAATCCACCCAACACATCGACCAACCCGTTGGCTTTGGCCTGTGTTCCTGTCCACACCCTGCCCGATGCAATCTTCTTGATTTCTTCCTGACGCATGCCCCGGCCAGCTGCTGCCTTACGGGTAAACGTTTCATAAATTTCGTCCGTTTGCTTTTGCCAGATGTTTTTCTCCGTGTCGGTTAATGGCCTCGTTACGGTGATCAACCCCCCTACATCACCTGTCTTCACTTCCTCACTCGTTACGCCAATTTTATTTCCCAGGAACTGACTCAAGTCAAACAACACACTGAAGACTCCTATCGACCCCGTGATCGTGGCCGGCTGCGCAACAATCGTGTCGCAGGCCATCGCCAGATAATATCCGCCTGAAGCGGCATAGTCCGACATCGAAGCAATGACCGGTTTCTCTCTGCCGGCCAGCACGATTTCCCTCCAGATTTCATCGCCCGCCTGAAAAACACCGCCCGGACTGTTGACGCGCAATACGATGGCTTTCACCCTACTGCTTGTCCTCGCCTTCCGGATTTCTTTCACCATGGTTGCCGCACCTACAATTCCATTGTCTGCACGCCCGGGCATGATCTCCCCATCGGCAATGATAACAGCCACCTCGTTGGATGACGAAACAGTTTCAATACTTTTTCGGTACGTATTGTATCGAACAAATTCAATATCCTCATCTTTTCCCAGCCCAAGGCGCGTGCGCAAATCATCGCGTACCTGATCTTCGTAATACAATGAATCCACCAGCCCGTGAGTCAGGGCATCGCCTGCAGTGCGTACCGCCATTTTTTCCGACAGCGCTTTCAATTGCTCTACCGGAATGTCCCGGCCCTCTGAAATTTTCTCCAACACGGTCCCATAAATTCCGTGGATCGTGGCGTTGAGCTGAAGTCTGTTTTCTTCACTCAGGTTTTCCCTTACAAAGGGTTCCACGGCACTTTTAAAATCCCCCACCCTGAAAATTTGCGGTTTAATTTCCAGCTTGTCGAGCATGCGCTTAAAAAAGGTGACGCTTATCGAAAGGCCATTCAATTCCAACTGGCCTTCGGGGTTCAGATAAATTTTATCCGCTGCGGTCGCCAGATAGTAGGAGCCCTCGGAATAGTTTCCCGAGTAGGCCACTACCCATTTTCCCGACTCCTTAAAATCAACCAGAGATTCCCTGATTTCTTCGATGCTGGCGTAACCCGTCATCAAATATTGGGTGTTCAGGTAAATCCCTTCGACTTTGGGATCATTTTTAGCGTAAGCGATAGCCTGCTTCAATTGCAAAAGCCCAATAGACGCCTGTTCGCCAGGGATCAACTCCGCCAAAGGGTCATCGACTGCCTGCTCAGCAATAGGAGCCTCCAGATCAAGATAAAGCACTGAGTTATTTTCAATGATGGCCTTGTTTTCACTGGACACAAGTGCCGAAAAGATGGACGCGCAAATCAAGATGATCAGCGTCAGGGCCATCAGCGATCCAAGGCATGACGCGAAAAAGTTTTTAATAAATCCCATAACTCAACTTTGGGCTGCAAACTTACTTAATCCTAAGGACTAATTTGGCTACCTTTCGGTTTTGAAAATGAAGAAAAGCGTCTATTTGCTGCTGGGCACCAACCTTGGCAACCGCGATGTAAATCTCTCCATGGCCAGGGGCCATATCGCCAATAAGGCAGGCACCATCCTGGAATCCTCCAAAATTTATGAAACGGCAGCTTGGGGAAAAGAAGATCAGCCTGACTTCCTCAACCAGGTCGTGAGATTGAATACGCACCTGGACCCGCACACGCTGATGGAAACCATGCTTTGGATTGAGACTACGCTTGGCAGACAAAGGAAAGTAAAATGGGGTGAGCGCATCATCGATTTGGACATCCTTTTTTATGAAGATGTAGTAATCCATGAAGAAACCATTACCATACCCCATGCAGGAATTCCGCACCGGAGATTTACCCTCCTGCCACTCAATGAAATTGCCCCTCAACTGGTACACCCCGTGCTCAACAAGACCGTTGAGCAAATGTTAATAGAATGTCCCGATAAGCTGGAAGTTTGGCCTTATGTTACCGCCTAAAGGCTCATTGCCTCCACTTCTGGTGATATTTTTTTGACAAGGCCCTGGAGAACTTTCCCCGGACCACATTCAATGAATGTCCTGGCGCCATCTTTCACCATATTTTGCACCGATTGGGTGAACCTCACAGGGGCCGTGAGCTGATCGTTCAGGTTCTTCTTAATCACAGCCACGTCTGTGGCCGGGAGGGCATTTACATTTTGATAAACAGGACAAATGGGTTTGTTGAAAGAGGTCGCGTCAATGGCAGCAGCCAGTTCTTCGCGGGCCGGTTCCATCAGGGGCGAATGAAAAGCCCCGCCAACCTGAAGCGGCAAAGCCCTCTTGGCGCCCGCTGCCTTCAGCTTTTCACATGCAACCTCCACCCCTTTCATCGAGCCGGAAATCACCAACTGACCCGGGCAATTATAATTGGCCGCAACCACCACTTCATCGATCCCGGCACAAATTTCCTCAACAATTTTATCGTCCAATCCGAGTATGGCGGCCATGGTGGACGGGTTGATCTCACAGGCTTTTTGCATGGCCAGCGCCCGCTTTGAAACCAAACGCAGTCCATCTTCAAAAGAAAGTGATTGATTGGCCACCAGCGCGGAGAATTCGCCCAGCGAATGCCCGGCAACCATGTCGGGTGTGAATGATTGGGCTGCTTTTGCAACAGCCACCGAGTGAATAAATATGGCAGGCTGTGTTACTTTGGTCTGTTTCAATTGATCGGCCGTGCCGTCAAACATAATATCGGTAATGCTGAACCCAAGAATTTTGTTGGCATCATCGAAAATATTCTTTACAGAAGGATTTTCATACAGCTCTTTACCCATACCGACAAACTGTGCGCCCTGCCCCGGAAAAATATATGCTTTCATAGCTCAAGTTAAATACGGATTGCTGGATACCGGTACCAGTATCTCTTCCTCGCAACCTCCGTCAAGGTATAAATAAATTAAAAATTAGGAAAGTAGAAATCAATCCAGAAAGCGAATCTTTAACTCAGGTGTTGGAATCATACATTGATCCTGGCGACCAAACCAGGTGTACCTGTTGTTTGCTACAACCCGATAACCCCAATCTCTGATAAAGGCGGGAATAATCTTAAATGCGTAGAGCATTGTCCACCATCCTCCGAGAAACTTTGCAATTTGCAGCACCGCCTCGCTGCGTTGATAGCATCTGTTGCCTGCAATAAGCACAATCGTCTCAAGCGAATCTGGATGGATATTAAATTTCAGCAAGTGCGCCCCGCCATATTGCGACTGCAATGCAGCAAATCGAAATACATTTCTGGTGTCGTGCTTGATAACAAACTGAACAGAACGATTGCAGAGATTACATACACCATCAAAAAGGATCACCGGATTGCCTATCGCAGCAGGTGTACCCATCCTTTGAATGTTTTGTTCTTTTTAGCGGGATCGACCACATCAAAAACAACGTCCGCGGAATAAAAATAAACGCCCCCTGGAACTTCAATCCCTCCACTGTCCTTGCCGTCCCAGTTGATATAAATCGTGCGCTCTCCGCCAGACTCGTAATTGTACATTTCCTTGCCCCATCTGTCAAACACGGTAAAGTTTACCTTCTCCACAAAACGCGCGCACCGTGTTCTGATATCAACGATCACCCGCTGCGAGCCACAAGGGTCAATCAAATTTTCGTCCAACTTCACATCGCCAAACGCACTAAATTTTGGGTTCTGGCAATCCCCATTCGGTGAAAATACATTGGGGAGTTCATAATAGGGACAGTTGTCGAAGCAAAATTCCTCGCTCATTTCGCTCTCGTTCCCTGAACGATCAACGGCAGTGATCTTATAACACCTGGCAAAGGAAGGCAGGTTGTCATCTACAAAAAATGTGTCCCTCACATTGGTAACGTAGGGCTCAAACGCATCGCCCTTCCGGTTGGCTTTGTAAATGTTGTAACTCCTGATGTCTGCACGACAAACAGGGTCCTCTGGCCTCAGCCATTGCAGCGTGTTTGAAAAAGTTTGAGGCTCACAGGAATTCGACCTGAAAAATTCGTCACAATTGTTTGCCACAATCACAGGAACCGGGGTGCAGGGCGGAACGTTATCGTTCGGCTGGGCGCAAATGATCTGTGAGAAATTTCTCAGTGGTTCAGCAATTTTTGGATTCCCATACGCGCCCCTCGTCATCACTCTGTAGCAGTACACATCCGTATCTACCAACGGTACCCCATTAAACTGCCCTGCATCCGTATAGTTGAACTGATTCTCCGTCACGTTAACACTGTCTATCAGCACCAACTGACTTTCAGTTGATCCGGCAGGCCCGCGGAAAATCAGATGCATAGGATAATCCTGCGTTTGATTGCTCCACGGAACGTTTGCCGTCCATGCCAAAGAAATTTGCTTAAATTCAGAAGCCGCTTCCAGGCGCACCGAAGAAGCGATAGCGGACGTATCAATGCGGGTGTTATTGGCATCAAAGGCAATGATCCGGTAGTTGTAGACGTTTTCTTCGGTGTTCAGCGCACTATCAACAAATGTTGTATCACTGAGTTGACCGGGATGCGGTGTTACGGTTTGTTGCGTGCTCGTGAATCCCTGGGCGCGCAATACCTGATAGCTATAGGGAGGCGGGAACTGAACTTTGTCTACATCAAAAGGTGGGCGCCACTTGACGGTAATTAGTCCATCTGCCGTTGAAGTCCGGTCGATAGTAACATTTGTAATGACGGGCGCATCCGCCAAAATCGGAGGCAGGCATATTTCATCCGACACATAACTTTCTCCCCCGCCCGGGAACGGGAAGGTGGCCACCAGCCGATAGCAATAAACCGCACCAGGGGCCAATCCTTTACCTCCGTTCGTATCCTTAAACGAGGAAACGGAAGAGGGAACCTCGGCTATCTTGGTATAACCCAGGTTCGGCATGCCAGTCACACACTCTGGTGGTGTGAAAGAGAATTGGTCTACCCTTCTCCAAATCTGAATTTTTTCTGCATTGACACATGTATAAGGATCCCATTGCAGATCTGCATGCCGGTTGCCCAAATCAACCTGGGCATCAACCCAGGTAGGTGCAGGGCCAACGACCCGGATGTTCCATGTCTGGAACGACACGAGGCTGGGGCCTGATTTTGATTTATCCGTGATCTTAAAAACAACCTGGTAGGGCTGATCCTTGATGTGTTCGCACTTTGTCTCCCAGGAGAACGCAAGTTTTGCCTGGTTTGGCGGCTTGGTAGACTGAAACTTGGGGGGACTAGGCGAAAAAGTAGCGGGTGAAGGCGATATGCCAAAGAGCTGTGAGAACGCCTCTATTTTAACGCTGTCCAGATCGGGGTCGGACCCAAAAATATCCTGATTGATGATGGTCCCGGCCTCAACACAAATGTCTGGTGGCACATCCAACTCAGGTCTTCGATTGTCACAATCCTCAACAATAATCTGCATGTCCCTCGTAACGTATCCCAGCAACACCCAGGCACCCTGAATTTTCCTCCACTCTTTTATCAGGAAGGCGATGTTGTACTCTCCCGGTGCTCCCGGTGCATCCCAAATAATGGTTCCGGTTTTGGAGTTAATGGTAAAAGTCGGAGGGCCATCCTGTTTTTCGTTGGCCATTGCATAGTTAATACCCGTAAGGCTATAAAATTCCCTTGCATTGGGATCGCGGTAGCCATTTACAAATTGTCCTTTTTCTTTTTTGGGAATGGCAAACTCAAACGAAACGCTGTCGCCATCGGGATCAAACGCGCCTGGATTGTGAAACCATGCAGCTCCTGTACACGCTTTGTCAATGGGCGGCACCAACAAAAGAGGTGTATTGCTACAGCCCAAAAATGGATCAATGTTGATTACTGTTTCAAGGTAAAATCTGGTCTCTACAGAATTGACCATATTTAATATTCCTGCATTCCGGTTTGGCTCAAGGTAACTTATGGTGTATTTGCTGGGGCCGGAATAGGTGTGGTTAATCGAATAACTTACCGTGGCCACCTGGGGCCCGAGATCGGGGCGAAGTGTGTTTTCAACAATTGGTGTCACATGCGGATCGCTCCCATCGCCAAAATCCAAAAGGCCTTCGCCAAATTTAATATCAGAGCCTGTGTTGGTATATACGGTTATGGTAATCCTAAAGGTGAGGCTGGTACAGCTAAGGCGTTGAACGGTAATTTCTCCCGCACGCAAATGGGTCGCCTGTCCGCTCGATGAAAGGAGCATTGCTCCGAGAAGCAAAAAAAAGCCTAGTAATCGGGTTTTGTAATTCGTTACACGCATGCCATCAAAATCGCAATAAAATTACAACAATAATGCGGTAGAATAGGTTACGCGAACAGTAAAATACCGCATCTTGTCCCCCATTCAACGACTGATTAAGGGGAATTTTTATGTGTTCCCAAACAATTATTTTGATAAAAATGTATTTAGCATCAACCGCGCAACCAGTCGACCATCCATTTCAAAATTGCCGTCCGTATATTGGCGCTGTTTAAGCATTCATTCATGAGAGTAATTGGCAACATTCCGCACCGCAAATGCAATATCACTTTCTTTCATTGGAACAACCGTTATCTGATTAAACTGGAAGCAGGGCCTTTTGAGCAAACCTTTAAAGTGGAGGAGTACGACCTGGCGTCAGAGGATGACCTTGCCAAAATAGTGTCCGATGAATTTATTGATCAGGCCATGCTGCGATTTGCCGACATGGAAGGGTCGATCAGCGCGGCCATTGAAAAAATCTAGTTAAGGGGAATATTTTTATCTTTGGCGCTCACCTGTCCAGATAGTTGATGGAGATTGTTGAAAAGAAGAACAAAAACATAGGATATGAACCTATCCTAGACGGGATTCCGAACTGGCCTGTTTACCAGCTTAGCAAGAACCGGAAGGAGTTTCTGGAGGAAGTTACCCAAAAATCCATTGATCGAATAAAAGAATTGCGGTCGACCCGCAAGCAACTCATTGACGAGTTGGAAGCAACAGTTTATCGCGAGCAAAACCGGATGAAACGCAATCGCTGGCGGGTTGATCCCTCAGACGAAAATGCTTTTTGGTCCAGCATTAAGAATAGCCTGGTGGAACTCAGCAGCAAACCGGAGAACGGTATAACGCATAAAGAAGAAGAAATCCTCAGGCGCATTACCCACCGGTATGCCCATGAAATCGCAGGAAATTTCAAGCCAAGCTCCTACAAGTTTGCACGGGAGGCCATCAAGTTTTTCTTCAGGAGATTGTTGAATGGTGCGAAGGTTAAAAAATTTGGCGCCATATTCCGGAGCAAGTATGCCCTCAGGGACAAGATACACATCGTGGGCAAAGTGAAAATGTTGCGCAAGCTTGCCAAGCGCGGTACGGTAGTCATGGTGCCAACGCATTTCAGCAACCTCGATTCGATTTTAATCGGCTGGATCATTCACTCCATTGGATTACCCGCTTTCCTATACGGTGCCGGACTAAACTTGTTTAATATTAAGATCATTGCCTACTTCATGAACAGTCTCGGTGCATACAAGGTAGATCGAAGGAAGAAAAACCTTCCCTACCTGGAGACACTCAAGATGTATTCCAACCTGGCATTGCAAAAAGGTGCTCACAGTCTTTTTTTTCCGGGTGGCACACGGTCGCGATCAGGTGCCATTGAGACAAGGCTCAGGCTTGGACTTTTAAGTACAACCATTGAAGCCCAGCGGAATCTTTATCTTGATAAACCTGCGCCTGGCGAAGAAGTAAGAAAAATTTTCATCGTCCCGGTAACATTGAACTACAATTTTGTGCTGGAGGCGCCAGATCTCATTGAAGACTATCTACATGTAAAAGGCCAGGACCGTTACTTCCCCGAGCAGGACAACTACGGAAGCCTGCAACTGCTTAAATTCATGTTTAAATTCTTCACCAAAGGATCTAACATCTCGGTCTCTATCGGCCCGGGACTCGATGTGCTTGGAAACTATGTGGACAACGAGGGCAACAGTCTTGATTCACAGGGACGTATCATCGAAACCCGGGATTATTTTGTCTCCAACGGCAAGGTGTCAGTGGATTTGCAGCGCGAAGATGAATATACCCGAATGTTGGGGAATCGGATTGTAAAGGAATACCATCGCATCAATAGGGTTTTTGCCAGTCACCTGGTTGCTTTTGTGGCTTTCGAGATGTGGCAGAAGAAATATCACAAACTGGACTTGTTTAGCTTATTGCGACTGCCGGAGGAAGAAATGGAGTTGGAGTATGCCGAATTCAGGGAGACCTTCAAGCGCGTCCGCAAGGAAATCTATCGATTGAAAGATGATGACAAAGTCAATTACGCTACGCACTTCAAGGGCAAGGCGGACATTGTGATCAAACATGGCCTTGACAATGTGGGGACGTTCCACTTAAAAAGGCCCTTGTTGAAAAATAAAAAAGGCAACATCATCACCCAGGACCTAACTACCCTGTACTATTACCACAACCGCATGACCGGCTATGACCTTGAGAAATTTATCTGAGAAACCTGTCGGTGTAATAGGTGCAGGAAATTTCGGCTCGGCAATTGCCAACATCTTGTCATCGCAAACGAACGTACTTCTGTACGCCCGCGATCCGAATATTGTACAACATATCCGGGGCAATAAAGAGAACCGTGGTCATTCATTTAATGACCGGGTTACCCCAACCAGCGATATGGCACAGCTTGCCCGTGAGTGTGATGTCATTTTTCCCATCGTGCCATCTGCCCACTTCAGGGCGATGATGAAGACGCTGTCACCGTTTCTGCATCCTTATCATATGCTGATCCATGGCACGAAGGGATTTGATCTGATGCTTCCGCCTGGCCAAACCCTGGAGACATCCAAGGTGTTGAACAGGGATCATGTGAAAACCATGAGCGAAGTGATACGCGAAGAGAGCGTTGTGGTAAGGGTGGGATGCCTCGCAGGGCCCAATCTTTCCAAGGAGCTTGCCCTGAGGCAGCCTAGCGCCACGGTGATCGCCAGCCCTTTTCAAGAGGTCATTCAAATTGGCAAGAAGCTACTAAGGAATGATCGCTTTCAGGTTTACGGTAACAACGACCTCGTGGGTGTGGAAATGGCGGGCGTGCTAAAAAATATCATTGCCATTGCCTCCGGAGCGCTCAGCGGGCTTGGCTTTGGGGAAAATGCCAAGGGCTTGTTGATTAGTCGTGGGGCAGTGGAAATGATCTATTTGGGCAGGGCACTGGGTGGCAACACCAAAGCATTCCTTGGCCTGGCCGGAATTGGCGACCTGGTTACCACTTGCAACAGTCCCATGAGTCGGAACTTTACCGTTGGCTACCGCTTGGCCAAAGGAGAAACGCTTCCCCAAATTCTTGAAGGTATGCATGAAGTGGCCGAAGGCGTGAACACGATTCGGATCGTAAAAAAATGCGCGGATTACTATAAGGTCCGCGCACCGATCACCGATCGCCTGTATAAAGTTCTGTTTGAAGGTATGACTGTACCTGAAGCCCTGGAACATCTCATGCGATATCCCCTGGATGTCGACATTGACTTCATCCAGGATTAGTTCATTTTCCCGATTTCCGTACCGTCTAAGGTCACGTACCCAGGCATCGCATCAGCCATGAGACAAGCGTGTGCAGGAAGTATACCTAAAATATCGCCAACGCGAATTTTTTCCGCCTGCGAATCGGGTGCGTGGACAATTCCATGTTCCTGTGAAAGTGATTTCACGTACATGGAAGTAGCCGGGAGCGACCAACCTTTCCCATTCAACGCCACGATTGTGCCATAGCTAATATCTCCACTTTCCAGCCTCAAAAAATCTTTGGAGAAATGAACACCTCCGCCATAAATGATGACTTCATTTCTGGCAGGATAGGTGGCCACCACAGGGCACGCCAAAGCGATGGCTATCTGGTCGATGTCGCACGAACCGATTTTGAACTGGGTGAGATCATAGAACACCAGGTTGCCGGCACGAATCTCATCTACATCCGAAAACTGATCTACGATGCTGCATGCGGGTGTATCTCCAATTGACAATTTAAGTTGTGGGAATCGGCTTTTGTATCGGTCTTTCAGATGACCGAGCGCTTTAATTTCTTCCTTGTGGATGGCCTCAACTTCGGATCTGGAGGTACACTTGTACGTATGCCCCGCATGGCTAAGGAATCCCTCAAACACCAAGCGGTCAGATGTTTGTATCTCATCCAACACCAGATCGATTGACGTCACGTCATCCGGGCTTATTCCCGTACGGTGATATCCGGAGTCCACCTCGATATAAACACCAACCCGATTCTCCAATTTTTGAATAAGTTTTGGCAGTACACCGGGAAGAGAAACCAAAATATTGAGCTTAATGGTTGAAGAAAGGTCGTTGATTTTTTGGGCTTCGAGGTAATTCAGGGGGAATGCTACGGTAATATCATTCCAATTGTCCCGTGCGAAATAATCGGCCATATCCAATGAGGAGACGGTGCAACTGGTGACACCGCGATCCCGAAACCAATTCCCAATAATCCGCGATTGATGTGTTTTGAAATGCGGCCGGTATTTTACACCTGACTTTTCAGCCTTGGAAATAATGGATTCGATATTGCGAATACACTTTTGCTTGTCGAGCAAAAGAGTGGGCTGAATAATTTCCGGCATCGAAATATTTTTAGAAGGCTGCCAATATCTTTCGGGCCGTGGCCGCCAACTCCTCGGACGAAGGTTTTAGTTTAGGCTTTGTGAAATTGATATCGCCCATGGAATTCATTGGAACCAAATGCACGTGCGTGTGCGGTACTTCAAGACCGATAACAGCCACCCCCACCCTTTTGCACGGGATCGCCTTCTTGATGGCTACTGCTACTTTCTTGGCAAAGACCATCATGGCTCCCAGCGTGGCATCATCGTGATCGAATATATAATCAATTTCTTTTTTGGGCACGACCAAGGTATGACCGGCCACCAGTGGAACGATATCAAGAAAGGCGATGAACTGATCGTCTTCGGCCACGATATGACCGGGAATTTCCCTATTAATGATTTTTGTAAACAAGGTTGCCATCTTGAAGTCGGCTTATATTTCGATTTTTACGATTTCAAATTCAATTTCACCAGCCGGTGTTTTTATTTTTGCGCTTTCACCTTTTTTCTTTCCCAACAACCCGCTTCCGATTGGAGACTGTGTAGATATTTTACCCTGCTTCAGGTCTGCTTCCTCCTCTGACACCAGGGTATAGGTAAAAGAAGCTCCATTCTTTTTGTTCTTGATCGTAACTTTCGAAAGTATCGATACACTTGAAGTGTCCAGCGTGCTTTCGTCAATTTCCCGCGCATTGCCAACCAGGTCTTCAAGTTTTGCAATTCGTGCTTCAAGGTGGCCCTGGGCATCCTTGGCTGCATCGTATTCTGCATTTTCACTCAGGTCTCCTTTGTCTCGCGCCTCCGCAATTTGTCGTGCGATGTCAGCCCTGCCCTTCGTCTTCAACTGGTTCAGATCATTTTTTAATTTCTCCAGGCCTTCCTTTGTATAATAAGAAATCTTCGCGCTCATATTCAACTAATTTACTCGCCTTTTCCGGGGGTCTTTGAAAAAAGAAACAACGGCTTCAAGGCGAAACCGTTGTTATAACTTCTTTACAAAAGTAATTTTTTATTCGACTAAATCAAACCGTTAAGGTTAACCTGATCAACTTCCCACCAATTCGGGAATATTCATTTTTATTTCATCAAACAGCGCATCGTCAAATTTTGCCAGGTAGAGGGTTTTGGCCTTAGCCAATTGATCGATTGTTAATCCTTTTACGCCACGCAGGTCGGCTTTGTATAAACTTGCGTTTTCAAAGTCAGCACCCATCAGATAACTGTTTTGAAGGTTGGCCTCCATGAGAAAAGCATTTTTAAAACTGGTTTTGATCAGAAAGGCACCCTCTAATTGAGCCTTGATCAGAAAGGCATCGTTAAAATTTGATCCACTTGCATAAGCGCCTTTCAAGTTAACCTGGTTGAGGTTGGTGTTTTCCAGGTTGGTCTGATTGAGGCGGGTGTTCTCCAGGTTGGATTCGATGAGCGAAGAATTTGAAATGTTGGCCGAATTGAGGTTGGATCCCTTCAGGTTCACGTAGTTGAGGTTGGTACGCGCCAGGTAACAATTCACCAGGTTGATTTCATAAATGCCATGACGGTTTAACCTCTTCAGGTTACCGACCGTCCTGAAAGCCGCTTCATCCGACTCCCACAAACGGAAGTCGTCAATTTCGTCTTTGTAAGTCCTTATCCTTTGCCTTGTTTCGCCATTCTGATTTAGCCAAAACAAAAGAATACCAATGACGGCAATGTCGAAGATCATACCATGTGCCTCCGCCAAAATTTGCGGCCAGAATTCGTCAAAATCGTTGACGTAATATTTCAGGCTAAGGGAGAGGACGATGATGGTGATCAGAAAAAGAACAATCGCTGAGGTGAGCAATGGCTTTTCGACAACGTTGTTATAAAACTCCTGAGATTTCTGTATTATTTTTTCAGCAAAAGTCATGTTCTGTCGGCTTGCCAATCAACGAACAACAAAAATAGACGAATTCAAAATAGTGTAATGTTCAATTTTGTCCACAATATTACATCCACCCGGATATTCTTCTCGAAAGTTTGTCGCAGTCGTCAGAGCACGAGGTGAATGGTGAGAAAATAGATGCCCAGGCCCAACAGATCGTTTATTGTGGTAATAAACGGCCCGGACGCCAGGGCAGGGTTAAAACCAAACCTGTTCAGGATCAGCGGTGTCAATGTTCCGATCAAAGACGCAGCCAGTACAACCGAAAACAGGGCAACTGAGACAACCACCGAGAGCCGGTCACTCCCCCCGCCCAAAACCAGATTAGCCGCCAAAACTATGAGGGAGAGCAAAAGGCCATTGAGTACAGCGACCGCAAACACTTTCGAAAGCCTGGTCCACAGGCCTTCTTCCACAAATCCGGGGTTGGCCAAACTTTGCACTACGATCGATGATGACTGAATCCCCACATTTCCACCGGTGGCCTGTATTAATGGAATGAAAAAAGCAATTGCTGTTATGCGAAGTAAATCGCCCTCAAAAAAACCAATAAACTGAACACTTATTAGACCGCCAACAATTCCGATGATTAACCACGGCAAACGCGCTCGGGTAAGTCTCCAAATGCTGTCGTCTTCTTCCACATCTTCGCTGATACCTGACATTAATTGCCTTTCCTCCTCGGCCTGCTCGGTGATGACATCCACCACGTCATCGATGGTGATGCGCCCCACAAGTTGGCCATACACGTTCACTACCGGCACCGATTCCAAGTCGTACTTCTGCATAACGCTGGCCACTTCAGTATCTTCCATGTGTGTTTCCACTGAGATTATCTCCGGATCATTGATGTCTTTGACCAACGTGCTTGAGTCGGTCAGGATCAATTTCTGAAGCGGTACGCGACCCAACAATTTGTTTTGATCATCCACTACATAGACCGCGTAAAATTTCGAAACATTCTCAACCTGTTTTCGGATTTCATCAATGCATTGAACTACGGTCCAATTTACCCTGGCTGTTATCAGCTCTTTTGCCATCAGTCCACCTGCCACATTTTCAGCGTAACGAAGCAGGTCTATGACCTGAGACTTCAGCACCGGATCGAGCCCCGCGAGTACCTCTTCCCGCAACTTAATGGGTAATTCATTGAGTATATCGGCAGCATCGTCAGAATCCAGTTGATTGATTATCTTAATCAATTCTTCGGCCTGGTATATCTTCAGAAAACTCGCCCTCGCGTCACTATCCAGATCGGTGATGATTTCCGCGCGAATATCTATATCCAGCAGGTCGAGCACGTATTTGGACTCTTCGCTGCTGAACTCGTACAGCAATGCGGTGATGTCCGCGGCATTAACACCCTCAAGGTTTTTTTGTATAAACAAACTATCCCTTTCATCAAGCGCCTGCTGAAATCGATCACGAAAATCTTTGGTGAGACTGAAGGTTACGGATTCAATCATCCGGCTTTTTCAATTTGTTGTGTTAGGAAAATAAAATCGGCCACTGACAATTGTTCCGCTCGCTTATCAAGCAGCTTCATTGAAGCAACCGAGGGTGCCAAATTTAGCCTTTTCAGTGCGTTGCGCAATGTTTTACGCCTGTTTTGAAATCCCTGCTTGACAACCGCCTTGAACATCTGTTCATCACAATCCAACCGTGCCGTTTTATTCCGCTTAAGCCGGATGACAGCCGACATCACTTTCGGTGGCGGAAAAAATACGCCAGGCGGGACCTTAAACAAGAGTTCAATATCGTAGTACGCCTGCAAGAGTACACTCAAGATACCATATACTTTGTTGCCCTTCTCTGAGGCAATCCGTTCGGCCACTTCTTTCTGCAACATGCACACAACCTGATCGACCTTATGTCGGTGATCCAGAATCTTAAAAAAAATTTGTGACGAAATATTGTATGGGAAGTTGCCGATGATATCGAAGCGATCGGCCGAAAAGGAATCCCAAGCCAACTTCAGTATATCCCCTTCAATAATTGCACCGTCCAACTCAGGAAAATGTTGTTTTAAATAGGCAACTGAGTCCCGATCTATCTCAGCAACCTTTAGCTCAGGATTTTTTTTTAAAAGGTACTGCGTTAAAACACCCGTCCCGGGCCCAATTTCAACCAATACCTTGTTGACACTAATATCAAGTGCCTCAACTATTTTTTGGGCAATGTGTTGATCCTTAAGAAAATGTTGTCCGAGAGATTTTTTTGGCCTTACCATTCGAATATTAAAATCCCTTGAAAATTAGCTTAAATTGCGCAGATACTTTCAATTCATTAGAAGAGATGAGCAAAACTCAGGAGAAACCAAAAATTGGAATCACGTTGGGTGAACTCAATGGCATCGGACCTGAAGTAGTGATCAAAGCACTCGCTGACAATCGGCTGCTGCAGATGGTCACTCCCGTTGTTTACGGTTCTACGCGCGTGCTTTCATTCTATCGGAAATTGATGAACATGGAAGAGTTTAACTACAGCCAGGTTAGAAGCAAAGGACAATTTTTCCCCAAATCCATCAATGTGGTTAATTGCTGGGATCATGTAATCGAGATCAACCCCGGTAAACCGACTCCCGAATCTGCCCGGGGAGCGCTGACCTCGCTGCAAAAAACCGTGGAAGAAGTTAAGGAGGGAATCATCGATGCCTTCGTTACCGCGCCTATCGACAAAAGCAAAATCCACGGCACTGATTTTCCGTACAGGGGCCACACCGAGTACCTGACCCAGGAGTTTAATGCAACAGAAAGTTTGATGTTGATGACGGGCGAAGAACTTAGGGTTGGCCTGGTAACAGAGCATGTACCTTTAAAAGATGTGGCCGCGCTGATCAGCAGGGAGCGGGTCGAGCTGAAGATACGGTTGCTGGAGCTTTCGCTTAAAAACGACTTCAACATCAGCAAGCCACGGATTGCTGTACTTGGATTAAATCCTCATGCCGGGGATGAAGGGCTGCTTGGTGAAGAAGAGAATGAGATTATCAAGCCTGTTATTTCAGACTTAAAGAATAAAGGAAAACTAATTTTCGGCCCGTTCCCAGCAGACGGTTTTTTTGCGGCTGGACTGCATAAGAAGTACGATGGAATTATCGCCATGTACCACGATCAGGGCCTGATCCCGTTCAAGTCACTTGCATTTGAAACCGGGGTGAATTTTACAGCCGGTCTTCCGGTAGTCAGGACATCACCGGATCATGGAACGGCTTACAACATTGCCGGCAAGAACCTGGCTGACGAAGGCTCCATGCGTCAGGCTATCTACCTGGCCGCAGACATCGTAAGGCACCGGGCCAGCAAGCTCGTGGAAAAGTAAAAAAGTCGTGCACATGTAAGATGTCACTCACACGAGCCCCATTTGCCGGCTATTAATTGCTAAATTTGATGGAAAGCGGGAAAATGGACATCGTCACAAAAAAACAATTGAACATATTGATTCAACTGGCAGAGGCCGACAAGCACTTTGCGAAAGTAGAGCGCGAAATGATTTTCAAAATCGCGAAGGATCGCAATTTTCCAGAGGAAACGGTCAACGAATTGATTAGAAACCCCGAGCCTATCGGCTCGCTGGGAGCCCTGTCTAATGAACAAAAATTTCAATACCTGACGGCTTGTATCGAGCTCATTTTTGTAGACCAAAAACTTTTTGAAAGCGAACTCATTTTTTGCAGGGGCATTGCCATTAAACTCGGATTCAATAAAAAAGTGGTTGATTTTCTCGTGAAGGAGCGTGATTCAACTCCCATGGCGCAGCTGAAAACGAGGATTTTTACCGATTTCATGTGATTAAAGGCAAATGCGCTCTTAAGCACACCAAAACACAAGAAAATCAGTGTTGAGAGGGGAAAATCCGGTAAAACCTCATAAATTTGCCCGCTAATTTTAAAGACCCCCAAGGGTGAAAAAGCTTAGCATTAACTTCGTAGGCCTTGATTTAAAGGCCCACCATTTCAGCTATACGCTTGGAGATGAGTTTTTGCAGTCCTATGGACAAGGTTTCTTACCGGGTGGTCAGTTCAGCGTGGAAATTGTGCTGGATAAGCACGAAACGTTCATTGAAGCTGATTTTAGCATTAAAGGCAGCGTGAAATTAACCTGCGACCGTAGCCTCGAGGTATTTGACTTTCCCATCAATGTGAAAAAGAAGGTTTTGTTCAAATATGGCGAAGAGGACATGGAACTTACTGACGAGATCATTCTTATCAGCAGGGAACGTTCAAACCTGGAAGTGGGACAGTTGATATATGAATTTATTGGATTGTCAATTCCAATGAAAAAATTGCATCCAAAATTTCAGGACGAGGAAGAAATTGAGGGAGAAGGAAAAATGATTTATAGTTCTTCAACGGAAAGCGAGTCCGGTGAAGACACGATGGATCCGATATGGGAAAAGTTAAAAAAATTAAAGTAAAAACAATCTAGTAATGGCACATCCAAAACGAAAAATCTCCAAAACCAGAAGAGATAAAAGAAGAACACACTACAAGGCAGAGCCCAAACAGTTTACCATTTGTCCTACAACCGGAGAACACCACTTGCCACATCGCGCCTTTTGGCATGAGGGCAAGTTGTACTATAAGGGGAATGTAGTCATGGAGAAAGAGGTTCTGGCATAACCTGGAACCAAAAAAGGATTCATCGTGCCTTTCTGTTATTCCATACTGCCGAAGAGAAATAGTAAAAAGTATTAGTAAAACGAATGCTCGGTTAAAGTAATCGGGCATTTGTTTTTTAAACCAAATTTGATCTTCACCACAAAAAATAGCCAATGAGCCACACCAGAGCAGCGATCACAGGAGTTGGGGGATTTGTTCCTGATTACATCCTCACCAACAAAGAATTGGAAACCATGGTGGAGACGAGTGACGAGTGGATCACCTCCCGAACAGGGATCAAGGAAAGGCGAATTCTAAAAGGTGACAACCTGGGTGTGTCGCACATGGGCACAAAAGCTGTGAAGAACATGCTGGAGAAAACCCAAACGGATCCTGCCGAAATTGACCTCATCATTTTTGCAACGATTACCCCAGACCTTCCCTTCCCGGCTGCCTCCAATATTGTAGCCTCCGAAGTGGGCGCTGTCAATGCTTTTAGTTTTGATATCGGTGCGGCCTGTTCCGGCTTCATCTATGCGTTAACAACGGGAGCAAAATACATCGAGTCGGGTATGTACAAGAAAGTGGTCGTGATCGGTGGAGACAAAATGTCGTCCATCCTTGACTATACGGATCGAACGACCTGCATCATCTTTGGTGATGGTGCCGGCTGTGTAATGCTGGAACCTTCAAAAGACGAGAACGGAATCATCGACTCGATTCACCGCAGCGATGGTAAAGGAGAAGCTTTCCTTCACATTAAAGCTGGAGGAAGTCGCAACCCGGCCAGTCTCGAAACGGTACAGGCAAGACAACATTATGTTTACCAGGAAGGTGCAGCCGTTTTTAAATTTGCTGTTACCAATATGGCTGACATCGCTGCCAAAATCATGGAACGTAACAAGCTGAAGTCAGAGGACGTGGCTTGGTTGGCTCCTCACCAGGCCAACAAAAGAATTATTGACGCCACGGCCTCGCGGATGGGTGTGACCGAGGATAAAGTGATGATGAATATCGAGCGCTACGGCAACACCACCGGTGGAACAATACCGCTCCTGCTTTGGGACTACGAAAAAAAATTAAAGAAAGGTGACAATATAGTTATCGCTGCATTTGGCGGTGGCTTCACATGGGGTTCCATCTTCGTCAAATGGTCTTACGATACCCAGTAAACAAACCTTGTTATTAACCATATCATTTGTAAATTATAGGCTCGTTTTTTATGGCAACTGTTTCTGATTTAAGTAAAGGAAATTTTATTCGCTACAATGGTGAAGTTGTTAAGGTGGAAGAATTGCAACACAGAACCCCTGGCAACCTGCGCGCCTTCTATCAGGTAAAAATGCGTAATATCCGATCAGGCAAGATTGTCGAAAATCGATTTCGCCCGGGTGATTCAGTTGATCTGCTCAGGGTGGAGACAAAGGAATATCAATACCTGTACGAAGACGGAGGTAGCCTTGTTTGCATGGACAACCAGACATTTGAGCAGATTTATCTTGACAAGGCATTGTTGGGCGACTCATTCAAATATTTGAAAGAGGCCGTAACACTGGTTATTGCATTTGAAAATGGAACGGAACCGATCACCGCTGAGCCTCCCGCCCACGTAGTGCTTAATATCACTTACACCGAGCCAGGCTTGTCGGGGGATACCGCAACACGAACCTTAAAACCTGCTACGGTAGAGACTGGTGCCGAGGTCAGGGTTCCTTTATTTATCAATACAGGCGACAATGTTAAGATTAGCACAGCGAATGGTGAGTATGTAGAACGAGTAAAGTAACTTATGGCAAAGATTCAAAAGAAAAGTCCGTCAAAGGCAACACAAAAACAAGTTCCAAAAAAAGTATCAGTTCAAAACTCCTCAGAAATGAAAACAGTTGAAATAAGGGATCTTATAGACTTCATCGCCCAATCGGGCCTCAATGAGGTAGACATTGAAACCAAAGAATTGAAACTTCACGTCAAAAGGGTGCCGGATCAAAAGGTGCTCAAATCAAGCGCTCCTATGGTGGCTGCACCAGCCGTAGTTCAACCCCAGGCGCCCGCTCCTGTTGCTGCCGCGGTTCCACCGTCACCGGCCAGTGCAGCGCCTGCCCCTGCCAAAAGCAGTTCTACGGTAGATATAAAATCGCCAATGATTGGCACCTTCTACCGGTCTGCAAACCCGGACACTCCACCACTTGTTTCTGTGGGAGACAAAATCACCAAAGGACAAACGGTTTGTATCATTGAAGCCATGAAACTGTTTAACGAAATCGAATCAGAAATTTCAGGGACCATTGTCAAGGTAATGGTTGAGAATGCATCTCCTGTTGAGTACGAGCAAGTACTCTTCGTGGTGGAGCCAGACTAGGTAGCGCTGGCCTGGTTATTCTCAATGGTAATTTTTTGGTAGGACCTAACTGTAAATACTGTGTTTAAAAAAATACTAATTGCCAATAGAGGTGAGATTGCCTTGCGCGTAATCCGAACCTGCAAAGAAATGGATATTAAAACGGTTGCCGTCTACTCGACTGCAGACCGCGAAAGTTTGCACGTCCGTTTTGCGGATGAAGCAGTTTGCATCGGTTCCGCGCCAAGCAAAGACTCTTATCTCAACATTCCCCGAATCATTTCCGCTGCCGAAATCACCAACGCGGATGCCATCCATCCGGGTTATGGATTTTTATCAGAGAATCAGGAATTTTCGGCTGTCTGCCATGAGTACGGAATTAAATTTATTGGCCCGACTCCTGAAATGATCCGGCTGATGGGTGATAAAGCCACCGCCAAGGACACGATGAAGAAAGCAGGCGTTCCGACCATACCTGGTTCAGACGGGCTGATCGAGTCAGTTGAAGAGGGGATGAAAATCGCTAAGAAAATTAAATACCCGGTCATTGTGAAGGCTACGGCCGGTGGAGGCGGAAAGGGTATGCGCATCATTAATGACGAATCCGAATTCCAGAAAGCATGGGACGATGCCAAGCGGGAATCAGGCGCAGCATTTGGAAATGACGGCCTTTACCTGGAAAAATTCGTTGAAGAACCCAGGCACATCGAAATACAGGTGGTCGGTGATCAATATGGAAAAGTTTGTCACTTGTCGGAACGTGACTGCTCCGTCCAGCGAAGACACCAAAAGCTGGTGGAGGAGACACCCTCTCCCATTGTATCACAGGAACTGAGAGAAAGGATGGGTGAGGCTGCCATCAAAGGTGCACAAGCCATAAATTACGAGGGCGCGGGCACCATCGAATTTTTGGTTGACAAGCATGGCGATTTCTACTTCATGGAAATGAATACCCGTATCCAGGTGGAGCATCCCATCACCGAGGAGGTTACTGACTACGATCTGATCAAAGAGCAAATAAAAGTGGCCGCTGGGGTTCCTATTTCCGGCACGAATTATTTCCCGAATCTTTTTGCCATGGAGTGCAGAATCAACGCAGAAGATCCGGCAAACGGCTTCCGTCCATCTCCGGGAAAAATTCTAAACCTTCATATGCCGGGAGGCCATGGCGTGCGGATTGACAGCCACGTTTACGCGGGATATACGATTCCTCCCAATTACGATTCGATGATTGCTAAACTTATCGTGAGCGGGCAGTCGCGCGAGGAAGTGATCACCAGGATGCGCAGGGCATTGAGTGAGTTCGTCATCGAAGGAATCAAAACCACTATTCCATTCCATCTGAAACTGATGGACAACCAGATTTTTCGGTCTGGAAAGTTTACGACCAAGTTCCTCGAGACCTCTTTTGATTTTTCTGAGTTGAAATAGACGTTCGTTGAACGTTTTGGAAAAGAAAAGGCTGGCTCAAAAGTAAATTCGTCATTGCGAACGGAGTGAAGCAATCTCCAAATCCGTCCACGGGCTAGGGGATCGCCACGCTTCGCTCGCGATGACGGCTATGCTTTACTTTTGAGACAGCCTTTTATTGTTTCAGAATGAATTGGGATAGACCCATCAAACATATTGGTTGAGCATCACCGGCATCACAAGCATCAGAATATCTTCCTCCTTATCCTTCTCAAGGGGCAATATTACGCCCGCCTTGTTGGGTGCCGACATGTTGAGTCTGATTTGGTCGGTGTCCAGGTTAGACAACATCTCGATGATGAATTTGGCATTAAATCCAATTTCAATATCCTCGCCCTCGTGCTCGCAGGAAAGGCGCTCGTTCGCTTCGTTTGAAAAATCAAGGTCTTCGGCAGATACCTGCAACTCGCTTCCCGTAATTTTTAATCGCACCTGATGAGTCGTCTTATTGGCATAAATGGCAATCCGCTTTAAAGAACTCAACAACTCCGCCCGGTTGATGGTCATCTTGATTGGATTCTGAGAGGGAATCACATTCTCGTAGTCAGGGAATCGCTCATCAATCAGCCTGCAAATCATGCGAATGCTGCCGAATTTGAAAAACGCGTTAGACATATTAAAGTCAATGCTCACATCGGTATTCTCTGTTGGCAAAGTAGCCTTCAACAGGTTCAAAGCCTTCCTTGGGATAATGATGGCATTACCGTTGTCCGACTTAATGTCTGACCTCCGATACCGCACGAGGCGGTGGCCGTCTGTGGCCACAAAGGTGGTGTTCTTTTCTCCCAGATTTACATATACCCCGGTCATTGCCGGCCGCAACTCGTCATTGCTGGTTGCAAATATGGTGTTGTTAACTGCCCTGGCCAGAACATCAGAAGATATCTGGGCCGAAAAGTCATTGGAAACAGAGGGTACCTTCGGGAAATCTGTCGCATTCTCACCACTCAACTTATAGCGTCCGTTATCAGAGCTGATTTCGATGCTATACGTAGACTCGTCAATTGAAAATGTTACAGGCTGGTCTGGTAGATTTTTTAATGTATCCAGTAAAATTCGCGCTGGCACGGCAATACTTCCCTTTTCCTTTGATTCAACCGTGATTTCAGTGATCATGGAAGTCTGCAGATCGGAAGCTGTGACAGTAAGTATATTTTTCTCTATCTCAAAAAGGAAGTTCTCCAGTATGGGAACAACCGGATTGGTTGTGATCACGCCATTGATATTGGAGAGCTGCTTCAACAAATAGCTCGAATTGACAATAAACTTCATCGTAAGTCAGTGGTTTTTTGGTTGTAATGGCGGTAAAGTTATGAAGAAAAACCAATTCTGGAAATGCGGTTTAGAGCGGTCAGCGCGACTATCCTGGCCCTGACTTCCTGAAGTAATCCTTTGGCCTCCAGATGGGCTCTACCTGCCGCCTGTCGAACAAGACCATCCCTCCTTCACCCAACTTTCCAACGACTTCCTGATGATTATCAACAGGCGAGAATAACTCTAACCTGTAAACATTGTCACCGAGGTCCATCGCCTCAATCACAACTGCAGGCTGTTTTTTAATGATACTGTCGTACAACACGTTGTATCCTGAGGGAATAAATTGTTTGGCCATAAGCAGTGAAACCGCATCCAGGTAATCATTGAGCTTTGTCGTATCAGTTGGCGCGGCATTCACCAGGTCAAATCCCAGACCTTGATCTTCAATTTCAAAATTTTGGTTTGCCATACCAGTAAACTGCGTTGTGAGTTTTTTGAAATTCCTCCAGTTAAAATTAAAGATCCGCTTGTCTCTCCATCCCATTTCGTCTACCTCAAAAACACCCGAAGCGTAAACTTTATAACCAGGAATGCCCATCAGGTAGGGACCGTTCTGCTCGTCAAAAAAATAAGCCTCCGTTTTCAGTTGATTTCCACCAGCCACAAATTTTTTAATCTCCCTGTCTCCGACATACAATGAAATATGCACTCCGTCACGCTTCAAGATGGAAGAAATGGAGTCTCGCATCGAAGATGGAAGGGGACGTCTGGGCTCCACCTGCTGTAAGGTGGCAAACAAAACAGTGATCAACTGGTCATCGGCCTGGTGTCGGTCATTTACCCGCCATTTGGCACCAATAAAAGATAATTCGACTTTACCTGCGCTCGAGACCATGGTCACTCTATCGACCGTTGATAGCTCTGGCACACTGAAAATTTCTTTATCTACTGCCGGTGCTCCCTTTTTATTAAACACAAGGACCAACAGGAGGGCTACAAGAACCAGTGCCGAGGCTGCTAAAGCTTTATGTTTGTTTTCCTGCGTCAATGGGTAGAATATTTGCGTTTGCGGAGGTACGCCCTCACCAGGCCGAAGGCGAAGAGCGCTAACAACGGCACAACCAGGTTAACAAATTGCCAGTAGGCGCGATCCTGCGTTATCTTAGTTTTGCTCAGTGGCCTGATTTTTATCTCTTTATTTCTGGCACTGATCAGACCATCCTCATTAATCAAGTAGGCAACCATATTTAATAATAAATCCTGGTTGGCGAATGTATAGGATGAAATCGGATCAAAACCCAGTTGTTGCGGCTGCCCGGTCCGATGGTTAATTTCATTTCGCGCAATGTCCCCATCGGCTACAATCATCACTTTAGTGGGAACACTATTTTCTACTAGATCAATAGCACCACTGCCTTCGGGCAGAAATCGATCTTTATACAAAGAAGAAAATCTGCCTTCGAGCAAATAGGCGATCGGGATCCGACCCGCATTGAAAAGTCTCGAATCAAGGTTTTCCCTCAGATCATTCACGCTCACCCTGACGGGAGTGCCGAGTCGCCTTGAAGCTGACGAAGACCACATCAGCGGAATTTTTTTAACCCCTGTTGCTTTCACCGTATCGATGCTGCTGGCGAATTTTAGAAGCGTTGCATCAAGATTTCGTGTTACCGGATGCTCTGCATATTGGTTCACAAGAGGAAAAAATGGCCAATCCATTTGCATCATCTGAGGTCGGTTGCCGACCATACCCGTTACAATGGGATATCGGGCCGCAATGCGATCCTGCACCAAATCCGGATTGATCCGGACTCCATACTTGAATAGCAGGTCATCCATATTAAGGTCGTATGGAAATGCAAAGTAGTCCTGCCGCGATGCGCTGTCCATGACCGCATCAAGTCTGTCAATAAGCAACATTAACTTTCCTCCGCGCATCACGTATTGATCCAACTTCAGCTTGTCCAATTCACTAAAAGGTTTGGTTGGCTTCGGAACAATAAGCAAATCATAATCTTCTATGGATTTCTTGCGATCAAGATTAACCTTGAATACGGCATAGTGATCGAGGAGCGCATTGTTAAAGCTTGCTATTTGCAAACTGTCCAACTCCCCATGTCCGGTTAGCAAACCGATTCGTCCAGGGTTGGTAGTGGTTAACTGCTTGATTGCCGTGGCCAGTTCAAATTCCAGGCCCTCAATGGATTGATTCAGTACCTCCTCCGAACTGCTGGCCCTGTTGCCCTTCAACAGCATCACTCCCTTTTCAAAACCAGCATAACTGATCACTGCCCCGGGAAACACGAGCTTCTCAGTCCGTTGGCCTCCCTTGCTGTCAATTACATTCATCGGATTGATGCCCTTTGACACCAAATCGTTCATAAACTCACTCTGCGCTTTTTGGCTTAATGCAGACTCCGGGTTTGTGAATGTGTATTGAATCTTGTTGTCTGATGCAATTTTAAATTCGTCCAACAATTCCCGGATGGAGCGCTGGAGTCGCTGAAATCCTGCGTTCAAGTCACCCTCTAAAAATACTTCGATGTGGACATCATCATCCAGACTTCGCAAAATATCTTTGGTAGGCTGTTTTATGGTATATCTCCCCTCTTCCGTGAGGTCGATCCGGAAAAAATAAATGGATCCAGCCAGATTTAGAACAATAACCAGCAACAACCCATTGAGGGTCACCAACCAATCTCCCAATTTTCTGTTTGCCCAATTTACCACTGCCTGCTGCTCAAGATGGTTTTGGTAAATAGTAACATCAGCCCTGTCACCGAAAGAAAATAGATTAAATCACGACTATCGATGAGCCCGCGGCTCATGGCCTCGTAGTGGGATAATATTCCAAACTGCTTGAGCATCAACGAGAGAGACCCATTGGTCACCAGTGTCGAGAATGCGTCAAACCCCGAATACATGATGATGCATAAAAATGCAGCGGCTACAAAGGAAACAATTTGATTGGGCGTGATCGAGGAGGCAAGAATTCCGATTGCACAAAATATACCTCCCAAAAGAATCAACCCGACATACGATCCGATCACGCCAGGAGTATCAATATTTCCAATCGGCTCGCCTAGCAAATAGACCGTCCAGTAGTAAATCAAAGTAGGCAGTATCGCGACCAACACCAGTGCGAACGCAGCCAAAAATTTCCCAAAAATTATGTGCCACTCCGACAGCGGCTTCGTAATGAGAAATTCCATGGTGCCCAGCTTTCTTTCTTCTGCAAAGCTTCTCATGGTAATTGCCGGGGTCAAAAAAACAAATACATAAGGACCCAGAGAGAAGAGTGTATCCATGTCCGCATAACCATAGTCCAAGACTGAAGTTTCAGGGAACACCCACATTAGCATACCAATGCCCGTTAGAAAAACACCGATTACGATATAGGCAATCAGTGAATTCAGAAAACCATTAAATTCCTTTGCGAAAATTTGAATCATGATCCTTTTTCAGCCGTGGTAAGTTCTTTAAAAATAGCCTCCATAGAATTCTCCTCTACCTTGAGTTCAGTCAACGACCGGTTGTGCTTTGAGGCGTAGCTGAACAAAACACTTCGCAGGTCAACTCCATCCTGCGGGAAGATCTTGTATTTATTGGGGGTCATGAAAACCACTTCCAATACTCCGCTGATTTCCTTTAGCTCGGTTAGCGGTATGGCCTCCTCAAACTCAACGATCAATACATTGCCGGTTTTCTTGTGAAGCAGGTTGCTCAACTGGTCGTTGGCGACTATTTTCCCTTTATTGATTACCACTACACGATTACACAGTGCCTGTACCTCCTGCATGATGTGTGAAGAAAAGAGCACGGTTTTGTCTTTGCTGATTTCCCTGATCAGGTTTCTTATTTCAATGATCTGATTGGGATCAAGGCCAGAAGTCGGCTCATCCAGGATGAGCACTTGAGGATCATGGAGCAGCGCCTGCGCCAGTCCTGCACGTTGGCGATAGCCTTTGGACAGGGCCTCCAATTTCTTATTCTGCTCGGCCCCGAGGCCACACAAGCTGATCATCTCCTCTACACGTTGCCTGAGTGGGCGACCGCGAAAGCCGTAAAGCCCGCCAACGAAACGAAGGTATTCATGCACGTACATGTCAAGATAAAGGGGATTGTGCTCAGGCAAATAGCCCGTTATCCGCTTCGCCTGAATGGGGGAAGAAACCACATCGAAGCCCCCTACTTCGATCCTTCCAGATGATGGAGGAATGTAGCCGGTAATCATTTTCATGGTGGTGGATTTTCCCGCACCGTTGGGCCCCAAAAAGCCAACAATCTCACCCGCTTTCACTGCGAACGAAATATCCTCGACTGCTTGCTGCCGGCCGAATGATTTAGTAAGACGATGTATCTGTAACGACATGAACTACGAGGACACAAAAGTAGTTTAATCTGCAGAGTTAAACCTAACCGATAATTAGCATGTTAAAAAATCTCTAATTCGGTCACCAATTTATAACTTGGCCTATAAATTGCCGTTGTAATGGGCATCGAATTGGCGAATATTTAATGAAAGACTGAATCATGCGAATCTTAATAATTGTTTTTGGCCTACTGTTGTCCTTTCCATCCGCTGCGCAAGTCGGTTACAAGATCGATTTCAAGATCAAAGGCCTGAAGGACACAACGGCCTATCTGGGCTATTATTATGGAGAGCAAACCTACGTAAAGGACACCGCGCACGTCAACGCCACCGGAGCCTTTCAATTTAATGGGCCCTCGCCCCTCCCTCAGGGCGTCTATTTCCTGGTGCTGGATAAGACCAGGATATTTGACTTTGTCATCAGCGGTGACCAGCAATTCGCCCTGGAGACCAATACCGAGGACTACATCAAAAATATGAAGGTCACGGGAGACGATGACAATAAAGTCTTTTTCGAAAACATGCTTTACAACATGGCCAGAAATCAGGAGGCCGCTCCTTTTTTCAGCGCGACCAAGGACAGCACAGCTTCTGCCGAGGCGAAAAATAGCGCAAGAGAATCACTCCAAAAGATCAATGAGAAAGTTATTGCCTACCAAACAGAAATAATCAAACAATACCCACGATCAATGACTGCACGCATGTTAAATGCGACCCGGCCGATTGAAGTCCCAGACCCGCCCGTCAAACCAAATGGCCAGATCGACTCGACCTTTCAATATCGATATTACCGCCAACACTTCTTCGACAATTTTAACCTTGCCGATGATGCCCTTATTCGCTTACCGAGGCCGCTTTACTCTGAGAAATTAACCGAGTACTTTGAAAAACTTCTTATCCCGCAGCCTGACACTGTGATGAATGCTATCAATGAATTGGTGGCGCGGGTAAAGGATAACAAGGAGGCCTACAAATATTTGGTGTGGACGGCAGTAGGAAATTATCAAAACCCAAAAATCATGGGCCTGGACGAAGTGTACGTCCGGTTGTTTGACACCTACTTCGCATCCGGTGAAATGGATTATTGGGTCAGTGCTTCCATTAAAAAAAGCATGAAGGACTATGCCGACAAGCTTCGACTTAGCCTTGTCGGACAAACAGCCAAGAACCTCATCATGCAGGATCAAAATCTGGCCTTAAGATCGTTGTACGACATCAAGAAAAAATACACCATCATCTTTTTCTTCGATCCGGATTGCGGACACTGCAAGGTTGAAACACCCAAGTTGGTAGATTTTTATAACAAGAATAAAGACCGCTTCAACCTTGAAGTGTATGCCGTGAGCGCAGATACGTCCATGCAGAAGATGAAAAATTATATCAAGGAGATGAAAATGCCATGGATCACGGTAAATGGTCCACGAAGCACCGTTGGCAGCTACCAAAATCTGTACGATGCATTCTCCACACCTACCATGTACATCATTGACGAAAAGAAAAAAATAATAGCCAAAAAACCTCCCATCGAGCGCCTTGTTGACTTTTTTGAGAACTACGAAAGGATGCAAAAGCGAAGAAATGGCGCTGGCGGAGGCAACTGAACCCGCTTAGGAAACGCGGCTCACGACCCATTAACAACGATTCACACAAATAATGGGGTATGCGTGCAACCATTTGACCATTTAGGAGTATCTAATACAGTATAAATTTAAGACCTTTGAACTATTATGGCATTTCTCGATACGTTATTCGGAAAAAAGAAAAAAGCATTTAAGGCGTCCTGCCTGATCACCAAAGAGCCTCTTGAAAAAGGCTTCGGCTTTTTGCTCACTACAGCGCAAGTCGTGAAATCCAAGAAATACTGGGACATGATCATGACGGAACCCGAGACCATGTCCTACACCGTCTCCCATTTTCAGAACGACTCGATGGGGACGCAAATGAGGTCAATGATTTTTGAGAAATACGCTACGATTGATAAACCGTGGATCGTTTCTGATTCGATCATCAATTATTTTGACGTAGATAAATCCAAAGCGCGCGAATACGCAAAGAAGTGGTGGGAGAACGAAGGCAATTTTGAACCATCTGAAACGGGGCCCGCCACTGATCATTTGGACGAGAACGCGTTTAAGGAATACAAGACCTATGCCATTCATGAAGCCGGCAAGGACCGCGTTCAATAACCATTCCTAAAAATTATTTTAATTCTTACGATCGATCGTAAACTGTACCAGTTGTTGGAGGGAATTCCTGTATACTGATGCTGGCAGGCTCGTTAAAATAGCGTTGGCTTGGTCGTGGTATCGGTTCATTGCCTGATTGGCATAGTCGATACCCCCGGAGGATTTTACATAGTCAATCACCTCCTTTACCTTTTTGGGCTTATCACCTTCGTTCCTGATAATACCGATAATCTTTCTCTTCTCAAGCCACGAAGATTTTGACAATGCATAGATAAGCGGCAACGTCATTTTCTTTTCCTTGATGTCAATACCCAAAGGTTTCCCAATCTCATCATCGCCAAAATCAAAAAGATCATCTTTGATTTGAAAAGCCATACCCACGTGTTCGCCAAACTGTTTCATGGTGGCCACCAATTCAGGAGATGCCCCTGATGAGCTGGCGCCAACCGCGCAGCACGAAGCAATCAACGAAGCGGTCTTCTGCCGTATGATTTCGTAATAAACATCTTCGGTGATATCCAGGTGCCGAGCTTTTTCAATCTGAAAAAGTTCTCCTTCGCTCATCTCTTTAATGGCCTGGGAAACAATTCGGAGCAAGTCAAACTCGTTGTTATCGATGGAAAGCAGGAAGCCGCGGGAAAACAGGAAGTCACCTACAAGCACGGCAACTTTGTTCTTCCAAAGCGCATTCACTGAAAAAAACCCTCTGCGGTAATTGGCACTATCCACCACGTCATCGTGTACAAGTGTCGCAGTGTGCAAGAGTTCTATCAACGAGGCCCCCCTAAACGTTGATTCACTTATTTTTCCGCACGTACCCGCACTGAGGAAGACAAACATGGGTCTCATCTGCTTACCCTTCCTTTTCACGATATAGTTCATGATTTTGTCCAGGAGGAGAACGTCTGTTTTCATGGATGCCCGAAACTTCCCTTCGAACTCATCCATCTCCCGGGAAATTGGAGCTTTTATCTTTTCCAGTGTCAAATTCATGAAGTGCAATAATACGCATTGCGAGCCAAGATTCGGGGTCTGGGGTATACAAAATTGGGGTTTTGAAGTAAAATCCTAATGTCGCAAGGAGTCCCTTCCGGGGTATCCAAAAGAAAATCAAAAGACCGTTGTCTTTTTATAAATCCGCTCGTGTTTATAGAAATTGATTTTAAATTTATACCTTAAGCTGGCCTATGCTGTTGGAAGTAATCCTGTTGATTGTTGGTTTTGTCATCCTCGTGAAGGGGGCAGATTACCTTGTCGGAGGTGCTTCCTCCATTGCCAAAAAATTTAACATCTCGAACCTTGCCATAGGTCTCACGGTCGTGTCCCTGGGCACGTCTGCGCCCGAGCTGCTGGTCAATATCATGTCGGCTGCGAAAGGTTACAATGATGCCGCCTTTGGCAACATTCTCGGCAGCAACAATTTTAACCTGCTTCTCATCCTTGGCGTTTCCGGCATTATCTTCCCATTGGTTGTACAAAGAAAGACGGTCAGGAACGAAGTTCCCATCTCCATCGTGGCTGTATTGTTGCTTTTTGTTCTGGTAAACGACCAAATGCTTTGGGGAAGCACCGGTAATTCGTTGAGTCGAATGGATGCCTTCATCCTTCTTTTGTTATTTGGCGCGTTCATGCTCTATGTCGTTCGCACCATGAAAACGGCAAGCGACTATGGGGACGGTGAACCCATCAAGATATACAAGACTTCGTTGTCAATCGCGTTGATTGCACTGGGACTTGCGATGCTGTTGGGAGGGGGGCAACTGGTCGTAGAGAATGCGGTAGCGATCGCCAAATTCTACGGCTTAAGTGAAAGGCTGATTGGGTTAACCATCCTTGCTGCCGGCACATCATTGCCTGAACTTGCAACTTCTGCCGTTGCGGCTTACAGAAAAAATACGGACATAGCCATTGGAAATGTCGTTGGCTCCAACATATTCAACATATGCCTCATCCTGGGAGCCACCGGGCTGATCAATCCAATGCCTTATAACACGGCATTGAATTTCGACCTTTGGGTAGTCGTAGCTGCCAGTCTCATGTTGATGATTTTTATGTTTACCTTAAAACAAAGGAAACTGGATCGATGGGAGGCAGTCATCCTCTTTGGTGGGTACATTACCTACACCGTCTATCTGATCGGGATGGAAGGGGTCATCACATGACGCAAAAAAATTCAGGGGTTCTCATTCCTGGAAACCCCTGAATCCTCCGAATCATAAAAATCTAATTTACCTTCTTTTCAAGTTCCGTAATTTTTCCTTGCGCCTTCTCCACTCCGAGCGATAAAGCCTTTTTGTACATCTCCAGGGCCTCCTGATAAGTCTCCTTTTTCTTTCTCGGGGCAAGTTTGGTTCTATTGGCCGCTTCCTCTATGGCTTCTCCCCTTGCAAAGTAAGAGTCTCCTTCGCTCATCTTACTCTGAATCATCAGTTCCTGAATACGGGCTTCAATGAGCGCCAATTCCTGTTCTTTTTGAAGAATCTTTGACTCTTTATCACTCAGCTCCGCTTCCTGTAGCGACACAGTCTGAATGAGGTTTTGATTTTCGTTGCGGTACTTATCCACCTGGGCCTGCAACTCAAGTATTTCTTTGTTTCTTGTTTCAAGATCGGCTTTCAGCTTTTTAATTGTATTGGAATAGGCGCTTGAAGTTCCCCTTGATTTTTTCAACGCTTTTTCCAAGTCTTCAATTTTCCGCTGACTTTCCTTAACATAGTTGTTGATATCTTTCATCCTGGCTGTATAGTCGGTGTAAGAAGTCCCTTCTACCATGTTTACACGCAACAATTGCCTGTTGGCATCAATAGAATCCATCAGAACTCCAACCTCTTGCATCGTTTCAGCAACTTGCTCACTTTCCTGAAGTCGTTGCGTGAGGCTATCAACAGCCATTTGAAGCCTTTCTTTTTCAGCCCCACCGCAATTCATAAAAATGACGCCAACCACTATTACAAATACCAGTTTTTTAATCATAGTCTTTTCATGTTTAGGGCCCAAAAATACCTTGATTATGAGTGATATATGATCAAGACTCCAAAATAAATTTTTATCCATGCCTGAATTATTGCCGGTTCACGTAACTTGGCAGCCGATTTTTAAAAGAATTGCTTTTTGAATCCCGAATTGATCACCACTAGGACGCGAATTGCTGATCTGGGAAAACCTCGAATCATAGTGATAGGAGGCGGTTTTGGAGGGCTTGAACTGGTGAAAGGCCTGCGCAACCTAAAGGTCCAGGTGGTGCTGTTTGACAAATACAACCATCACACTTTTCAACCCCTGCTCTATCAAGTAGCGACCTCCGGTCTTGAGACCAGTTCCATCGTGTTTCCCTTCCGAAAACGCTTTGCCTCGCAGGCTGATTTTTACTTCCGATTGGGAGAAGTCAATCAAATTAAACCAGATGAAAACTATATCGAAACTTCGATAGGTGGAATCAAATACGATTTTCTGGTGATTGCCACCGGTGCCACCACAAACTTCTACGGGATGGATGAAGTGGAACGTGGCGCCATGGCGATGAAGACCATCACGGACGCCATCAAAGTTAGAAATCGCATCATCCGGAATCTTGAATTTGCCTTGCTGACAGACGATAATGACATCATGAACAGCCTGATGGACTTCGTCATTGTAGGTGGTGGCCCAACTGGTGTGGAACTGGCTGGTGCGCTTTCCGAATTGAAACACAACGTTTTCCCAAACGATTATAAGGAGTTGGATCTTAAGAATATGGATATCCATCTCATTGAGGCCGGACCTCGCCTTTTGAACGGAATGAGTACAAAGGCTTCGGAAAAAGCGCTCGAATATCTCCAACGCATGGGTGTTAAAGTTCACCTGAACCTGGCTGTAAAATCGTACAACGGCAGTGAGGTGGTGTTCGGCAATGGCGAGAAACTTCTTACCCGGACTTTGATTTGGGCCGCTGGCGTCAAGGGAAATCCCATCAACGGGCTGGATCCCCAAAGTATCGCCAAAGGAAATCGCCTGAAGGTCGATGAATTCAACCGGGTAAAAGGATATGAAAATATTTTCGCCATTGGCGATGTGGCCATCATGGAGGGTGACAAGAAATTTTCAAATGGCCATCCGATGATGGCGCCCCCGGCAATGCAGCAAGGAAGGTTGCTGGCCAAAAATTTCAGACGGCTTATTGCCAAGGAACCAATGAAACCATTTTCCTACACTGATAAAGGCAGTATGGCCACTGTGGGCAGGAATAAGGCCGTGGTGGACACCAAAGCATTCAAAACCCAGGGTTTCCTGGCCTGGTACATCTGGATGTTTGTCCACCTGATATCGATAATCGGATTTAGAAACAAAGTATTTACTTTCTTTAGCTGGCTCTGGAGTTACTTTTCTTACGACAGAAGCAATCGATTGATAATCGGCCGGCCTAAAGAAGAAATATAGCTAGCATGGATTCTGGTTCAGTCAAACACAAATTATCAACCGCAGGTATTCTGGTTTCACTCGGAATAATCTACGGAGATATAGGTACATCACCCTTGTATGTATTCAAAGCCATCGTTGGCGAAAGCATTATCACTGAAGATCTGGTTCTTGGAGGTGTATCGTGCGTGTTTTGGACCTTGACCCTCATCACCAGCATAAAATATATATACCTCGCGCTCAATGCGGACAACAAGGGCGAAGGTGGAATATTTGCATTGTACGCGCTGGTTAGAAGGTACAAGGCCAGGTGGGTGGTTTATCTCGCGATTATCGGATGCGCTACTTTGATTTCGGATGGATTTATCACACCGGCCATCAGTATTTCGTCCGCAGTTGAGGGTCTTACAATAGACAATCCCAGTTTTCCCACTGTGCCGATTGTTATTATTATACTCATCCTGCTTTTCTTCTTCCAGCAGTTTGGCACGAGCGTGGTTGGAAAAACTTTTGGTCCTATTATGATGGTATGGTTCCTGACGATCGGCACGTTTGGGATGATCCACCTGGCGGAAAATCTTTCCGTGTTGAAAGCCATCAATCCCATGTATGCGATCAACCTGCTCACACATTACCCCGGAGGGTTCTGGCTGCTTGGAGCCATTTTCCTATGTACTACGGGAGCAGAAGCGTTGTACTCTGATCTTGGACATTGTGGAAAAAGTAACATCAGGGTTGGATGGGGATTTGTGAAAGTCTGCCTGTTGGTCAACTATTTTGGGCAGGCCGCATGGCTGCTCACATTGGAAGGCTCAGCATTGGATGGACAGATTCCATTTTACGCCATTGTGCCCGATGGGCTGCTGATCTTCAGCATCATCATTGCTACCATGGCCGCAGTAATTGCAAGTCAGGCTTTGATCTCTGGTACCTTCACACTGGTGAACGAAGCGATGAAGTTAAAACTCTGGCCGAGCACCAAAGTGCGCTATCCAAGCCAAATCAAAGGGCAGATATACTTGCCTACCATCAATTGGATTTTATTGGCCGGTACAATTCTCGTGGTGCTTATTTTCCGGGAATCCTCCGCCATGGAGGGTGCTTACGGATTGGCCATAACGGTCGACATGCTGATGACCACAACATTGCTTGTTTATTTTTTCACCACATCAAAAAAATCCAGGTTGCGATCATCCATCATGGCGTTGGTGTTTTTCTCTCTGGAGGGCATGTTCCTGGTTTCCAACCTCAGCAAGTTTGAACACGGTGGTTGGTTTACCTTTACCATCGCATTGTTCTTTTTTGGATTAATGTTCACGCTGGTTAAAGCCAGGGGGCTCAGGGATCGACATACCGAGTTTGTGGATCTCAAACACTATATACCGATGGTGCAGGATCTACAGGCCGATACTTCAATTCCAAAGGAGGCAACCAATCTGGTTTACATGGCCGTGGCGGATAGCAAGCGATCCATCGATTCGAACATCGTTTATTCAATTTTTAAAAAACGACCCAAGAGAGCTGATGTCTACTGGTTCATTCATGTGGATACGGTAGACAGTCCGTACACCAGCAAGTATTCTGTCGACACCATCATTCCTAAAAAATGCTTTTTTATTCGGATCAAACTTGGCTTTAAGTCCGATCACCGCGTGAACATGTTGTTCAACAGGATACTTCATGATATGGCTGAAAATGCCGAGATTGATCTGGTGAGCCACTATGATTCTTTGAAAAAGCACAGCATGCCGGCCGACTTCAAGTTTATCATTCTTCACTCTCTGGCCTCCATCGATAGTGAAATTTCCACCTTCGACAGCCTGATCATCCAGGGCTATCGGTATATCAAGCGATTCAGCCTCTCTACAGAAGAGTTATATGGGCTTGAGATGGCCAATGTCGAGGTGGAGCGAGTGCCTATCATGGTGGGTCCTCCCGCGAAAGTGAGAATAAAACGCGAGCGTCCAGATGTTGAGCGTGAAAAGGAAATGCGCTATCACGACAATAATTGATCATTTCTGAACAGGTACCTGTTCAGAAATATTCCAGCCGAAGCATCCAATCGCCCTTTATACTGTCTTTAGGCAGTTGTAACTATTGGCACTTTTTTAGGTATAAGAATTATAGCCTCAACGTATGCTTAAAAACTACTTCAAAATCTCGCTGCGGAATTTATCCAGGAATAAAGTCTTTTCCACCATCAATATCCTTGGCCTATCGGTAGGCATCGCATGCTGCTTGCTACTCGCCCTGTATGTTCAGGATGAATTGAGCTACGACAACCACCACATTGATGGCCAAAACCTGTACCGGATTGTTACTCAATTCGAAAGTGTAAAAGGAATAGACAAACTACGTACCTGCTCCCCTCCTATTGCACTGGCAATGAAAGAAGAGATTGAAGATGTTGCCAATGCCACCCGGGCATTGAATCCTCCCGGAGTATCCCTTAACCTGATCAAATACAAGGACAATACATTTTACGAAGAAAACGGCCTCATTGCCGACTCCACTTTCTTCGACCTTTTCCATTACCGATTTGTGGAGGGCAACCCCCATATGGCCCTATCCGACCCAAACTCTGTTGTCATCCAGGAGAGCATGGCTAAAAAGCTATTTGGTAACGAGCCAGCTATTGACAAAATAATATTTATCAGCCAGGGCGGGCCGTCCGGGGACTTCAAGGTGACGGGTGTTATCCGCGAAATTGGAAAAAGCCATCTCAAAGTGAATTTTTTGGTTTCAATGACCAGCTCGGGATGGGCCGCATACATGCGATCGGATGACGCACAGAACGAATGGGCAGGTCAAAATTTTGTCCCGTCCTACGTGAGGCTGCTGCCGGGCCATAGCCGTGAGGCCGTCATTGAAAAAATGAATCTTGTCTTGCAAAAATATGGCAGTGAGGACATGAAGGCCCTCGGGTTTACGAAAACCCTGAGCCTGGAGCCCGTTGAAGACATTTACCTGAAATCTGATATTGGGCAAAATCCCCGCATTACCTATGTATATATCATCTCCTCCATCGCTGTTTTTATACTGCTAATTGCCTGCATTAACTTCATGAATTTGTCCACGGCAAAGGCAACCAAGAGGGCCGGTGAGATCGGTGTGCGCAAAGTGATGGGTGCGTTCCGCAGCTCGCTGGTTAGTCAGTTGCTTGGCGAGGCGATGGTATTGGTGTTGGTCTCCATAGGGGCAAGCATAATCATGATCTACGTTGCACTTCCCTATTTCAATGATCTGACCAGCAAAAATATAACTTTCGCCACCGACAACATATTATATTTTGGGAGCGCGTTACTGGGCATCACGATATTGACCGGCCTCGTTGCCGGAAGCTATCCGGCTTTTTATCTTTCTTCTTTTCAACCTGCGCAGGTTTTAAAGGGAAAATTTGCCCTGACCAACTCTTCAGGGACGATGCGCCAGGCGTTGGTTGTGTTTCAATTTGTGATCGGAATTGCTCTTGTGTGTGGGATGCTCGTCATCGGCAAGCAACTCACTTATATGGAGAGCAAAAGTCTTGGATTTAATCCAGAGGCGAAGATCGTGTTGCCATTGCGTACGGAGTCGGCACAGAAGGGATACTTCTCGCTCAGGAAAGAAATCGCGAGTCAAACAGGTATCAAATCCGTTTCGGCAGCCGACTACATGCCTGGGTCACCAATATGGAGCGATTTCAGCTTGTACACCCAGGGGGGCAACATGGATGTGGCTATCCTTCACAGAAATAACAGCGTAGACGTTGGTTTCATCGAACTCGTGGATTTCCGGCTACTTGCTGGCAGGACTTTTTCGGACAACAGAGAACTTGACAGCAATAACAAAATAATTGTGAACCGTACCAGTGCCAAAGATTTGGGCTTCTCGCCCGAGGAGGCCATCGGACAAGAAGTGTACACTGAATGGCAGGGCGAAAAATCAGCATTTCAAATTATAGGCGTGGTGGAAGATTACCATCAATTAAATCTAAAGGAAAAAATTCAACCCACCCTGTTTCGGATGGTCCGCGAGGGGCGAACGCTGGACCACGCTATCGTAAGTGTCGACACAAAAAATATCAACGAAACCATCAATTCAATCAAAAGAAAATGGGCTCAGTTAATCAACGACACGCCATTCGAATTCACTTTCCTCGCGGATGACATTCAAAAACAGTACAACGAAGACAGGAAAGTTTCCATCGTCATTTCCAGTTTCACGGTCATCGCCATGATGATCAGTTGTCTCGGCTTATATGGGCTGTCGTCATACATGGCTGAGCGAAGAATCAAAGAAATAGGTGTAAGAAAAGTGCTTGGTGCCAGCGTTCACCAGATCGTCAATCTGATGTCAAAAGAGTTCATTAGGCTGATATTGATCGCATTTATCATCGCTGCACCGCTCTCCTGGTATGCCATGAATGAGTGGCTCCAGGATTTTGCCTACAGGATAGATATGGATGTGATGCTATTTATCTATGCAGGCACAGGCGCATTGGTCATTGCACTGGCGACCGTGGGGTTTGAATCCATCAAGGCGGCCGCGAGCAATCCTGTCAAATCACTTCGGTCGGAATAATTAAAATCATTATGCTAAAGAACTATTTTAAGATCGCTATTCGGAGTTTGATGAAAAACTCTGTCTATTCCTTTATCAACATTACCGGCCTGGCGGTTGGGATTGCCTGCAGCATCCTCATTCTGTTGTGGGTACGCGATGAAGTGTCATTCGATCGGTTTCATCCAAAACTCAATCAATTGCATCAGGTTTGGATCAATGCGCACTTTGACGGCAAAATTAATTCCTGGACGTCCGTCCCGCAGCCTCTAAAAAATGCCTTAAAAGAAGAAATCAGCAGCATTAAAAATGCCGCCATTACCGAATGGGGTGGCACACATCTGCTTACCGTAGGCGATAAGAAAATGAATAAACGAGGATACTTTGCCAGTTATGAGTTCCTCGAAATGTTTCAGTTTCCTTTGATCAAGGGAACTGCTGAGAGCGTTCTGGACGATACCTACTCGATTGTACTTACTGAATCTGCCGCTAAAAGCCTTTTCGGAGATGAAGACCCCATTAACAAAATCATAAAGATTGACAACAAGGCCGATGTAAAGGTCACGGGAATATTAAAAGACATACCATCCAACTCATCGTTCGAATTTGATTATCTCGCTCCTTTCAGCTTGATGCTGGCCACCCAGGAATGGGCCAGGAATTCCGAACACGATTGGGGTAACAATTCATTTCAGGTGTTTGTAGAACTGCCAGAGGGTATGAGCAAAGCTCAAGTCGACAATGAGATAAAAGAATTTTTAATCGGCAAAGAAGAAACAGATTTTAGAAGAGAACTGTTTTTACATCCGTTGAGCCGCTGGCGCCTGCATTCAACTTTTGAAAATGGGAAAGAAGCCGGGGGTATGATTGATTACGTAAATCTTTTTTCTATTATCGCCATTTCTATTCTCATCATCGCCTGCATCAATTTTATGAATCTCGCGACAGCACGATCTGAAAAAAGAGCACGCGAGGTGGGCATTCGAAAGTCCGTGGGATCAAAGCGGCAGGAACTGATCTTTCAATTTTTAGGAGAGTCTATTCTTATTGCCCTTATTGCCTTTATCCTTGCGATCATTCTTGTGCAGGGTGCCTTGCCGTTTTACAACGACCTTGTTGAAAAACAATTGTCAATTCCATACCTCACCACGGAGTTTTGGTTATTTGCGGCATCGTTGGTGCTGGTGACAGGACTTCTGTCAGGAAGTTATCCGGCTTTGTACTTATCCTCTTTTAACGTGGTGAAGGTATTAAAGGGAAAAGTACAAGTTGGCAAAAGTGCCAGCACACCAAGAAAAATTTTGGTGGTGCTGCAATTTGGCTTTTCCATTATCCTGATCGTGGGTACCATCGTTGTGTACTTCCAAATTCAACACGTTAAAAACAGGGATCTTGGATATGACCAGGAGAACCTCATTTCCGTACAGTATAACAATGAACTGCGGGATAATTATGGCGTCATTAAAAAAGAACTACTGCGGACAGGAGTGGTTGATGCCGTTACCCGTTCCAACAGCCCCATCACTCAAATTTGGTCTAACAATTTCATTGGGTGGCCCGGCAAGCCGGAGGATTTAAAAGTGATTTTTGCCACCATCTCCGCGGAATACGATTACACCAAAACGATGGGAATCAAAATACTTCAGGGCCGGGATTTTTCTGAGGATTTTAAAAGTGACTCCTCCGCTATCATCATCAACAAGGCTGGTCTGGATCTCATGGGTTTAAAAGATCCCATCGGCACACAACTGGATTTGTGGGGAGGCAAGCGTGAATTAATTGGTGTAGTGGATAACACGCTCATGGGATCACCTTTCAGGGATGTGGGTCCCATGTTTATGATTCACGACCCGGAGTGGGTCGCTGCTGTCACCATCAGGCTTTCGAAGACCAAAGACATTACCGCCTCATTGGCAAAAGTGGAGGAAGTATTTAAACAACTCAATCCGGCCTATCCCTTTGAGTATGATTTTGCCGATGTGGAATTCAAAAAGAAGTTTACCACCATTGACATGATTGGCAAATTGGCCAACCTGTTTGCGTTTCTTGCCTTGCTCATCACTGGCCTTGGACTTTTTGGCCTTGCCGCGTTCACTGCCGAGCAGCGGACAAAAGAAATTGGCATCAGAAAGGTGCTGGGTGCCACCGTCACTGCAGTGGTGGTGATGATATCGAAGGATTTCTCAAGGCTGGTCATCGTTGCGTTTGTTATTGCCGCACCGCTGGCGTGGTATGCTTTGGATACATTTCTTGAGCGCTATCCCTATAGAATATCGATTCCATGGTGGACATTCCCCCTTGCCGGTGGTTTTGCTTTTTTAATGGCAATCGGTATCGTGGGCATGCAGGCCTTTAGGGCGGCCGTGGATAATCCAGTGAAATCACTTAGGTCTGAATAAAATGGCTATTCACATGCAACCTTCGGTGCAACTGGCGCATCTCTTGGGTACTAATCACTGATACTTTAAATTTACCTCTATGAAAACGCCCCTTGCCCTAATAACCACCGCGTTTCTGCTGTCCATTTCAGTTGCGTTCGCTCAATCTGACGAACAGCCACTCGCTGCCTTTGATCGGATAGTAGCCTCACAGTTCGTCAATGTAGTGCTGGAGAAGGGTGAAAAAGAGTCTATCAGGCTGGAATACGCAGGAGTGAATCCCGATGAAGTCAACGTGAAAGTGAGGCGTAAAAAGTTGCACATTTACCTGGATAATGCCCGGCTCGTAGAGAAGCAGGAGAAGTTCTATTACAACGGTCAAAGGCATACCAGGAGCAGATATGACAATTCGCGTGTGACTGCTTACATCACCTACAGGGAACTGCGCGGGTTGGAAATCAGGGGTGAAGAAGGACTGGTTTGCAACGGGGCAATCAGCGCCAAAAAATTTAAGTTGAAGGTCTTTGGTGAGAACAACGTTTCGCTTTCAGCCCTTCAGGCCGATAAATTCAAGGCTTCTATTTTTGGTTCGAATGATGTTGAAATAAAATCGGGTGCGATAGGCCATCAACTGTATCGCCTGTTTGGTGAGAACAAAATCGACACACAAAATCTGGAAAGCAACACTACAGCCTCCAGGATTTATGGTGAGGGTCGTATTACCCTAAACGCCTATGACGAATTGCGAATAACCGCTTTCGGGGAACCTGAAATTCGTTTGAACGGCCCTGCACGAATCAACAAAGGTCTGATTTTTGGGAATGCGGATATCAGGGTGCGCAGGTAATCATCTTACTCCTCCAGCAATTTTTTAACTCTCAACCGATTATACTGCTGCAGTAGCAACGGAATGATATTGTAAACGATATTGGCCAACGTGATCATCAGGGCGATGGCAAAATTGGTAAGTATAATCGCGTAAATGGTGGTGAGCAAAAAGAATGCAAGGCCGATTAGGTGAAAGCGTTCATAAATCCTGATCTTATTCATGTACCTGGCCGCATCCGCCCTACCCCTGATGTGCGCTGAAGGATTCTTTCCGGAAATAATTTGCCGGACCATATCACCATCCTGCGTGTACCTTCGAAATATTTTCAACTGCCATTTTTCATAAAAACCAATTCGATCGCTCACCTGGATGAGCTGATAAAATCGCTCCGGAAGATAGAGTGTTGAAATACTTAAGGTCAACAGCAGAAACAGGAAAAGATTAGAACCCACGGCCAACCAGAATGCCATTACAGGTGCAAATGCCAGAATGGTCCAAAAAAGATTAATCAGCTGATTTAAAAATTGTCTTTTCAATTTTGTTGAATGAGTGACCTGCAAATAAAAAGAATTTAAGTGGGGATCCGGTAAGCCTTGCCCCGATTGTAAAAAATAAAAATCACCCACCCTGCGTGGCGCAAATCCCTTTTTACGCAGTTTAACTTTGGTCATACCCATTAAAAAACTGCTTATGAGAAAACTATTAGCGGCATTTTCTATCGGCATGATTTTGATTTCGTGTAAAGATGATGAACTACCAATCAGAGGCGTTTATGGAGAACCCGGGAGCACAATGGTATTTAACCTAAAACTTATTGACCCTAATATCGAAGGCAAGGCCGTGACCGCATCCGGAAATGCACACGGAAAAATTGACGTAGTAGGAAATGGAGGCTATCTTATTTATGAATCAGATCCGGATTTTACATCAGATGTGGTGGCCATTTTTGTTGATGACGCAGAAATTGGAACCGTTCGCTTTCTTGCTGAAAATCTTGACAATAGTTGCAAAACCTTTGCACGTTCATTTGATCTGACTTTCAAAAAAAATGCTCCGCCATTTTTCCAGGAGTTGAGCCCCAATTCTTGCGGGAATTTTCCAAGGAATAAAATGATTTCTGCGACAGATATAAAGGCCATTCCAGGACTAGTTTTTAGTAGCGGAGGGGGGATGTATTTAACCCTACCCGAAGATTTTGTTGGAACAGGTGAGAGCATTTATGATCTTGGATACAATTCATCAGGCAGCTCCAATCATGATATCATTAAGGCTGATCTCCTGATTTCAGGGCGCGTGCGGATAACCGTTGAGGAATAACGATGATTAATAGCAACACCTGACATGAAAAAATATACATCACTATTTTTGATTGCGCTCTTCTTGATTTCGTGCAAAGACGATGAACTTCCAATCAGGGGAGTATATGGGGACCCCGGGGGCACGATGGTGTTTAACCTAAAATTAGTTGATGCTCAAATCGAAGACAAGAAGGTGACAGCGAGTGGGAATGCCTTTGGTAAAATCCGCGTTGTCGGAGATGGCAGCTATCTGATTTATGAGTCGGACCCTGATTTTACTTCAGATGGAGTAACCGTTTCAGCGGACAACCGCGAAATTGTCACCGTGCGTTTTCTTGCGAACAACCTCGACAACACGTGCAAATCATTTGCAATATCCTATGATATAAAGGTCAAAAAGAACTCGCCCCTGTCATCAACGCCTATTTCTACCCCAAAGCTTTGCGGCCTTTCCTCTTCAGTCGAGGAAAACCCATTTATTTCAATGATCGGAATCGAACAATCTGGATGGCTGGACATTGCCTCAGTCAACAACTCAGTTTCGCTCCGTTATCAACCACCGCAGGATTTTGTAGGGGTAGCCGAAGCAATTTACGAATTAGGCTATCGAACCAGAGGAACGCAAGCTAACATTTCAGATATCAGCCAATTCGGCCTGCTGGTTTCGGGATTTGTAAGGATTACCGTTGAGGAATAGGTGCCAAATTTGTCCCTGATTATCCGGTCGCTTAAGTGGTCTCGTCTGCTCTTTTTTCGGCAGGCTCAGGCCAATACCAATCACTTCTTGTAGAGTGTCTTTATGTATTTTTTGGATTATTAATCTGAAAAATACCTTGAATTCCGTATGGAATTTCATCGCTCCCTGCATCCTGGTAATAAATCCATTTATCAATTATGAAAACGTTCAAAAAATATCATTTTGCGCTATGGGCGGGACTCTTTGCGGTTGCCTGTTCCTTCTTCTTTTCCTTCACATCAAAGGAGGAGAATCACGAACACAACGCAAGTTGCGCCCCTAAGGGTTGTGTATTCCTAACCATCATGGGTGAGGAATCGTCCGATTCGAGTTTTGTTTATAAGACACCCGAACGAATCCTGTTTAATACGCAGGCAGGTCTGGACTGGATCATTCGCGCCCAAAGTAACAACGGTGGCTGGGGAGCAGGCAGTCATGCCAGACAAGACATCACTGATCCACATGCCGTACCAACGGACCCTGCCACAACTTCCATGGTGGCCATGGCTCTATTGCGCAATGGCAACACATTAATAAAAGGTACCTACAGCAGTCAATTTAAGCGGGCAGTGGAGCACCTGCTGCGGGAGGTAGAACGCTCACCTCAAAACAGCACCACTATCACGGACCAGACCGGAACACAGATACAAGTGAAGCTTGGCGCAAATATCGATGTCATTTTGACTGCACAATTTTTTTCCAATTTGTTGGATGACCCCTCGCTGGATCAGGAGATGGCCGGTCGCATCAGACGCGCGCTGAAAACTTGTGTCGCGAAGATCGAAAAGGCGCAGGACAGTGACGGAAGCTTTCAAGGGTCTGGCTGGGCGGGCGTGCTACAATCGTCATTTGCGACCAATGCGCTGGAAGCCGCACAGGCAAAAGGAGTGGCCGTAGACGATCGGAAATTGGATCGCGCAAGACAATTTCAAAAAAATAATCTTGACGCGGAGAGCGGTGAGGTAAAAACCGAACTTGGAGCAGGCGTGGTGTTGTATTCGGTGTCTGGCTCTACACGAGCCAGCGCCAAGGAGGCACGCAAGGTGACCGAAGCATTTGAAAAAGCCAAACGAGATGGCGTGCTTCCACAGAATGCGCCCGTTAGTGAAGCCAATCTTGAAAAAATAGGTTTTGCAAAAGACGAAGCTAAAAAATACAATGATGCGTTTAATGTGTATAAAGCCGGGAAAGCGCAGTCACAGGACGCGAGGGTAATGGATGGCTTTGGCAGTAACGGTGGTGAGGAGTTCCTTAGCTACCTTCAAACCGGTGAGTCATTGGTTATTAATAAAGACAGCGACTGGAAAAAATGGTACGACAATGTATCCGGGCGATTGTTGCAAATACAAAATGACGATGGCAGTTGGAACGGTCATCACTGCATCACCAGTCCGGTTTTTTGTACGGCAACTTGTTTGCTGATCCTCTCTGTAAATAATGACATTGAGAAGTTGACGAAGATTGGGAGGGATTATTGACCAGGAAGTCGTGCGAACGCAGGTTTATTTTTTGAAAAACGGGGTGTCGACAAACCCGTATAATGGTTTTTTTTAAAAAAACACC